>NZ_JABFAW010000001.1:0-24709 GCF_017168375.1 Kocuria sp. KRD140
TGGGCTGACCCCGTTTGGTAGGTCCGGTGGTTGTGTGAGTCGTCCTGTTGCCCGGGGGTCCGGGCAGTGAGACTGGTCAGATCATGACGAACAGCAGGAAGCGTCACACCTCGGAGCAGGTCGTCCGTAAGCTCGGGCAGGCCGACAGGATGCTCGCGGGCGGTAGCGACATCGCCGGGGTGTGTCGAGAGCTCGGAGTGTCCGAGCAGACGTACTACCGGTGGCGGAACCAGTACGGCGGGCTGAAGGCCGACGACGCGAAGCGGCTGAAGGAGCTCGAGAAGCAGAACGCCACGCTCAAGCGGCTGCTCGCCGAGGCAGAGCTCGAGAAGGCCGCGCTCAAGGAGCTGGCTGAGGGAAACTTCTAGGCCCGGGCAGGCGCCGCGCCGCCGTCGACCACCTCAAGCGCAAGCTGCGGGTGAGCGAACGAATGGCGTGCCGTCTGGCCGGGCTGAGCAGGTCCGCATACCGTCGCCCGCTCCAGGGTGAGACGACAGCCGACCCGGACCTGGCGTTGCGGGACTGGCTGCGGGCGTATGCGAAGAAGCACCCGCGGTGGGGATACCGCAGGGCCTACCACGATGCCCGCGGCGAGGGGTGGGTCGTGAACCACAAGAAGATCCAACGGCTCTGGCGCGAGGAAGGGCTGCGCGTCCCGCAGCGGCGTCGCCGCAAACGCGTTGGGTCTTCGACCGTCGACGCCCCGGCAGCGGTCGCACCGAACCTCGTGTGGGCGGTGGACTTCCAGTTCGACGCGGACGAGCAGGGCCGTCCGATCAAGATCTGCTCCATCGTCGACGAGCACACCCGCGAGTGCATCGGCGGGCTCGTCGAACGGTCGATCACCGCGGACCGGCTCACCGCCCACCTCGAGGACCTCGTCGCCGTCCGCGGCGCCCCCGCGGTGCTCCGATCCGACAACGGCCCCGAGTTCATCAGCGACGCGATGGCCGACTGGGCCGGCACCCGCACCGGCCTGTTCTACATCCCGCCCGGCTCGCCCTGGCACAACGGGTACGTCGAGTCGTTCAACAGCAGGCTCCGCGACGAGTGCCTGAACATCAACAGCTTCTACTCGCTGCTCCACGCCCAGGTCGTGATCGGCGACTGGAAGACCGAATACAACCACGACCGCCGGCATTCATCGCTCGGCTACCTCGTACAACCACGACCGCCGGCATTCATCGCTCGGCTACCTCGCACCCGTCGACTACGCTCGGCAATGCACCCATCAATCGGAAACCGACGACTCGCACAGCGACCGGACCGAATGAAGGGGGCGGCCCAGGACAGTACCCTCCGATATGTGCGCAACTCGCCGGCCGTGCCAGTTCGGGACAACTATGACCGGCTCGGTTACGACCCAGGTGATGTCACTCGGGCTCGCCGGTACACCCGTTACATCAGCCCCGCCGTGATGCTCCGCAGTCACATGAGCGCCGAACTCCCGCGTGCCCTTGAGGACTATGCGGGAATGTCCGAGGTGGATGAGTTGCTCGTGGCACCCGGCCTCGTTTACCGGCGCGACGCCGTCGATCGCAACCATGTGGGGGAACCGCACCAGGTGGACCTGTGGCGCATCCGTAGCACTCCGGACACCGGTGACGAGGACATGCTCACCATGATCGGCCACTTGGTCGAGGCCGTCCTCCCGGATGCGCAGTGGAGAACAACGGACGTGGCGCACCCATACACGATAGGTGGCCGGCAGATCGACGTACTGCACAACGGCGACTGGCTTGAACTCGCCGAGTGCGGCCGCATCCATCCCGAGGTGCTGCGCGGATCGGGCCTCGACCCCGAGCGATGGTCCGGCCTGGCTCTCGGTATGGGCCTTGAACGGGCGCTCATGCTGCGCAAGGGCATCCCTGACATTCGCTATCTGCGGGCGGAAGACCCTCGGATCGCCACACAGATGCTGACCCTGGATCCGTGGCAGCACGTCTCACCTCTGCCTGCGGCACGGCGCGACATCTCAGTCGTCATGGACGCGGAGGAGGACCCGGAGACGATTGGAGACCGCATTCGCGTTGCCCTCGGCGACAGCGCAGATGTCATCGAGTCTCTCGAAGTTCTCAGCCGTACACCCCACGAGGCCTTGCCTCAGGCTGCGCGCTCCAGGCTCGGCACTGTGGACGGTCAGGTCAATCTCCTGCTGCGAATCAGGCTGCGCCCCATCGACCGCACCCTGACCTCGGAGGAGGCCAACATCATCCGCAACAAGATCTATGAGGCCGTACATGAGGGCCCGGTGATGGAGCTGATCTGAGACTGCTGAAAACAGTGACGGCCTCTCCTGCGCATCCCAGTGCGCACCTCTCGCTCGAAGGGCGACGCCGCTTGATCGAGCGCTGCCGTACGCCTCCAATCTCTTACGTGGCCGGGCAGATGGGGATCTTTCGCCCGACCGCCTCGTATAGCAGATCGAGTCGATGCGGCGGGAGCACAATTGGTCGGCATCCCGTATCGCGTTCGAGCTCGAGCAGTCAGGAACGCCGGCCAGCTGTCGCACCGGAACCCGGGCCTCGTCATCAGGCTCCCCGGGAATCAGCCCTGGGTCCCCAGCGCTTTCCGCAGCGCATCGATGGCCAGACCCCGGGCCACGTTCGCCGCGTGAGTGTCCCGGAGGCTGTCCAGGAGCAGGAAGTCGTGGACCATCCCCGCCACGCGGACACTCGTGACATCCACGCCCGCGGAGCGAAGTTTGTTCGCGTACTTCTCGCCCTCGTCCCGCAACACATCCGCCTCATCAGTGATCACCAGGGTGGTGGGTAGGCCCCTCAATTCGTCCTCCGGGGTCTGCAGGGGCGATGCGTACTTCTCACGGCGCTCATCCTCGTTTTCGGTGTAGGCGTCCCAGAACCACTTCATGCCGTCGCGAGTGAGGTAGTAGCCTTCCGCGAACTGCTCGTAGGAGCCGGTGGTGAAGTCCGCGTCCGTCACGGGATAGAGCAGCACCTGCCCGGCGATGTCCAGACCGCCGCGGTCCTTGTTCATCTGGGTGAACACCGCGCTCATGCACCCGCCCACGGACTCACCCGTCACCGCGATACGGCTCGTGTCCATGCCGTGCTCCGCCCCGTGCTCGGCCACCCACTGGCCCACGGCGTAGTTCTGCTCCACCTGCGTGGGGTACTTCTTCTCCGGAGCGCGGTCGTACACGGGGAACACACCCACCGCATTCGCACCGACCACGAGCTCACGGAAGAGCCTGTCATGGGTGTTCTCGTCGCCGAAGACCCAGCCCGCACCGTGGATGTAGAACACCACGGGTAGGGCAGTGGTGACACCTTTTGGCCGGATGATGCGGGTGCGCACGGTTCCCCACTCACCGGTGTCCACCTCCACCCATTCCTCATCCACGTCCGGGCGCTCCACACCCTCACCGCTCTGTAGATCGAGGAGAATCTTTCGGCCTTCCTCCGGCGGTACTTCGTAGATGCGGGGGTGCGGATCCGTGGCCTCACACAGTTCCTTGGCTTCGGGTTCGAGCACGGGGGTGATCGGGTCGATCGTGGTCATGTCGTTCCTCTTTCTGACGAGTGTCCAGTTCATGTCGGTGGGCCCGGATGACGGCGCCGCAGGCCGGGAACGGGCTGAGCGGCGTCGCCCCGAAGAGGGAGTGGATCAGGACAGGGCGAGGATGTTCTCGATGCCCTGACGGTACGGGGTGACCTGGAAGTCGGGGAAGCGTCTCGCGAATTTCGAGGCGTCGAAAAGGTTGTCGCCGCGGTAGCGCGGCAGCAGTTCGTGGGCTTCGCGCAGGGCGGGCACGAACCGCGCACCAGCTGCGAAGACAGCACGTGGCAGCACGGTGTAACCGATCCTGCGCCCCGTGACCTTCGACGCCACGTCGATCATCTCCCGGTACGTCAACCGGTTCCGGTCGATCGGCAAGTGCCACGTGGTGCCGAACGCGTCTGGCGAGTTGCCCAACAGTGCGAGTGCGCGACTCGCATCCGGGGTCCAGATCAGGGACCGACGAGTGGTGGCGCTGACCGGCACGAACGGACGCTTGCCCGCCCGGATCCGGTCGAAGACGAGCGCATTGGTCCAGCTCTTCGTCTTTCCCGGGCCGTAGAACTCGGGTGCCCGGCCGATGAGAGCGTCCACGGTTCCGGCGGCCATCTCGTCCAGCAGCATGGTCGCGAGTTGCGCGCGCACGGTCCCCTTGCGGCCATTGGGCTCGAACTCGGTGTCCTCGGTCTGCGGGGTGGGGGTGCCCGCATACATGTAGGTGTTGTCGAAGAACACGAGTTTGGCGCCGTGCTCCTTCACAGCCGCAATGGTGTTGTGCATCATCGCGGGGAATTTCTCCTCCCACAGCTGGGAATCCATGGGCAGCCCCACGGTCAGGTAGACGACGTCGCTGCCGGCCACCGCGCGCAGGGTCGCCTCCGCGTCGGTGAGGTCCGCGGAAACGAGCTCGTCCGTCTCGTTCACGGCGGAGGGGTGGCGGCTCACCAATCGGATGTCGTGGGTGTAGTGGCGGTGCAGCTCGCGGACGAGTTCGTCCGCAATGGGCCCGCCTGCTCCGAGGATGGTCTGCACGGTCGGTCCTTTCACTTCGCGAGATGGGTGGTGGGGACCCCCGTCAGGTCACGTCCTGTTCGTGCGGCGGGATCATCTCGAGCGCGCCACGGCATTCATGCATGGGATGCGGTCGCTCGGGCTCGGCGGATCACCGGCCAAGTGAACACTGTAAACATGCCATGTTGACACTGTCAACGATGGCCTGTGTCACTAATGCGCCCCTGGCGGGAGGGTCAGGACAGCCGAGAGGGCTCCGGCCATCCGCGCCTCCAGTTCCTCGGGGTTCTTCTCCGGGATCTGTCCGCTCAGGTAGAGGGTTGCCAAGCCGTGCGCCATGGACCACCCGGCGGACGCGAGGCCGTAGCGGTCCGCCCCCGGGTACTGCTCGGCGACGATGCGCTCCAGGAGGGCGAAGACCTCGGCGGAAGCGGGAAGCCGCACATCGTCCTCGCCGACCGAGACCCTGAACATGAGCTCGTACAGGGCCGGGTGCTCGGCCGCGAAGCGCACGTAGGTCGCAGCCAGATCCGTGAGCACCTGCCTGCCGGGGTCGGTTGCACGAAGGGTGTCTTCCAGGTGGTGCTGAAGTGTGGCGAACCCCGTGCTGGCCATTGCCGCCTCCAAGTGGGCCTTGTCGGGGAAGTGGCGGTAGGGCGCCGTCTGGGACACCCCCACTTGGCGTGCGACCGCGCGGAGGGAGAAGCGCTCGCCGGACTCCAACATGGCGATCCCGGCATCCACGAGCGCGGCCCGTAGTTTGCCGTGATGATGGGGCGTTTTCTCTGCGTTGATTGACACGTGGGCTGACCCCGTTTGGTAGGTCCGGTGGTTGTGTGAGTCGTCCTGTTGCCCGGGGGTCCGGGCAGTGAGACTGGTCAGATCATGACGAACAGCAGGAAGCGTCACACCTCGGAGCAGGTCGTCCGCGGACGACCTGCTCCGAGGTGTGACGCTTCCTGCTGTTCGTCATGATCTGACCAGTCTCACTGCCCGGACCCCCGGGCAACAGGACGACTCACACAACCACCGGACCTACCAAACGGGGTCAGCCCACTGACCCACGCCGAGATTGGTCCTCCGTTCCGCCAGTTCATTAGGGAGCGATTGGGCCCGTGGGCCGGTGAGCGTAACCCTGGGGCGCAGACTGCACCCGCAGCGCCCGTTGTCGATGCCATGGCCCGGGGCGCGTGTGTCTCGGCCTCGGTGACGGGCACGGATCTCCCCGTGAGCGCGGCTTACTACCTGTATCGGGGCAAAGAGGCGATTCGCAAAACCGCTTATACGAAATACGCGTACGACATCCAGTTCGACGATGTCCCACCAGGCTTATACCGCGTCCGCTGTTTCCTGCGCACCCAGGTCACCGACACACCTACCGCCGTTTCATCTCCCTCCGTCAGGGTGATATGAGACCGCGCTCGCAAACTGCTGTGAATCTTAATGATGGAGAACGATGGATAACGGGACCGAAGAAGAACTCCATCCTTTGGTGGACCTGAACGAAGCAATCACGTTTCCGGACGCGCTGTCACCTGATTCCTGGGTACGTGTGGACCCCGCGGGTTACCAGCGGTACGTTGAGCTGGACCGCGCCGCCCGTCGCTCCGTAACGGAGGGGTTAGCTGTATGCGCGGGCGTCGTAACGGATGACGTGGACAAGATGCGGTTCATGGCGGGCTTCGCGAGCCAGCGCGCCGTACGCTTCCACTACGTACCCTCGGTGGACACGGCGGATTTGAAGTTGCTGCTTGCTCCGTTCCTCGATCGGGACAATCGGGCACCTTCGATCGTGTACCTGCGTCACGAATTGGAGGAGCTCCCGGGGTTAGGACACGACGTCCACCAATTTTTTGATCGGCTGCCTGAAGGGTCTGCAGCCATGAACCACCATGCACTGCTGATCCCATCGGCCCAGCGTGATGAACAGGGCAGACCAATGCCGCGGAGTATCGCGTCTCATCTGGTTAACGCTGCCTACGACACCGGCGCAGTCCAGATCCTGACGGATGACGTGCATGTGGCCTGGTCGCTGTTGGGGCACAAGAATTTGTCACCTCGCGTGATTTTCGTTGTGCCCGGGCCGACGGGCGACGAATCGGCCGCCACCGGGGCGGAGGACCTGATTCCACTCGCGAAAGTTCTGCGGTCACGCCAAGGGCACCTCCTGTCTGCAGACGCTGCAACTCGAGATTCCATGGAATTGCGACTCGGCATCAGTGATACTCGTGTCTCGCTTTACGTTCCCGAATGGGGAATTCCTGCCGTCCAGGATCTCGCGGAAAGGGCCCGTCCCATGGCGACCTTGGGGCGGGACGTCAACTTGTTGATCGCCGGCCATGACTTCAAGTTCTTGGGTGAGCTGGTTAACGCCTTGCAACGAGTGCACGGGCTCACCCTCTCGTTCGACCGGTGGCAGACCCAACGGCACCAGGATGTGCAGGCATCTGACACCGCCCTGTCAGAAGCGGACGTCATCTTGTGCGAATTCTCGTCGAACAACGCCGTGTGGTACTCCTGGCACAAGCGTCCCGGACAGACATTGATCGTCCACTTCCACGGCTATGAACTCTTCCAGGACATCGTTCACGACATCAACGTGGCCAACGTGGACAAATTCGTATTCGTCTCCGAGTTCTACCGGCAACGCGTGATCCAGGAGCTCGGGTGGCCTGCTGAGCGGACCACTGTCATTCCCAACATGATCGAGGTGGCTGAGTATCTCGGCACCAAGATCGATGATGCACGGTTCCACCTCGGTTTGGCGGGCTACGTCCCCATCCTGAAAAGACCTGACCGGGCCCTCGATCTGCTCGAAACCCTCCTGGAACACGACGACCGCTACGTGCTGCATCTGCGGGGCCGCAACCCTTGGGACTACGCCTGGATGTGGCGCCAACCGGTGGTCCAAGACGCCTATCGGGCGTTCTACGAGCGGCTCATCGATAACCCCGAGTTGCTGGCCCATGTCTCCTTCGACGCGTTCGATCCCGACATGGGGCGGTGGTTCCGCAGGATCGGGTGGATGCTCTCCCCGAGTTCTCGCGAGACCTTCCACCTCGCCCCGGTGGAGGGGCAGGCCAGCGGCGCTGTCCCCGTGGTGTGGGATCGCGAGGGCGCCCGCGAGATCTTTCCCGAAGAATTCGTACATGCGGACACGGCCAGTGCGGCGGATGGCATTCTGCGTGCCAACGCCATCGAGTCAGGTTTCGACCAGGCATCGGCACGCGCCCGACAGGCTGTCCAGCGTTGGGACCTCAGCCGCATAGCCCCACTCTGGGCCGATGTCCTGTTCGCCGGCTCAACGCAACGCCCAGCTGTTGCTGACGAATTCGATCTCACGCGGATGCAGCAGAAATTCGACGAGACCGGTGACGTCGCAATGCTGGACCGGATGCTGTTGCTATTGTTCATCCGCGAGCGCGACCTGGTCGCCGCGGAGGCGCTACTGAACCGGTACCCCGGTCGGGAAGAAGAACTCAGCGCGCGGACCCGTGAACTCTTGTCCGAACATCGGGAGGAACACTTGTTCCGCTCGGGCAGTTTCGTGCGTCCGCTGCGGAGTCCAGGCGCGGCTTACCTGCCCGTCCGGGATACCGCGCTCGTCATTTCCCATGAGACTGCAGGGGTCGGCGGGGACGTCGTTGCCGCCCCGGAGGTCAACGAGGCAGCCGCCCTACGGATCACCACCCTGGGTTCAGCGGCTCCGGCCTCGGACATCGAATCCCTTGTCGCGGACCCAGAACTCCATCCGGTGCAGCAGGTGCAGTGGATCGCCGATGCCGTGACCCGTGCGGCCCGCGTGCACCGGCCGGCCGCGCTCGTCACGTCAGCACACCCCACCACGGCATGGGGGACGGTGCTCGCAGCTCGCAGGCTCGGCGTCCCCGCGATCCTGGCCCCAGCCGGCGGCGAACCCGATACCGCATGGATGCCGGGGTCGGACGAGTTCGACGCCGCGGTCGACACTGCGGCCGAGGTGACCACGGATGTCGTCACAGCTGCAGTATCGGCGCACGCCCATCGCACGGCCGCCACACCGTCTGTGACCCTAGGGGACCTCACTGTGGGTGTGATCGCCGACGAGTTCACGCAGCGGACCGTCGCTGGCCGGTGTCACGTGGTGAGCATCCCCCGCCGTGATGCCTACTTGCACGTGGCGTCCCGGAACCTCGATGTGCTGTTCGTGGAATCCGCGTGGACCGGTCAAAACCGAGAATGGTTCCACGGCGTCGCCTATTACCCGAACGAACGGGACGACATCGAACGCGCCATCGCCACGGCACGGGCGCTCGGAGTCCCGGTGATCTTCTGGAACAAGGAGGACCCGGTCCATTTCCGGTCGTTCGCGCCCACCGCGGCCTTGTGTGATGCCATCTACACCACTGACGCGGATCGAATTCCCGCCTATCTCCAACTACCGGATGGGCATCGACCGGCCACTGTGGCTTCCATGCCGTTCTACGCCGAGCCCGTGCTGCACAATCCGCTGCCTGGTTCGTGGGCTGAAAAGCATACGGTCAGTTATGCCGGTACGTACTACGGAGCCCGCTACGCGCACCGCTCCGCCGAGTTGGACGCGTTGCTCGCCGCAGCCGCCACGCAGGGGTTGACCATTTACGACCGCCAGGTCAACGTGCCCAACTCGCCGTACCACTTCCCCTCGCGCTATGGCGATTTCATCGAGGGCGGACTGAGCTACGACCAAGTTCTCGAGGCTTACAAAGCCCACCCGGTCCACATCAACGTGAACTCGGTGGACGATTCACCCACCATGTTCTCACGACGCGTGGTGGAAATCGCGGCATCCGGAGCAGTCGTGGTCAGCGGAACGGGCCTCGGATTGAGCCGCTGCCTCCCCGCGGTCCCCACGGAGAACGACCCCTCACGGCTCGAGGAGATACTGGCCCCGTGCATGAAGGACCGCGCACATTGGCGTCAGCTCTCCTGGGAGCAGCTGCGGGAAGTACGGCGTTCCTATCTCGCGGAGCACGCGCTCGCCATCATGTTCCGGGGCGTTGGAGTCCCCGTCGCGATACCGGATGACACGGCGTGGAGTGCCGTGGTGGAGAATCTGACGCCCGATGTGGCCGCTGAACTGTTGGCCCAGACCCTTCGACCCCGGAATGTGACCGTGGCGGCCGCCCATGAGGATGCGCTGGTCACTCTTGCTTCAGCCGGCATCCCGGTGGTCTCAGAACCCACAGCGCCTTGGATCTGCACATGGCGCGGGCCCGCGGGGGAGACGTGGGCGGAGGACATCATGCACGCCGCGCGGTTCGCTCCACGAGACGTTCATCGTCTGGGCGCGCGGGTGGGTGAATCCACGGAGCACGGCTTGATGTCGTGGTCGGGCGCCACGAGTGGGCCGGTATTCGTTCGGCGCGGAGGGTCCACGGGGCGCACCCTGGTCTGGCTGTTGCCAGTACCCGAGGAAACGACCCAGGAGGAGAAGAACAATGACTGATCGCACTCGACCGCTGGTGGGTCGCGCCGCGACGCCTGAGCCTCCCGGCATGGGTTCCACGACTCTGGGGGACATTCTGAGTCTCGACGAATGGAAACAGTACAGCGGGCGCCGCGCAGTCATCGCCGCATCGACCTCGCATGGCCGCCAACTGCTTGATGACGCGGGATTCGTGGTGTTCCCTGCTGTTCCGGGCCTGGTGGAAGAGGCGGTGCGCCGACTTCGGCCCGGAGCCCTGATTCTGGACGCAACGGCTTTGGAGGTAGGCCCATGGAGCGGCGCGCTCACCGACGCGGCCCCGGAGCTCGGGGCGGAGCTGATCCGGACGGTTTCAGCCGCGATCGACGCCGACGTGACGGTGTACTGGGTGGGAGAGGCCGCCGACGGAGGTGCCCTGTTCCACGATGTGGTGACGGATGCGGTATTGGTCGTGGCACCCGGTAGCGAACTCTACGCGGGTACCGAGGAGGGCGCACCCGCGAGCCGCCTCGTGAGGGCCCTGCGCTCCATGGCCGGTCGCGTGTTGTAGGTCGGTCACCCACTACGACATGGGCGGACGGTAGATGAGACACCCGGCTCCGGTGTCCCGGATCACCGACGCCAGGGTTGGGGCTACAGATCGGACACCAACCGTACGAGTTCGCCACGGAAATGCTGGTAGACGCCGGATACGTAGTGGAACGGGGTCAGGTTCCAACGATGCTCCCGATCAGCCACCAGAATCTCGACCGGATATGAGATCACATGGCAGGGGATCCGTGCTTCGAACGCGGCGTACATCGCTCGGAGGGCCTCGTTGTGAGCGCGCACGGGGTATTGGGGTTCGAGTCTTTCACCGTGATTGTCCGTCTCCGCCCAATAGATCTTGTTCAGGATCACTCGTTCCGGTTGCACCAGTTCGGCGAACTTCGCAACCGCGTCGTCCCAGAGAGGCATGAACCCGTGGGACAAGGGGGTGAACTCCGTCCCCGAGTCCTTATGCAACCCCGCCTCCTTGGCCTCATTCGATCTGGTGTAGGCGCCGGTGTCATCCACGTGTACCGCCAGCCGTTCGTCGATGAGATCGACGATCATCAGGTGGTGGGGTGTCTCTTCGAGCAATGTGGGCAAACTTTTGTTCAGATCCCGCTCGACCATACGACGTTGGAATGCACTCGACAGCTGCTGCGGGCTCCCGTCGACATCGCCCATGTCCGGCTTCTCGCCCATCGCAGACAGCAAGGGCGACCTGGCCACATAATCGGCCACCTCGGGCATACCACTCAGGTTGAAAGCGTCACGCGTGACGCAACTTCCGTAGATGAATGCCTTGAGCTCAGACAGGCTGGGGTCCTTTCGCTCAACGGGGAGCACGGCAAGCGTATTGTTCATACCGTCACGCACAATCAATTTCAACTCACCGTCGTGACGTACCCTGCGGGGCTCCACGGGAATGGATGTGGCGTCGGAATACCACGCGAGCTGTTCGGACTTCCCGGCTGCAAGTTGCTGCACCCCGAACCTCAGACCGCCGTATCCCGCCTTGACGTCCCCGCCCATTGACACTTCTACGATGCCCGACAGGTTGGCGTACTCGGCATGCACCGAGGGTGCAATCGAATCCCGAAGATTGCGAAGATCCCGGGGCGCCTTTGCGAGGTTTTCCCTCGATCGACACGTGTTCAAAGCCAGACGACGTCCGATCTCCAGCGGTGTTTCCTCGTTCGCGAGGAATGATCTCAGTGATTCCGCCAAGGCATCCGGTTCCAGGGGCGCATGGCCGGCTCCCCAGTCGCACACCTGCACGCAGTGCTGGGGATCGATCATGTAACTGCCCGTCCCGAGGTGCAGAATCCCGTGCGCGGCCACATAGGGCGCACAGTGGGCCACCGTTCGCCAGTCCGATTGGTTCTGCAGGTACAACAGTCGGTCGATACGACCAGGTCTGTGCAGGCGGGGATCATTCAGGTTCTCCATGATGCCCGCTCGGCGGAATTGGACGCGACGCCGGTCTTGCCACTGAGCCGGGGGCACCTCCTCCTCGAACGTCGTCGGGTGGGCGAGGCGAAGGTAGGCGTCCACGAGCTGGCGATTATAGGACCCCAGATCAGTGGGGGGATTCCAGACGAAAGCGGAACCTGCGGTCCGCATCCGCGACGCATACGAAAGCGCGGCGAACGCGCCGTCGGCCCCGCCGATGAGAACGAGTTCGCGGCCCCAAACCCGCGCCATGGTGTCCAACACGGTGAGGATGACATCCGCGGCCCGCGTGCCCTCCATGCCGGCGTACCAGCCCATCTTGAGGGAGTCCGCAAATTCCAGGGATGGGTCTGCGATCTCCACGAATCCATGGGCGACTCGGCGGCCGATGGCTGAGCCCCAGAATCGCGTCGCCCCGGAGGAGGATTCCCGACCGGCCGCGAAGAACACGGGCACGGCGCCCTCATGGTGACCGACGGCCCCGCTCACTCGGAGTTTGAGGTGGCGACCATCACCGATCGGCACGTGATGTTCCCCGGCGTAGTCACGGCTGAGGGCTTCTCCGAGGCCGTCGACGTCATGGTGCACGTGGAGTGTCCGGGTGCGGTCGGGCCCGGTGGCTGACTTGTTCATGTGCGGTGAGCTTTCTCGGGGGATCGCGTTCATCGGGTGTGCTGGGACAGGTAGCGGCCGAACTTGTCCAGCTTGGCGTCGAACTCGTTGAATCGATTGACGAGTGCGGACAACGCATTGGCCAGCGTGTCCAAGGCTTGCGTGGCTTCGTTCCCAGAGGCCGGCATCGCTACGAGAGTAGCTGTCGCGTTGAACACCCCGAGAACCACGTAGTCGTGATCGGCGAGCCAGTGCCGGAGTTGGCGATCCATCTCCTCGTCCCGGGCCTCGATGACGAGAACCGGTCGGTCGCGTCCGATGGTGGCCCGCGCACCGGCCAGAACATCGAGCTCCATCCCCTCGACGTCGATCTTGATCAGGCGTACCGGTACGGTTCGGGACTTCACATCCAGAGTCGTCATGGTGATGGGGCCGCCGTCCCGGGTCTCGAGGCTCGTGCTGCCGACATTCTGTGGATCCCGCGATCTGATACCCAGCCGGCCGCTTGAAGCGCCCACCGCGGACGGGATGATCTCCACCTTCTCATCCAAGAAGTTGTCCATCACATTCGCCGTGAGAGAGGGAAGCAAGACGGGCAGTGCCTCATACGATTCCACCGTGCATCCCATGGGCCCCGCGAAGAAAACAGTATGGTTTCCGATATTGGCTCCGACGTCCAGGACCAGGTCACCGGGTTCGACCAGAGTGGAGATGAACGAAAGTAGCTGTTCCTCGTAGAACTGGCCCGTGCTGTGGAGCATCCGGAAAATGTGATCATCCTCGGTGGTGCCATACATCTTCCACTCCCGGCCTTGAAAAGCCACTATTGTGCTGGGCATTTCCAGTCGCTGGGTGCCCGGCATCCACGGTGAGCGAGCGTCATCGCAGTCGATCGAATCGTTAATGATTCTCACGGTCGTGGCTTTGTCGATGGCATCGTGACCGGCCGCTGCGTCATGGTACTTGTGGATGGTCCAATGCGGTGCGAAATCGGGATGTTGGTAGAGAAAATCCTGGACCTGGCCCAGATCCACCTCGGCATCGTGGTCGGACCCGAGATTCACCCAATAATCCACGTGTGAGGCCGGTGGGGTGCGCAGCATGAGGTCCAGCACGTTGGCGCGTTCCGGATGGCTGTGCTTGAACGCCTCGGCATCCATGCCTCCCAGGCGTTGTTCCGTGAGGGTCGTAACCGTTCGAGGGATCCAGCTCGTCCAGTCGAACTGCGCATTGTTGATCACGGCTCGCGACCCGGGGTCATGAGCGCACAAGGCTACCGACAGAAAACCTCCGCCGGAGGATCCGTAGTACACCCGGTCTGATGATGCATGCACCCCCAAGATTGAAGAAATTTGTTGAATTGCCACGGCCGCGTCCGGGACCATCCAGTAGTCGGGAGATATTTGCCCCCAGGCGAGACTTACGGCCCCTGGGTCGACGGTGGCTGGATCACACACATATATTTGGTGGTGGAATATGTCCTTCCACCAAGAGGACCGTTGGAAAATAGCACGCCCCCCCGATTTCTCGAGTCCTACCGCGGCGTTCGACAAAGTGCACAGTCCGGTCGCTCCATCCCGCCGGACCACGAGTAATGGGATTGTGGCGTGATCGGTCTGGATATCGATCCTGGTGGGTGACTCCGCAGGGAAAGCGGATCCGTTCAATGCAGCGAGGGAATCAACGGAGATGCGCATGTGGGGATGTCCTTCTTCGCTCGTAACGGATCCACGTGGCGACCCACCTCCGCCTCGATGGCGCGCGTTGACAACATGTTCAACGGTAGTGGATTGGGGGAGGGGGTCACTGAAGTTCCGAGGGCAATTCAAAATCTCCAGAGTCTGTTCTTTAGACATCGGATTGTGCCCTGCTACCGGGTCTTCGTATGAATGGATTTCGACGCCCCGAGTCAGCCGTGGGTGGGAACGCACGAATGCCGCGAACATCGGGTGGTCCACCTCGCGGTCGTGTTTGGATGCAAGGTTCACGTAGTAGATGATTCGGACAGGCTTGCGGCGCTTGGCGAGCATGTTCAGCACGTTGGTGCGCACCGGATGCACTTTCCGGAGGCGGCTGGGGAGCATGTTGTCGAACCGAGCTTCGCGCAGCGGGTTGAGACCCGTGGCCATCCAGCGCGTCCAATCGAACTGAGCATTGTTGATGACCGCGGCGGCCCCCGCGTCCCCGGCCATCAGCGCCAGCGCCATGAAGCCACCAGCCGAGGAGCCGTAATACACCCGTCGATACGGTTCTTGCACACCGAGTTGGGCGGACAGCGCCTTCACGGCCCGTGCAGCGTCATAAACCACCCAGTGCTCCTTGCTGAGTTGCCCCCAGGAGAGAGACAGTTGGTCCGCGCCCAACGTGCCGGGGTCGCAGAAGAAGATTTGGTGGTGATCAATCTCGTGCCACCAACTGGATCGCTGAAACACGGGGCGACCCTGCGCGATGTTGTGATCCACTGCTCCGTTGTTGAGTACGACCACCTTGTCGGCTCCTGTCCGAGGGACGACGAGGAACGGTAGTACCGAGTGCTCAGCAATGACATCGATGCGATGCGGGGTGTCGGGTGCGAGGAATTCAAGGTCGTTGTTTTCGAGCGCCTCTAGAGTGACGGTGGTCGTATTCAAGTCGTTCACCGAACGCGTCATAGGGTGAGGCAGCCGGTCATTTGGCGCGTCGCTGTGACCTTGTCCCCGACGATGAACCTCGCGGACCAGCCCATCCCGCGCAGGTCCGCAGGTCCATTTCGAAAGATCAGCATCGACGAGGGCACGGCAACCACCTTGGGGGAGAGGAGTAGTTCGGCACGCCGCACTGGGCGACTCTGTCCCAGTTTAGGGGACACCTCGAGTAGACGGGCTACGACCGTGGAGCACGAACGCCTCCTAGGTACGCGGGGTGATCGGTGCGGTTTCGTACTCTGCGCAGGTGCCGGCCTGTTGTTCGAGAGCGCGTCATAAATACATGATGCTGAAACGCGCCGGAAATGGAGACTTGGGCCGTCATGTCGCGGATCTCCTTCTCGATTCCTTTGCATTATCCCCGTAGAATTTCCGATTGTTATGGAGCGGTGTTCCCTCCCGCGCGCCCACCCCCCTCAATCTTTGGGTGCGGACGAATCGGGTGATTCGTGGGGCACGGGACCCGACATGGACCGGGAGAATCACATGCACCAGCACCAGAAAACGTCCTCGCCCGCCGGGGTCTCTCGGCGCGGCCTTTTCTCGGCGGTGGCGGTCATCGGATCGGGGGCAGCACTAGCGCCGCTCATGCGGCCCGTGGCCGCAGCTGCAGCCGCTGTCGTGCAGGGAACGGAGGCACCGACGGGAAAGCTCGGGCTGTCCGGAACGGTTGTCGCACGCCATCGCAACATCTTCCGCAGCTTCACGCTCACGTCATCCAATGGCATCGGCGTGATCGCGGTGGGACAAAACCGGTACGCAGTCACGTTCAATGCGGGAGACGGGTTGGACACGGTCCAGATCTTCAACGCGGACACGGGCGTGCTCCACTACAAGGCATCAACACCAGCGAAAGTCGGTGGCAACTTCGTCCACGACGGCCAGGGGAACCTCTATTTCTCCGTCGGCAAACTGGTGATGCACCTATCCGTACCCGACAAGACAATTCGACAGCTGGCGAGCGTACAGGGCGGAATCACTGATCTGTACGATTTCCAGCTCGACTACAAGGGGCGACTGTGGGCCGGAACATACCCGACCGGCGTCGTCATATGCCTGGAGCGGGCGACCGGGAGGGAAATCACTCGCACACCGCAGCTGGGAACTGGCAACCACTACGCACGTGGCCTGTCCATTTCTCCCGACCGCAAGACGGTCTGGGCGGGTACGGGGACCGCAGATCCAGACCTGTTCCGCATCGACGTCGATGCCCCCCCATCACCTAGGCGAGTCGGCATTCCCGGTGTCGGGAAGAACTCCACCGTGTCACGCACGGCAGCCAGGGGACGCAAGGTCTTCGTCTGGCACAACGGCAGCACCGGGAAAGAGATCCTCTCGGTCTATGACACGGTGACTCGTACCTGGACGCCGTCCCCGACCTCCTTCGTGGGACGATCCGTGTCCGAAACGGACGCGGCCGGGTACGTCTACGTGAATGCCTGGGGCGTCCTGCGGCGGATGCGCCCGGGCGACGCGGCCATGAAGGCCGAGAACGTGGCCACCGTCTCGGAGAAATCTCTCGTACACCTCGGAATAGCCGGCTCACACCTGTACTTGTTCACCGAGGCGCCGTCCGTGCTGAGGGCGACGAAGATCACCACGGCCGGGGCGCCCGCTGGGAGCGTGGGCTACCGAGTGGTTCCCGTCCCGCTCGTGACGCAATCGATGGTCATTGATCCGCGCACAAACACGCTCTTTTCGGGCGGCTACCGCGGTGACGGACTGTGTTCCACGAATCTGGCCACGGGGGCGTTTGCGCACTCGGCGCCTGCTTCCGGCATCGAACAGATCGAGGGGATGGTCGTCGACGGCGAGAAGCTCTACGTCGGTTCTTACATCTCCAGCGTGATCGTGGAACACCGGACAAACCGCGGTGTCACCGACTCCGCTTCCTACCGCACTCTTGCAAGGCTGGGACCGTCGCACCGTCAATCGCGACCCTTCGGATGGGCGGTCACCACATCACACGTGGTGTTCGGAACCGTGCCGGAGCCCGGGTATCGGGGCGGGGCATTGGGGACCATCGAGCGCTCCACCGGAAAGGTGACGGTCTACAACAAGATCGTGCCGGAGCTGTCGATCGTGGGCCTCGCCGCCGCCGGCGACATCGTTTATGGCTGCACGTCTGCACGGGCCGGGTACGGTGCGGACGATTACGAGGGCGCCTCCGTGGTCTTCGCAGCGGAGGCCCGCACCGGGGCGGTTCGATGGCGCCGGGCTCTGCCCGGGACATCCGAGAATTACGGCCCGGTACTGATGGGCAGCTTCCTCTACGTCGGCACCCTTGACACCGTTGTCGAACTGCGGGCCTCGGATGGCCGCGTCATGCGCACCTTTGTCCTCGATGAGGGACGGTCGGAACGGCCCGCGTGGCAGAACGTGGAACTCGTCCGCATTCCGGGTACCACCAGATTGGCACATCTTGCCTGGGGCACGGTAACGGTCCTGGACATTGCAACCGGGCAGCGCGGACGTGTATTGGCCAAAGCGCACAAGCACATGTCTTTCGACTCAACCGGGGCACTGTGGGTGACAACGGGTAACGACGTGGTCAAGTTGCGTCTGGATGCCGTAAATACCTCGGGTGCCATCGGTGCCAAGTATGCCGCCATGGGTGGCGCCCCCATTCTGGGTTACCCCGAGGGCCCACAGCGAGCGGTGGCCACGAATTCTGGGATCATGCAGAGGTTCTTCCGCAATGGCAAGGCCACCTCGATCTACTCCTCGTCCAGCACCGGTACGCATGCGGTTGAGACCTCTAGCGTTATAGGCAAGAAATTCGTTGGCCTCGGCAAGGAGGATCGGGGCTATGGACTCCCGAGCACCGACGCTGTGCGATTCTCCGGCGGGGCGTACCAGGTCTTTAACAACGCGGGCCGTACGACTCGGGTGGTCACGACAACCCAGTACGGCACGTTCTCGATCGAAGAATATTGGGGCATCGGCAAGGCATGGGTCGCGGCCGGGCGCGACACAGCCTGGGGCTGGCCGACAGAGGACGAGCACGCCGTGGGCTCCGAGTACGTGCAGAGGTTCTCCAAGAACGTCACCGCGCATCGCGTGCCGGGCAAGTCAGTTTGGATTACGAAGTAGACGGGTATCGTCTGCTTCGGTCGAGGCGAGCGTCTCTTTGTTCCCCGAACCTCTTGGGGGAGAACCGGACCTGACAGACCACTCGGCAGCCGGATGGGACGACATCATCGACGCCTGAGACCAGGAGCTGTTTTCGGCTTCTAGTCCGGAATCACCGGCCAGTTATCCGAGGCTGGCACCCACGGACGAGTCCCATTTCTTCCAGAAGTAACCCGCGGGGAACCACCAGAATCGCTACCTGGGCCATTTTTCTTTCCATGGTCGCAGACATTGCGTCAACTCGTACGTTTTACCATATTTCCGTGTTGGGATATTTCAGTGTCGACAATCCACGAGGGGTTGGAGCAACCCGGATGAAAACTGCTAGACATTAAAACATTCCGTCCCGCCGTAGGTCCTAGTGACATCAGTGGAGACTCTGCAACTCGATAGCAGTTCGAATTTTTTGTTCACGGGCAGGAAAAGTATAGTTCGATAGCGTCTTTCGACTGCCGCAGAGCCGTCGCAGTGCTGGCCCGTCACTGGCTTTGCTTGAGAATCGAGACCGCCCGTTTGTGTGGCTGCGGCTACGCAACTTCAATCGTTGCAACCGGCGATGCCCGGCTGGAGATTTGGCTGTTCAATCGGTGCCCAGCTATGACACGAATCATTCACGACGGTGGCTGGGGCGCAACCTAGACATCGAGCTGCGAGTGCGGTTCTGACGCTGCGAGTGCCGCCTACTGTGCAGTGGTCAGTGCCGCCGCCCCAACGCCCGATACCGCCACCCCGCATCCTGCCACGCCGCGGGGTCCAACACGTTCCGCCCGTCGATGATCGTGGGCGTGGACACCAGCTCCGAGACCCGATGGGGATCCATGTCCCGGAACTCCCGCCACTCGGTGAGCAGCAGAGTCACCTGTGCACCGGTGACGGCGGCGTCGAGCGAGTCCACGTAGTCCAGGCGGGGGTAGCGCTGGGCGGCGTTGGCGTTGGCTTGGGGGTCGTAGAGGCGCACGTCCGCGCCCAGCGAGTGCAGCCGGGCGGCGATGTCCAGGGCGGGGGAGTCCCGGACGTCGTCGGACTCGGGCTTGAACGCGGCACCGAGCACGGCGATCTTGGCGCCATGGAGGGAACCGCCGCATTCCTGGACGGCCAGCTGTACGGTGTATTCGCGCCGTCGCAGGTTGATGTCGTCCACCTCGGCCAGGAACCGCAGGGATTGGTCCAGACCCAGCTCGGAGGCGCGGGCGCGCAGCGCGCGGATGTCCTTGGGGAGGCACCCGCCACCGAATCCCACGCCGGCGTTGAGGAACTTGCGACCAATGCGCTCGTCCAGTCCGATCGCGTCCGCGAGCGTACGGATGTCCCCGCCCACGGTCTCGGTGATCTCGGACAGCGCGTTGATGAAGCTGATCTTGGTGGCCAGGAAGCTGTTGGCCGCGACCTTCACGAGCTCCGCGGTCGCGTAGTCGGTCACGATGAACGGGATCCCCGCCTCGAGCTGGTGCGCGTACACCTCACGCAGCACGGCCTCGGCGGCCTGCGCCGCGGAGGTGGGGCGACCGGCGTCGTCGTACTCGAGACCCAGGACCATACGGTCGGGACGCAGGGTGTCCTCCACCGCGTGACCTTCGCGCAGGAACTCGGGGTTCCACACGAGGCTCACGCGCGTGCCCGAGGGCGCCGAGGTCAGGGCCAGTTCCTGTAACCGGGCCGCCGAGCCCACGGGAACCGTGGACTTGCCAGCGATCACGCAGTCGTGCGTGGCGGCGCGGGAGATCTGCTCCACGGCCGAGTCCACGTAGGTCATGTCCGCGGCGTGGCCGTTGCGCTTCTGGGGCGTTCCCACCCCGATGAAGTGCACGTCCCCGAAGGCGCCGGCCTCCTCGTAGGACGTGGTGAAGCGCACCGCGCCCGTGGCCACGTGCTTGCGCAGCAGCTCGGACAGCCCCGGCTCGTGGAAGGGCACCTGCCCGGCGGAGAGCAGATCGATCTTGGCCTGGTCCACGTCCACGCCGAGCACCTCGTGACCGAGCTCGGCCATGGCCACCGCGTGCGTAGCACCGAGGTATCCGGTGCCGATGACTGTCATGCGCATGAAAAGACCGTGATCCTTCCGTTCGAGGCGAGGGGGCCGGGCTTACGCCTGGGAATCGAAGTCCGCCACGCGCCGGCCCACATCGAACATCTGCTCGATCGCGGCCAGTGAGCGCTCGGCGGCCTTGCCATCACCATACGGGTTCACGGCGTTGGCCATGGCCTGGTAGGCGTCCGCGTCGTTGAGCAGGCGGTCCACCTCGGTCACGATCCGCTCCTCGTCCGTACCGATGAGCTTCACGGTCCCGGCCGTCACGGCCTCGGGACGTTCGGTGTTCTCGCGCATCACGAGCACGGGCTTGCCGAGCGACGGCGCTTCCTCCTGCACCCCGCCGGAGTCGGTCAGCACCACGTGCGCCACGGACAGCATGCGGGTGAACTCGCCGTAGGCGAGCGGCTCGGTCACGACCACATTGGGCTTGCCCTCGATGGCCGGCAGCACCGCCTCGCGCACCACCGGGTTGCGGTGGGCGGGCAGCACGATGGCCAGCTCGGGTTCCGCGTCCGCGATCCGGGCCAGGGCGCGTCCGACGCCGCGCATCGCCTCGCCCTGGTTCTCACGGCGGTGCGTGGTCACCAACAGCACACGCTTGCCGGAGGACGCGATCTTCTCGAGCTGGGGGTCCGTGAAGGGCAGCTGCTGCTCCACGGTGTGCAGCAGAGCGTCGATCACGGTGTTGCCCGTGACCACGATGTCCTCCTCCGTGATGGCCTCGCGCAGGAGATTCTCCTTGGACGTGGTCGTGGGGGCCAGGTGCAGGGACGTGATCTGCGAGGTGATCTTGCGGTTGGCCTCCTCCGGGAACGGGGAGAACAGGTTGAAGGAACGCAGCCCGGCCTCGGCGTGGATCACGGGGATCCCGCGGTAGAACGCGGCGATCGCCGCAGCGGTGGAGGTGGTGGTGTCACCCTGGACCACCACGGCGTCCGGGGGAGTGTCCTCGAAGATCCGGTCCAGACCCTCGACCGTGCGGGTCAGCACACCGTTCAGGGTTTGGCGGGGCTGGATGATGTTCAGATCGTGGTCCGGCGTGATCCCGAAGATCTCGTTGACTTGGTCCAGCATCTCGCGGTGCTGGCCGGTCACAGTGACCACGCACTCGAACTGATCGCTGTTCTGCAGGGCGGTGACGATGGGAGCCATCTTGATGGCTTCCGGACGGGTGCCGTAAATCGGCATGATCGTGAACACGCAATTCATCCTTACCTCGGCCAATGACGCGTTACGTGAGCCGCGGATCACCCAGCCCGGCCCCACACGCCCTGTACGGCCACAGTCTAAGGGAATACCAGGATTCACGCGGACAGGCTCGGATGATTGTGTCAACCATAGTGGCTACAAAAGTACCGGGGAGTAGGGGCGATGGTGCTCCCCAGGGTGTCCTACACTGTGTGCATATGAATGCAGGTGTGACGTCGGCGAATACCCCCTAGGAAAACGGCGTTATTGCCGGGAAATGTTCCCCCGAACACCCGGACCTCGGTGACCTGCGTTACGGAAAAATGTCTCTGCGAGCTCGATGAAAGGCACCGTGGCACGCAACTATCTGGGCACCGTCCCCCCCAAGGCCCGTGTGATCGTCGCCGTCACCTACCGGGATGGCGACGGGCGACAGCTGGCCTTGCCGCAGTCACCGTTGCGCGAGAGCTTCACGGGTTTGCAATTGCTGACCCAGCAGTTGCTCGGGGACGCCAGGGGGATCATCTCTGGGTGGAACCAGGACTTCTCTATCGGCCAGCTGGGCCCATCAGCGTTCGAGATTGAGGTTCGGGCCGAGGCCCCAAAGCGCGTCAGTCTGCGCAGGCCGGCTACCATGACGAAGCACTTAATGGTCTTGGGTCTGCTGGAGCACCTCACGGATGTCTTGATCGACCTCGGGGATGTTGCGTGTTTCATGGCTGGTCATCCGACGGCCCACCTGCGGTACATAGACGGGTACCACGGGCCCTATTACGAGTTCATCCAGGACGGCCAGGCGGTCAAGACGATCGATGCACGCTTGCTGGAGCTGTTGGTGGCCCCGGGGTCCGTGGACGGAATCCGCGCGGTGGTCGCGAACCTCAAACAACCTGGGGTCGCTTATGCGACAGTAGCCAAGCGCGTTCCTGGCCTGTACTACGTGAGCCACGTCCAAGTCCCTGCCAACGAGCACTTACGGGACTTCGCGAACGGAGGGTCGCTTCCGTTCAGTCAAGCGTGCCTGGATGCGGCGCGAGCCCAGGCCCTGTCGGAGCAAACGGCTGACTCATCCTCGTCGAGGGCATATAACGGGCGGGAGCAGGACTGACCGCCCGGTGGAGCCTCGTGGACCACGTCCGTGCTCAACGCACGGTGCGCTTGGACTTGTTCCCGCGCAGCACCCGCACCACGTGGCGGACGCGTTCCGTGTTGGAGGACACGGCGAGATAGCCGCTGAGTGCCGCTACCGTGGACATCCCACCCACGATCAACGGCGTGTGGTACTTCTTCCACCGCTCGGGGTCCGAGGCGATGATGTGCGCGGTGCCATTGATGGTCGCGGCGATCACGCCGCCGGCCACGACCTGGTGGCCGATCTTGGCGCCGCTCTTGACCAGGGGATCCAGCTCGTCCGTGCGCAGGTGGACGTCGAAGCCGCCGCGTTCGAGCACCACCAGGAAGCGGCGCACGTACTCGGGCACGTCCACGCCCATTTGCACGGCTTCTTCGATCGTGGAGCGCAACCGGTTGAACAGCATGTCCGGGGAGAGCCGGTTGATGATGAACCGCTCCGCGTAGGGCTGCACGGCCGAGACCAGGTCGAAGCCGGGGTCCAGGCCGGTACCCATGGACTCGGCGGTGACGAGCATGCGCAGCAGCAAGGCGGACTCGCGCGGGAGCTGCAGCTTGTGGTGGCGCAGCACGGAGATCAGATCCGCCATGAGCTCGCCCACCCGCACCTCTTCGAGCGGTTTGTTGGCGTAGCGGCGCATCATCACAGAGACGTCGCGTTCCAGGTCCCTCTTGGAGATGTCGTGCTGGCCGCTGTCGGTCAAGCCCAGCAGTCCGGTCGCGGCACGGCGCGGGTTGTTCTGCACGACGCCGAGCAGCAGAGTGATCAGGTGGTCCCGGAACTCCTCACTGAGGTTGCCGACCATCCCGAAGTCGATGACCGCGATCCGCCCGTCCGGCTCCACGAACAAGTTGCCGGGGTGAGGATCCGCGTGGAAGAACCCGTCCTCGAACACCATTTTGCAGATCGCGTCCGTGGCCTCCTTGGCCAGCAGGTGACGGTTGACGCCCTCGGCCTCGAGAGCGTCGTAGTCGTTGATCTTGACCCCGAACATCCGCTCCATGGTCAGCACACGGGAGGTCGTGGCCTCCCAATAGATCTCGGGGATGTGGATCTGCGGGTGGCCGATGAAGTTCTCGGCCATGCGCTGGGAGTTGCGGGCCTCCTGGATGAAGTCCAGTTCGTCCCGCAGGGAGGCGCTGAACTCCTCCACGAGCCCCTCGAGGTCGTAGTCCTGGGCGGCGGTCCAGTAGCGGGCCACCCACGAGGACATGTCCTGCAGAATCTCCAGGTCGCGATTGACCTCGTCGGTCACGCCGGGGCGGCGGACCTTGACGATGACTTCGTGTCCCCGGAACACGGCGGCGTGGGCCTGACCGATCGAGCCGGTGGCCACGGGCTCGGGGTCCATGTGCGTGAGGATCTCCTCCGCCTGGGAATCCGGTTCGGCCTCGATCATGGCCCGGATCTGCTCCACGGGGATCGGTGGGGTGTCGTCCTGGAGCTTGAGCAGTTCGTCCGCGTAGCCGGAGGGCAGCACGTCCGGGCGGGTCGAGACGAGCTGGCCTAGCTTGATGAACGTGGGTCCCAGTTCCTCCAGGGCCATGCGCAGGTGTTCGGGCTGGGAGTGGATGGTCTGCGGATCGATGAGTTTCACGCGCGCCAGGGGGGCCCGCCACTGCGGTTTCAACCCACCGAGAGCGAAACCGAAACCGTGCTTGGTGAGCACTTCGATGATCTGGAGGAACCGTTCGCGGCGAGAAATCATACGGGTGAAAGAACCCCTTACAGCGTTCTGTGCAGGTAGAAGGCCATGAATCCGGTGGCCACGGCCACGATCAACACGAGCGTCGTGGCCAATGGTTCCACACCCAGCAAGATGATGCTCACGAGTACCAGGATCACGGTGAGCGCGGCGAGCGCGGCGACCAGGGGCTTCAGCCCGCTCGCAAGTCCGCCCACCAGCCGGGCCGCACTGGACCCGCCGGTCGCGCGGCGGGGTTCCTGTCTCTTATACCCATCTGACCCTGCCG
>NZ_JABFAW010000001.1:24809-35780 GCF_017168375.1 Kocuria sp. KRD140
GGTCTGGGCGCCGGGGCGGTTGCGAGCGGCGTCGTCGTCGGTGTGGGCGGCGCTGAAACCACGGCGCCATTTCTTGGCGTTGCGCCCGCGGTCCGATTCCACGGGCACGTAGGCCGGGGGCACCTCGAAATCCTCGGCGTCCGGCAGCAGCTCGGGGACGTCGTTGGGCAGGTCCGTGAACCACTGCTGGGGGACCTCGGAGGCGCGGGCGGCCTGCAAGGTCATGGACACCTCGAACGAGGAACCACGAATCGTCCCCCACACGGCGGTGAGCAGATCCTGTTCGAACGCGTAGTGGATGATCGGGATGAACTGCTGGGACATCTGGGTAGAGAGCCGACCCACCTGTTTGCGTTCGTAGAGCACGTCCACGGTGTCGACGGTGAGCCCGTGGGAGTTCTTGACCTTGTTGACCTCGAGGGTGAGGATCACGCGGCCCTCACCGGAAGCTGGCACGATCGAGTGCAGATACTCGGCGAACTCCTGTTCGTCCAAAACCTTGATCGAGGAGCCCTGGGGCAGCACGGCCGATTGCGCGGGCGCGGTGTTGAGGGGGAACAGCAGGTCCGGGGGAGCGATGCCGATCGTCGCGCGCGCGGCGACCTCCGCCTGCCCGTCCTGGCGCTGCAACTCGGCCTCCAGGTGCAGCGGGACCACGGGGGTGTAGCCGGAGGCGATCACGCGTGAGAGGGGGTGCCAGTAACGGTGTGCGTCCCCGGAACTGAGGTGGGCCACCTTGTTCCCGCCCACGCGCACGGATACGGTGCGCGGGTCGAAGGGGTTGTCCGGTTCCAGGACCAGCGCGGCCGTCCCGGTCCACGTCTGCGCCCGGCCCACGGAGAGGCCTCCGAACACCCGCATGATCTCGGTGTCGTAGAAGTTCTCGGTGACGACGTCCAAGGACCCTCGGTCGTTGAGCGCGTAATCCCTCATGGTCTCCCTCGCAATAGCGCCGACGCGTGCTCCGCCGCGGCATCTCACCACATGCTAACCGTTGATCCCAACGCATCGATGTTCATCCGCTCGGTGGAAAGCAGACCCCCAGGGTTCACCGGGACAGGCACGCCACCTGCAGTTCCACGGCCCTTTCGGCGTCCGCCGCGAGTTCCATGATGATGCGTCGCAGGGCCCCCGGGGCGTCCCGGTGGGCGTCCAACCACGCGTGGGTCTCCCGCACCACGGGGTGTTCCTTCGGGTCAGACGACGCCGCCCGCACCTCGATCGCGCGCGGGTACAGTCCGCGCACCATGCGGGTCGCGATCTCCATGGAGTGGGTGCCCCACCATTCGGCGAAGTGGGCGAAGTACTCGGACTCGTAGCGATGCAGCACGGCAGGGGCCGCCAACTGGAAGCCGGAGATCGTGGCGCTCAGCTCGTCGTTGGACAGCTCGCCGGCCACGATCCGCTGCCACGCCTCGTCCTTGGCCCGGTCCGAGCGGATGGCGGCCACGGCCCGGGTGTAGCCCAACCGGCCGTCGCGGGTGGGATCCTGCGCGTGTTCGGTCTCCAGCTCGGAGACCGTGGCGTGACCCGTGGCGGTAAGCGCGGTGAGAAGGGACCAGCGCAGCTCGGAGGACAGGGGCAGACCGGCCACCGTGTCCTCGTCCCCGAGCCACTCCTGCACCTGACGGGCGTAGCTGCCGTCCCGCGCCGCTTCGCGGGCGAAAGCGCGCGCGAGTACCAGCTGCTCATCGGAACCCGCCTGCGCGGCCAGCAGGGCATTGCGCAGGGCCTCGAAGAATTCACGCCGCGAGGCGGTGCGGTACTGGTAGGGCACGTACTCGCCCAGGGCCTGACCCGCGTGGTCCAGCACGGTCGTGAGGATCGCCGCGTGACGCTCCGCACCGCACTCACGCGCCGCCATGGACACGTACTCCCGCGGGGACAGCCGGGCGTCGCGCACCGCGGCCCACACCTGCGAGTGCGCCACCGCTCGCGCGAGCGGGTCCTCGATCGCCCCCACCAGGCGGGTGATGGCCGCAAGCGATTCCGGGTCCGGATGGGCCAGGCAGTATGTGAGGTCAGTGTCGTTGACCAGCAGGAACGACTCGCCGTCCTGGGCCTCGCTGCTTGGGGCGTCGCCTAGACCCGTGACGGGAACGGGCGTGTCCGAGGCCGGCACCCGTACCTCGGTGCGCGCCGTGTTCACCACGGCATCGCCATCCCGCGTGTACCGGCCCACGGTCAGCCCGTGCGGACGCAACGACGCCGCTCGCTGGGTCAGCGTGGCGCTCGCCGCCGCGGTGCCGCCCCCTGCGGCGGGGTCACCGCACCCCGCGCCGTCGTGCGTGGCGTGTGCACCCGGCGCCTCGGCGTCGTTGTCCACCGAGCCCGGGAGGCGGACCTCCAGGACGGGGACACCCGTGGTGTGCAACCACTGCTGGGCCCACGCGCGGACGTCGTGATCGCTGGCCTCGTCCAGGACCTCCAGGAAGTCGTCCAGGCTCGTGTTCTCGAACGCGAACCGGCGGAAGTACGCACGGCACGCGTCCATGAACGCTTCCTCACCCACGAACGCCACGAGCTGCTTCAGCACGGAGGCGCCCTTGGCGTAGGTGATGCCGTCGAAGTTCTGCCGCGCGGCCTCCAGGTCCGGGATGTCCGCGACGATCGGGTGCGTGGTGGGCAACTGGTCCTGGCGGTATGCCCACTCCTTACGGGCGAGCGCGAACGTGACCCACGCGTCCGTGTACTCGGTCGCGTGCACGGACGCGTACGCGCCCATGAACTCCGCGAAGGACTCCTTCAACCACAGGTCGTCCCACCACCGCATGGTCACCAGGTCCCCGAACCACATGTGGGACATCTCGTGCAACAGCGTGTTCGCCCGCCCCGCCAACTGCGCCCGCGTGGCACCCGACGGGAACAGGTACGCCTCCGTGAACGTCACGAGCCCCGGGTTCTCCATGGCCCCCAGGTTGTACTCCGGCACGAACGCCTGCTCGTACTTCCCGAACGGGTACGCGAACGCGAACAACCGCGGGAAGAAATCCAGACCCTGCTTGGTGAGCATGAACAGCTCCTGGGTGTCCATGTACTCAGCGAGCGCCCGCCGGCAGTACAGCGTGAGGGGGATCGTCACGGCCTCGCCCTGGGGGTCGGTGCCGGACCACTCGTCGGTGAACCGGGCGTAGGGCCCCGCCAGGATGGCGGTAATGTAGCTCGAGATCCGCTGGGTGGGGGCGAAGTCGTGGGCCACCGCGCCGGGGACGTCGCAGTCGTCGGTGGTGTTCTGCCCCGTGGGGTCCCCGTTGGACGCCGCGAGCCACTCCGGGGGCGTGATCACGGTGAAGTGGTAGACGGCCTTGAGGTCCGGCTGCTCGAACACGGGGAACACCCGGCGGCAATCGGCGGGCTCGTACTGGGTGTAAAGGTAAACGGAGTCGTCCTGGGGGTCCACATAGCGGTGCATGCCCTCCCCGGAACGGGAGTACAGCGCGCGACCCACCACGTGCAGCTCATTGGCCGTGCCCAGCTCCGGCAACCGGATCCGCGAGCCCTCCACGACGTCGTCCACGTCCAACGACTCGCCGTTGAGCTCCACGGCGCTCACGGTGTCGTGGATGAAGTCGATGAACGTCTCCGCGCCGGCCTCCGCGGTGAAGCGCACCGTGACCTCGGTACCGAATGTCGTGGCGCCCGGCTCCCGTGCTCCCGAGAGATCCACCGTGACCCGGTAGTCCTCCACCCGGATCTGCTCCGCGCGCGTCATGGCATCTTCTCTGGTCAGTGAGCTGGCTCCCATGACCCCAGTGTAGGCATCCGCCCGCCCGCGCCCGCTTGCGGCCCGCTGGGCGTGCCGGGCAGACGACGACGCTGCCGTCGGCAACCGCGCGATACGGCGTCGTCGTCCCCGCCCGGGCTCCCGACCGCGCCCTCGTCCGCCCCTACGACGGCGGCCCCGCTCGCGTGAGCGGGGCCGCCAAGTGGGTGTCACGGAACGAGAACCGGACTCAGTTCTGGAAGCGGTAGTTCTTGGGCGCGATCGTCAACCCCGAATCCGTGACCGTGAGCCCGCGGGCGAGGTCGCGCTCGCGGTCCAGGCCCACCGTGAACCCGGGCGGGACGATCACGTTCTTGTCCAGGATGGTGCGGTGCACGGTGGCCCCGGCGCCGATCTGCACGTTCTGCATGAGCACCGATTCGGTCACGCGGGCGTCGTGCTCCACCTTGACCTTGGGGGAGAGCACCGAGGAGCCCACGTGCCCGCCGGTGATCAGCACACCGGGGGAGACGATCGAGTCGAAGGCCACGCCGGCCTGACCATTGGGCCCGCGCACCGTCCTGGCCGGCGGGGCCATGATCTGGTGGGTGTAGATGGGCCAGTCGTAGTTGTAGAGGTTGAACACCGGCAGCGGACGGATCAGGTCCATGTGAGAGTCGTAGTAGGAATCCAGGGTGCCCACGTCCCGCCAGTACTGGCGGTCGCGGTCGGTGGAACCCGGGACGTCGTTGTGGGTGAAGTCGTAGACCACGGCCTCACCGCGGTCCGCGAAGTGGGGCATGATGTCCCCGCCCATGTCGTGGTTGGTGTCCCCGCGCTCGTTGTCCGCGCGCAGCGCCTCCACGAGGGCGTCCCGGTCGAAGACGTAGTTGCCCATAGACGCGAGGAACGCGTTCGGGTCGTCCGGCAGGGGAGCGGTGGAGTCCGGCTTCTCCACGAACCGGGAGATCCGGGTGGGGTCCTGCGGGTCGGTCTCGATCACACCGAAGGACTTGACCATGTCCATGGGCTGACGCACCCCGGCCACGGTCGCCTTGGCCCCGGACTCGATGTGCTTGCGCACCATGTCCGAGAAGTCCATCCGGTACACGTGGTCTGCGCCCACGACCACCACGATGTCCGGATCGGCGTCGTCGATCAGGTTCATGGACTGGAAGATCGCGTTGGCCGAGCCCAGGAACCATTCCTTGCCGCGGCGCTGCTGCGCGGGCACCGAGGTCACGTAGTTGCCCAGCTGCGTGGACAACCGCCACGTCTCGGACAGGTGCCGGTCCAGGGAGTGGGACTTGTACTGGGTGAGCACCACGATCTGCAGGTACCCCGAGTTCACCAGGTTGGACAGCGCGAAGTCGATCAACCGGTACCCGCCCGCGAACGGCACGGCGGGCTTGGCCCGGTCCTCCGTCAACGGCATCAGGCGCTTGCCCTCCCCACCGGCCAGAACGATGGCAAGGACTTTCTTGTGTCGTGACATTCGTACCCCTCACTTCCCGAGCCAGTCAGAGCCCTCGCGGACCACAACACGGCGTCGTCTTTGACTGGTCTTCCCCGTCATTGTGTCCCACTCGGCAAGGCGGAACACCGTGTCGCCGGAAGTTTCGCGAACTTTTGCGCACCTGTGTGCGAGCAACCCCGTGCAGTACGCTCGCAGTGTGCGAGTAGACATCCTGAGCAAAGAGTTCCCGCCGACCATCTACGGGGGAGCGGGGGTGCACGTGGCCGAGTTGTCCCGCGTGCTCGCACCGCTCGTGGACCTCAACATCCGCTGCTTCGGCGAACCCCGGGACCCGGACTTCCATGGCGCCCAGGTGCAAGCGTATCCCGTGCCGGGTGAACTGGCCGATGCCAACGCCGCCGTGCAGACCCTCGGGGTGGACCTCACCATGATCGGGGACATCCAGGGCGCGGATCTGGTGCACTCCCACACGTGGTACGCCAACATGGGTGGGCACCTGTCCTCCCTCATGTACGACATCCCCCACGTGCTCTCCGCCCACTCCCTGGAACCCCTGCGCCCGTGGAAGGCCGAACAGCTCGGCGGCGGGTACCGGGTGTCCAGCTTCGCGGAGAAGACCGCCTACGAGGCCGCTGCCGCGATCATCGCCGTGTCCGACGGCATGCGCCGCGACATCCTCGCCTCCTACCCGGACGTGGACCCCCAGCGTGTACGCACCGTGCACAACGGGATCGACGTCAGCCAGTGGGACCGAGACGAGAACACCGACGTCCTGGACGAGTACGGCATCGACCCCACCAAGCCCTCCGTGGTCTTCGTGGGCCGCGTGACCCGCCAGAAGGGCGTGCCCTACCTCCTGCGCGCCGCTCTGCAGCTGCCGCCCGAGGTGCAACTGGTCCTGTGCGCCGGCGCCGCTGACACCCCCGAGCTCGGCGCCGAGGTCAACGCCCTCATCGACCAGCTCAAGACCGAGCGCGAGGGCGTGGTGCTCATCGAGAAGATGCTGCCCCGCCGCGCCGTGATCCAGATCCTCTCCCACGCCACCGCCTTCGCGTGCCCCTCCGTCTACGAACCCCTGGGCATCGTGAACCTCGAAGCCATGGCCTGCGGCGCCGCCGTGGTCGCCACTGCCACCGGGGGCATCCCCGAAGTCGTCGTCGACGGCGAGACCGGCCGCCTGGTCCCGATCGAACAGGTCACCGACGGCACCGGCACACCCTTGGACCCCCAGAAGTTCGTGGACGACTTCGCCGCAGCCCTCACCGACGTGGTCTCCGACCCCGACCGCGCTCACCGCATGGGTCAGGCGGGACGCACGCGCGCGGAGGAACACTTCTCGTGGGAGTCCATCGCGCAGCAGACCCTGGAGGTCTACCGCTCGGTGCTGTGAGCTCTAGATGCCGTGAGCCCGGTTGATATGGTGGAAGCGGGGCGTTTGCATCATACATACCAATTGTGAGGGGAATCATGGCCTACGAGATCCAGACCGCTGCCGCTAAATACGAGACGATCGCCCGCTTCCCCGATTACGCCGAGGCCCAGGCCGTCGTGGACACGCTCTCCGACCGCGAGTTCGATGTCTCCACCGTCAAGATCGTGGGCGAGGGCCTGCGCTCCGAGGAATACGTCACCGGTCGCCTGACCAAGGGCCGCGCCGCGCTCGCCGGCCTGGGTTCCGGCGCGTGGCTGGGCCTGTTCATCGGCATCCTGTTCGGCCTGTTCGCCCCGGCGTTCGGCTGGCTGTCCATCATCCTGTGGTCCGTGGTGATCGGTGCCGTGTGGGGCGTGATCTTCGGTTTCGTGGCGCACCTGGCCACCGGCGGGAAGCGAGACTTCAAGTCCGTGCGCACCACGGCCGCGGACACCTACCTGGTGCAGGTCCGAGCCGAGCGCGCCCACGAGGCCATCACGGTCCTCAACCGCTGACTCCCTGCCGGTCCGCGCCCTCCGGCGCCCTCTCGACCGGTTTGAATAATTGACGACGACGGGCGGTCACCCTTCCGGGGTGGCCGCCCGTGGTCGTGCGCGTTCCGGCACGTCGACTCCGTCGCCGCGCGGGCGGGGCCGCTTCGGCTGCAGAGTATGCGGGTTCGGATCGTCGTTCGCGCAGCAGGGCCTCGGTACAACGGTCAGGCCCGGCCGTCGGAGACGGACCATGGTCCCCAGCCCGTGGTCAGCCGTCGGCCGGGGCCGCAAGCACCCCGGAGAGTAGCGACTCGACGGCGACTGCGAACGCGTCGTGTGTCTCCTGCAGGGAGCGCGAGCGCACGCGGGGGATGGGGGAGCGGGCGACGTGTGTGTCGTTCTTCTCGCTTTCGCATGGCCCACGGCCACGTCCCGGGTGGAGAACCTGCCCGGGGCGGTAGTCGGTTCGCAGGAGCAGGTCGATGCTGTTACCCAGAAGATGCCCGAGCACCTGCTCGAGCTGCACCCGATGGCCAACAGTGAGGACGCGGTCAACGGGATCACGTCGCGGGAGGTGTGCGGCGGGATCGTGCTGGGGGAGCAGCCCGAGATCCTCACGGCGAGTGCGGCCAGCCCGGTGGCGTCCCAGATGCTCACGGGCGTGGAGACGAACATGCAGCGCTGGATCGACCAGCAAGTGATCGCGGGGATGCAACAGGCGCCGCAGAAGATGGCGTCGGGCGGCGGCGCGGCCCCGGTGGCCCTGGGGCTCCGGGACAAAGTGGGGGCGCTGCCTCCGGGGGTTTCGTGCAGGCCCAGCGTGGCTCGGGTGCGGGGCAGACGCCGGGAGCCACGGGGGCGACTCCGCCCACCGTGAGGGTCACGGACGTGGTGCCCCTGTCCGACGACGACCCGCGGGGGAGATCTGGGCACCGATCGGATGGCCGGCGCTGGGAATCATCCTGACGGTGCTGGGGCACCACAAGAAGGAGTGGGCGCTGCGGTCGGCCGAGGGCTGAGGGTGCCGGCGGGAGAGGCCCAGGGACCGTTCCGGCCACTCCACTTTCGGACTACTTTACATAATGTACATTATCGGTCATGGGGGTACGTTAGTAACGACGCGATATGGGGCGAACCCGATTCAGCCTCTGGGAGGCCTCAGATGGCCGTGAGCTCAGGCGGCGACTCGGCCCCTCGTCCCATGGGTCACCGGCTGAGCGACTCCATGCAAAGCTACGGGACGGCGCGTTGCGTGACGCTTTTGCTCAACGCGTCTAGATACACATCTCGGGTTTCTGCTCGTGTATGTACTCAGTCCGGCGACCTGCGTCATGATGAGGGCACACGCGCTCTGCCAGTACCGACCGTTCGACGTCGCCGAGCGGCTCGAATCCCTCGGCAGGATGCTTCTGGTTCCACCATGACGCGATGTTTCGGACGCAACGAAGCCCATTCTTCTCAAGACTCCAGCGCGGAATAGATTCCACAATACGAAACGATGCCACCATGGCACGGTTCATGATCTCCGTCTTCCACGATCCGGGCATCCAGTCGTCGGGTAAGGCGTGTCAGTCCGAGGACGACATGCAGCGCGCCTTCGAAGCGGTTGTCACCTTCAACCAGGATCTGCAGGACGCCGGGCAACTGGTCCTCGCCGGCGGCCTCACCCCGCCCGAGGCCACCCATACCGTCGATGCCACGGGTGCAGCTGGCGATCCCCCGCGGTGTTCCCCGGCCCGCGGGTGAGTTCGGGGCCCGCTCTGGGCGGCTGCTGGATCGTGGAGGTCGCCAGTGAGGCCGGCGCTCTGAAACTTGCAGCCAAAGCATCCGCGGCATGTGGGCAGCCCCTGGAGGTCCGTGCTCTCGCGGGGTGAAGACCCCCCGCTGCGGCGACCTCAGCTGGCCCAGTCCATGAGAGCGTCATAGCGCCTTGGGCCGGTTCTTAAAGTTATAGGTGGAACTCGAACTAAATCCTGCGATTCTCACTTTGAAATTCATCCGTTCGGAAGCTTCCAGAACCCGCCATAAACTGGAGACATGAGCTCACAACCCCGTCCCGGATCGGACTCCCGCACGTCAGTGGCCTCTCCCCCGCAATCGCCTCGATCAGCTCCTTCCGCCGAGCGAACCACGAGAGCCTGGCCCGTTTTCCTGGCCGTGGACCTGGGTCTGGTGATCGTCTTCGCCGCCATCGGGCGCTCAGCCCACGGTGAGGACGTCCTGGGCATGCTCACCACCGCGTGGCCCTTCCTAGCGGGGACGCTCATCGGGTGGCTCATGGCACGGGGAGCGCGTCGACCGGCGGCTGTGGTGCCCACTGGCGTGGTCGTATGGCTGAGCACCGAACTCGTCGGGATGCTCCTACGTGTTCTCACAGGCGATGGCACGGCGTGGTCGTTCGTTCTGGTCAGCCTGGTGGTGCTGGGAGTCTTCCTGGTGGGCTACCGCCTCGTCCTGGCGGGCGTGGCCCGAGTTCGTCGTCGCTGATACGGCCACGACTCCCCTGCCACCGGCCGCTCCGAGACGCCCGCCGCGCCATCGACCCACCGATACAGTGGAGTGACATCGTGGAAAGGAACCCCATGTTCACCGCCATCGTTTTGATCAAGACCTCGTCGGACCGGATCCCGGAGGTCGCCCAGGAGGTCTCGGACATCCGCGGCGTGACCGAGGTCTATTCGGTGACTGGTGAGTGGGACCTGATCGCCGTGGTTCGGGTGCACCAGCACGAACGGCTCGCGGACGTGATCGCCGATCAGCTGTCCAAGGTTGAGGGCGTGGAGTCCACGAACACCAACATCGCCTTCCGCACGTACAGCACGCACGATCTGGATGCGGCCTTCTCCCTGGGGATCGACGACTGACTCCCCGGCCGTAGCACGAACGACGCCGCTCCTCCGGAAACCGGGCGAGCGGCGTCGTCGTCAGATTGTGCGGTACCGCACGGACGGGCCGAGCGGGAGCGACGACCGGGTGGTCACCGCGCGGCGAACTCGACCCACCGGGTGAGGACGTCTCGCGCCGCACCCGAGTCGATGGACTCGGCCGCACGCCCAACGGCGGCCTCGAAACGTTCGGCGAAGGGAGCATCGGCGCTCTCGTCGATGGCGACGAGCCCGGCGGCGGCATTGAGCAGCACCGCGTTACGCACGTGCCCCTGCAATCCGTCGAGGATGTCGCGCACCACGCCGGCGTTGTAGGCAGCGTCCTGGCCGCGCAGATCCTCGATCGTGGCGCGCGGCATGTCCAGGTCCAGGGGCTCGAGCGTGTGCTCGGTGGTCCGGCCATCCCGCACCTCCCAGATCCGGGACGGCGCCGTGACGGTCAACTCGTCGAGCCCGTCACCGCCGCGGAAGACGAGCGCGCGGTCGCCACGGTTCTGGAACACGCCGGCCATCAGCGGCGCCAGGGCCTCGTCCGCGACACCGATCGCCGATGCCTTGACCTTGGCCGGATTGGTGATCGGGCCCAGGAAGTTGAATGCAGTGGCGACCCCGAGGGCCTTGCGTGCGGCGGCCGCGAAGCGCATGGACGGGTGGAAGGTCTGCGCGAACAGGAAGGTGATCCCCACCTCGCGCGCGGCGCGCTGGACGCGCTCGACGGGCATGTCCAGCTGCACGCCCAGGGCCTCCAGGACGTCCGCCGATCCCGATTTGGACGACGACGCCCGGTTGCCGTGCTTCACGACCCGCACCCCCGCCCCCGCGCACACCAGGGCGGACATCGTGGAGATGTTGACGCTCGAGAGGCGGTCCCCGCCGGTGCCCACGATGTCCAGCGCCGGGGCGGGAACGGAGATGGGGCGGGCGTGAGCGACCATGGCGTCCGCGAGACCGTTGAGCTCGGCCACGCTCTCCCCCTTGGTGCGCAGTGCCATGAGGAAGCC
>NZ_JABFAW010000001.1:35880-70422 GCF_017168375.1 Kocuria sp. KRD140
GTGTCGGGGACCTCGCCCGCCATGATGTTGTCCATGGCCCAGTAGGACTGGTCCCATGACAGGTCCTCGCCGCGGGACAAGCTCGTCAACACGTCTGGCCAGTGGTTGTTCGTGCGGGAGGCGTTCGAGGTAGTCACGGCTTCGACTCTATCGCGCCGTCACTCCGCGTGACGCAGTGCGGTGGCAGGCGGGGGCCGGCGGACGGGAGGGTTGTCCAGATCACACCTCGAGGACGCGACACGATGCGCTGCGGAGGCCGTGGTGGTTGGTTCGCCAGGAGTTTTGGCGACATAATGTCTCTGTGACAACTGCGACTCATACCCCAGCCAAACCGGTGGGCGCGACCATCACTCGCCCCAACCTCACATCCGTGGGCACCATCGTGTGGTTGTCCTCCGAAGTGATGTTCTTCGCCGGACTCTTCGCCATGTACTTCACTCTGCGCGCCACCTCCCCGGAGGTCTGGCACGAGAACACACAGCTGCTCAACGTGCCCATGGCGTTGGCCAACACCATCGTCCTGGTGCTGAGCTCCGTCACGTGCCAGTTCGGCGTCTTCGCCGCCGAGCGGCTCCAGCCCCGGCGCACCGGCGGCATCCTCCAGTTCACCAAGTGGGGCATGACCGAGTGGTTCGCCCTGACCTTCCTCATGGGCGCCGTGTTCGTGTCCGTGCAGGTCTACGAGTACGTCGCTCTCGTTTCCGAAGGCGTCACGATCGCTGCGAACGCCTACGGCTCCGCCTTCTACATCACCACCGGTTTCCACGCCCTGCACGTGACCGGTGGCCTGATCGCATTCCTCTTCATCATGGGCCGCGCCTTCGTTGCCAAGCGCTTCGGTCACTACGAGGCCACCTCGGCCATCGTGGTGTCCTACTACTGGCACTTCGTCGACGTGGTCTGGATCGTCCTGTTCGTGCTGGTCTACTTCATCAAGTAGGCCCCCAGGACCGTTCGCCCATCCAAGTTCTAGAACCGAGTAAAAGGAACGTTTGACGTGAAGGCACTCTCACAAAAGCGCCGCCATCCCATGGCAGCCCTCGCGCTGTTGGTCATGGCTTTGCTTCTGACCGGTGGACTCTACGCAGTTGCCACAACCACCAATGAAGCCAAGGCCGACACCACCACGTACTCGGCTCAGGACGTCGAGGAGGGGCAGAAGCTCTTCATGTCCAACTGCTCCACGTGCCACGGCATGCAGGCCCAGGGCACCAACACCGGTCCCTCCCTGATCGGCGTGGGCGCTTCCTCCGTCGACTTCCAGGTGGGGACCGGCCGTATGCCCATGCAGATGCAGGGCCCCCAGGCGCAGGTCAAGCCGCAGCAGTTCAACGACGAACAGACCAAGCAGCTCTCCGCGTACGTGGCTTCCCTGGGTGCCGGCCCCGCCGTCCCCGAGGAGGAGTACCTCGACATCAGCGAGGGCAACTCCGCCAACGGCGCCAAGGTGTTCCTGGCCAACTGCGCCATGTGCCACAACGCCGCTGGCCAGGGCGGTGCCCTGACCCGCGGCAAGTTCGCCCCCTCCCTCATGGGCGTGAGCGAAAAGCACATCTACGAGGCCATGCAGACCGGCCCGCAGAACATGCCGGTGTTCAACGACGCCAACATCACCCCCGAGGAGAAGCGGGACGTCATCACGTATCTGAAGACCCTCGACAACAACACCAACGTGGGTGGCTTCAGCCTCGGCTCCCTGGGCCCCGTGGCCGAGGGCCTGTTCATCTGGACCATCGGCCTGGTGATCGTCATCGGCTTCACCGTGTGGCTGACCTCGCGCTCCGCCTGAGAGCGCCCCGCCGGTACCCACCGGCACCCGAAACAGTATTCACAGCACCAAGAGAAGAATGAGGGACCACATGGGCGACCATCGTGACGGCACTCCCCACAAGAGCGGGGCGGTTGTCACCTCGGACGGAACGGGCACGGAAAACTTCCCCAACCCGGGGCTTCCACCGCACCGCCCCCGCGTGACGGACGTAGATCCCAAGGCCGCGAAGCGAGCTGAACACCAGGTGGTCCTGCTGTTCCTGATCTCCATCATTGGATCCATCCTGTTCTTCGTGGCGTACTTCGGTATCCGCGTGGACGGTCCTCTGTACGACGCCGTCAACACCGAGCCCACCGCGCAGCTGCGGTTGCAGAACCTGCTGTTGGGCCTCGGCATCGCCCTCGGCATGTTCGGCATCGGTATCGGGGTGGTCCACTGGGCCCGTACCCTCATGCCGGACCACGAGATCGTGGAGATGCGCCACGACCTGCGCCCGGAAGAGGACCGCGCCGAGGCGCAGGGCATCCTGAACACCATCTACGACGAGTCCGGTGTGCGGCGCCGCCCGCTGCTGCGCAACACGCTGATCGGCGCCGCAGTGCTCATGCCCCTCCCCTTCGTGGGTCTGCTCAAGGACCTCGGTCCCACCGACCTCAAGGTCCTGCGCCACACCATGTGGGACGAGGGCGTGCGCCTGGTACGCGACCCCTCCGGTACCCCCATCAAGGCGTCCGACGTGACTCTCGGTTCCGCGTTCCACGTGGTCCCGGAGAACCTCAGCAGCCTGAGCCACGAAGAGGGCTACCTGGACGAGAAGGCCAAGGCCGTGGTCCTGCTCATGCGACTGGCCCCGGAGGACGTCAACGTCTCCCCCGAGCGCAGTGACTGGAACGTGGACGGCATCTTCGCCTACTCCAAGGTCTGCACGCACGTGGGTTGCCCGATCGCCCTGTACGAGCAGCACACGCACCACCTGCTGTGCCCGTGCCACCAGTCCACGTTCGACCTCACGAACGAGTGCGAGGTCATCTTCGGCCCGGCATCCCGCCCCCTGCCGCAGCTGCCCATTACCGTTGATTCCGACGGCTACCTCGTTGCCCGTAGCGACTTCCACGAGCCCGTGGGACCGACCTACTCGCAGCGCGATCTCGCCGTCCAAGACATGCAGGATGAGGCGAACTAATGTCCACATCAACAGACTTCGAATACCGCCCCACGACCACCACGGGCCGGATCGCCAACTTCGTGGACACGCGCGTGGGCGCCTCCGCGATGGTCAAGGAGTTCGGCCGTAAGGTCTTCCCCGACCACTGGTCCTTCATGTTCGGTGAGGTCGCCCTCTACAGCTTCATCATCCTGTTGCTGTCCGGCACCTTCCTGGCGTTCTGGTTCGACCCCACCATGACGTCCTTGCCCTACAACGGCAGCTACGTCCCCATGCAGGGTGTCGAGATGTCCGGGGCGTACGCCTCCACCCTGCACATCTCGTTCGACATCCGCGGCGGCCTCTTCCTGCGGCAGCTGCACCACTGGTCCGCGCTGCTGTTCGTCATGGCGCTGTCCGTGCACATGCTGCGTGTGTTCTTCACCGGCGCGTTCCGCCGCCCGCGTGAGCTGAACTGGGTCGTGGGTTGCGTGCTCTTCATCTTGGCGATCGTGGCCGGCTTCTCCGGCTACTCGCTCCCCGACGACGTGCTCTCCGGTAACGGTCTGCGCATCGCGGACGCGATCGCCAAGGCCGTCCCGATCGTGGGTACCTACATCTCCATGTTCATGTTCGGTGGCGAGTTCCCCGGCCACGCGATCATCGGTCGCCTCTACATCGTGCACGTGCTGATCATCCCCGCGTTGATCCTCATGATGATCGTGATCCACCTGTTCATGGTCGTGGTCCACAAGCACACCCAGTTCCCCGGTCCGGGTCGCACCGAGGACAACGTGGTGGGTTTCCCCGTGGGTCCCATTTACGCCGCGAAAGCGGGTGGATTCTTCTTCATCGTGTTCGGCATCCTGGCCGCCATCGCCGCGACCACCACGATCAACGCGATCTGGAACTACGGTCCCTACGATCCCTCCCCCGTGCAGGCTGGCTCCCAGCCCGACTGGTACATGGGCTTCTCCGACGGCGGTCTGCGCCTGATGCCCGGTCACTGGCCCTTCTCGTGGGAGGTCAACATCTTCGGTCTGGCGGTTCCGCTGGCCATTCTGTTGCCGCTGATCCCCATGGCCCTGATGTTCGGTGTCATGTTCGCGTGGCCGTGGATCGAGCGTTGGGTGACCCGCGACAACCGCGTGCACAACATCCTGGACCGTCCGCGTAACGCGCCGTTCCGCACCGCCGTGGGCGCCGCCGGCGTCACCTTCTACGCCATCCAGATGATCGCGGCCAGCGGCGACCTCATCGCCACCCACTTCCACGTGGCCGTGAACGACGTCATCTACTGGCTGCGAGCCCTGTACTTCCTGGGCCCCATCCTGGCGTTCATCATCACCCGCCGCTTCTGCCTGTCCCTGCAGCGCAAGGACCGGGAGATCGTGCTCCACGGCCGCGAGTCGGGCCGCATCCAGGCCCTGCCCCACGGTGAGTTCGTGGAGGTCCACGAGCCCCTGGATGAATACCGTCGCTACAAGCTCGTGAACTTCGAGGACCGCGAGGTCCAACCCGCTCGTGCCAATGCCAAGGGCAAGGTCACGGCGAGTGAGAAGATGCGCGGCAGTCTGAGCCGGATCTTCTTCGAGGACCGTGTGGCCCCCGTGACGCCCGCCGAGCTGGAAGCGGCTCACGGTCATCACCACGCCGAGCCCGCCAGCGTCGGCGCCGGCTCGCACAGCGCACAGATCGAGAAGTAGGCCCCGGGCCCAGCTGACTCGATCGCTGATCGGGAGGGCCCGTTCGGATCACATAATCCGAACGGGCCCTTTCCTATGCCTCCAGCCCGGAGCCGGCTGGTCACTGTTCTATGCGCTGGCCTCGGCCTCCGTACGCGGCGTCCCGGAGCTGACGGGCACGGCAAGGGTGACGTTCCCGTCCCCATGGATGGTCTGACGATACGGTCCCACGGCGGTGAGCCCCTTGCCTCGAAGTGCCGTGTCCACCATGAGCCATGCGTCCCCGGTATTGACCGGCCGCTCCCCGAACCGAATGACAGCTGCCGTTCCGGCCCCCGGTAAGGTCACGGGGCGAGTACCCGTCATCGGCTCTCCGACGGCCGCTGTGACCCGAATCAGCGTCCTGTCGCTCGTTCCGTCATAGCAGAGATGCACATCCCGCGATTCGATGGCGCCCTGGCCGTTCAACCGCTCGAGAAGGCGAGCCACTGCCCCCGGGATCTCGGTTTCGTCCCGTACCGCTTCCGACATGCCGTGCAACTCGAGCTCCGGCAGGCCTACCAACGCGAGCCCGTGGGCCATTGCTCCCCCTTCCCCTGCAAGTTTCCGCATGGGTTCCATGGAACCATTTAACCCATGACACGGTGTCAGCCGAAGCGTCAGCCTCATCCCCGCTAGATGGTGGCCGCCGCCACTGTGGGCAAGAGAGCCCCCGTGACCTTCTTCGTGGCCCTTTCGTCCAGCAGGATGGAGGGGTGCTCACCGGTCGGCCAGCATGCTCGTGCAGCAGCGGAGGACAAGGGACTCGGCCCTGTCAGAGCAACCACAACCGGCGGTGTTCTTCGGCCTCGACGTCGGCGAGTCCGACCACCACGCCGTGACCGCGGCCGGGAAGACGGTCTACGACAGGGCACTGCCCAACGACGAGGCCCGGCTGCGCGATCCTGGATGACCTGGCCGCCCAGATCACCGCCACCTCCAACCGGCTGCGCGGGATGCTCCCCCAGATCCACCCGGCCCTGGAACGGGTCTTGGGGCCACGGGTCACCCACCCGGCGGTAGCCGACCTGCTCAGCCGCTACCCGACCCCGGCCACACTGGCCGCGGCCGGTGGCGGGCACGTGCGGGCCAGGCTCAAGAAGCACGCACCCAGGCTGGCCGAGCCCCTCACGAATGAGATCCTCGATGCACTGAGCCAGCAGACCGCGGTGGTGGCCGGGACCGAGGCAGCTGCCAGCTCGGCCCGGCGCATCCACCGTCACCTGCTGGATCTCGGGCACCAGATGCACCTGCGCACCGTGGGTCGGTGGCTGGCCCGCCTGGGGATTTCCCGCCTGCGCGACCGCACCCCGCACGGGGACGACCTGCGGCGGCCGCCGCGACGGATCCGTGCAGCATAGCCCGGGCACATGGTCCATCTCGATGTCGTGATGAGTTCATCTCTGCTTCCGCGCGGTATCCAGCACATCGGCGTCACCGCGCCCGATCTCGACGCCGCCACCCGGTTCATCGTCGACAGACTCGGTGCCGGGGTCGTGTACGACGGCCTGACCGCGGACGACGAACCACGCCGAGGGTGGAGGTCGAGCGTCAACTTGGCCTACCCGAGGGCGCGGCGATCCACAAGCAACGCATGATCCGCATCGGCAACGGTCCCAACCTGGAGGTCTTCGAGATCAGCGGCCAGCAGAGCGCCGAGGCCGGTCTGACAGATCTGGGGTTGAACTACATGTGCTTCTACTGCGACGACATCGACTCCGCGCTAGCGTGCCTCGTGACGGCTGGTGGTCAGGCCCTCAGCGAGGTGCACGAGAACAGGCGGTACGAGGACTCCGAGGGCAACGGGGCGGTCTACGTCAAGGCACCATGGGGAATGCTCGTGGAGCTCCAGAGCATCCCCGCCGGCCATTACTACCCCGAAGGCTCCACGACGCGGGTGTGGATGCCCGATCCCCGTTCATGAGGGGCGCGGCTGATCGTGAACCCTTCCCCGGTGGGACATACGACGAGGCCCGCACCATCCCATGATGGTGCGGGCCTCGTCGTATGGTCAGCGGATGCGGATCAGTGAGCGTGCTCCCCGCGGGAGTGCTCGAAGACCAGGCCCAGCAGACCGAGAGCGGCCACCGGGACCGCCAGGCCGATGATCCACCAGCCGACCGCCAGCGCCGTCACGAACAGCGCCGAGCCGATGCCGAGCAGCAGGGGCCACCAGCTCCACGGGGAGAAGGCCCCGTAGTCACCGGACATCTCCACGATCTCACCGTCCTCGCGGTCCTCCGGGAGCGTGCCCCCGGTGGACCGCTGCACGAGCCAGAGGTAGACCACGAGCATGAAGCTCATCGCGGCCACGGCCAACAGTGCGGGGAACCCGGCGAGTTCCTGGAACTCGGTGACGAATCCGTAGACCAGGCCCACCACGGTGCAGAACACACCAAGCAGCAGGAACGTCTTGATAGTTGCGCTCATCGTCCGTTCCTTCCGGTGCCGCCCACCAGGGGGGTGTCGGCCTCATATTGCTGGCTGGAGAACGCCGAGAGCTCCGGGTGGTGGAGATCCAGCGCGGGGCGCTCGGAACGGATCCGAGGCAACGAGGTGAAGTTGTGACGCGGGGGCGGGCAGGAGGTGGCCCACTCGAGGGAACCACCGAAGCCCCACGGGTCGTCCACTTCCACCTTCTTGGCGTTGCGGTGGGTGGTGTACACGTTCCAGAAGAACGGGATCATGGACACGCCCAGCAGCATGGAGCCGATGGTCGAGAACTGGTTCATCCAGGTGAACCCGTCCTCGGGCAGGTAGTCGGCGTATCGACGCGGCATGCCGTCCACACCCAGCCAGTGCTGGATCAGGAACGTCATGTGGAAGCCCACGAACAGCAGCCAGAAGTGGATCTTGCCGATCCGCTCGTTGAGCATCTTGCCGGTGAACTTGGGCCACCAGAAGTAGAAGCCCGCGAACATGCCGAACACGATGGTTCCGAAGATCACGTAGTGGAAGTGCGCCACCACGAAGTAGGTGTCGGAGACGTGGAAGTCGAGCGGCGGCGTCGCCAGGATAATGCCCGTGAGACCACCGAACAGGAAGGTGAAGAGGAAGCCGAGGACCCACAGGATGGGCGTCTCGAACGTCAGCGACCCCTGCCACATGGTGCCAATCCAGTTGAAGAACTTCACGCCGGTGGGCACCGCGATCATCATGGTCATGAAGGAGAAAAAGCCCAGGGCCACCGCGCCGGTCACGTACATGTGGTGCGCCCACACGGTCACGGACAGCGCCGCGATTGCGATGGTCGCGAAGACGAGACCCTTGTACCCGAAGATCGGCTTGCGGGAGAACACCGGGATGATCTCCGAGACGATGCCGAAGAACGGCAGGGCCAACACGTAGACCTCGGGGTGACCGAAGAACCAGAACAGGTGCTGCCACAGGATGGCGCCACCGTTCTCGGCGTCGAACACGTGGCCGCCGAGTCGCCGGTCCATACCCAGCGCGAACAGGGCGGAGGCCAGCGGCGGGAAGATCATGATGATCAGCATGGAGGTGATCAGCGTGGTCCAGGTGAAGATGGACATGCGCCACATGGTCATACCCGGCGCACGCATGCACACGATGGTCGTGATGAAGTTCACGCCACCCATGATGGTGCCGAAGCCCTGCAGGCCCAGGCCGAAGACCCATAGGTCACCACCAACGCCCGGACTGAATGTCGTGCTGTTCAGTGGCGCGTAGGCGAACCATCCGAAGGAGGCCGCGCCCTGCGGGGAGACGAACCCGGATACCGCGATGAGCGAGCCGAAGAGGAAGAACCAGAACGCGAGGGCGTTCAGACGGGGGAAGGCCACGTCCGGCGCACCGAGCTGTAGGGGCACGATCACGTTGGCGAAACCGATGAACAGCGGGGTGCCGAACATCAGCAGCATGATGGTGCCGTGCATGGTGAACAGCTGGTTGTACTGTTCCTTGGTCTCGAGGATCTGCATGCCCGGCTGGAAGAGCTCGGCGCGGATCAGCAGAGCCATCACGCCACCGGCGCAGAAGAAAATGAAGGACGAGATCAGGTACATGTACCCGATGGTCTTGTGGTCGGTCGAGGTGAGCCAGTTGACGATCACCCGGCCCTTGGACCGTGGGACAACGCGGGGTGCGGTCGTGGCCGCGTCGTCCCGCGAATATTCGAGCGTAGACATTGCCTATCCCCTAGTTGTTGGACGTTTCGTTGAGGTTCGGGTTGCGGTTGTACTCGTCCCCGAGGATGCCCGTGTTGCCTTCGTCGCGCAGGCGCTGCATCTGGGCGTCGTACTCCTGCTGGCTCACGACGGCTACGTTGAAGAGCATCTCGGAGTGGTACTCACCGCACAGCTCAGCGCACTTGCCGGCGAAAGTACCCTCGCGGCCGGTGGTGAAGCTCATGTAGTTGGTGCGATCCGGGATCATGTCGATCTTCTCAAGGAAGGCGGGCACCCAGAACGAGTGGATAACGTCGCGGGACGTGATCTCCAGCTCGACCTTGCTGTTGGCCGGCAGGTACAGGGTGGGCAGGGTTTCCTCGACGCCGGGCTCGCCCGTGAGGTGCGCCTGGATGCCCTGGTAGTGGACGTTGTCGTCCAGGTAGTTGAAGTCCCACGCCCACTGCTTGCCGTACACCTGGATCTTGACGTCCGGGTTCTCGAAGCGGTCCGTGATGGCCGTTTGTGCGCGGAACGAGAAAAAGAAGAGGGTCACGATCAGGGCGATCGGGACGATCGTGTAGAAGATCTCCAGCGGGGCGTTGTACGCGAGCTGGCGGGGGTAGCCGGTCTCGTTCTTACGACGCCGGTAGGCGACCATGCACCAGAGCATCAGACCCCACACCACGAGACCCACGCCGAGCGCCGCGATCCACGATCCGATCCACAAGTCGATGACCTGATCGGCGTTGTCGGTGGTGCCCCGTTCGGTGGGCAAGAAGCCCAGCTTCGATTGCTCCGAGCAAGCGGTGAGCGAGATCGTCGCCAGGACTGCCACTGCCGAGGCCTTGAGCGCTCGGCCGCGGCGGCTGCCGGTTCGAGTTTGCGAACTCACAGACGGCCCTTCCTCTTTGTGTGTGTGGGTTCCGCATCGGTCCTGCGCGTGGGCACAATGGACGCGTTGCCCGTGGATGGTTCTCCCTAGGAAGCTTACCCCTCCGCCCCCGGATCCGCTGACACTGTGTCAGCACGCCGTGTCGCGAGCGGGGCCGTCCGCAGACCCCGCCGATCCCCTCCCCTGCGTGCACCGATGAGCCCCTCGAGCGGGCACGAAAAAGGGGTGCGCACGGACCCTCTGAGGATCCGAACGCACCCCTGTTCGGTGCGGTCGATCAGTGGAAGGAGTCACCGCACGCGCATGAGCCCTGCGCGTTGGGGTTGTCGATCGAGAAGCCCTGCTTAGAGATGGAGTCCTCGAAGTCCACGGTGGACCCGCTCAGGTACGGGACGCTCATCTTGTCCACGATGACCTCCACGCCGTCGAAGCCGCGGACGTGGTCGCCGTCGAGGACGCGCTCGTCGAAATACAGCTGGTAGATCAGACCGGAGCAGCCGCCCGGCTGCACGGCGACGCGCAGCCGCAGGTCGGTGCGCCCCTCCTGCTCGAGCAGGTCGCGGACCTTCTGGGCCGCGGTGTCCGTGAGCAGGACCTCGTGGGTGGGCGTGTCCTGGGTGGTCTCGTTGTCGGTGGTGACGCTCATGGTGCTCACTTTCTGTGCGACGCGGGGTTGCGACCCCGGGTTCGGTGGATCCCTTCTGCCTGGTGGAACGCGCCGGCGCGGGGAATCATTCCGCGCTGCGCTCTCCCTGTTGGGCCAGCGCCGCGAGCACGAGGGCCTCGGCGGTGACGGCGTGCAGGAAGTCCCCGATGTGCAGGGATTCGTTGGCGCTGTGGGCCCGGGTGTCCGGGTCCTCGATACCAGTGATCAGGATCTGTGCCTCAGGGTACGCCCGGATGAGGGTCGCGGTGAAGGGGATGGATCCGCCCATCCCCGCCGTGACGGCCGGACGTCCCCACGCCTGTTCGAAAGCCCACAGGGCGATCTGCGAGCTCACGGCGCCGGTGTCCGCACGGAAGGCGGGGCCGGTCTCCTCGAGCGCGAAGCTCACGTGCGCGCCGAACGGGGCGTTGTCCTCCACGTGCTTGCGCAGCGCCTCCCCCGCTTCCCGCTCGTCCTGGCCAGGAGCAATCCGCAGGCTCAGCTTGGCGCGCGCGGTGGCCGCGATGGTGTTGGAGGCGGTCGCGACATCGGTGACGTCGATCCCCGTAACGGACAGCGCCGGCTGGGTCCACAGCCGCGACGAGATCGAGCCGCGCCCGGCAAGTTGCACACTGTCCAACACGCCGGCGTCCGCGCGGAAGCGGTCCTCGTCGTAGTCCACGTCCGTGTCGTCCTCGCTCAGCAGCCCCGCGACGGCCACGGCGCCGTCGTCGTCGTGCAGGGTCGCGATCAGTCGCGACAGCAGCGTGGGTGCGTCCAGAACGGGCCCGCCGAACATGCCGGAGTGCACCGAGTGGTCCAGCACGCTGACCTCTACGATCCCTCCGACGACGCCGCGCAGGCTCGTCGTGAGTGCCGGGACGCCCACTTCCCAGTTCGCGGAGTCCGCGATCACGATGACGTCCGCGGCGAGCTTGTCCCGGTGCGCGGCCAGGAAGTCCTCGAAGCCGGGCGAACCGGCCTCCTCCTCGCCCTCGATAAACACGGTCACACCCAGGCCCGATTGCTCGCCGATGCGCTCGAAGAACGCGCGCAGCGCGCCCACGTGCACCATAACGCCGGCCTTGTCGTCGGCCGCGCCGCGACCCCAGAGCCGACCGTCCTTCTCCACGGCCTCGAACGGCTCGGTGTTCCACAGTTCGCGCTTGCCCGGGGGTTGGACGTCGTGATGGGCGTACAACAGGATCGTGGGGTACCCGGGTGCCGCGGCCTTGCGAGCGACGACGGCGGGGTGCCCCGGAGCGTCCCCGAGGGGCTCGCGCAGGATCTCCACGCTGTCGAAAGGCAGGCCCCGGAGCAGACCGGCCACAGCCTCGGCACTGCGCTCGAGGTCGGCGGCGTCGAACGAGTCCCACGCGATGCCGGGGATCGCCACGAGGGAGCCGAGTTCTTCCAGCAAGATGTCCCGGGAACCGTCCACGCTCGCCCGGAGGGCGTCGACGGTGTCGGAGCTGGGACGTGTGAAGTCAGTAGCCATGGGCCCAGCCTAACGGCGGGAGCTCGGCGCGCACCGTGGCGAGCCCGTTCGGTTGCCTCCTGTCACGCGCGCGGTGACGTCGTGGCACTCCGGTAGGCTTGTCGGGTGTTTCGACGCAAGAAGTCAGCTGAATCCTCGGGATCCACCGCCGTGGGCGCGCGCGCCACGGCCGATCCCGCCGTCCCCACCAACCGGTGGGTATAAGAGACAGGGGCAGCCCGGTGGCGGGAGGACGCCCGAGGGCAAGAAGGGCCGCCCCACCCCCACCCGCAAGGAGCAGGAGGCCGCGCGTCGCCGACCCCTGATCCCGAAGGACCGCAAGGCCGCCAAAGCCGAGTCCAGGATCGCGGAACGGGAACGGCGCGCCCAGGCACAGGCCGGCATGGCCGCCGGAGACGAACGCTACCTGGGCCCGCGGGACGCCGGGCCCCAGCGCCGTTTCGCCCGGGACTGGGTGGACTCACGGTTCAACATCGGCGAGTACGTGCTGATCTTCCTGCTGTTGATCCTGGTCCTGATGTTCCTGCCGGTGCAGTCCGTGGCCATCACACTGATCTGGGTCGTGTACGGCTACATCATCCTGTGCGTGATCGACGCGATCATCATGTCCAACCGACTGCACGCGGCACTGCGCCGCACGTTCGGCACCGTCCAGCCCGGCACCCGCTGGTACGCCGCGATGCGTACCTTTACGATGCGCCGCATGCGCCTGCCCAAGCCGCAGGTGCGCCGGGGCGAGCGTCCCGAGTAACACCCGCAGAACCCGCGAGGGGCCGGCCCACCATGGTGGGCCGGCCCCTCGTTCCATCACTTCCGTGGGTCCTCAGTGCGAGGTGCGCCGTGCGGCCCGGCGCAGGCCGCGGTTGATCCGCGCCGCCCAGAACGGCCCCTCGTACAGGAACGCGGTGTAGCCCTGCACCAGGGAAGCACCGGCGTCCAGTCGCTCGATCACGTCCCGGGCGCTCGTAGCCCCTCCCACGGAGATGAGCACGAGGTCCTCCCCCACGTGACCTCGCAACAGCTTGAGCACCTCGAGGGAACGACGCCGCAGGGGCGCCCCCGAGAGTCCGCCGGCTCCACACGCGATCACGTCCTGTGCGTCGCTGCGCAGGCCGAGCCCGTCGCGGACGATCGTGGTGTTTGTCGCGACGATGCCGTCCAGCCCCAGGTCCCGGGCCAGGTCCGCGACCGCAAGGACGTCCTGGTCCGCGAGGTCCGGGGCGATCTTGACGAGCAGCGGCACGTGCCACGACGTGACCCGGTCCGCTTCCTCCCGCACGGCTCGCAACAGCGGTCGCAGCGCGTCGAGCTCCTGGAGTTGGCGTAGTCCGGGGGTGTTCGGGGAGGAAACGTTGACCACGAGGTAGTCCGCATACGGGGCGAGCACGCGGGTGCTGCGCACGTAGTCGTCCGTGGCGTCCTCGAGACCCACGGCCTTGGTCTTGCCGATGTTGACGCCCACCACGGGGCGCGCACGATGCGTACGGGCGGCGTCCTGGGCGAGGCTCTGCAGTGCCGAGGCCACTCGCGGGGCCACGGCCTCCGCGCCGTCGTTGTTGAAGCCCATACGATTGATCACGGCGCGGTCCTCGACCAGGCGGAACAGCCGCGGACGGGGATTGCCCGGCTGACCCTGGCCCGTGACCGTGCCGATCTCCACGTGGCCGAAGCCGAGGTTCGTCAACGCGTGGGTACCGGTAGCGCCCTTGTCGAAACCCGCGGCCAGACCGAATGGGGACGGGAAGGTGAGCCCCATGACATGGACCTCGTTGCCCGGATCCGGGCGGGTGAGGCGGTGCAGCACCCGCCCCAGGCCCACACGGCGGGCCAGCTTGATCCCCGCGAACCCCACGGTGTGGGCGAGTTCCGGGTCCATCCAGGAGAAAACGAGATTGAAAAAAGCGGGGTACACGCGCATGTGGCCAGTTTTTCACACGGGGTGCCCGCTCCCGGACCACCTCGGGCGCATCACCGGCGGGTATGCCAAGTGGGCGCTGATACCACGGGAAGACGAGTTCAGGTTACATACAATCTCAATCTCAACTCGAATTATAAGTATCAATATTCAGTTGAAACTCTAAATACTGAGGACCCAATTCGGCGGTTACTCCCCCGTGGCCGGGGCCATCTGATCCATCGCTCCCCCGTATCGTCGGTTGCGGTGAGCGTAATCCTCTACCGCACGCCACAGCACACGGCGGTCCATGTCCGGCCACAGGATATCCAGGAACATCATTTCCGCGTATGCGGACTGCCACAGCATGAAATTGGACAGCCGCTGTTCTCCCGAGGACCGCAGGAACAGGTCCACGTCCGGTAACTGGGGCTCATCCAAGTACCGCTGGACCATGTCCTCGGTAATCGACCCGGGCATGAGCCGCCCCTCCTGGACGTCCCGAGCCATCGCGACCGCGGCGTCGGCGATCTCCGCGCGACCGCCGTAGTTCACGCACATGGTCAGCGTGATGACATCGTTGTCCTGGGTCTCGCGCTCCGCGGTCTCCAGTCGGTTGATCACGGACTTCCACAGGCGGGGGCGCCGCCCTGCCCACCGCACCTTGATCCCCCATTCCTTGAACGTGGGCAGCTGGCGGGACATCACGTCCCCCGTGAAGTTCATGAGGAACGCGACCTCGGCTGGGGACCGTTTCCAGTTCTCCGTGGAGAACGCGTACGCGGACACGTACGGGATCCCCAGGTCGATGGCTCCCGCGACGACCTCCATGAGGGCTCGCTCACCCTCCCGATGCCCCTCGGTACGCGGCAGTCCGCGGTCGTTGGCCCAGCGGCCGTTGCCGTCCATCACGAGGGCCAGATGTCGGGGAATGGCATCGCGATCCAGGGCGGGCACCGTGGCACCGCTGGGATGGGGCGGCGGCGGGGCGAAGCGGCTCATGCGGGGATCCTTTCGAGAAGCGACGGGGTGGTCCTCCCCCACCCTAGAACTTCCCACCGAGTAGCGGGCACTCCCCGCCTCAGCCGTCCCCGCGATCCACGAGGGCCAGGGAACGCACCGTGCGCTCCATGTGCCATTGGATGTACGCCGCCACGAACCCGGCAGCTGCGCGCGCGGTCTTGGTGCCGGCGGCGTCGATCGTGGACCAGTCCCCGCGCAGCAGCCCGTCCAGCAGCACGAACGTGGCCGCACTGGGCGCGGCGGATCCCGGCGGACGGCACTGAGGACACACCGCACCGCCGAGGGCCGCGGAGAACGAGCGATGAGGCCCGGGAGCCCCGCACCGTGCGCAGTCCACGAAACTGGGCGTCCAACCGGCCAGGGCCACGGCGCGTAGCAGATAAGAGTCCAGGATGCGCCCCGGCTCGTGCAGACCACGCGCGAGGGCAGACAGCGCTCCCACGAGCAACTGGTAGTGCTGGACTGCGGTGTCGTAGTCGTCCGCGGTGAGTTTCTCCGCGGTCTCGACCATGGCCGCCGCGGCGGTGTATTTTTCGTAGTCGGCCACGATGCTCTGCCCGTATGCCCGTTTGCCGATGGCCTGCGACACGATGTCCAGGTTCCGTCCGTGCACGAGCTGCACCTGGGCCACGTGGAAGGGTTCCAGGCGCGCACCGAACCGCGACTTGGTGCGCCGCACACCCTTGGCCACCGCCCGGACCTGGCCGTTCTCGGCCGTCAGCAGGATCACGATCCGGTCCGCTTCGCCGAGGTCGTATGTGCGCAGCACCACGGCGTCGTCCCGATAGCTGCGCGATGCGAAGGTTGAACGGGCCATCGGGTCATTGTGTCACCTACCCCGGACACGACTCCGCTGCGGCGCACCCGGGTGCCCGCAGCGGAGTCGTCGGAGAAGGGAAGGAGCGCGCTCAGTCCTGCTGGGCCAACTGCGCGTCACGCACGGCGCGGTTGACCGCGGAGATCACGGCCTTCAGGGACGCTCGCGTGGTGTTGTTGTCCATCCCCGCACCCCACAGCACGCGGTCACCCACGGCGAGCTCCACGTAGCTCGCGGCCTGCGCGTTCGCGGACGCGGACAGCGTGTGCTCTGTGTAGTCCAGCAGGCGCACGTCCACGCCCTCCGCGTTGAACAGCTGAATCAGCGCGTCGATGGGCCCGGTGCCGTGCGCGGTGCGCTCGTGGTGCTCGCCGCCCACGTCCAGGCCGATCTCCAGGACCGTGTTGCCCTCGTCCTCGGCATGGGTGGAGATGGACGTGATGCGGTAGTGACCCCACAGCTCGCCGCCGCCGTCCTTGGCGGGCAGGTACTCGTCGGTGAAGATCTTCCACAATTGCTGCGCGGTGACCTCCGAGCCCGAGGTTTCGGTGTACTTCTGCACGACCCCGGAGAACTCGATCTGGGCCCGGCGGGGCAGGTCGATGCCGTACTCGCTCTTGAGCAGATAGGCCACGCCACCCTTGCCGGACTGGGAGTTCACGCGGATCACGGCCTCGTAGCTGCGGCCCACGTCCTTGGGGTCGACCGGCAGGTACGGGACGGCCCATTCCATGTCATCGATGTCCACGCCCCGCTCCTGCGAGTCCCGCTGCATGGCCTCGAAGCCCTTCTTGATCGCGTCCTGGTGCGAACCGGAGAACGCGGTGAAGACCAGGTCACCGCCGTACGGGCTGCGCTCGGGCACGGGCAACTGGTTGCAGTACTCCACCGTGCGGCGGATCTCCTCGATGTCCGAGAAGTCGATCTGCGGGTCAACGCCCTGGGTCAACAGGTTCAACCCCAGGGTCACCAGGTCCACGTTGCCGGTGCGCTCGCCATTGCCGAACAGGCACCCCTCGATCCGGTCCGCCCCGGCCAGGTAGCCCAGCTCGGCGGCGGCCACACCGGTCCCGCGGTCGTTGTGGGGGTGCAGCGACAGGATGATGTCGTCGCGGTGGTACAGGTGCCGGCCCATCCACTCGATCGAGTCCGCGTAGATGTTGGGAGTGGCCATCTCCACGGTCGCGGGCAGATTGATGATCATCTTGCGACCGTCACCCACCTCGAAGGTCTCGGCGACCTCGTTGCAGATCCGCGCGGCGAACTCGAGCTCGGTGCCCGTGTAGGACTCCGGGGAGTACTCGTACGTGACGTCGGTGTGCTTGAGCTGTTCCTCGTACTTGCGGCACAACCTGGCACCGGTCAGGGCGATGTCCACGATGCCGTCCATGTCGCGGTCGAAGACCACGCGTCGCTGCAGGGTGGACGTGGAGTTGTACAGGTGCACGATCGCGTGCGGTGCGCCCTCGATCGCCTCGTACGTGCGCTCGATCAGGTGCTCGCGGGACTGCGTGAGCACCTGGATGGAGACGTCCTCCGGGATCAGGTCGTCCTCGACCAGGGTGCGCACGAAGTCGAAATCGGTCTGCGAGGCGGACGGGAAGCCCACCTCGATCTCCTTGTAGCCCATCTTCACCAGCAACTGGAACATCTTCAGTTTGCGCTCGGAGTCCATGGGGTCGATCAACGCCTGGTTGCCGTCCCGCAGGTCTACGGCGCACCAGCGCGGGGCCGTGGTGGCCACCTTGTCCGGCCACGTGCGGTCGGACATGTCGAACGGGAAGTTGTGGTGGTACGGGGTGTACTTGTGGACGGGCATTCCGGAGGGACGCTGCAAATTCTTCATGGGAAGGGGGCCTTTCGATCAGAAGCTTGTGGGCCGGCACCACGGAACTCCGCAGCGGGTGGTCGGCCGTGAGGATCGGTTCAGGCCCCGCTGCGGCACGTAAGCAGGAGTAGCGTCATCCCTTGCCGCATGTGATCCAACGTACCACTAGGTCGCCGGCACACCGGATCGTTACCCCGCCGCGGTCTCCTGGCACGTGAACTGCTCCGCGGTCTGGCCCTGCAGGTCGTCGGGCAGGGCGGCGTTGCGGTCCATCGTGTCACCGCTACGGAAGTCCTGGCCCACCGCGACCTCGATCCCGGGCACGTCGTAGCTCGCCACGAGTTGGCTCGGTGAGACGTTCAGGACAGCGGCGACGTCGTCCGCGGCCAGCGCCCAGTTGGGGTTGTAGAACATCTGCGTGGCCGCGAGCTGCGTGCCGGAGGACGCGGTGCGCGCCTGGTCGTAGCCGGCGCGTTCGAGCACGCTCACGAGCTGGTGGTCCCGGCCCCCGGCGTCCGTGCGGTTGCTCACCGTGATCGGCACGAGCGACGGGTCCACGGCGGGGCCGGTCGCGGTGGGCGATGCCGCCGGCTCCGTGGGGTGCGCGGCACTCGGCGCGGGGGTGGCGGTCTCCCCCACCGCGTGGGAGGGCCCGGGGGACGCCGACGGCGCGTCGCGAGCCTCCGTGACGGAGACGTCCCGACGCAGGGTCTCGAAGAGCCGCTCGGCGGGCTTCTCGTCCAGCTGCAACCGGTTGGGGTCCTGCGGGTAGGGCTCGGACGGCGCGGTCACGAACGCGATCCGGCCGGGATCGATGCCGTTGAGCGCACCGGCCATGCCCACGAGGGTGGGGATGGAGGTCAACCCCTGGTCCACGTGTAGGTTTTGGGTCATCACCTCGGCGATGTGGTAGAGCTGCGGGAGGTTGGTGAGCGTCCCGTCCGCCTGGATCTTGCGCGTGAGGGACGCCAGGAACGACTGCTGCGAGCGGATGCGGGCCTCGTCCCCACCGTTGCCGAACGCCGCGCGGGAACGCAGGAACGCGAGTGCCTGTTCGCCCTCCACGGAGGAGATCCCGGCGGGCAGACGCAGCCCGGACTTGGGGTCATCCACGGGTTCGTTGACGCACACCTGCACGCCGCCCACGGCGCTGGAGAGTTCCTTGACGGCGTTGAAGTCGGCGAGCATGAAGTGGTCGATGTTCACGCCGGTGAGTCGGTTGATCGCGGCCACGGTGCACCCAGGGCCGCCGTGTTCCACCGCACTGTTGAGCATCCCGGTCGTGGCCGGGTACACGGTGCCGCTCGTGGGGTCCGTGCACTGCGGGATCCTGACCAAGAGGTCCCGGGGAAAGGAGACCACGGTGACGGCATCGCGGTTCTCGGTCACGTGCATGAGCATCATGACGTCGGTGCGGCCCTCGGCGTCGTCCTCGCTGCCGTATTCGCTGTTGCCCTGACCGTGGCGAGTGTCCGAGCCCATGACGAGGATGTCCAGGGGGCCGTCGTCCACGTTCTCGGCACCGTCGGAGAGGTTCAGGGGGCTCGAGGTGAGGTTGCCGGTCAGGCGCAGCGCGGCGATCCCGCCGATGCCGAGCACGGCCAGCAGCCCGAACACGGCCAGGATCACGGCGATCCTGCGTACCGAGGGGCGATGGACATGGGCGCGGTGATGACGTCCGGTCTGGCGCAGGTCGTACGCCTCGCCGTCGCGATTCGTGCGGCGGGCGGGATGCGTGCTCCACGGCGCGCTCGTACGCGAACTCCGGCGGCTCCGGCGTGGTGCTGAGCTGGGATCCACCGGTGACGTCTCCTGGGGTCTCGGATCGGGGGGGCGTGCGGCCCTGACTGGTGGGTCAGGCTACGGCACCGGGTTGGCGTGTGGTGTGTGTCCGGTCAGAACCCGAGCTTGGACAGCTGTCGGGGGTCCCGTTGCCATTCCTTGGCGACCTTGACGTGCAGGTCCAGGTAGATCCGGGTGCCCAGTAGAGACTCGATCTGGGCTCGCGCGCGCGTCCCGATCTCGCGCAGTCGCGCACCGCGCTTACCGATCACGATGGCCTTCTGGGAGTCCCGTTCCACGTACAGGCTCGCGTGGACGTCCAGCATGGGGTTGTCCGGTGAGCGGCCTTCACGTTCGGAGACCTCGTCCACGACCACGGCGAGCGAGTGGGGCAGTTCGTCCCGCACGCCCTCGAGCGCAGCCTCGCGGATGAGTTCGCCCATCATGGTGACCTCCGGCTCGTCAGTGAGGTCCCCTTCCGGGTACAGGGGCGGGGAGACGGGCATCAGCGACACGAGCAGCTCGGCGATCTCGTCCATCTGGAAGCCGTCCGCCGCGCTCACGGGGATCACGTGGGCCCATCCGGCCGGCGTGTCCTCGGTGCGCTGCGCGGCCGGGCGACCGCCGGCGCCCTTGGCGGACGGCGCCGCGTCGCGACGTCGTCGTCGTGCGTCGCGCTGGGCGCGCTCCTCGGTGACGACCTCGCGCCCGAGCTCGCTCACGGCCACGAGCTGTTCGGCGAGGCGCTGCTGGGGGACGAGGTCTGCCTTGGTCACGATCGCGACCACGGGGGTGCGCCCGACGGCGGCGACGACCTGCTGGGCGATGTACCGGTCCCCCGGGCCCACCTTCTGGTCCGCGGGCACGCAGAAGCCGATCACGTCCACCTCACCCAGGGTCTGGGCCACGACGTCGTTGAGCCGCTGACCGAGCAGCGTGCGCGGACGGTGCAGGCCGGGGGTGTCCACGAGGATCAACTGACCGTCGGTGCGGTGCACGATCCCGCGGATGGTGTGCCGCGTGGTCTGCGGACGGTTGGACGTGATCGCGACCTTGCGCCCCACGAGCGCATTGGTCAGCGTGGACTTGCCCACGTTGGGCCGGCCCACGAACACGGCGAAACCGGCGCGGAAGTCAGCGGGCTGTTCAGAGGGCTGGGTCATCGCGGGTCCTCGGTCGTTCAGTCGGTGCGGGGGTCGGAGGCGGTGCGGCGCCTCACGTCATGGTCTCCACGGGCGCGTCCCGGCCCAGGAACTCCTCGAGCAGCGAGCGCTGGGCGGTGAACATGCGGGCGCGTTCGTCCTCGTGGGCGTGGTCGTGGCCCAGCAGGTGCAGCAGGGAGTGGGTGGTGAGCAGGCACAGTTCGTCCTGGGTGCTGTGGCCGGCGGCCGCGGCCTGGCGTTCGGCCACGGGTGGGCACAGTACGACGTCCCCGAGGACGCCCAGGCTAGGGTCGTCGGGGGTGCCCTCGCGCAGTTCGTCCATGGGGAAGGACATGACGTCGGTGGCTCCGGGCAGGTCCAGCCACTGTTCGTGCAGTTCGGCCATGCGGGTCTCGTCCACTACGGCGATGCTGACCTCGGTGTCGGGGTGCAGGTGCCAGCGGGTGAAGGCGAGGTCCACGAGGGCCTCGAGCTGGTCGGTGTCCACGGCGCGGTAGGCGGTGGGCAGCTCGGCCTGTTCGGCGGGGGTGTCCCAGGGCAGGTCGAAGGCCACGCTCACGGGGTGTCTCCCCCGGTGCGCTCGGACGACGCCGCTCGGCGTTCGTCCTTGCGGCGGGCTCGTTCCACGCGGTGGCGGTTGGTGGTGTCGAACTGGTCGTAGGCGGCCACGATCTCGCCCACGAGTTCGTGGCGCACCACGTCCGCGGAGGTCAGTTCGCAGAACGCGATGTCGTCGATCTTCCCGAGCACGTGTTGGACTTGGCGCAGTCCGGACTTGGTGGTCCCGGGCAGGTCCACCTGGGTCACGTCACCGGTGACCACGATCCGTGAGCCGAAGCCTAGACGGGTGAGGAACATCTTCATTTGTTCCGGGGTGGTGTTCTGGGCCTCGTCAAGGATCACGAAGGCGTCGTTAAGGGTGCGCCCGCGCATGTAGGCCAGCGGGGCGACCTCGATGGTCCCGGCCTCCATGAGCCGCGGAATGGACTCGGGGTCCATCATGTCGTGCAGGGCGTCGTAGAGGGGACGCAGGTAGGGGTCGATCTTGTCGTTGAGCGAACCCGGGAGGAAGCCCAGTCGCTCGCCGGCCTCCACCGCGGGACGCGTGAGAATGATCCGGTTGACCTCCTTGGCCTGCAGGGCGCGCACGGCCTTGGCCATGGCCAGGTACGTCTTGCCGGTACCGGCGGGCCCGATCCCGAAGACCACGGTGTGCTCGTCGATCGCGTCCACGTAGGTCTTCTGGTTCACGGTCTTGGGCCGGATGGTCTTGCCCCGGGTGGAGAGGATGCTCGTGGACAGCGCGCTCGACGGGCGCAGGTCCTGGGCGTCACGCATCATGCGGGCCACGCGCAGCACCGTGCGTTCGGTGATCTCGGTGCCGCGCAGCGCCATCGCGAGAAGTTCCTCGAGTAAGGAGGCGGCCAGGCGGGTGTCGATCACGGGCCCCTCGAGGGCCACGTCCAGGTCCCGCACGGTCATCCGCACGGCCGGGAACTGCTGCTCGAGCAGACGTAAGGTCGCGTCCCCGTGACCCAAGGTCCGGACGGCGGTCTCCCGATCCGGTACGTGCACGGTGACGCGGGTTCGTTCGGTGGGCGGAGTGCTCAGTGCCTCGGTCCCTTCGGTTGGTTCGCTCATCGGGTCCAGCCTACCGGTGCGCGCGGACCCGGACCCGCCGGGACCGACGGGCTCGCACGCCGCAGGTTGCAATCCAATAACGGTCCGCCCGGATCCACGTGCGACGTTAGCGCCCGTGGCTTCCGGTGGGTAAGTTGTGTAGCCGTGAAAAATCCCGCAGGAACGACCGAGCCGCAGCGTCGTCGCGCCACCGCGCCCGGCGGACTTCGGCGCGCCGCGACGGGGGCGCTCGCCGTGTCGCTCGCCGCGGTCGTGGCCTCGTGCGGGACCGCCGCCGACCGACCGGACCACAACTCCGAAGCCGCCCCCGGGATCGCCTCCGCACCCATGAACACGGACACGGCGATGGAAGGCGTGGCCACCGAACAGGCCCCCGTGTACTGGGTGGGCACCGGGGACCAATCGCGCTACCTGTTCCGCGAGTTCCGCACCCCGACCTCCCAGGACACGACCGACCCCGTGGCCCAGGCGGCACTCATGGTCACCTCGGCCACCCCCGCGGACCCGGACTACCGGTCCCTGTGGTCCGCCGTGGACACCGTGGGCACCTCCGTGTCCCCGGACGGAACCATCACCGTGGACCTGCCCGCCGCCGCGTTCGCCTCCCAGCTCTCCTCGCAGGACGCGCGGGTCGCACTGCAGCAAATGGTGTACACGGTCTCCGCGGCGGCTGTGACCGCCGGGCTGTTGGACTCGTCCACGGCCAAGGAGGTGCGGGTCCTCGTGAACGGGCAGAGCGGGTACAAGGCCTTCGGAGCCGTGGAACTTAATGCCCCGCTCACGCGTGACTCTGCACTGGCCGCGCCCGTGTGGCTCGTGGACCCCCAGACCGGGGCGGAACCCAAGAGCCCCGTGACGGTCTTCGCCCGCGTGCTGCCCTCGGTGCGTGACGCCCGCTGGGAGGTGCTCGAGGACGACCGCGTCGTGCACAGTGGGAACGTCGCACCCGCTTCCCCCGGCTCAGATCCGACCACGGGCACGGAACTACGCACGAGTGTCACGCTCGACCCCGGGACGTACACCGTGCGCGTGAGCGGCACGGACGATTCCGGCACCACCGTGTCCGACGATCACGCGATCACGGTGCGCGCCGGGGACTGAGCCCTCCCCGTTGGGTCCCGGGTCAGTCCCAGAGCCCGAGCACCGCGTGCAGCGCGGCCAGTGCCGCGGGTCCCGCGGTGGACGATCGCATGACAGTGGTCCCCAGGCGCATCGGCTGAGCACCGGCGGCGCACAACGCCTCGAGCTCTCCGTCACCGATCCCTCCCTCCGGGCCCACGATCACCGCGATCCGGGACCGATCGCCCCACCGGGTCACGTCCGGGGTGGACCAACGTGTGCTCGCCGATTCATGCAGCACGAGCCACAGCATCTGGGGTTCCGCAGCGATCAGCCGGGCCAGACCCGCGGTGTCCACCCAGTCACCGCGTTCGGGCCAGCGGGCGCGCCGGGACTGCTTGGCCGCCGCGGCCAGGGTGGAGTCCCACTTGGCCATGAGTTTGGCCGCGCGGTCCGCGTGGACGCGCACGATGCTGCGCTCCGCCTGCCACGGGATCACCCGGGAGACCCCGAGTTCCGTGGCGGCCTCCGCGGCCTGCAGGTCCCGGTCCCCCTTGGCGAGTGCCTGCACCAGCGTGAACTCCGGCTGCTGCGCTGCGTCGTGGTGGATCTCCTGGACGGTCACGCTCATCCGGTCCTTGGCCCCGGAGTCGAACGTGCACACCGCACGGGTGCCGTGCCCGTCCACGAGGTCCAGGGCCTCCCCCGCGCGCAGGCGCCGCACGGTCACCGCGTGCTTGGCCTCGGGACCCGCGACGTCCAGGACCTCCCCCGGGTGCGCCCGGGAGAGGTCCTCAGCGGGGACGTGGAAGACGGGGTTGGTCACAGGTCGTTGAACCGGTCCCGCAACCGGGAGAAGAACCCACCGGAGTGGTTGGTGTTCACGGTCGTACCGTCCGCTGCTTCCTCACCGCGCAGCTCGGCGAGTCGCTCGAGCAGTTCGCGCTGTTCGGAGGAGAGGTCCTTGGGGGTCTCCACCTCGAAGTGCACCTTGAGGTCCCCGCGGCCCTTGCCCCGCAGGTGGGTGACGCCCAGGTCGTCGAGCGTGACGGTCGCACCGGACTGGGTGCCGGGATCGACGTCCACCGTGCGAGCGCCGTCGAACGTCTCGAGGCTCACGGTGGTGCCGAGCGCGGCGGCGGTCATGGGGATACGCAGGCGGGCGTGGAGATCGTCGCCCTCGCGGAGGAAGGTGGGGTCCGGGTCCACCTTGAGTTCCACGAAGAGGTCGCCGTTGGGTCCGCCGGCGGTGCCGGCCTCACCCTGGCCGCCCAGGCGGATGCGGTTGCCGGACTGGATGCCGGCGGGGATCTTCACGGTCAGGGGGCGGCGGTCGCGCACGCGGCCCTCGCCGTAGCACTCGTGGCACGGGCTCTCGATCACGGTGCCGAAGCCGTTGCACTGGGAGCACGGGGCCTGGGTGGTGACCATGCCCAGGATGGACTGGCGCTGGTACTGCATGTGCCCGGAGCCGCGGCACATGGTGCACGTCACGGGGCTCGTGCCGGGCTGGCAGCACGTGCCCTGGCACGTGGGGCACACGACGGCGGTGTCCACCGTGATGTCCTTCTCCATGCCGAACACGGCGTCCTTGAGGGAGATCCGCACGTTGATCAGGGCGTCCTGGCCCTGGCGGGTGCGGGACTGGGGGCCGCGCTGGCCACCGGCTCCCGCGCCCTGGAAGAACGTCTCGAAGATGTCGGAGAAGCCGAAGCCCGTACCGGGGAAGCCCCCGCCGAAGCCGGTGTCCGTGCCGTTCTCGTTGCCCGTGGCGTCGTAGACGCGGCGCTTGTCCGGGTCGGAGAGGACGTCATTGGCGTGGGAGACGCGCTTGAACTCCTCGGCGGCCTCGGGTGAGGGGTTCACGTCCGGGTGGAGTTTGCGGGCCTTCTTGCGGTAGGCGCGCTTGATCTCTTCGGCGCTGGCGTCCCGGCTCACGCCGAGGGTTTCGTAGTGATCGCTCACGATGTCGTCGTTTCTTCTTTCGTCGGTTCTACGGTTCTACGGTCGAGCGGGGCGGGCGGCGCTCACGTGCGCTCAGCCCCCAGGTTCTTGGACAGGTAGCGGGCCACCGCGCGCACGGAGGCCATGGTCGTGGGGTAGTCCATGCGTGTGGGCCCCACGACTCCCACCTTGGACGCGGCGTGCGGACCGTAACCCGTGGCCACCACGGACGCCTCCGCCAGGGGGTCGTCGCTGTGGTCGGAGCCGATGCGCACCGCGACCCCGCGTTCGTCCTGCTGCATCTCGGACAACAATCGCAGCATGGCTACTTGTTCCTCAAGCGCCTCGAGCACCGGGGAGATGCTCTGCGGGAAGTCCCCGCTGAAGCGCGCGAGGTTCGCGGTCCCGGCCATCACCAGGCGGTGTTCGTCCGACACCGCTGCGAGCACCGCGAGCGCCCCGGTCACCGCGGTCCCGGCGTCGCGCAGTTCCTCGGGCAGGGCCGGGGGCAGGGTCACGGCGGCGTCGGGGACGTCTTCCACGGGCGTGCCGAGCAGGCGTGCGAGCACGTGGGCGCGCAGCTCCAGCAGCTGGGCCTCGGTCAGGGTGACGGGCAGTTCCACGGTGCGTTGGGCCACGCGTCCGGTGGTGGGGATCAGGATCACGAGTACGCGGGCGTCCCCCACGTCCACGAGTTCCACGTGGCGCACGGTGATCCCGGTGCGCACGGGATACTGGATCACGGCCACCTGGTGGGTGAGCTGGGCGAGCAGGCGCACGGTGCGCTCCATGATGTCGTCCAGGTCCTGGGCGCCGTCCATGAACACCTGGATCGCGCGGCGCTGGGCGGAGGTGAGGGGCTCCAGGGCTGCGATCTGATTGACGAACTCGCGATAACCTCGGTCCGTGGGGATCCGACCCGAGCTCGTGTGCGGTGCCACGATCAGCCCGTCCTCCTCGAGGGCGGCCATGTCGTTGCGCACCGTGGCGGAGGAGACGGGTAAACGGTGGCGTTCCACGAGCGCCTTGGACCCCACGGGTTCACGCGAATGGACGTAGTCCTCCACGATGGCGCGCAGGATCTGCGCTCGGCGCGGATGCTCCATGTGTCTCACCTCCCGTTGCTGGCAATTCTGGCACTCAAGAGTTCACAGTGCTAATCCTGGCAGTCAAGGGCCCGTGGGTCAGGGGCCGATTTTGATACGCTCGCGGCTGATTCGCCTGCCCGGCGGCGCGCTCGCGCCGCGGCACGACGTGGAGGAGTCGCCCGTGAACGCATCCGGCTGGTCCTGGGGTCCCCAGGACCTAGGCAGTCCCGACGTCGCCCGCACCGGTCCCGTCTCCCGGGACGTCCCCGTGGCCCGGGACATGGTGCTCGAGGACGTGGAGACCATCGGCGGGATGCGCGTGGTGGGTCTGGAGGACCGGCACGGGCGCGTGAAGTCCTTCCCCCTGGGCCCGGGCTTCCTCCTGGACGGCGAACCCGTGCGGCTGGGCCCGCCCGAGACCCGCAGCGCCCCGGCCAAGCCCCGGATCACGCGTTCGGGGTCGGTCGAGGTCGAGAACTTGCGCGCGTCCGTGGCCAAGGAGTCGCGTGTGTGGGTCGAGGGGTACCACGACGCCGAGCTCGTGGCCAAGGTGTGGGGCCACGACCTCGCGGTCGAGGGCACCGTGGTGGAACCCCTGCACGGGATCGACGACCTCCCCTCAGCCATCGCCGAGTTCCACCCCGGCCCGCAGCGCCGGCTCGGGATCCTAGTGGACCACCTGGTCGCGGGCTCCAAGGAGTCCAGGATCGCCCAGGAGGCGCTCGCGGTCCCGGGTGCCCGGGACAATGTGCTCATCCTCGGACACCCCTACGTGGACATCTGGCAGGCCGTGAAGCCCAGCGCCCTGGGGATCCGGGAGTGGCCCGTGATCCCGCGCGGGGTGGATTGGAAGACCGGGATGGCACGCGCGCTGGGCCTACCGCACCGCACACCCCAGGACGTGGGGCGGGCGTGGCAGGCGATCCTTGCACGAGTGAACACGTACGCAGACCTCGAACCGGCCTTGCTGGGCCGCGTGGAGGAGCTCATCGACTTCCTCACCGCCCCGGACGCCGCCGATTCCTGACCCGGGCTGCGCCTGACCTGCGGTGACCCACGACGTCGACGGCGCTCAAAGCCGGTGGTCTACGGCTTCGGTGACCCGCGTTAGCGGTAACCCTCAGCGTCGGTGACGCCTGGTATCGTCGTCCGGCGCGAGCCACGCGGGAACGACCGTAGGATGGGAGCACCGGCGTCCACCGACCCGGATGGCTACCGCCCGTGAAAGGCACACCCGCTCGTGACTGACGCTGCTCCCTCCCCCTCCACTCGCTCCGCCGAGACTCCGTTCGAGTCCGTGGCCCCCGTGGCGCAACCCCTGGACGTGTCCCAGGACCGGCAGTGGGCCACCCTCGCCCACCTGGGTGGCGTGGTGGGCGTACTGCCCAGCTACATGATCCACCGGGTGTTCAAGGACCGCGGTCCCTTCACCGCTCAGGAATCCCGGGAAGCCGCCAACTACACCATGCTGCCCACCCTGGTGATCCTCGCGGGCATCGTGCTCTCACTCATCCCGTTCATCGGATGGCTCTTCTCGGTCATCGCCGCCGTGACCTGGCTGTTCCTGGCCATCACCTCCGTGCGCGCGGGCGTGACGGTCAACCGCGGCGAACCGCACCAGTACCGGTTCAACACCCACCTCTACGACAAGTTCGCGGCCCGCAACTCCTGACACGGTCACCAGTCGAGCAAGCGGCGCGTCACGGCGTCGGCCATCAGACGCCCCGCGTCCGTGAGGACCGCGGACCCGCGGAGGGCGGCGGCGCCGTCCAGCCAGCCGTCGGCGATCAATCCGGCCACCGCGTGCCGCCCCTCCGGGCGCAGCCCCTCGAGCGGGATTCCCTCACGGATCCTGATCCCGAGCATCACGTGTTCCACGTACTGCGTCTCGCCATCCAAGGTCTCGCGGCCCACGGCCGGTGAGTCACCCCGGCGCACGGCGGCCGTGTAGGGCAACGGGTGCTTGAGATTCCACCAGCGCACGCCGTCACTGTGTGAGTGCGCCCCCGGGCCGATCCCCCACCAGTCCTGATTGCGCCAGTACGCGAGGTTGTGCACGCTGCGGTTCTGCACCGCGCTGCGCCCGTGGGCCGCGCGGGACCAGTTGGACACCTCGTACCACTCGAACCCGGCCTCGCGCAGCAGCGCGTCCGCGAGCGTGTACTTCTCCGCCTGGTCGTCCGGATCCACGTCCGGCACCTCACCGCGGCGGATCTGGGCGGCCAGCTTGGTGCCGTCCTCGATGATCAGGGAGTACGCGGAGACGTGGTCGGGGTCCATGGCCAGCGCGGCCTCCAACGAGGTGCGCCAGTCGGCCACGCTCTCCCCCGGTGTACCGTAGATCAGGTCCACGCTCGCGCCCAGTCCGCGGTCCTTGGCCCAGCCGACGGCGCGCGGGACGTTCGCCGGCGTGTGCGTGCGTTCCAGCACGCGCAGCACGTGGGGCACCGCGGACTGCATCCCGAAGGACACCCGGGTAACCCCGGCCGCGGCGAGCACGTCGAACGTCTCCTCGCTCACCGAGTCGGGGTTGGCCTCCACGGTGACCTCGGCGTCCGGGGCCAGCCCGAAGCTCTCCCTGGCCTGCTCGAGCATGAGCGCGAGCTCCCGGGCGGGCAGAAGGGTGGGCGTACCCCCGCCGAAGAACACGCTGTGCAGCGCGCGCGGCGGTGCCCCGGCGGCGTCGAGCACGGACCGGGCGAAGCGGACCTCCGCGGCGGCGTCGGCGTGGTAGTCGCGCTGGGAGACGCCGTCCCCGAGCTGGTCCATGGTGTAGGTGTTGAAGTCGCAGTACCCGCAGCGCACCGCGCAGAACGGGACGTGGACGTACAGGCTCAGGGTGCGATCGGTGGCACGGGCGACCGACGCCGCGGGGAGCGCGCCGTCCCGGGGTGCGGGATCACCCTCCGGTTGGGCGGGCATTACTTCTTCTTGTCCTTCCCGGTGTCCTCGTCCGAGGACAGCGCGGCCACGAAGGCCTCCTGGGGGACCTCCACGCGGCCCACCATCTTCATGCGCTTCTTGCCCTCCTTCTGTTTCTCGAGCAGCTTGCGCTTACGGGAGATGTCACCGCCGTAGCACTTGGAGAGCACGTCCTTACGGATCGCGCGGATGTTCTCGCGCGCGATGATCCGGGAACCGATCGCGGCCTGGATGGGGACCTCGTACTGCTGGCGCGGGATGAGCTTCTGCAGCTTGCCCGTCATGAGCACGCCGTACGAGTACGCCTTGTCCTTGTGGGTGATCGCGCTGAACGCGTCCACCTGCTCGCCCTGCAGGAGGATGTCCACCTTCACGAGATCCGCGGCCTGCTCGCCGTCCGCCTTCCAGTCCAGGGACGCGTAGCCCCGGGTCTTGGACTTGAGCTGGTCGAAGAAGTCGAAGACGATCTCCGCGAGCGGCAACCGGTAGCGCAGCTCCACGCGGTCCTCGGAGAGGTAGTCCATCCCCTTCATCTCACCGCGCTTGGACTGGCACAGTTCCATGACCGCGCCGATGAACTCGGACGGCACCAGGATGGTGGCCGAGACCATGGGTTCGCGGATCTCCAGGATCCGTCCCTCCGGGAACTCGGACGGGTTAGTAACCTGCTCCTCCGAGTTGTCCTCGAGCGTCACGTTGTAGGACACGGACGGCGCGGTGGAGATCAGGTCCAGGTTGAATTCGCGTTCGAGTCGGTCGCGGGTGATCTCCAGGTGCAGCAGCCCCAGGAAACCGCAACGGAAGCCGAAGCCCAACGCGGCGGAAGTCTCGGGTTCGTACACCAGGGCGGCGTCGTTGAGCTGGAGCTTCTCGAGGGCGTCCCGCAGCACGGGGTAGTCCGAACCCTCCACGGGGAACAGTCCCGAGAACACCATGGGCTTGGGGTCCTCGTACCCACCCAGGGACTGCTGCGCGGGCTTGGTCTGGCTCGTGACCGTGTCACCCACGCGGGACTGGCGGACGTCCTTCACGCCCGTGATCAGATAGCCCACCTCCCCCACGCTCAGCCCCTGCGAGGGCACCGGCTCCGGGGAGATCACACCGAGTTCGAGCAGCTCATGGGTGGCCCCGGTGGACATCATCTGGATCCGCTCTCGCGGGGACAGCGTCCCGTCCACCACGCGCACATAGGTCACCACGCCGCGGTAGGTGTCGTACACCGAGTCGAAGATCATGGCACGCGACGGCGCGTCCTTGACCCCCTGAGGCGCCGGGACCTGGCGCACGATCGTGTCCAGCAGCTCCTCGACGCCCTCACCGGTCTTGCCCGAGACCTTGAGCACGTCCTCGGGTTCCACGCCGATCAAATTGGCGAGTTCAGTAGCGTACTTCTCCGGCTGCGCGGCCGGCAGGTCGATCTTGTTGAGCACCGGGATGATCGTGAGGTCGTTCTCGATCGCGAGGTACAGGTTGGCCAGCGTCTGCGCCTCGATCCCCTGGGCGGCGTCCACGAGCAGGATCGTGGCCTCGCACGCGGCCAGGGACCGGGAGACCTCGTACGTGAAGTCCACGTGCCCGGGCGTGTCGATCATGTTCAGCGCGTAGTCCGTGCCGTCCACGTTCCACGGCATCCGCACCGCCTGGGACTTGATGGTGATCCCGCGTTCGCGTTCGATGTCCATGCGGTCCAGGTACTGGGCCTTCATCTGCCGGGGCGTCACCACGCCCGTGGCCTGCAGCATCCGGTCCGCGAGGGTGGACTTGCCGTGGTCGATGTGGGCGATGATGCAGAAGTTCCTGATCACCGAGGGGTCGGTCGAGGCGGGAGCCGGTGGATTGACGGCCAACGGTGACACGGGCGGTCCTTTCGATCGGATGACTCCCCAGTTTCCCACGTTCCGCGGCAACGGACGAACCGCTGCCCCTACGATGAGCACATGGCTGACTTCATGCGCCTCGCGCGCCAGGGCCTGCGGGCCTACCGGATGTATCAGCGGGTCTCGCGGACCCTGCGCGGGCGGCGGGACGCCGGCCGCGCGCCGTTGCCCCGGGACGCTTCCGGGCACGCGCGCCGCGATCGGGCCGCCGCGCCCACCGCGCCGGGGACGACGACGTCGCCCGCCGGCACCTCCCGGCCCTACCCCGGTGACTGGACGGGGCCGGTGACCCCGCACTACGACCCCCACCCGGATGGTCGCCCCGATCCGGGCGAGGTCGTGTGGACCTGGGTCCCCTACGAGGAGGACCCCTCACGCGGCAAGGACCGTCCCGTGCTGATCGTGGACCGCGCCGGGGAGTACGTGCTGTGCGTGATGCTCACCTCCAAGGACCACGACACCGCGGCCCACGACGATCCCGACTTCGTGGACGTGGGAACCGGAGACTGGGACCGCTCGGGCCGCCCGTCCGAGGCCCGGATCGACCGGATCATCCCCGTGCGCCCCGAGGACGTGCGCCGGGAGGGCGCGGTGCTCGCCCGCTCACGCTTCGACGCGGTGGCCGCGGAGCTCGCCGCCCGCGCCCGCCACTGACCGGCGCCGCGGCCGGCGATCTGCTAAAGTGGATCGCTGTGTGTCCGCGCTGGTCGTCGGGCACAGCGGATGGTTGCCACCGAGCATCCCCACTCTCACAACTCAGTCGATGATCATCCGTGAGCCCTCACTGACCTACTTCCGCAAACGTTCTAGGAGTTTTACGTGGCCAACATCAAGTCGCAGAAGAAGCGCATCCTCACCAACGAGAAGGCTCGCCTGCGCAACAACTCTTACAAGTCCGAGCTCAAGACCCTGATCCGCAAGGTGGACGCCGCGGTCGAGTCCGGCAACAAGGAAGCTGCGACCGAGACGCTGCGCAACGCGTCCCGCAAGCTCGACAAGGCCGTGTCCAAGGGTGTGCTGCACAAGAACACCGCGGCCAACAAGAAGTCCGGTCTGGCCAAGAAGGTCGCCAAGATCTGAATCGACTGACCCCGTCCGCACAGGACGCCTGCGGGCCCGGCACCGTTTCTCGGTGCCGGGCCCGCATTCTTTCCCCGGGTCTTCCGGGATCGCAATGGTGGCCCTCAGAGATGGCCCCTCAGTGGTGGCCGGACGTCGCGATCACGGTGATCGCCCGCTCCACCGCGAAGTACGGGGACCGGGACGCACCCTTGACCTGGGCGTCGGCCTCGGCCACGGCCTGCAGGGCGGCGGCCACGTCCCCGGCGGTGAACCGGCGGGCCTCGTTCTGCGCGCGCTCCACTTGCCACGGTGCCGCGCCCACGTCCCGCGCAAGTGCTCCCGCTCCCCCGCGGGATCCTGCGGTCAGCGCGATCAACCGCATCTTGGAGCCCAGCGCGGCGACCATGGGGACCGGGTCCACTCCCACGTCCACGGCTTGCCGCCACAGCTTCAGGGCCTGATCCGCGTTACCGGCCACCGCGGCGTCCGCGACGCGGAACGCGGTGACCTCCACGCGCCCGCCGTAGTACTTCTCCACGAGGTCGTGATCCACCGTGAGCGGGCCGTCCGCGATCAACTGCGCGCACGCGGCGGCGAGCTCCGCGGTGCTCGTGCCCACGGCCGCGGCGAGGGCACGGGCGGCGTCCGGCTCGATGCGTTTGCCGTGCGCGCGGAACTCGGCCAGGACGAAGGCCGTCTTGTCGCGGTCCGATTTGGGCGGCGTGCAATCGAGGACGAGCGCCGACTCCTTGAGAGCGTCCAGTAGTTTCTTGCCGCGGTTACCCCCGGAGTGCTGCCACAGCACGGTCACGTCCGGGTCCGGGTTGGCCACGTACGACAGGCCGTCCGCGAGGAGGTTCTCGTGCATGCTCGCGAGGTCGTGGACGCACACGAGTTTGGGATCGTCGAACAGGGAGGGGCTCGTGACCACGGCCAAGCTCCCGCTCTCGTAGTCGGCGGCGGAGACGTCCGTGACCTCGCACGACCCGCGCTGCTCCCGGGTCTGGTCCCGCAGGGAGTCCTTGACGCGCTGCAGGATGTACTCGTCGGAGCCGGAGGCCAGCACCAGCGGCTGCGGGGTGACGTCCCGCCACGAGGTCTGCGGCGGCGCGGCGGCCTTGCGACGGGCTGGGGGCATCGGAACTCCTCAGGTGCGCGCGGCATGGGAGGGCGCCGCTGTGGTCCTCATGCTAGCGCCGGGTGGGGACATGCCGTGGCCCGGTGTGGACGGGTGAGGCATTGGAACAAGAAACGTGAGCCACACGCGACGAACCCGGTGCACCCAGTGGATTGACGCGCGGTCACCGTGTCGAGACCACGAGCTGATTGCCTTCCTTACGGATCCACAACGAACCGCTGAGGTCCGTGCGCGCCACCGCCGCCCCGGTCTCCTGTAGGGCCGCCACGGTTGCGGGGTGGGGATGGCCGTAGCTGTTGCCCTCCCCCACCGAGATCACCGCCAGGGCGGGATCTGAGTCCCTGATGATGTCGGTCCCACCGTTGCGCGCGCCGTGGTGGGAGACCTTCAACACATCTACGTGTGGGGCGGCTGCTGTTGGCAGGAGCCTGGTGGCCGCTCGGTACCCATCGGCTTCGAGGTCCCCCGCGGTCAACCAGGTGGTGGTCCCCTGGTCAGCGGTCCGGGTGATGAGCAGGACGAGGGACGCATTGTTCTCGTCCTCCGAACTCACCCGGCTGTGCACGGGAGCGCGCGTGGTTCCGCCCGTTGCAGTAGGCGTGACCCGCGGGGCGAGTACCTCGACCGTGAGCGGTCCGGCGGTTAGTCGTGCCCCGGGCGCAGGCTGCTCGGCCTTCTCCGTGAGCGGTGCCAGTTCGCGTGGTAGCTCCGTCCCGGCCGTGGAGAACCACACCCGCTCCACATCCACCGCATCGGAGAGCCCCTCCAGGCCGGCCACGTGGTCGTCGTGGTTGTGCGTGGCGATCACCGCGTCCAGGTGCGTGATGCCCGCCTGGTCGAGACAGCGACGCAGAGCCCTGGGGTCGGGCCCGCCATCCACGAGCACCGCGCTGTGCTCCCCGGTGCGGTGCAGCACGGCATCTCCCTGCCCGACGTCGCACACCACGGACTCCCACGCGGGCGCCGGTCGGAACCACCACACCGCACCCAGGACGACCAACACGATCACCGCGAGGGACGCGATCACCGCGAGCGCGCGACGTCGTACCCGTAGCCTGCGCGCGCGAACGCGCCATACGGCATCGGGCTCGGGTGACGGGGCCGATGAGGCGTCGACCGTGCCCGCGATGGGTGATGCCTGACGCAGGCGGTGGTCCACCCCGTGCAGGACGCCGAGGAACAGCAGTGTGACCGCGGTGAGGATGACAATCCCCGGGACACCGCCCGGCCAGGGCAACTGCGCGCCGGGCAGGGCGGCGAAACCGTCCGCGAGCCACGCAATGACCCGCGCGGGAACCGAGGCGGCGCCCACGGGCAGGGAGGCGGCGCGCTCCCAGCCGGCGAGCGCCGCGGCGTCGTGGGCGCCGGGGAGCAGCCAGCTCAGAGCGGGTGAGGCCAGGTGCCCCGCGAGCAGGACGCATACTGCAAGTAGACCGGCGACGGTGACCACGGGAACGAGAGGGGCGGCGGCCATGTTGGCGGGCAACGAGTACAGGGGC
>NZ_JABFAW010000001.1:70522-98401 GCF_017168375.1 Kocuria sp. KRD140
GGCCCGCACCACAGTTGGGCGACGAGGGGCACGGCTATGCACGCGGCGAGCGCTGTGGGGATCCGGGAGGCGAGGACGCGGGTCACGGGGCGGGCGCTCACGAGGATGCCGGCGGTCGCGAGGACGGAGAGGATGAAGCCGAAATCGATGGCGAGGGGCGGTTGCACGAGCACCAGGCCGGTGACGGCGGCGCACAGGGCGTTGAGGCTGACGCCGGCGCGGCCGCTGAGCATGGCGGCCCCGCCGAGTGCACCCATGACGCCGGCGCGCAGGACGGAGGGGTCGGGGCCCACGAGCAGCACGAACCCGGCGAGCGCGGCGAGCCCGATACCCACGCACAGTCGCCGCCCCGCGCCCAGGGTCAGGGCGGCGTACCCGGTCAGGATCATCACCACAGTGCAATTGGACCCGGAGACGGCCGTGAGGTGGGTCAGTCCGGTGTCCTTCATGCTCTGCGCCAGCGCCTCGGGCAGCTGGGAGGTGTCTCCCACGGTCATGCCGGGGACCAACCCGGCGCTCACTGCACCGAACCGTCCGGACACCCGGGTCAGGTTCGCGCGCACGGTGTCCAGCAGTCCGGGCCGGGCTCCCCGGCAGCCGTGATCGCATCCGGTGGGTGGGGAGGTGGCCCGGGCAGTGAGCCGTGCCGGGTTCGCGGTGCGCGTCACGTTCACCACAGCGTTGACGGTGTCCCCGTCGCGCAGGCCGTCCCACCCGGGGTGGGCGGCGAACACCGTGAGTTCGGCGGCTGCGGCCTTCCCGTCCGCGGCGTGGACGGCCAGGGGTACGACGACGCCGCGCGATGCCTCCTGCTCCCCTGGCGCCGGTGAGCCCGTGTATTCGCGGGGCATCCCGGTGACCGTGGCGTTGACGCGGACCGCGGAACCGGGAGGATGCTCGGTCAGGAAGTCGCGGGACGGTGCGGTGGCGGCGAGCGCCGTCGTGATGGCCGCGGCGGCACTCAGCGCCACGACCCCCGCCAGAACGGCCAGGCTGGGCAGGAGGGACCTCATCCGGGCGCGGGACTCGCTGGATGATGGCCGCGGGCATCCATGGGAGGAGGAACCCCCGTGCACGTCCGACGCATGCGTCCAGGATCGCGCGCGGCTCGGCTGCCCGGCCGGCGGACGGCTGCGTTGTGCCGAGGCGGGCGCCTTCCCTCGTGGCCCGCGGTTCACCCGCCGGATGCGAGACCGGTCGAGAAGAGCGGGGGCGCACCACGCGAGGCCGAAGACCAGCACGCAGCCGAGAGCCCCCACGGCCCCTACGGTCCACCCGGCAAGTAGTGTCAGCGATCCGCACACCCACGCGGTGATGGCAACCGGGACCAGGCGCAGGTCCCATCGCACGCTCACACCGTGACCAGTGGTAGCAGTGCCTCCAGCATGGCGGGACCCACCCCGCTGACGTCGTCGAGCTGTTCCGCGGAGGTGAACGGGCCGTGTTGGGTGCGGAACTCCACGATCCGCTGTGCGAGGACCGGTCCCACGCGAGGCAGGGTCTCGAGCTCCGCTTGCGAGGCCGTGTTGAGGTTGACCGGGGCGCCGCCGGGCAGGGCGGCCGCACCACCCGCCTTAGCCGCAGCGCCTGATCCGGACGATGAACCTCCCGTGGCCGCACCACCCTCGGAAGCACTACCGCTCACTCCAGTCTTAATGCTGGCGCTGTTCGCTGCTCCCTCGGCCGGGGCACCGGTCCCGGCGCCATTCACGGAACCGCCCTGCGCGGCAGCCTCGGCCACCCGATCGACGTTCTCCTCATTGGGAATCGTGATCTGGGCGCCGTCGCTCACGGGCTGCGCCAGGTTGATCCGGTCCTTCACCGCACCCTTCGTGAATCCACCGGCTGCCGCCACCGCATCCATGACGCGCGCACCCGGGGACAGCGTCACCACGGATGGGTCCTTGACCTCCCCGATCACGTGGACCGTGAGCACCCCGGCTTCTTCGGCGGAGGCGGTACCGCCGCCCGCTGAACCGGCTCCGGCTCCCCCGACGAGCCCTGAGGACGTCGCGGATCCGGACACCCCGTGAGGTGCGTCGTCCCGGCCGGTGGCTTCAGTGCCCTCACGGGCGGCGTCAGCGCGGCCGGAACCCTCATCTGCCCCCGCGCCATCCGTACCGGCGACGGCGCCCTCCGATTTCACGGAAGTGGACGTGACGACGTCGTCCCCCTGTCCATCGGGGAGCAGGTTCCAGCCCCCGATCCCGAGGGCCACCAACAGCACGGCGCACAGTGCTACCAGCGCGGGGCGAGCAATGTGCCGACGGACCACGACGTCCTCGCGATGCCGGGAGTGCTCGGACACCGGGTCTGCACTGAGCGACGGACCGGTGGCACCATCGGCGGCGTCGTCGGCCGGTTCCGCACCACCGTCCGGAGCCAGGTCGGCGCCCTCTTCATCATGGCCAGCAGCACGGCGACCCGTCGCACCACGGCCGGCCACATCACCATTCCAATCGGGCCCTGGCTCCGCCCATGGCAGCCCCGCACCCGACTGCCGGTCCTCCCGCAAGAGCGCCGTCAACCGCTCCGTGGCCTCACTGTCCCGGAACCGGCGCCGTCCCCTGAAATCGATTCCACTCATGCGCCCACCCCACCGCACTGGCGACAGGGCTCGTGGGTGCGCGACGCCACCGGTGGATTACTCGGGCGACACGCGGATCAGGGGTGCGCTTGTGCAGCCCGCCCGTCGTGCCACACGGGCCGGGACGTGGGGCCCTCGATGACCGCGGCCTTCGTCCCGAGCCCCACGTGCGCGCTGAGCACCGGGGGCAGGTCACTGATCACGAGCTCCGCGTCCGGGCGGTAGCGATCCATGAGCACCTCACCGATCTCGCGCGCCCCGTGCGGGTCCGCGACGTGGTGAATACACAACACCGGCCGGTCGGTCTCTGCGTGGGCCAGAGCCTCCCCCGCCAGCACCATGAACCGCGCCTTAGCCCGCGACAAGGACACCGGCCGCTCCACGGTCACGATCTTGCCCTCGGCCATGCTCAGCAGCGGTTTGAGCTGGAACATGGAACCGACCATCGCCGTGGTCGGATTCACCCGTCCACCCCGGCGCAGGGTTTCCAGCGAGCGCACCTGAATCAGTATCTGTGCCTGGGCGGCGGTCTCACAGGCGGCCGCAGCGACGTCGTCGATCCCCGCCCCCGACGCCACTGCCCGTAGTGCCGCGCGCACCCCCAGACCCTGCCCCAGACCGGCGCTTGCGGTGTCGACGATCCGCACGGGGATCCCGATGTCCTGGCGAGCAATCCGGGCGGCGCCCACCGTCCCGGACAGCTCCCCCGACAGGTGCACCGAGACGATGGCGTCGTACCCCTCCTCCTCGAACCGCCGGTACGCGGCACGCAGCTGCCCCGGGGCCGGCCGGGACGTGGTCACGGGTGTGCCCTCCGCGAGCGCAACGACGAGCGAGGACAGGGTGTCGGATTCACAGGCCGTGTAGAGCTGACCGGAGATCAGCACGGGCATGTCCACGAGCGCGAAGCCCGGTGCGTCCTCGAACGCGCGGAGCCAGGAGTCCGGCAGGGCGGCGGCGCTGTCGGTGACGACGGCGACGCGGGGCGGCGCGGCGTCGTCGTCCCCCGAGGACGCGGAAGCGGACGCAGACGGGGACGCTGACGGCGCTCCGACAGGAATAGAGGCCGCATCTCCGAACGGGCGGAGCCCGCCCTCCCGCTCGGTGGAACGGGGGGACGGGCTCCGGGGCTCGCGGGGGAACATCAGACCACGATGTTCACGAGCTTGGGGGCGCGCACGATGACCTTGCGCACCGTGGCCTCGGACAGCAGGCGCTGGACGGCCTCCGATCCCATGGCCGCGGCCTCGAGGTCCTCGTCGGTGATGTCCGCGGGGACCTGCAACCGGTCACGGACCTTGCCCTTGATCTGCACGATCGCGGTGACGGTGTCCTCCACGAGCAGCGCGGGGTCCACGGTGGGCCACGGGGCGCGCACCACGGAGTCCTCGTGCCCGAGCAGGTGCCACATGTCCTCGGAGGTGTACGGCGCCACGAGGCTCAGCAGGATCGCCACGGCCTCGGTGGCCTCGCGCACGGCGGGATCGGCCGGACCGCAGCCCGCGTCGATGGCCTTGCGCACGGTGTTCACGAGCTCCATGGTCCGGGCGATCACCACGTTGAACTTGTGCGCCTCGAGCAGCTGTTCGGCGTCCGCGACCGTCTTGTGGGTCGCACGGCGCAACGCCTGGTCCCCGGTGGTCACGTCCGCGTCCCGGGCGGCCGTGCAGTCCTTCGCGAGGCGCCACGCGCGGGCCAGGAACTTCTGGGCGCCCTGCGGGGACACGTCCGCCCAGTCCACGTCGTCCTCGGGCGGTGACGCGAAGACCATGATCAGGCGCACGGCGTCCACGCCGAACTCGTCCAGCTGCTCACCCAGGTCCACGCCGTTGCCCAAGGACTTGGACATGGCCTTGCCCCCGTTGAGCACCTGACCCTGGTTCAGCAGCGCCTTGAACGGCTCCTGGAACCCGATCAACCCGAAGTCGTAGAGCGCCTTGGTGAAGAACCGCGAGTACAGCAGGTGCAGGATCGCGTGCTCCACACCGCCCACGTACTGGTCCACGGGTAGCCACCGGTCCACCTCGGCGCGGTCGAACGGCGCAGCGTCGTCGTGCGAGGACGCGTAGCGCAGGTAGTACCACGAGGAGTCCACGAACGTGTCCATGGTGTCGGTGTCGCGCGTGGCCTGCCCGCCGCACGCGGGGCACGCCACGGTGACCCAGTCCGACGCCGCTGCGAGCGGGCTCCTGCCCTTGGGCGCGAGTTGCTCACCGCGCAGGTCCTCGGGCAGCCGCACGGGCAGCTGGTCCTCGGGCACGGGCACTTCACCGCACGAGGGGCAGTGCACGATGGGAATGGGTGCACCCCAGAACCGCTGCCGGGACAGCAACCAGTCCCGCAGTCGGAAGTTCACGTGATGCTCGCCGGTCCCGGCCTCAGTGACGATCTCGATGGCCTTGGCCACCGCCTCCGCCTTGGACAGCCCGTTCAGCGGTCCGGAGTTGATCAGGGTGCCGTCACCGGTGGTGGCGACCCCCGTGCTCGCGGGGTCCTCCTCGCCGGTGTCCAGGACCGCGCGCACGGGCAGGTCGAAGGCCCGGGCGAAGTCCAGGTCCCGCTGGTCGTGGGCGGGCACCGCCATGATCACGCCGGTGCCGTAATCAGCCAGGACGTAGTCCGAGGCCCACACCGGCAGCTTCTCGCCCGTGAGGGGGTTGACCGCGTAGCGGCCCAGGAACACACCGGTCTTCTCCCGGTCGGAGGCCTGACGCTCGATGTCCGACAGTGCCTTGACGTCCTCCCGGTACGCGGCGAGCGCGTCGGCGTGTTCGGGGGCCACGATCTCCTGGGCGATCGCGGCGTCCGCGGCGACCACGCAGAACGTGGCGCCGTGGAGGGTGTCCGGGCGGGTCGTGAACACGGTGACGGTACGCCCGGAGGTGTCCTCGGGGCCCGCGCCCTCGATCACGAACTTCACGTGCGCGCCCTCGGAACGCCCGATCCAGTTGCGCTGCATGGCCAGCACACGCTCGGGCCAGTGGCCCTCCAGCTCACCCATGTCGTCCAGCAAGCGCTGGGCGTAGTCGGTGATCTTGAAATACCACTGGTTCAGGGACTTCTTGGTCACAGGGGTGTGGCAGCGCTCGCACGCACCGTTGACCACTTGCTCGTTGGCGAGCACCGTCTGGTCCTTGGGGCACCAGTTGACCGGGGAGTCCTTCCGGTACGCCAACCCGTGCTTGTAGAACTGCAGGAACAGCCACTGCGTCCAGCGGTAGTACTCGGGGTCGGACGTGTGGATCTCCCGGTCCCAGTCCACGCTGATCGCGTAGCGCTTGAACGAGGCGCGCTGGGTGTCGATGTTGCGGTAGGTCCACTCCGCGGGATGGGCGTCACGCTTGATGGCGGCGTTCTCCGCCGGCAGGCCGAAGGAGTCCCAGCCGATCGGGTGCATCACGTCGTACCCGCGGTGCAGCCAGTAGCGGGAGACGACGTCCCCCATGGCGAACGCCTCCGCGTGGCCCATATGCAGGTCCCCCGAGGGGTAGGGGAACATGTCCAGGACGTAACGCCGCGGAGCGGAACCGTCGTCCCGGGGCGCGAAGACCCGGTTGTCCTCCCAGTAGCCGGACCAGGTGGCCTCGATGCGCTGGACGTCGTAGTCCGTGCCCGCATCCGGGGTGCTGTGCTCGCTCACGTGCCTCGCCTTCAAAGTTCACGGGGATGGGCCGGGGATGCTCGCTCGCCCCGGTACCGGCGCGGTGACAGCCTGGTCCCCCGTTCTCGTGTGGGGATTTCTCCCAGTTTAGACCAGCCCGCCACCGCGCCTCTCCCGGCTAGCATGGATGCGCCGACGCCGCACGACTGGAGGACCCGTGGAGAACACCTACGCCGAACGCCGCAGCGTGCAATTGGACGGGTACCGCGTGCGCTACTGGTTCTACGACGCGGACAAGAAGCACAAACCGTTGCTCGTGATGCTCCACGGGTTCCGCGGGGACCACCACGGTCTGCAGCTGATCGCGACCGCCCTACGCGAGAAATACCACGTGGTGCTACCGGACCTGCCCGGTTTCGGACGCTCGGAACCCTTCCCTGACCGAGAACACTCGGTGCCCAGCTACGTGGAGTTCGTGCGCGAGTTCCTCGAGGCACTGACCGATAACGCCGTCCATCCGGGCTGCGAGACGGGCATCGTGCTCGCGGGGCACTCCTTCGGGTCCACCCTGGCCGCGCACTTCGCCGTGGAGTACCCCGCCATGGTGGAACGGTTGATCCTGCTCAACCCCATCTCAGAACCCGCCCTGGCCGGACAGCAGAAGCGGCTGACCAAGCTCACGGAGCTCTACTACTCCGCGGGCGCGTCCCTCCCCCGGCGGCTGGGCACCAAATTACTGACCTCAAACGCCGTCGTGAAACTCATGACGGACGTGATGGTCAAGTCCGAGGACCCGGGGATCCGCAACTACGCGCTGCGCCAGCACCAGGCCTACTTCAACACCTTCGCCAACCGGGACGTGCTCACCGAGGCCTATCAGGCGTCGATCTCCCACACCGTCGCGGAGGTCGCGATGAACCTGACCATGCCCACCCTGCTCATCGTGGGCGACCAGGACGAATTGGGCTCCGTGCACTCGCAGCGCACCATGGCCTCGTGGATCCGCAGCCACAGCCTCAAGATCATCCCCGGGGTGGGTCACCTGATCCACTACGAGACCCCGCAGCTCGCGGCGGAATACATCGAAGACTTCCTGGCGTCCCCCGCGCCGGAACCCCTCGAGGGCTACGACCAGTTACCCCACGCGGACACGACCGCCTCCACCCCGGACCAACTCACCGGGATGATCCCCGCGGTGGACCCCGGCTCCGGTGAGCACCAGCTCACCAAAGAGGCCACCGCGCGCGGACTCTACGGGACCCACGAACGGTGAAGCTGCTCTTCGACGCCCGCTACATCCGCACCGATCACCACGATGGGATCAGCCGCTACAGCGCCGAACTGCTCGCCGCCACGGCTCGGGCGGTTGCCTCCGATCCGCGCGTCCGCCTCGCCGCACTGATCAGCGATCCCGCCCAGGCTGCCCTGATCTCCGAGGGTCTGCCCACGCTGCTGGGCCCGTCCGTTACGTCCCCGGCCGAGGTGCTCACGGGCGCCCTGCTGAGCCGGTACGCACCCGACGTCGTGTTCTCCCCCATGCAGACCATGGGCTCGCTGGGGCGCCGCCACAAGCTGATCCTCACGCTGCACGACCTGATCTACTACGAGCACCCGCAGCCCCCGGGCGATCTTTCCTTGCCGGTGCAGTGGGGCTGGCGCGCGTACCACAAGGCCTGGTGGCCCCAGCGGCTCACGCTCAACCGCGCCGACGCCGTGGCCACGGTCTCCGAGACCTCCCGGCAGCAGATCCTTGCGCAGCGCCTCACGAAACGGGACGTGCGCGTGATTGCCAACGCGGCGCCGTCAGCGGGGGTCCCCGAGGACGAGGCGCTCGCGCGGCTTTCACGCCGCGGCACGGACCTGGTGTACATGGGCTCGTTCCTGCCGTACAAGAACGTGGAGACCCTGCTGCGGGCGATGGCCCACCTCCCGGGGCGCACCCTGCACCTGCTCTCGCGCATCTCCCCCGCGCGCCGCGCCGAGCTTCAGGCCCAGGTGCCGACCGGGGCCCGCGTGGTCTTCCACGGCGGAGTGGGCGAGGAGCAGTACCGCGAGCTGCTGTCCTCGTGCGCCGCGCTGATCACGGCCTCCCGCGCGGAGGGCTACGGCCTGCCGCTCGTGGAGGCCTTCGCCGAGGGTGCGCCTGTCGTCTGCTCCGACCTGCCGATCTTCCGCGAGGTCGCCGGCGATGCCGCCGGCTACGCTCCCGCGGACGACGACGCCGCGTTCGCCGCCCGGGTGCGCGAACTCACGAACCCCACCGTGGCCCACGAACGCGTGCTCGCGGGGTTGGAGCGGATCTGCGAGCACACCTGGGAGGACTCCGCGCGGGACCTGCTGGACCTGGCGTGGGAGCTGCACCAGCGCGGTTGAACCGCTGTGCACAGCTCCCCCGTACTCGCCCCCCCGGTTCTCGGCCCTGGGGTCTTCAGCCCGGAAGGTTTCAGCAGCCAGCGCTCCGGACGGTGACCGGGGGCGACGTCGCCGACCCCCTCAGGTGCGCACCACCCGTTCCCGCAGCAGCCACTGGGCGAGGGCGTCCAGCGCGATGCCGAGCAGCCCGATGACGAGGATCACCACGAGCATCTCGTCGTAGGCCAGACGGTCCCTCGCGTTGAGGATCTCGTAGCCCAGCCCGGTGCTGACCCCAAGCATTTCCGCGGGCACCAGCACGACCCACGAGATGCCCAGCGCTAGGCGCACCCCGGTCATGACGTAAGGACGGATGCTCGGAAACACCACCGTGAGCAGCCGCTCGAACGGTGTTGCGCCCAGGGTACGTGCCACCCGGAGGTGGGCCGGGTCCAGCGCGGCGACCCCCGCCGCGGTGTTCAGGGTGATCGGCCACACGGCGGCGGCCGCCACGAGGAAGACCACCGGCGCACTGCCCACTCCGAACAGGGCCACGGCCACCGGTGCCCACGACAGCGGCGAGACCATCCGCAGGAACTGCACCACGGGCGCGCTCGCCCACCGCACCCGTTGCCAGGAACCGATCACCAGTCCCAGCGGCACGCCGATCGCCGTCGCCAGCAACAGACCGCCGAGCAGGCGCCACAGACTCGTGACTGCGTCCTGGACCACAACTCCCCGTTCCAGGAGCGAACCGACGGCACCTGGCAGCTGCTCGGGGCGGAAAGCCGCGATCATCGTGGACCCGCCGGCGGCCGCGTGGGTGAACGCCCACCACGCCGCCACGGTCACGAGGACGCCGAATGTGCCCCAAGCCACGGCCGCACCTCGTCCGGCGCCCCCGCCCGCCCGTCTCCGGGACGTGGACGGCGATGTCGCTCGGTCACTGTGCGCACCCGCTCTGGAGTCTCGGACAGGGGCCGAGCCGGTGCCACCCGCTGACGGTGCGGCGGCGAGATCCGTGCCCGTGCTCTTGGGCGTGCTGCGGGATGTGGGACTCATGCCTGGATCTCCTCGGTGCGTGTGGTGCCGTGCATCCCGAACGCACCCCAGCCGCCTGCCCTTGCGATGCTCCGGGTCACCAATGCGTCGTCCACCAGCTCGCGGTGCGCGGTGGCAGGATCGAGCCCGGTGAGGAACCCGGCGGGGGCATCCACCACCGTGTCCTGCATCGCGCGCACCAGCTCCTGCGTGAAACTCGGGTACGGGTAGGGCCGGAAGTCCAGGGACTCGCCGTGCCAGTCAGGGTGGTGCAGCGCGTCGGCGTGCGCGGCCGCGGTGTAGGTCAGGGCCCGCTGGATCACGGGCTTCGGCTGCGGGAGGTAGCCGGAGGCCAACACCGCCGCGGTCTCGGGGCGGTTTGTCCGCGCCCACGCCTGCGCGCGGACCAGCGCGTCCATGAAACCCGCCGCCTGCTCGGGACGATCCCTCAGCAGCTCCCCGCGCAGCATGGTCACGCAGCAGGCGTGGTCCCGCCACACGTCCCCCAGGAACCGGTGGATCGTGCCCACGTGCTTCGCCTCCGCGGCCGCGTTGAACGGGTCCGCGACCACGTACCCGCCGATCACCCCGTTGTTCAGTGCGGGCAGCATGTCCGAGGGGGCCATCGGGACCAGCGCCACGGTCCGGGCGCTCGTGGACGGGCTCTCACGCATCACGGGTGTCAGCCCCTCGGCGCGGAGCATCTTCTGCACCACCACGTTGTGGATGGACCACCACGCGGGAATCGCCACGGTGCGGCCGGCAAGCCCCGCCAGGTCCGTGATCTCCGGGTGCACAGTGAGCGAAGAGCCGTTCGTGTGGTTCCACGCCGTGATCCGCACGTCCGCCTGCAGCTCGTAGCGCATGTACAGGGCCATGGGCATGAGCATGTGGATGGCCTCCACCTTGCCCGCCACGAAGGCCTCGGACAGTGAGGACCAGCTGCGGAACAGGACGGGCCGCGCGACGGCCACCCCGGCGTCGTCGTAGTAGCCGTTGGCGTGGGCAACCAGCAGGGGCGCGGCATCAGTGATCGGCAGGTACCCGATGCGCACGGGCCGTGAGCCGCCGTCACCACCGCTGCCGATGCGGGTTCCCGTGTAGAGGGAACCGGCGCCCCACGCCACACCCGTCAGTGCCACCGCCGCGGTCCCGGCGCGCAGGACGGTCCGCCGTGTGGTGAGAGACCCGCTCATATCTCCCAGGTTCCCGCCTCGTCGTCCGTGCCGCGGTACGTCGCGAGAATCTGTCCGGCCGTGGTGCCGTCCTGGGACGGAACCCACTGCCGCCGAAAACCGCGCGGTCCGGCGAAGAAGCCGATGCGGTCCCCCAACGCCATGGCCTCGGCGACGTCGTGCGTGACCAGGAAGACCGTCAGCCCGAGGTCAGTGGTCAGCTGCCGCAGCCACTGCTGCAGGTCCTCGCGGGTGGCGGGGTCCAGCGCGCTGAAGGGTTCGTCGAGCAGCAGCACGTCCGGGCGCACGGCGAGCGCCCTGCCCACGGAGACCCGCTGGGCCTGGCCGCCGGAGAGCTCCTCCACGGGGGTGTGGGCGAGGTGGGAGAGGCCGAGGATCTCGAGCAGCTCGCCCACGTGCTCGTCGTCGAAACGGTCGCGGTTGCGCCGGTACCTGCCGCCGAGGGCGATGTTGAGCCGCACGGACAGCCAGGGGAACAGTGCCGGGGTCTGGAAGACCACGGCAAGGCGGGCGTCAGGGTCCGAGAACTCGATACTGCCTCCGTCGAGGGTCTCGAGCCCGGCGATGGCACGCAGCAGGGTGGACTTCCCGGAACCGCTGGGGCCCAGCACGGCGAGGGTCTCGCCCCGGTGCAGGGTGAGGTCCACGCCGTCGAGGGCGGGGTCGGAGGCCCCCGGGTAGGTTTTGCTGACACCGTGCACCCGCAGCGCCGTGCCCGGGTCCGTGGTCACCGCGGTGCCGTCGTGCCCGTGCCTCACCCGAGCCTGCGCAGTTCCCACCGCAGGTGGCCTTCCGTGGGCGACTGGACGGGCAGAAACGCTGCTTCCCGTGCGCGGCGCGCCGTGGGCGAGGACAGCGCGTAGCCACGGCCGCCCACGATCTTCGCCTCCAGGCGGGTGGCCTCGCCGGTGAGCAGGGCTGCGTCGAGGCGCAACTGCAGGAGCTCGCGGGGTGCGGCGGCACGCGGTTCCCGTGCCAGGCGCACGAGGTCCGCGCGCAGGCGCTGCTGCTCCGCCACGGCGTCGTCCAGGTCCTCGCGGAACATCTCGCCGACGCCGCCCAGGTTCTCCCGCGCGCTCGTCAGCGCCGCCGCGGAGAGACCGAGGCAGAACGAGGTCTGCAGCAGCAGGAACGGTCCGCGGACCGTGGCCAGGAACCCGGGGACGTCCTCGGTGAGGACGTCCTGCTCCGCGTCGATCTCCACACCCTCCAGGCGCAGGATGCCGGACGCCGTGGCGTTGAGCGCCATGAGGTTCTCCAGCGGCCGCACGCTGACCCCGCGGGCCGCCACCCGGGTGCGGACGATCGCGGGGCGTCCGTCCTCCCGGACGACCGGCAGGATCACGACGGCGTCCGGGTACAGGTTCGAGGCCCACGGCACGGTGCCGTCGAGCACCAGGTGGTCCCCCCGGCGGGTGAGCGTCACGGGGATCTCACCGATACCTGCCGCGGCCTTGAACGCCGGTGCCATGGCGGAGCACAGCGGCACGTCACCGGTGCGCAGCTCAGACGCGACGGGCGCCCCCACCGCGTCGAGGTACTCGAGGCCGGAGCGGTGGCCCCACAGTGAGAACGCCGTGGCCGTGCACTCGGCCGCGAGGTCGAAGACGACGGCTGCCTGTCCACGCAGGTCCCCGCCCCCGAGACCCAGGTCCAGCAGGCCCCGCTGCCCGAGCTCACGCAGGGTCTCGAACGGGGTGGTGTCCGCCTCGTCGGTGGCCCTGGCACGCTCGGCCGCGCGTGCCCGGACCAGGCCGTGTTCCGGGTAGTCGGTCAGTGGGGCCAGGAGCTCCTGGTCGGAGGCAGTCTCGAGGGTTGCCGAAGTACTGGGCTGGGACATGGGTTCCGTTCTGACGGGGCGTGCGCCGGGTGCCGCGGCCCGTCGTGGGCTGCGGCACCCGGTGGTGGTGACGGGTGGACGCGGGACTCAGACCTCGAGCTTGAACATCCGGTCGAAGGGGGTGCTCACGGCCGCGCGGGCGCGCACCACGGCGTCCTCGTCCGGAGCGTTGTAGAAGCACAGGCACTTGGCGGTGTCCTCGCGCACGTAGGTGCGCAGGAACGACACCTCGGGAACCTCGGCGTACTTGGGCGAGTTCGCCTTCTTGCGGGCGAGGTACTGGTCCATAGTGATCTCGGCGGGGATGTCCCACTCCACGAGGTAGTCGGTCTGGCCACGGAGCTTCTTGATGTCCTCGAGCTCCGCGCCCACCAGGCGCACCTCGTCCGGGCCGGTGACCTCGGTGACGGAATCCCCCAGCGCCGTGCGCACGGTCTGCGCAAGACCCTCGGGCGTGTCCTGCTGCGTCTCCACGACGACGAACACGCGAGCGTGGTCCGCCGTCACCTGGGACTCGATGAGTTCGGCAGAGGCCTGCGTGACAGCGCTCGACGTCGCGTCGATGATCGAGCGCACGGCCTCCTTCTCGGCCACGGCGGGAACAATTTCAATGAGCTGCAGCGACATGCGGATCCTTTCGGGAACGGGTCTGCGGTGATGACTTGCGCGCACGCCGGGACTCTTTGCCCCGGTGCGCGGTGCCACCCCGCGTGAACGTGCCCTCCACCGTAGGACTGCCACGTCCACCCGGTGCAAGAGGATTAACAATTCGACACATTTGACTGAGCAGGTCAGCCAGTCCTGGCGCACGCATGCGGCCCGGGTCCCGCCTCGCGATCCGCGGCACGTCGGGGTCCGTCGACGACGGCTGTGACGCGCCCTACAGCAGGTCGGCGACGTCGCAGCGCACCGTGACCGGCGCGTGTTCGCGCAGCGCGGAGGCGCGTGCCTTCTCCGCCCGCAGGGCACCGGTGACCCGCGGCGCGATCCCGAAGCCGAAGAACAGCAGCGCACGGTAGGGCCGGTTCCCGCCGCGCTCCCAGGAGCGGGCGGTGTCGGCACCGTCCAGAGTGGCGGCGTCGTTGGTGACGGTCTCAGCAAGGTCGGCGCCATTGCCGGGAGTGTGCTCCACCGGTGCGGGGCCAACCACACGAACGCGCTCGGGCAGCGCGAGGTCCCGCAGGGTGGCGTCCACGGCATCCCGCGGGCCGGTCAGCGCCGCTGTCCGCACAGCCGGTGGCAGACCCAGCTCGTGGCGCTCCCGCAGCTCTCGCTCTGCGTGCCCAGCCGGGTCCCAGCGCACGAGCGCTGAGACGGCACGGTCCTGGTCCGCCGTGACCACCACGGTGCCCCCGTCGGAGGACGACCGCACCAGGGCGGCGGCGTTGAACCACCGGCGCAGGGTCTGCTCCTCCGCACGCAGCCACGGCCGGGCAAGCATCCGGTTGCCGTCCAGCAGCAGCGCGGCGGCGTAGCCGCCGTCCGCGACGGGCTCCGCTCCCGGCGTCGCCACCACGAGCGCCGGGGCGGACCCCACCCGGGGCCGCACGGTGCGCTCGCTCGACGAGATCACGGGCACCTGCGGGAACGAACGGCCCAGCTCCTCCGCGGTCCGGGACGCCCCCACGGTGCTCAATCGCACCCGGGTGAACCCACACTCCACGCACCGCCAGTCATGGGCGTGACGCCCGCACCACGTGCACACCGGCACGGCGTGGGCGGAATCCAGCGCGAGGGGCCCGTCGCATGCCTGGCAGCGCGCGGGCGTACGGCACCGCTGGCAGGCGAGCACGGGAGCATAGCCCTTGCGCGCCACCTGCACGAGCACGGGCCCGGACTTCAGGGCCTCGCGTGCCACCCGGAACGCCTCGTGCGGTAACCGGGCGCGCGCCGCGAGCGGGTCGAGGGCGGTGTTGTAGGAATCGGAGGTCGCTTCGATGCGCGGGGAGAACCGGCGCAGGTCCGCGCGATCTGGTGCCACGCGCGCCGCCCACCCTGTGGCCACGAGCCGCAGCGCCTCGGGACTCACCGCGTACCCCGTGAACAGCGCGGCCAGACCCTGCTGCTGGGTGCGCAGCAACAACACGTCCCGCGTGTGCTGGTAGGGGGCGCGCTGCTCCACGAAGTTCACGTCCCCGTCGTCATGACAACACACGAGCGCGAGGTCCTGCACCGGCGCGTACGCGGCAGAGCGCGTGCCCACGGCCAGGCGCTTCTTCCCGAGCGCGAGCTCGAGGAACCCCCGGTAACGGGGCGTGGGTCCGTCGTCGGCGTGCAGGCGGACGACGGCGTCCTCCCCCACCAGCTCGCACAGCGCCCGTTCGAGCCGCTCCAGGGCCTTATGGTCCGCGACCACGCCCACAGCCCCACGACCAGCGGCGTACGCGGTGGCCATGGCGCTCGCGGTCAGCCCCGCCCAGTCGTGGTCCTCGGCCGAGGGCAGTACCTCCACGACCGCGCGCGCCGGCTCACCACGCCCCACGGACGCCACGAACTCCAGGCCGCCCGTGTAGTGCTGCCAGCCGGGCGTCGCGGGCTCCACGGGGGACGAGGGCGCTCGGCCGGGCTCGGGGGCCGCGGTCGGGTCCGCATCGGCGGCGCCGTCGGAAGCGGGGCCCGCTGATAGGTCGGCCGGCACCGCGGCGTCGTCGTCCGCATTCACGACGCCCGTCTCGGAGGTCTCGGCGGCTTCGGGAGCCGCGAACTCCTTGTCCACCCGCGCGACCCGCGGGGCAATCGCGGCCCGCAGGACGTCCGCGACCGTGCCCGCGCAGCGTTCGGCCACGGCCTGCGCGAGCTCGACGATCTCGGGGCGGGCCACCGGCAGCGGCGTGAGCACACGGCGGATGGGCAGCAATCGGTCCTCGGGGACGTCCGTGTGGGCCACGCGATCCACGACCCACCCGGACATCTTCCGTCCCGCGAAAACCACCGAGACCTTGGACCCCACGACCGCCTGGTCGTCGAGGGCAGCGGTCACGCGGTAGTCGAAGACCCGGTCCAGGTGCGGGACGTAGGCCTCGAGCAGGACCTTGGCCACGGGGTCGCGCGCCGCGCGACCCTCGGAGCCCAGGGCCTTTCGGGGCAAAGTACGCGGCTGGACCGGGGGTGCGGCCCCGGGCAGACCCGCGAGCGCGAGCTGCTCACCGGACGTGTCCCGCTCGGGGGTGTCCCGGTCCGCGGGGACGGAACCCGCAGTCGCGGAGTCCGGGCGCGCGGTGCCCGCCGACTCCAGCCTGGGAGACTCCGGCATGACGGGCTCCCTCCCGGCGGGGCCGGGGCTCACAGCCCCGCGGCGGAACGCAACTCCTGGACCCGGTCCGTGCGCTCCCACGTGAAGTCGGGGTCATGACGGCCGAAGTGACCGTGGGCGGCGGTCTTGGCGTAGATGGGGCGCTTGAGGTCCAGGTCCTCGATGATCGCCAACGGCCGCAGGTCGAACACCTCGGAGATCGCCTTCTCGATCCGCGCGGGGTCCACGGTCTCGGTGCCGAAGGTCTCTACATACAGGCCCACGGGACGGGCCTGACCGATCGCGTAGGCCACCTGGACCTCCGCACGGCGGGCCAGTCCGGCGGCCACGACGTTCTTGGCGACCCAGCGCATCGCGTACGCGGCGGAGCGGTCCACCTTGGAGGGGTCCTTGCCGGAGAACGCGCCGCCGCCGTGGCGGGCCATACCACCGTAGGTGTCCACGATGATCTTGCGTCCGGTCAACCCGGCGTCCCCCACGGGACCGCCGCGCACGAAGTTGCCCGCGGGGTTGACGATGATCTTGGTCGCGGACAGGTCCAGTCCGGAATCCTCCAGGACGGGGCTGATCACGCTGGTCGTGAGATCGCGCGTGAGCTGGTCCAGGTCGTAGTTCTCCGCGTGCTGGGAGGAGACGACCACGGTGTCCACGGAGACGGGGGTGTGCCCGTCGTAACCCAGGGTCACCTGGGTCTTGCCGTCCGGGCGCAGACCGGGCAGCACCGCGGTCTTGCGCACCCGGGTGAGCTGCTCGGACAGCCGGTGCGCCAACAGGATGGGGGCGGGCATGAGCGTGTCGGTCTCGTCCGAGGCGTACCCGAACATGATGCCCTGGTCCCCCGCGCCCTGCGCGTCCCGGGGGTCACGCGCGGCACCGGTGCGCTCCTCAAGGGACGTGAACACACCCTCGTAGATCTCGTTGGACTGCTCGCCCACGCTGATGGACACACCGCAGAACTCGCCGTCGAAACCGTGCACGGAGGAGTTGTACCCGATGTCCAGCAGGGTCTTGCGCACGATGTGGGGGATCTCCACGTACGCGTCCGTCTTCACCTCGCCCGCCACGTGCACGAGGCCCGTGGTGACCATGGTCTCCACGGCCACCGAGGAATTGGGGTCCTCGGTCAGCAGGGCGTCCAGGATCGAGTCGGAGATCTGGTCACAGATCTTGTCCGGGTGCCCCTCGGTCACCGACTCGGACGTGAAGATTCTCAGGTGCTTGCTCGCTTCGTTCACGGGAGACCACATTACCCGTCGGTGCGGATGTCCTCGGCGATGCGCTGCACCACGAACCTCGCCACCTCGTCCTTGGTCCCGCGCGCCCCGCGGTCCTCGCTCGAGCGGGCCGAGAGCACCGTGACCTCGGTGTCGTCGCGACCGAAGACCTTGTCCGTGCCCACCTCGTTGAGCACGAGCAGGTCGCAGCCCTTGCGTTCGAGCTTGGCGCGGGCGAAGTCGAGCACCGAGTGCTCGGCGTCCCCGGTCTCGGCGGCGAAGCCCACGATCAGCTGCTCGAGAGAGCGCTCGGCACGCTGGGCCACGACGGCGCGCAGGATGTCCGGGTTGCGCACCAGCCGGATCACGGGGTCCGTGCCGTCCTCGGACTTCTTCATCTTGTGCTCGCCCACGGTGTCCGGGCGGTAGTCCGCCACGGCGGCGGCCATGATCACGACGTCGGCCTCGCGCGCGGCAGCCAGGGTCGCGTCCTGCAGCTCACGCGCCGAGGACACGCGCGTGATGTCGACGCCGCTCGGCAGCTCGGTCTCCACGTGCGCGGCGATCAGGTGCACGTGTGCGCCCGCGTCGAGCGCGGCACGGGCCAGGGCCACGCCCTGCTTGCCCGAGGACCGGTTGCCCAAGAAGCGCACGGGATCCAGCGCTTCGCGCGTACCACCCGCGGTGACCAGGACGCGGCGCCCGCGTAGAGCGGCGTCGTCATCGGAGACGGAGGCCGGGGCCACGAGGGCGAGTGCGGCGTCGAAGATCTCCTGCGGCTCGGGCAACCGGCCCGGGCCGCTGTCCTTGCCGGTGAGCCGACCACTGGCCGGGTCGAGGACCGTGTGGCCGTGCTCGCGCAACAGGGCGACGTTGCGCTGCGTGGCCGGGTTCTGCCACATCTCGGTGTGCATGGCCGGGGCCAGCAGCACGGGCGCGGCGGTCGCGAGCACCGTGGTGGTCAGCAGGTCGTCCGCGTGCCCGTGGGCCACCCGGGCCATGAGGTCCGCCGTGGCCGGGGCGATCACCACGAGGTCCGCGGCCTGGCCCTGGGCCACGTGGTTGACCGTGTCGATCCGGTCGAAGACCGACCCCGAGACGTGCTCGCCCGTGAGGGCCTCCCACGTGGGCGCACCCACGAATTGCAGGGCGGCCTCGGTGGGCATGGGCACCACGTGGTGGCCGGCCTCGGAGAACAACCGGGACAACAGGGCGGCCTTGTATGCGGCGATGCCCCCGCCCACACCCAACACCACGCGCAACGGGGCGAACGGGGGCGGCGCGGCTGTGCGGGTCGGTCACTGCTCGGAGGACTCTGCGGAACCCTCGGCGGGGTCCTCGGTGTCCGCGGCCGGGATCTCCTCGGAGGTCTCCCCCAGCTGGACGCCGTCGGAGAACACCGCGGTGCCGTCCTGCTCACCCTGGGCGAAGAAGTCGCCGGTGAACATGTCCGTGGCGGTGGGCTCGTCGCTGACCAACTGGCCGTTGGGGGTGAACCCGGCGTGGTCCACGTGCACGGCCTCGATCAGGCCCTCGTCGACCTCGCGGAACGCGATGGACAAGGGCTTCTCGTTGAGCTGGGTGTCCACGAGCGGACCCACGTACTCGAACAGACCCTCGTGCAACTGCGAGTAGTAGGCGTTGATCTGGCGGGCTCGGCGGGCCCCGAAGATCACGAGTCCGTACTTGGAATCCGTCTTGTCGAGCAACCGATCGACGGGCGGGTTGACGATGCCTTCGTTGTTCGTGCTCACGTGTTTCATGACTCCTGTGGTGGACGGAAAAGGTGGTGCTACTGGCCGTGGGGGCTGCGCGGATCCGGGGCGGGTGACCGCCTCAACGGTGCGATGTGCTCGGCAACCCCATGAGGGCCACGAGTTCGGCGGCGGCGCGTTCCACCGTGTCGTTGACGACGGTGTGATCGAACTCGGGTTGCGCCGCGAGTTCCAGTTTAGCCGTTTCCAGCCGACGCTGCTGTTGCTCGGGGGTCTCGGTGCCCCGGCCCACGAGCCGGTGCACCATTTCCTCCCAGCTCGGCGGGGCCAGGAACACGAACTGGGCGTCCGGCATGGCCTGGCGCACGCTGCGCGCTCCCTGCAGGTCGATCTCGAGCAGGACGCTGCGCCCGGCCGCGAGCGCTTCCTCCACTTTGTGGCGCGGTGTGCCGTACCGGTTGAGGTTGTGCACGACCGCCCATTCGAGCAGGTCGTGGCGATCGATCATGTCGTCGAACTCGGCGTCGCTGACGAAGAAGTAGTGCACGCCCTCCACCTCGCCGGGCCGCGGCGCACGCGTGGTGGCCGAGACGGACAACCACACCTGCGGGTAGTGGTCCCGGATATAGGTGGACACCGTTCCTTTGCCCACGGCCGTGGGGCCGGCCAGAACGGTCACGGTGGGTGTGGGACGCACGGATACCTCCGGGAGAAGACGGTGACGGGCGAGCGGTCAGCTCGCCCGTCACTGTATCAACCGCGGGTCCTAGTGGTTGCGCCCGGGATCGTGCGGATCGGGGACCAGGGTTCAGCGGTCCAGGTAGTCCACGAGCGCCTTGCGCTGGTGCTGACCCAGGCCACGCACCCGGCGGGTGGGTGCGATCCCGATCTGCTTCATGATCGCCGCCGAGCGCACCTTCCCGATCCCGGGGGTGGCCTCGAGCAGTTCGGTGACCTTGAGGCGGCTGACGGCTTCGTCCTCCTCGCCCCTGCGCAGCACTTGTGCCACGGTGATCGACCCGTCCCGCAGTCCCTTCTTGATCTCCGCCCGCGCGGTCCGCGCCGCCGTGGCTTTCTCGCGCGCGCGTGCGCGCTCTTCGTCCGTCAGTGGCCGCAATGCCATGCCCAGCTCTCCTCCTCGTGTGACAGCGGCTCGGCCGTGCGCCTGATGGGGGGGGACGCACGCAAGCCGTCCCCCTGAAAGTACCGGACACGTTTGCCGCCGTAAACACGATGAACGCCCCCCTGACGTGGCCTTTCGGGCCGCCGCCAGGGGCGTTCACGGGGGTCTCAGGAGAGCTGGAGGTGCGTGCGTAGTTCCTCGGTGCTGCGGTCGATGGCGTCCCGCAGCGCGGGGACGTCGGGACCGTGACGCAGCACACCTCGCGAGGAGTTCGCGAGCACTGTGGGCCTGACGTGCTCAAACACCGTGGCCACGGCCGCGGCGTCCGCGCCCTGGGCACCGTAACCGGGGGCCAGGATCGGCCCGTTCAGGGTGCTCAGATCGATGTCCAGGGACGCCAGGGCCTCCCCCACGGTCGCCCCGATCACCGCTCCGCACGAGCCCAGGGTGGCCACCGACGGTGACGTCACGATTTCATCACGATTGTTCCCGGCCCCCGTATTGGCGCCGGTGACGCCGCGAACGGCCGCCGCGGTGGCGCCGTCCGACGGCGCCGTCGAACCGTCCGGGGACGACGACGCCGTGCCCGGCCGGGGCTGCGCCGTCGCGTTCTCCCGGGCGATCGCGGCCAGGACGGACCCGGCCACGGACCCGGTGCCGCCCACGTGCTGGACGGACGCGCCCTCCGGGTTGGAGGTCAGCGCGAGCACGAACGTCCCGCGCCCGGTCTCACGCGCGAGGTCCAGTGCCGGGCGCAGGGACTCGAAGCCGAGGTAGGGACTCAGCGTCACGGCGTCGGCCGCGAGGGGCGAGTCGTCGGAGAGCCACGCGCTCGCGTAGGCCGCCATGGTGGAACCGATGTCCCCGCGCTTGGCGTCCGCGATGCTCAGCAGCCCGGCCGCGCGGGACTCCCGCAGGACGCGCTCGAGCACCGCGAAGCCCGCGGAACCGTACGCCTCAAACAGGGCGACCTGCGGTTTCACGGCCGCACACCGCTCCGCCGCGGCCTCCAGGACGCCCAGCGCGAAGCGTTCGAGGCCGTTCGCCGTGGCGGGCAGCCCCCACGCGTCCAACAGGGACGGGTGGGGGTCGATGCCCACGCACAATGGACCCGCAACGGTCATCGCCCGTTCGAGGCGGGCCCCGAAGGGAACGCGCGCGAACTCAGCCACGGGTGTCCCCCGCGGCGACCTGCTCCCGCAGCTTCTGCTCGTGCTCCTGCAGGGACGTCACGGACCACGAGTACTGCCGCTGCGCGGTGATCGCCTGCAGCGCCGCACCGAGCTCCGAGACCGTCGTCATGGTGGGCACGCCCACGGACGTGGCCGCCGCACGGATCTGGTACCCGTCGCCGCGGGCCTGCTGACCGCCGGAGGGCGTGTTGAAGATCAAGTCGATCTTCCCGTCCGTGATCAGGTCCGCGACCGAGGGGGACCCGTCGTCGGCGTCGGCGATCTTGGCCACGACCGTGGACTCGATGCCGTTGCGCCGCAGCACCTGGGCCGTGCCGCCCGTGGAGACGATCTCGAAGCCCAGGTCCGCGAACATCTTCACGGGGATCACCGCGGAGCGCTTGTCCTTGTTGGCCACCGAGACGAACAACCGCCCGGACGTGGGCAGCGGCCCGCCCGCGGCGGCCTGCGCCTTGGCGAACGCGGTGTCGAAGTAGCGGTCGATGCCCATGACCTCACCCGTGGAGCGCATCTCGGGGCCCAGCAGGGAGTCCACCACGGTGCCCTCCGGGGTGCGGAAGCGCGCGAACGGCAGCACGACCTCCTTGACCGCGGTGGGGGTCTGCTCGGGCAGGGTCGTGCCGTCGTAGTCCGCGGGGAGCATCCCCTGCTCGCGCAGCTCGGCCACGGTGCGCCCGGTACCGATCAGCGCGGCGGCCTTGGCCATCTGCACGCCCGTGGCCTTGGACACGAACGGCACCGTGCGCGAGGCCCGCGGGTTGGCCTCGATCACGTAGAGCACATCTGAGGCGAGAGCGAACTGCAGGTTGATCAGACCCTTCACGCCCACGCCGCGCGCAATGGCTTCGGTGGCCTCGCGCACGCGGGAGATCACGTCCGGGCCCAGGGTGATGGGGGGCAGCACGCACGCGGAGTCACCGGAGTGGATCCCGGCCTCCTCGATGTGCTCCATGATCCCGCCCACGTAGCAGTCCTTGCCGTCGTAGAGCGCGTCCACGTCGATCTCGATCGCGTCCTCGAGGAACTTGTCGATCAGGGCCGGGCGGCTCGGGCTGACCTCGGTCGCGTTCTCGAGGTAGGACTTCAGGGACGCCTCGTCGTAGACGATCTCCATCCCGCGCCCCCCGAGCACGTAGGACGGGCGCACCAGCACGGGGTAGCCGATCTCGTGGGCGATCCGGCTGGCCTGCTCGAAGGTGTGGGCCGTGCCGTTCTTGGGCTGGCGCAACCCCGCCTCAGTGAGCACGCGCGCGAACTCCCCGCGGTCCTCGGCCAGGTCGATCGCCTCGGGGGTCGTCCCGAGGATCGGCACGCCCGCGGCCTTGAGGTCAGCCGCGAGCTTGAGCGGGGTCTGCCCGCCGAGCTGCACGAAGACACCGAGCAGCCCACCCGAGCGGCGCTCGGCCTCCACGACCTCCATGACGTCCTCGAACGTGAGCGGTTCGAAGTACAGCCTCGTGGAGATGTCGTAGTCGGTCGAAACGGTCTCCGGGTTGCAGTTGAGCATCACGGTCTCGTACCCGGCCTCGCGCAACACCATGGACGCGTGCACGCACGAGTAGTCGAATTCGATCCCCTGCCCGATCCGGTTGGGCCCGGAACCCAGGATCATGACCGAAGGCTTCTCGTGCGGGGCCACCTCCGTTTCGCGGTCGTAGCTCGAGTAGTGGTACGGGGTGAACGCCTCGAACTCGGCGGCGCACGTGTCCACGGTCTTGTAGACGGGGCGGATGTCCAGCGCGTGGCGCACCCCGCGCACCACCGATTCCTCGAGGTGGACCAGCTCACCGATCTGGGCATCGGAGAAGCCGTGGCGCTTGGCCTCCCGCAGCGTGACCGGGCGCAGGTCCGGGTCCGCGCGCACCAGGTCCGCGGTCTCGTTGAGCAACTGGATCTGGTCCAGGAACCACGGGTCGATCGCCGTGGCCTCGAAGACCTGTTCCACGCTCGCACCCGCGAGAAGGGCCTGCTGCACGTTGCGCAACCGGTGGGTGGTGGTCTCGCGGCACGTCTCCACGAGCCGGGCCACCGTGTTGGGCCCGGGCTCCACGGCCGGGCGGGCGAAGCTGAAGGACGAACCCTTCTGCTCGAGCGAGCGCATGGCCTTCTGCAGCGCCTCGGTGAAGTTGCGCCCGATCGCCATGGCCTCACCCACCGACTTCATGGTCGTAGTCAGCGTGGGGTCCGCGGCCGGGAACTTCTCGAACGCGAAGCGCGGGACCTTCACGACCACGTAGTCCAGGGTGGGCTCGAAGCTCGCGGGGGTCTTCTGCGTGATGTCGTTGGGGATCTCGTCGAGCGTGTACCCCAGGGACAGCTTGGTCGCGATCTTGGCGATCGGGAAGCCCGTGGCCTTGGACGCGAGCGCCGAGGAACGGGAGACGCGCGGGTTCATCTCGATGACCACGATCCGCCCGGTTGCGGGTTCCACCGCGAACTGGATGTTGCACCCGCCTGTGTCCACGCCCACTTCACGGATCACGGCGATCGCGATGTCACGCATGCGCTGGTACTCGCGGTCGGTCAGGGTCAGGGCCGGGGCCACAGTGATCGAATCGCCCGTGTGCACGCCCACCGGGTCCACGTTCTCGATCGAGCACACGACCACCACGTTGTCGTTGGCGTCGCGCATCATCTCGAGCTCGTACTCCTTCCACCCCAGGATGGACTCCTCGAGGAGCACCTCCGAGGTGGGTGAGTACTGGATCCCGGCGCCGGCGATGCGGTGCAGATCGGTCTCGTCGTACGCGAGACCCGAGCCCAATCCGCCCATCGTGAAGGACGGGCGCACGACCATGGGGTAACCGAGCTTCTCGGCGGCGACGAGCGCCTCGTCCATGGAGTGCACGATGATCGAGCGCGCGGACTCCGCGCCGCAGCGTTCGACGACGCCCTTGAAGGCCTCGCGGTCCTCGCCCAGGTTGATCGCGTCCACGTCCGCGCCGATCAGCTCGACGTCGTACTTCTCGAGCACGCCGTTGGCGTCCAGGGCCAGGGCCGTGTTCAGCGCGGTCTGCCCGCCCAGGGTGGGCAGCACGGCGTCGGGACGTTCCTTCGCGATGATCTTCTCGACCGTCTCCGGGGTGATGGGCTCCACGTAGGTGGCGTCCGCGAACTCGGGATCGGTCATGATCGTGGCCGGGTTGGAGTTGACCAGGATCACGCGCAGCCCCTCGTCCTTCAGCACGCGCAGGGCCTGGGTGCCGGAGTAGTCGAACTCCGCGGCCTGGCCGATCACGATGGGCCCGGAGCCGATCACCAGGACGCTGTTGAGGTCTTGCCTGCGGGGCATCAGTTGTCTCCTGCTTCCGGATCGGGGCTCTGACCGGCCCGGTCCATCATGTCGATAAAGCGGTCGAAGAGGTAGGCGGAGTCGTGCGGACCCGCGGCGGCCTCGGGGTGGTACTGCACCGAGAACGCGGGGATGTCCTCGCAGCGCAGTCCTTCCACGACGTCGTCGTTGAGCCCCACGTGGGACACGCTGACCCGCCCGTAGCGTGACTCGGGCGCGGTCACGGGCTCCCCCACGGGCGCGTCCACCGCGAAGCCGTGGTTCTGGGAGGTGATCTCCACCGTGCCCGTGGCGAGGTCCATGACCGGCTGGTTGATCCCGCGGTGGCCGAACGTGAGCTTGTACGTCCCGAAGCCCAGCGCGCGGCCGAGCAGCTGGTTACCGAAGCAGATCCCGAAGAACGGGATGCCCTCATCCAGCACGCGGCGCAGCAGGGCCACCTGCTCGTCCGCGGTGGCCGGGTCCCCCGGGCCGTTCGAGAAGAACACGCCGTCCGGGTGCAGCGCCTGCACCTGCTCAAAGCTCACGTCCGCGGGCACCACGTGCACACGTACCCCGCGTTCGGCCAGGCGCTGCGGGGTCATGGACTTGATCCCCAGGTCCACCGCGACCACCTCGTGGCGCACCGGGGCGTCCCAGCCGTGCTCGCGCGGCTCCACCACGTAGGTCTCGTCCGTGCTCACGTGCTCGGCGAGCGCACGGCCCGCCATCCCCGGCTGCTCGGTGACCCGCTGCACGAGCTGGGCCACGGGCTCACCGGCCTGATCGCCGGAGAAGATCCCGGCGCGCATCGCACCCTTGTCGCGCAGGTGGCGGGTCAGCGCGCGGGTGTCCACGCCCTGGATCCCGGTGATGCCCTGCTCGGCGAGCTCTTCGTCCAGGCTGCGCTCGCTGCGCCAGTTGGAGGGCCGGCGGGCGGGGTCACGCACCACGAAGCCGTTGACCCAGATCTTGCGGGATTCCATGTCGTCCAGGTTCACGCCCGTGTTGCCGATGTGCGGGGCGGTCTGGATCACGATCTGCCCCGCGTACGAGGGGTCGGTCAGGGTCTCCTGGTAGCCGGTCATCCCGGTCGCGAAGACCGCTTCGCCGAAGGCCGTCCCGGGGGCACCCCAGGCGCGGCCCTCGAACACCGTGCCGTCCTCGAGGACCATGACGGCCGGTTCGATGCGTGGTGAGTTCATGGCGAACTCCTTTCGTTGAGCGTGCCGGGAGCGTGAGGGCTCCCGGGAATTCGGTTCTCAGGCGTCCAGCAGGGCCGACGCCGCGTCCTCCAGTTGCCGGGATCCCTCACCGGTGCGCGCGCGGAAGCCGGTGTCCACGCGGGTGTCCCCGAGGTCCCAGGTCAGCACCACGAGTCCGTCGCGTTCCACGAACTTGCCGACCATCCCGGACGCGGTGGACACCGCGCGCAGATCCGCCCGTGGAATGAACACGTCCGGGGCGCCCTGGCGGTTGAGGAACACGCCGTCCGGGGCCACGATCGCCTCCGCGTTCGTGCGCACCCCCAGGTCATGCCCCGCGATACGTTCGAGCGGTTGGGCGGTGTAGGTGGTGACCACGTACATCCCGTCCACGCGCGCGGTGGCCCGCTGCAGCAGGTCCCGGGGCGCCTGGGCCGGCGCGGCCAAGCCCGCCTGGCGTCGCACCCGACCCCGCCAACCCCACCGGATCAGGGCGAAGAGCACCACGACGATCAGGATGGTCAACAGGGTGGGGACGAGCTTGTCCGACATGGGCGGCCTTTCGTGGGGGTGGTCAGCGGGTCAGCGGCGTGGCGGGTTCGCCGTCACGCACCACGGGGTGACCGCGGTAGAACGTGGCGCGCACACCGCCGGGCAGGGTCATCCCCCGGTACGGACTATTGCGGCCCTTGGACGCGTGGATCGTGGGATCCACGGGGGTCTGCCCGCTGGGGTCCCACAGCACGATGTTCGCGGTGGCCCCGGGGGCCAGTTCCTGGCCCTGGTCGGTCAGGCCCAGGATCCGGGCGGGGGTGCGGGACATGATCTGCGCCACGCGCTCCCACCCGATCAACCCGGTGTCCACGATGGTCGACTGGACCACCGCAAGGGCGGTCTCCAGACCCGTCATGCCGTGGGCCGCGCAGCTCCACTCGCATTCCTTGTCCTCCGCGGTGTGCGGGGCGTGGTCCGTGCCGATCACGTCGATCGTGCCCTCGGCCACGGCACGGCGCAGGGCCTGGACGTCGTCGTCCGTGCGCAGCGGCGGGTTGACCTTGTAGACGGGGTCGAAGGTGCGCACGAGTTCGTCGGTGAGCAACAGGTGGTGCGGGGTGACCTCCGCGGTCACGGCCACGCCGCGCTCCTTGGCCCAGCGCACGATGTCCACGGACCCCTTGGTGGAGAGGTGGCAGATGTGCAGGCGGGAGTCCACGTGCTGGGTCAGCAGCACGTCCCGGGCGATGATCGCCTCCTCGGCCACCGCGGGCCAGCCCGTGAGACCGAGGTCAGCGGAGACCGCGCCCTCGTTCATCTGGGCGCCCTCGGTCAGGCGCGGTTCCTGGGCGTGCTGGGCGATGATCCCCCCGAAGGACTTGACGTACTCGAGGGCCCGGCGCATCAGAACGGGGTCGTGGACGCACTTGCCGTCGTCGGAGAACATCCGTACACCCGCGCGGGACTCGGCCATCGCGCGGATCTCGGACAGCTGCGTGCCCCCGAGCCCCACCGTGACCGCGCCCACCGGGTGGACGTCGCACCACCCCGCGTCGCGGCCCAGCTGCCACACCTGCTCGACCACGCCGGCGGTGTCCGCCACGGGGTGGGAGTTGGCCATCGCGAACACCGCGGTGAACCCGCCGCGGGCCGCCGCACGCGTTCCGGTCTCCACGGTCTCGGCGTCCTCGTGACCCGGTTCGCGCAGGTGGGTGTGCATGTCCACGAGACCCGGAAGGGCCACGGCGCCGGCGGCGTCGATCACGTCCGTGCCCTCGGGCACGTCCAGGGTGCCCACGGGCCCCACGGCGGCGATCACCCCGTCCGTGAGCAACAGGTCCGCGGGCTCACCGCCCTCGGGGCGGGCGTTGCTGATCAGGTAGGAGCTCATGCGGGCCACCTCAGTTCTCGCTCGGGTACGGGGAGCTCTCGTCGCCGGAGAGCAATAGGAACAACACGGCCATCCGCACGGCCACACCGTTGGCCACCTGCTCCAACACGGTGGAGCGCGGGGAGTCGGCGGCCTCTGAGGAGATTTCCAGGCCGCGGTTCATGGGCCCGGGGTGCATGAACACCGTGGGCGCACCCATGTGCTCGAGGCGCTGCACGCGCTGGGACGTGAGCCCCCAGCCGCGCGTGTACTCGGCCTCGCTCGGGAAGAACGCGGCGTTCATGCGCTCACGCTGCAACCGCAGCATCATCACGGCGTCCGGGGCCTCGGCCAGCACGGCGTCCAGGTCGTAGCCGACCTCGCACGGCCAGTCGTCCATGGCCACGGGGACCAGGGTGGGCGG
>NZ_JABFAW010000001.1:98501-103529 GCF_017168375.1 Kocuria sp. KRD140
GGGTGGGCGGGGCCACGAGCGTGACGCGTGCGCCCAGGGTCGTGAGCAACCACACGTTGGAGCGGGCCACGCGGGAGTGCAGCACGTCCCCCACGATCACCACGTGCATCCCCTCGAGGTCCATCCCGGTGCTCGCCATGCCCGTGGCCCGCGAACGCACGCGGCGCAGGGTCATGGCGTCGAGCAGGGCCTGGGTGGGGTGCGCGTGCTTGCCGTCCCCGGCGTTGATCACCGCGGCGTCGATCCACCCGGAGTCCGCGAGCTGCTGCGGGGCGCCGGAGGACGCGTGGCGGATCACCACGGCGTCCGCGCTCATGGCCATGAGCGTCTGTGCGGTGTCCTTGAGCGACTCGCCCTTGGACACCGAGGAGCCCTTGGCGGAGAAGTTGATCACGTCCGCGCTGAGCCGTTTGGCCGCGGTCTCGAACGAGATCCGCGTGCGCGTGGAGTCCTCGAAGAACAGGTTGACCACGGTGCGCCCACGCAGGGCGGGCAGTTTCTTGACCGAGCGCGAGGACACGGCGGCCATCTGGTCCGCGGTGTCCAGGATCCGCACCGCTTCGGGGTAGCTCAGCTCGTTGGTCGTCAGCAGGTGCTTCATACGCGCGGCCCCTTCCCGGCGGTACCGGGGGCGCGGGCGACGTCATCGTCGGAGACCACCGGCGAGTCGATGATCACGCAGTCCTCGTGACCCCTCGCGCGCGGCTGGGGATCGGACTCGCGCAGCAGCACGCGGACCTTCTCGTGGGAGGACGTGGGCAGGTTCTTGCCCACGTGATCCGCGCGGATGGGCAGCTCGCGGTGGCCGCGGTCCACGAGCACCGCCAGGCGCACCGCGTTGGGGCGTCCCACGTCCACGAGGGCGTCCAGGGCCGCGCGGATCGTGCGCCCCGAGAACAGGACGTCGTCCACGAGCACCAGGGTGCGCCCGTCAATCCCGGAGTCCGGGATCACCGTGGGTTGCGGGGTGCGCGCGGGATGACGCCGCAGGTCGTCGCGGTACATCGTGATGTCGAGCTGACCCGTGCTCTGTTGCGCGTGGAAGTCGGGGTCGATCTGCTCGAGCTTGGCGGCCAACCGCTGGGCCAAGGGGTAGCCGCGACGGGCGATCCCCAGCAGCACGAGACCCCGGGAGCCCTTGTTGGACTCGAGGATCTCGTGGGCGATCCGGGACAGGGCCCGGTCGATGTCGGGTGTCGAGAGAATTACGCGGGACGTCATGCTCCGCGGTGACTGCTCGGCGTGTTCGGGCACGCTCACGTGCCGCCTCCTTCCCCGCCTCACCGGACGGACTTAAAGGGTGCGATCCGTAGTCGAAGCTACCACACGAAAAACCCCGGCCCGTGGCGAGCACGGACCGGGGTGGGTTCAGTCGTCGAGCAGGGAGGGCTTGACCTTCTGCAGCCGCCCCAGCAGCCCGTTGACGAAGCGGGGCGAATCGTCCGTGGACAGCTGCCGGGCCACGGCCACCGCCTCCGCGACGGCCACGCCGTCCGGGATCTCCGAGTTGTACAGCAGCTCCCATGCCCCCACGCGCAGCACGTTGCGGTCCACCGCCGGCATCCGGTCCAGCTCCCAGCCCTGGGAGTAGGTCTCCAGGAACTCGTCGATGTCCTCGCGCCGGTCGTGGACGCCCTCGAGGATGTCCACCGTGTACGGGTTGATGGGCGAGGAGGAGTTCTCCCGCCGTCGCACCAAGGCGTCCCGGACGGATTCGTTACGTTGTTCGGCCTCGAACAGGATCTCGACGGCGCGGATCCGGGCCTTGCTCCGGGCGCCGCTCACTCGTTGACGCGTCCCAGGTAGTCACCGGTGCGGGTGTCGACCTTGACCTTGGTGCCCTGCTCGAGGAACAGCGGGACCTGGATCTGGTAGCCGGTCTCGACCGTGGCGGGCTTGGTGCCGCCCGTGGAGCGGTCACCCTGCAGACCCGGCTCGGTGTAGGTGATCTCGAGCACGACCGACGGCGGCATCTCGATGTACAGGGGCGCGCCCTCGTGCATGGCCACGGTCACGTTCTGGTTCTCGAGCATGAAGTTCGCGGCGTCCCCCACGACGGCGGCCGGCACCGTGATCTGGTCGTACGTGGAGTTGTCCATGAAGACGTAGTCCTCGCCGTCCTGGTACAGGTACTGGTACTCGCTGCGATCCACCGTGGCGGTCTCGATCTTGGCACCGGCATTGAACGTCTTGTCCACCACCTTGCCGCTGGTCACGTTGCGTAGCTTGGTGCGCACGAACGCGCCACCCTTCCCGGGCTTGACGTGCTGGAACTCGATGGTCTGCCAGAGGTTGCCGTCGAGCTTGAGGATGGTGCCGTTCTTGATGTCGTTGCTGGTTGCCACGGTGTCACTTTCTCGTCGGGAACGTCGCCGCACGGCGGCGGGGCGCGTGGAGCCGGACCAGTCTACCGCGTGCGCCCGCCCGCCGTGCCAGCCGAGCAGTGCTCAGGGGCGCGGACGACGGCGCTCGTCGTGCCGTCCGCGCGGGCTCACTCCGCGATCTCCTGGTAGCAGGCGAAGAGGATCGCGGGGTCCGGGACCTCCATGATCCGCGGTGCGGCGATCCGGTCCAGCACCACGAAGCGCAACAGGTTGCCGCGGGTCTTCTTGTCCCGCTTCATGACCTCGAGCAACCGGGGCCACTGGTCCGCGCGATACGTCACGGGCAGCCCCAGGGACGTGAGGATCTCGCGGTGCTCGTGCACGACGTCGTCGGACAACGACCCGGCCGCGCGCCCGAGTTCCGCCGCGAAGACCATGCCCACCGACACCGCCGCGCCGTGGCGCCACTGGTAACGCTCGTTGTGCTCGATCGCGTGCCCCAGCGTGTGGCCGTAGTTAAGGTATTCGCGCCGCCCGGATTCCTTCAGGTCCGAGGAGACGACCTCGGCCTTGACCCGGATCCCGCGCTCGATCAGCTCGCGCACCACGGGCGACGCCGCATCCCGCACCTCCTGCGGGTTCTCCCGGATCAGCTCGAGGATGCGCGGGTCCGCGATGAACCCGCACTTGACCACCTCAGCCATGCCCGTGAGCAGCTCGTTCTGCGGCAGGGTCTGCAGCGAGTCCAGATCGCACACGACCGCCGCCGGTGGGTGGAATGCTCCCACGAGGTTCTTGCCCTCGGCGGTGTTGATCCCGGTCTTCCCGCCCACGGCGGCGTCCACCATGCCCAGCAGCGTGGTGGGCAGGTGGATCACGCGCACCCCGCGCAACCACGTGGCGGCCACGAAACCGGCGAGGTCCGTCACGGCGCCGCCGCCCACGGAGACCACGGCGTCCGTGCGCGTGAAGTCCGACTGGCCCATGATCTGCCAGCAGAACGCCGCGACCTCCACGCGCTTGCCCTCCTCAGCGTCCGGGATCTCGGCCACGAAGCTCTGGATCCCGACGGCGGAGAGGTTCTGCTGCACCACGTCACCCGTGGCGCGCAGCGCGCGGGGGTGGATGATGAGCACCTTCTTGACGCGCTCGCCCAGCAGTTCGGGCACGCGGTCCAACAGGCCGTTGCCCACGAGGACGTCGTAGCGGTTGTCGGGACCGCCGTGGACGGGGATGCTGACGGGATCACTCATGCGGTGTGTTCCTTTCCGCGCGGCTGCGCGATCGGTTCGCCCAGCGCGAGGTAGAGCTCACGGGCGATCTGCGCCACGGTGCGCGGCGCGGCGCCGTCGAGCCGGATGGTCGCGAGGCGTTCGAAGGTCTCGCGGCGCTCGGCCATGATCTGGCTCCAGCGGGCCTCGGGATCCGGTTGGAGCATGGGGCGGGTCGTGTTGCCCTTGATCCGCGGACGGACGGTGTCCAGGTCCACCTCCAGGTATGCGACCGTGTGCCCGGCCAGCAGCGGCTGCACGAGCGGGGACATGGGTGCGCCCCCGCCCAGGGAGATCACGCACCCGGCAGTGTCGGGGTCATCGAGCAACTCGGCGACGACCTGCGCCTCGATCCGGCGGAACTCGGCCTCCCCGCGGGCGCGGAACAACCGAGGGATGGGTCCGTAGCGGGACTCGATCACGCGATCGGTGTCCACGTGGGGCAACCCGTAGTGCTCCGCGAGGTGCTGTGCCACGTGGGACTTGCCCGCCGCCATGGGCCCGATCAGCACCACGGGCAGGGCGGGGCGCGTCACGCCAGGTCCCCGCGCACCTCGTCCAGGGCGGCCAGCGCGGCGGGGTCCGCGAGCTCGGGGGACGTGCGCAGGTTGGCGGGGATCCTCGCGAGGTAGGCGTCCTTGTTGCGTACCGTCTCGGTGATCGAGTCGCCGCCGAACTTCTCGAGGGCGGCCTGGGCGAGCACGAGCGCGACCATGGCCTCGGCCACCACGCCGGCCGCGGGTACCGCACACACGTCCGAGCGTTGGTGGTGGGCGCGGGCGGGTTCACCCGTGGCTACGTCCACGGTGTGCAGCGAGCGCGGGACCGTGGCAATGGGCTTCATCGCGGCACGCACGCGCAACAGGTCACCGATCGACATGCCGCCCTCGATGCCGCCGGCGCGATTGGAGACCCGGTGCACGGTCCCGTCGGCAGCCAGCGTCTCGTCGTGGGCCGCGGAGCCCGGGCGCGCGGCGGTGCGGAACCCGTCCCCGACCTCCACGCCCTTGATGGCCTGGATGCCCATCAGGGCCCCAGCCAGGCGCGCGTCCAGGCGTCGGTCCCAGTGCACGTACGAGCCGAGTCCCGGGGGCAGGCCCTCGGCGAGCACCTCGACGACGCCGCCCAGGGTTTCCCCCGCCTTGTGCGCCTCGTCCACCGCGGCCACCATGGCCTCGGAGGTCCCGGCGTCGAAGCAGCGCAGCGGGTCGGCATCCAGCGCGGCGACGTCGTCCGGGCCGGGCAGCGCGGCGCCCTCGGGCACCGACACTTCCGCGATCGCGGTCGTGTGGGACACGAGCCGCACCCCGAGGGCCGCGAGGACCTGGGAGGCCACGACACCGAGCGCCACGCGCGTGGCCGTCTCTCGGGCCGACGCCCGTTCGAGCACGGGGCGGGCCTCGGCGAAGTCGTACTTCTGCATGCCGGTGAGG
>NZ_JABFAW010000001.1:103629-166003 GCF_017168375.1 Kocuria sp. KRD140
CCCAGAAGGTGTCCCATTCGCCCACGGGCACGTCCCGGCGCGTGTAATGCGCCGTGAGCCCCAGGGCCTCGTAGGCGGCCGCGTGCAGCACCGGGGACAGAGAGTGGCCCACGGGGTGCCCCAGCACCGCGGCCCGCACAGAGGATCGCGTCATCGCGCGCCCCTCAGGAGCACTTACCGGGGTTGTCCGAGCACCACTGCTGGTACTCCTGCACGTAGCGCTGGTGCTCCTCGTACGTCTTGGAGAACTTGGTCTCACCGGTGTCGAGGTTCACCGTTACCCAGTAGTAGTAGTCGTTCTTCTCGGGGTTCGCCGCTGCGGCGATCGCGTCGTCGCTCGGGGACCCGATGGGACCCACGGGCAGGCCCGGGTTCGCGTACGTGTTGTACGGATTGGACTTGTCCCGCTTCTCCTCGTCAGTAAGGTGCACGGTGGTCTTGCCGAGCCCGTAGGTCACGGAGGCATCCGACTGGATGAAGCCGCTGGTCTCGCCGTTCGGGTTGTTGATCCGGTTCTCGATCGCCCCGGCCACGGAACGGTAGACCTGGGGCGTGCCCTCGAACTCCACGATGGAGCCGATCGTGAGCACCTCGAACCAGCGGTCCTCGGGGACGTTGTTCTTGGACAGCGTGTCCTTGGTGCGGTCCACCATTTCCTGCAGGATCTGCTCCGCGGTGGCGTCGAGCGGGAAGTGGTACTCCCCCGGGTGCAGCCAGCCCTCCAGGTCGGGGAAGCGGTCCGGGATGCCGAACTTGGCCTTGTCCGTGGCGAGCTTCTCGAACTCGGACTTGTCGATCCCGGTGGCCTGGCTCAGGGCCGCGAACGTGTCCCCCTTGCGCTGGGTCTTGGGGATGGCCGCATAGTGGGTGGCCTCCCCCCGTTCCATGAGGGCGTCGATGGCGGCGTCGGAGCTCATGCGGGTCTTGAGCTGGTACTCCCCGGGCTGGATGAACTGCTCTGGGTAGCGCTGCTGGAACGTGGAGACGAAGTGGGAGGCGTTGGCCACGATGTCCTGCGCCTGCAGGTCCTGGGCGATCTGTCCCGTGGAACTGCCGTCCGCCACGGAGAACGTGACGTCCTGGTCCCCGGAACCGTGGTAGTCCTTGCGTTCGAACAAACCGAACGCGGACCCCAGGACGGCCACGACCACGACCAGAGCCGCGATGAACAGCGCGATCGCCGTGGCCAGGGACGCGCGCGAACGGACCTTGCGGCGCTGCCGCTGTTCCGGGGTCACGTCGTGGTGTTCGAAGGCCCCCGCCAGGCGGGATTCCCCCGCGTCGTTCGAAGAGGTCAGCACGTCACCGTCGGACCGGTGGCCCTGTCCGTCACCGGTGCCGGTCTCCCGCGGCTCTCTGCTCACGAATTCTCTCCGCTCACGAATTCTCTCCGTCCGCCGTTCATGGTGCACATGTGGGGTGCTGCGGGCCAGGATCACCGCCCGCACGGTCAACTCTAATCAGCAGCCCGGTCCGGGACGGGTTCGCCCGGTTCCGTACCGGTCCGCCGCCCCTGGTCCACCGCCGTCTGCAGGAACGTCACCGCGGCGGCCTGATCGACCCTGTCCATGTGATGACGTCGGGACACACCCGAGTCCGACAGCGACCGGTGCGCGCTCACCGTGGACAACCGCTCGTCCACCAGGCGCACCGCTGTGGTGCACCCCCGTGAGCCTAACCGACGAACCAGTGAGGCCGCGTAATCACGAGCCATCCGCGTCGAGGCATTCTCACCGCCGTCGAGGCTGCGCGGCAGCCCCACGTAGACGGTCACCACGTCCCGTTCCTCGCACAACCGGGTGATGATCTTCACATCGAAGGCCTTACGGGAGTTGCTGTCCCGCCCGAGGGTGTCGTGCGGGGTCGCGAGCACGGCGTCGGGGTCGGTCAGGGCGATACCGACCCTGACCGTCCCCACGTCCACGCCCATGCGCACACCGCGTGCGAAGGGTTGCGGCATCAGCCCGCCGTGGCCAGGATCTGCTCGCGGATCCCGGCCAGCGCGTCGGGGATGCGGGCCGGGTCGGAACCGCCGCCCTGGGCCACGTCCGGCTTTCCTCCCCCGCCACCACCGAGCGCGGTCGCTGCGGTGCGCACGAGCTGGCCCGCGGCCAGGCCGGCGTCACGAGCGGCGTCGTTGACGGCGACGACGACGAGCGGGCGCCCGTTCGCGACACCGGTCACCGCGGCCACGGCGGCGTCGGATCCCAGACGGGCGCGCAGGTCGAGCGCGAGGGTGCGCAGGGCGTCCGCCGAGGCGATCTCACCGGCGTCGTGCAGGACGGCGCGCACGGAGCCCACGGTCTGCGCGTCCTGCGCGAGCTGGCCGGCCTGCGCCTGCAGCTGCTGCTGGCGCAGCCCCGCGAGCTGGCGCTCGGTCTCCTTGAGCTTCTCGAGCGTCGCGGCGAGGCGCTCGGGCAGTTCGGCGCTGGACTGGACCTTGAGCATGCCCGTGAGCTGGTTGACCAGGGTGCGCTCGGCGGCCAGGTGGTTGAACGAATTCAACCCCACGAGCGCCTCCACACGGCGGTTGCCCGAGCCCACGGACTGCTCCGAGACCAGGGACAGCGAGCCGAGCTGGGACGTGGAGCCCACGTGCGTGCCACCGCACAGTTCACGTGACCACGGGCCGTTCATCTCGACCACGCGCACCTCGTCCCCGTACTTCTCACCGAACAGGGACATCGCCCCGAGCTTTTTGGCCTCGGCGAGCGGCATCTCGCGGGTCACGACCTCGAAGTCGTCCCGGATCGCGGTGTTGGCGATCTGTTCGATCTCCTGCACCTGGGACGGCGTGAGGGCCTCCCCGTGGGAGAAGTCGAAGCGCAGGTAACCCTCCTTGTTGAACGACCCGCGCTGGACGGCGTCGGGACCCAACACGTCGTGCAGCGCCGCGTGGATCACGTGCGTGCCCGAGTGGGCGGCCTCGCCGTCGTGACGGCGCCGCGAGTCCACGCGCGCGGTGACCTCGTCACCCGTGACGACCTGGCCTGCGGCCACGGTGACCCGGTGCACGGACAGTCCCTTGACGGGTTGCTGGACGTCCTCCACGGTCAGGCGCAGCCCGTCCGCGGAGTCGATCACGCCGGTGTCGGCGGCCTGGCCACCGGACTCGGCGTAGAACGGCGTGGCCTCGAGTACGACCTCCACGCGCGCGCCCTCGCTCGCCGCGGGCACCGGGACGCCGTCGGCGAGGATCGCGCGTACGGTCGTGGGGGTCACGAGCTCGGTGTAGCCCGTGAACCGGCTGCCGTGGTCGTCCAACAGGCGGCGCAGTTCGGACAGGTCCGCCATGGCGCCCTTCTTGGCGCGCGCGTCCTGCTGGGCCCGCTCACGCTGCTCGGCCATGAGCTCACGGAAGGCCCGCTCGTCCACGGCCACGCCCGCCTCACCGGCCATCTCCAGGGTCAGGTCGATGGGGAAACCGAACGTGTCGTGCAGCGCGAACGCGTCCGCGCCGCTCAGGGCGCGCTTCTCGCCCTTGGCGAGCTCCACGGCGTGCTCGAGGCGGGTGGTGCCCGACTCGATGGTCTTGAGGAACGCGCGTTCCTCGGCGTACGCGATTTTGGAGATCCGTTCGAAGTCATCCGCGACCACGGGGTAGACGCCCTTCATCGCGTCGCGAGAGCGCGGAAGCAGCACGGGCAGGCAAGGGTCCGTCACCCCGAGCAGGCGCATCGCGCGCACCGCGCGGCGCAACAAGCGGCGCAGGATGTACCCGCGGGCCTCGTTGCCCGGCGTGACACCGTCCGCGATCAGCATGAGCGAGGAGCGCACGTGGTCGGCGACGACGCGCATGCGGACGTCGTCCTCGTAGCCCTGCTCCCCCGGCTTCTCCGCGCCGCGGTAGGCGCGACCGGACAGTTCGGCGGCGGCGTCGAGCACGGGGCGGACCTGGTCCGTCTCGTAGAAGTTCTCCACGCCCTGCAGCAGCATGGCCAGACGCTCCACGCCGAGACCGGTATCGATGTTCTTCTGGGGCAGGTCCCCCAGGATCTCGTAGTCCTTGCCGTTGCCCTCGCCACGCTGGTACTGCATGAACACGAGGTTCCAGATCTCGATGAACCGCTCGTCGTCCACGGCCGGACCGCCGTCCTGGCCGTAGCGCGGGCCGCGGTCGTAGAAGATCTCGGAGTCGGGACCCGCGGGGCCCGGCTGGCCGGTGTCCCAGTAGTTCTCGTCCCGGCCCATGCGCTGGATCCGCTCGGCGGGCAGCCCCACGGTGTCGTGCCACAGGTCGTAGGACTCCTGGTCCCCCTCGTACACGGTGACCCACAACCGCTCCGGGTCCAGCCCGAAGCCGCCGTCCTCGAGCGAGGAGGTCAGCAGCTCCCACGCCATGGGGATCGCGCCGGACTTGAAGTAGTCACCGAAGGAGAAGTTCCCGGCCATCTGGAAGAACGTGCCGTGCCGGGCGGTCTTGCCGACCTCGTCGATGTCGAGGGTGCGGATGCACTTCTGCACCGAGGTGGCCCGCGAGTACGGGGGCGTCTCCTGGCCCAGGAAGTACGGGATGAACGGGACCATACCGGCAATGGTGAACATGGCTCCGGGCTGCTGCGACACCAGCGAGGCCGAGGGCACCACCTGGTGGCCCTTGCCCTCGAAGTAGCTTAGCCAGCGCTGTGTGATCTCATGGGAGAGCATTACCGGTCATTCCCTTCCGATGGGACGTGTGTGATGATCCGACCCCGGGGGTCGCCCGGTGCGGGGCCCGGTTCGTGGGCGGTGTCCGCCCGCCACGGGGCATCCGGCGGTGGTGCGGCGTGGTGCGGGGCGTCCGGGTGGTTCGCGGTGTGGTCCACGGGCGTGCGCACGCCGAACTTCTCGTGCAGCTCGGCCTCGCGTTCGTTCATCCCCGCGCGCACCCGGGCGGCGAAGTCCTGGAACCGCCGCGCGGCGGTGCGGAAGAGCTCCACGGCGCTCCCGCTCGCGCGGCGTTCGACGGCGCCCTCGGAGCCGTGGCGGGCCACCGCACCCTGGGTGCCGCTCCGCACCTGCCGCCCGATCGCCTCGCGTGCGGCGGGGTCGGAGGCCACGCGCGTGGCCGCTCCGCCCACCACGGCGCCCGCGGCGAGCAGTGCGAGTTTGGACCACAAACCCATGCTCAGCTCCTGGTGTCCGTGGGCCCGGTCGCACGGCCTGCGGCGTGCGCGTCCGTGGACCCGGTGGTCGTGCCGGTCGCCGCGCCACCGGGCGCGGCACCGGGCTCGGTATGGGGGCCGGGCCGGGTCTGGGCACCGGCCTGGGGGCTGAACGCGCGGCGCAGCCCGTGGGAGAAGGACGCGACCTTGATCAGCGGCTGCCCCACCGTGGAGGCCACGAGGGAGGACAGCGCGGAGACATTGGCGGAGGCGTCCGAGACGTTGGACGTGATCCCGTCCACCTTCTCGAGCTGGGTGTTGGTGGTGGCCACGGTGCGCGTGACCTCGTCGATCAGCGGGGCGGTGCCGTCGTTGATGGAGCGGATGCTCAGGCGCAGCTCATCGAAGACACGACCTAGCTTGATGATGGGCACCGCGAGCAACCCCACGAGCACCGCGAAGACCAATGCCGCGAGCAATCCGGCGATATCCCCACCGTCCATGGGCGACCACAACTCCGTTCCTACTTCGAGATCAGGGTCGGACCCGCGCGCAAGACCGACCGAAGCGCAACTCTACCCAAGAACCCGGGTGCAACGGGGAATCCGGCGCCACCGGGCCCGGTGTGCCCGTGCGCCGTCGTCCCCGGGACGCGAACAGCCCGCAGCCGAGGGCCGCGGGCTGTTCGCCCGTCACCCGTGACACGGGCGACGGAGGGTACGGAGGATCAGACCATCCGTGCGTAGTACTCCACCACGAGCTGTTCCTCGCAGGTCACGGGGACCTCGGAACGCTGCGGCTTGCGCGTGAGCTTGGCCTGCAGACGGTCGATCGTGACGTCCAGGTAGGCCGGGGTGTCCGGGAGGACATCCTGGTTGGCGCCGGTCGCGGCGATCTGGAACGGGACCATCTTCTCGGAACGCGGGTGCACGTGGACCGTCTGGCCCGGGCGCACGCGGTACGAGGGGCGGTCCACGCGCTGACCGTCCACCATGATGTGGCGGTGCACCACGGCCTGGCGGGCAGCGGCCATCGTGCGGACGAAGCCGGCACGCAGGACAAGGGCGTCGAGACGGGTCTCGAGCAGGGCGATGAGGTTCTCACCGGTCTGACCCTCGACACGCTTGGCCTCGACGTACGCGCGGTGCATCTGCTTCTCGCGGATGTTGTACTGCGCGCGCAGCCGCTGCTTCTCCATCAGCCGGACCTTGTAGTCGGAGTCCTGCTTGCGGCGGGCACGGCCGTGCTCACCGGGAGCGTACGGGCGGCGCTCGAAGTACTTCTCGGCCTTCGGCGTCAGCGGGATGCCGAGGGCACGGGACTTGCGCACCTGACGGCGCACACGAACACTGTTGGAGCTGTTGGACACAACTTGCCTTTCATGCGGTTCGACGGCGTACGGGATGGACCCGCGTTCCGTTCTGGGTGGTACTGGCCTCCGGCGCGGGAATCGGTTCCCACGGGAGAGGTGCGGATCAGCCGCAATCCGACGGACCTAGCGTCCGCCGGGCACGCGCGGGATCGTGAGGGTGCCACGGGTCCCGGGAGTGCGCCGACGAGACGTGCCAGCCAACCGTCCACTATAGCCGATTCAGTCCACGTCCTCGTTCACCCAGTCGAGCGACTTGGTCACGGCCTTGCCCCAGTTGCGGAACAGCTTCTCCTGCTGCTCACGGTCCCCCTGGGGGTCCCAGCGCTTCTCCTCGGCCCAGTTGCGGGAGATCTCCTCGAGGTCCGCCCAGAAGCCCACGGCGAGACCGGCCGCGTACGCCGCACCCAGGGCCGTGGTCTCAGTGATCTTCGGCCGGATCACGGGCACACCCAGCTGATCCGCCTGGAACTGCATGAGCAGCTCGTTGGCCGTCATGCCACCGTCCACGCGCAGCTCCGTGAGGTCCTGCTTGGAGTCCTTGTTCATGGCCTCGACCACCTCACGGGACTGGTACGCGGTGGCCTCGAGCACGGCACGGGCGATGTGCTCCTTGCGCACGTAACGCGTGAGCCCCACCAGGGCGCCGCGGGCGTCCGGACGCCAGTGCGGTGCGAACAGACCCGAGAACGCGGGGACGAAGTACGCCCCGCCGTTGTCCTCGACCGCGCGCGCGAGCGGCTCGATCTCCTTGGCGTCCTGGATCAGCCCCAGGTTGTCCCGCACCCACTGCACGAGCGAACCCGTGACCGCGATGGAACCCTCCAGCGCGTAGACCGGCTTCTCGCCCTCGATCTGGTAGCACACGGTGGTGATCAATCCGTGCTCGGAACGCACCGGGGTCTCCCCCACGTTCATGAGCAGGAAACTGCCGGTGCCGTAGGTGTTCTTGCCCATGCCGGGTTCGAAACACGTCTGGCCGAACATGGCCGCCTGCTGGTCACCCAGGATGCCAGCGATCGGGACCTGCTTGAGGAACCCGCGGGCGCGGCCCTTGCCGTAGACCTCGCTGCTGCACCGGATCTCCGGGAGCATGGACATGGGCACGCCCACGGTCTCGCACAACTCCTCGTTCCATTCGAGGGTATCGATGTTCATGAGCAGGGTCCGGGACGCGTTCGTCACGTCCGTGACGTGCACCCCGTCCTCGGAGCCGCCGGTCAAGTTCCACACGAGCCAGCTGTCGGTCGTACCGAAGAGCAGGTCCCCGGCCTCGGCGCGCTCACGGGCGCCCTCCACGTTGTCCAAGATCCACTTGACCTTGGGACCGGCGAAGTAGCTGGCCAGGGGCAGACCCGTGAGCTCGCGGAAGCGTTCCTCCCCGCCGTCCTTGGCGAGTTCGTCTACGATCTCCTGCGTGCGAGTGTCCTGCCACACGATCGCGTTATACACGGGTTCGCCTGTGTTCTTGTCCCACACCACAGTGGTCTCGCGCTGGTTGGTGATACCCACCGCGGCGAGATCGTCCTTGGTCAGCTCGGTCTCTGCGAGCGCGTCCGCGACGCAACGGCGGGTGTTGCGCCAGATCTCCTGTGCATCGTGTTCGACCCACCCGGCGTGAGGGAAGATCTGCTGGTGCTCGTACTGGCCCACACCCATGATGGTGCCGGAATGGTCGAAGACAATGGCGCGGGTGCTCGTGGTGCCCTGATCGATGGCCATCACGTACTGGGGATCACCAGAACCTGTGGTCCTGGTACCTCGGGCGGTCTTGGTGGTGTTTGATTTGCTCATGGTGCTCACTCCTTGGGTCGAGGGGCGGAAATCGATGGGGATGCGTTCAGGGGATCAGAAAGCCGCACCCGGGAACAACTGGAAGACACCGCCGGCGAGCAGCGCGCCGAGGATGGGACCCACGATCGGGACCCACGCGTAGCCCCAGTCGCTACCACCCTTACCTCGGATCGGGAGGATCGCGTGGGCGACGCGAGGGCCCAGGTCACGCGCGGGGTTGATCGCGTAGCCGGTGGGGCCGCCGAGGCTCGCACCGATCCCGACCACGAGCAGCGCCACGGCCAGGGGGCCCAGGCCGGAGGGGGTCCCGCCGAACATGAGGATGACGAAGACCAGGACGAACGTGGCGATCACCTCGGTCAGCACGTTCCACCCCGCGGAGCGGATCTCCGGTCCGGTGGAGAACGTGCCCAGCTTGGCGGCCGGGTCCAGCGGCTCGTCGTAGTGCTGCTTGTACGCGATCCAGCAAACCACGGCACCCAGGAAGGCACCCAGGAACTCGGCGGCCAGGTAGACCACGGTCGACGCGGCGGTGATGGCCACCCCCGGCGCGTAGACATCGGCTCCGGAGGCCCAGATGCCGACCGTCACGGCGGGGTTTAGGTGGGCGCCCGATTGCCAGGCGACGTACACGCCGGCGAACACGGCGAGACCCCACCCGAAGCTGATGAGCAACCAGCCGCCGGCATTGCCCTTGGTCTTGCCCAGGAGGTGGTTGGCCACGACACCGACACCCAGAAGGGTCAACAGTGCGGTGCCCAGGACTTCGGACCAGAACACCGTGCCCAGGGGCACCACTTCCGCCGCCTCCATGGGCAGCATCGCGTTCAAAGTGGTCATGGATTGACTCCTTGCAGATCGTGTCGTTGTTGGGTGATTTGGACACACCGCCTCCCCATGGCATAAGCCACCGGGAAGCGGTGTCGGCGGGAATGGGACGCCCGCCTACGTCACAGGGTGTTGAGCGAGGGGGCTGCGCTGCGCGCGGCCGCCGCGGAGGCGTCGTCCGTGGTCTGCGCGGCGGCGTCCTCGGCGGCGCACACGGCGCGGTAGGCCTGGATCTCCTGCTCCTTACGGGCGTCGTCCCAGCCCAGTTCGGCGGCGAGCAGATCGGCGACCTCCTCGACCGCGGCCAGACCGTGATCGGGTTGGTCGTAGGACATCCGGGTCCGGGTCTCGAAGACGTCCGAGACGTGCAGGACACCCTCGTGCCGCGCCGCCTGGACCACCTCGGCCCGCAGGTAGGCGGGCGCCGCCGCGAGCGGCCGGGCCAGATCCTCCTGCTCCGCCACGAGGTCCTCGATCTCCGTGATGGCCGATCCGTAGCGGTTCAACAGGTGGTCGACCATGTCGTCGCTCCAGCCGTGGCGTGCGCCGATCCGGTCCGCCTGCCGGGTCATGGGAACGTACCCGTTGGCACCGTGGAGCAGCGTCCGGTCGGTGACCGAGGGCAGGCTCTTGGCGCGCTCCTTGCCGAGTGCGAAGTCCACGGCGTCCTGGGCCATGATGCGGTAGGTGGTCAACTTGCCGCCGGCGATCGAGATCAGCCCCGGCGTCGCCTCCGCGACCGTGTGCTCGCGGGAGATCTTGGTGGACGCGGTTTCCGTGCCCTCCTTGACGCCCGGCTGCAGCAACGGCCGCAGACCCGCGTAGGTGCCCATGACGTCGTCCCGGGTCAGGGGCTCGTCCAGGACCACGTTCGCGTGTTCGAGTACGTAGTCGATGTCCGCGGCCGTGGCCACGGGGGCCGAGATGTCCTGCTCGTAGGGGGTGTCCGTGGTGCCGATGATCCAGTAGTGCTCCCACGGGATCACGAACAGCACCGATTTCTCGGTCTGCAGGATCAGGCCCACCTCACCGCGGATCCTGTCCCGGGGCACCACGATGTGGATGCCCTTGGATGCGAGCACCTTGAGGCCCCCGTCCGTGTGGGCCATGTCCTGGGTCTCCTCGGTCCACACACCGGTGGCCGCGATGACCTTGCGGGCGCGGATCTCGTGCTGCGTGCCGGCCTCCAGGTCCGTGACGCGCGCGCCCACGACGGCGCCGTCGTCGTTCTTGAGGAGTTCCGTGACTCGCGTGCGGGTCGCGGCCAGGGCGCCGTAGCCCACGGCCGTGCGGATGAGCGTCAGCACCAGACGGGCATCGTCCACGCGACCGTCCCAGTACTTGACGGCGCCCACCATGACGCCCGGCTTGATGCTGGGGAACGCCTCCTTCACGCCGCGCTGCGAAAGCTGACGGTGGAAGGGCATGGACGCGACCTTGGAGCCCACGTGGGCCAGGGTGTCGTAGAGACCGACGCCCGCCGTCACGTACGGGCGCTCCCAGAACCGGTGCAGGATCGGGTAGAGGAAGGGGACGGGCTTCACCAGGTGGGGAGCCAGCGTGTACAGCAGGCGCTCCCGTTCATGCAGCGCCTCCGTGACGAGCTTGAAGTCGAACTGTTGCAGGTAGCGCAGGCCACCGTGGACCAGCTTGGACGACCAGCGGGACGTCCCTCCCGCCCAGTCCTGGGCCTCCACGATGCCCGTGCGCAGCCCTCGCGTGGCCGCGTCCAGCGCGATGCCGGCACCCGTGATGCCACCGCCGATCACCAGGACGTCCAACTCGGCCCCTTCGCTCATTTCACGGAGCGCGGCCTGACGGGTCTCGGAATTCAATTGGGTGGCAGTCACAGTATCTTCCTCACTCACTGTCGGTGTGGATGCGGTGTGGCCCGCAGTTCTTGCGGACCACGCTACGCACTGGGATGTGACGTACATCCCATTTCGTAGCCGTGCGCACTACCATGTCGCGCCGATGCACGTATGCTCAACCTATTTGCACATGTGTGCACGGGAGGTGAGGGGCGATGCACGACGATTCACTGCTCTACCAAGCCGCGGAACTGTACTTCGTGCAGGACATGACCATGGGTGCCGTGGCCGAGCGGCTGGGGGTCTCACGGTCCACGGTCTCGCGCATGCTGGCGGATGCGAAAGCCAGGGGCATCGTGACGATCACCCTGCGCCCACCCGACACACCCACGGACCGGCTGTCCCGTCGCATCCACGACACGTTCCGGGTCACGGCGCACATCGCGGGGACCCAGCGGGCGTCGCATAGCGGCCAACGACTCGACGCGGTCTCGCGCTACACCGCACAACTACTCGCGTCGTGGGTCCAGGACGGGACGTCCCTGGGGGTCGCGTGGGGCACCACGACCTCCGCGATCGCCTCTCACGTGCGCCACACCAACACCCAGGACGTCTCGGTGGTGCAGCTCAACGGGGCCGCCGGGCCGCGGACGGCCGGCACGGATACGTCCGCCCCACTGCTCTCGACGTTGGCGCAGGCCTTCAGCGCCGAGCTGTACCCGTTCCCGACCCCCGCTTTCTTCGACTGGGAACAGACCCGGACGCTGCTCTGGCAGGAATCCTCGGTCCGCCGCATCCTCGCGGCCCGGGCGAGTGTTGACCTGGCGGTGTTCAGCGTGGGGGCCTTCCACGGCCCGGTGCTGTCCCAGGTCTACACGGAGGGTCACCTCAGCTCGTCCGAGCTGCGCAGTCTGAGCGCGCACCGCGTCGTCGGGGACATCTGCACCGTCTTCATCCGCGAGGACGGCAGTTACTCGGACATCGAGCTGAACCGGCGGGCCTCCGGACCCACCCCCGCGGATCTCGCCAGGATTCCCCGCCGTGTGTGCGTGGTGTCCGGGCGGCACAAGGTGCGCGGCATCGTGGGCGCGCTGCGGTCGGGGGCGGTGACGGACCTGGTGATCGACGACCTGACCGCCAAGGATGTGCTGGACCACGTGGACGGCGCGGGAGCACGGCCCTGACCACGCATCGTCGTAACCGCGCCCTACGGCCGGGTGTCGCCGCGCACGATGTCGCGCAACCGGATCACGCGCTGCGCCAGGTCCCGTTCGTGGCCGTACCCTGTGGGCCGGTAGTAGTCCTTCCCCACGAGCTCGTCCGGCGGGTACTGCTGGGTGGCCACCGCGTTGGGCGTGTCGTGGGCGTAGACATAACCCGCGCCGTGGCCGAGCTCGTTCGCGCCCGGGTAGTGCGAGTCCCGCAGGTGCGGGGGCACGGGCCCAGCACGTCCGGCGCGGACGTCCGCGATGGCCTCGTTGATGGCCAGGTACGCGGCGTTCGACTTGGGCGCGGTGGCCAGATGTGCGACGGCCTCGGCGAGCGGGATCCGCCCCTCGGGCATCCCGATCAACTGCACGGCCTGGGCGGCCGCGACCGCGGTCTGCAGCGCCGCGGGATCAGCGAGACCGATGTCCTCCGACGCGCTGATGATCAACCGGCGCGCGATGAACCGCGGGTCCTCCCCGGCCTCGATCATCCGGGCCAGGTAATGCATCGCGGCGTCCACGTCCGAGCCGCGGATCGATTTGATAAACGCGCTCACGACGTCGTAGTGCTGATCGCCCTGCTTGTCGTAGCGCACCGCCGCGCGGTTGACGGCCTCCTGCGCGTGCTCCAGCGTCACGGTCACGACCGATGCATCGGGGGTTTCGCCCGCTGCCCCGGGCTCGGCCGCGCCGTCGTCCGATACCTCGGCTCCCGAACCCTCCGTGCCCGGGCCCTCCGCCCCGGAACGCGCGGCGCCATCGGCGTCGTCGTCCAACGCCGCCGCGTGGGAGAGCGCGACCGCCGCAGCCGCCTCGAGGGACGTGAGCGCCTTGCGCGCGTCTCCCCCGGAGACGTCCAGCAGGTGCTCGCGCGCCTCCGGACTCAGGACGACGGCACCGTCCAGCCCGCGCGGGTCGGTCACCGCGCGGTCGAGCAACTCCCCGATGTCTGGGCGCTCGAGCGGTTGCAGGGTCAGCAGCAGGGAGCGCGAGAGCAGCGGTGCGATCACGGAGAACGAGGGGTTCTCGGTTGTGGCGGCCACGAGGACCACCCACCCGTTCTCGACCCCGGGCAACAGCGCGTCCTGCTGCGCCTTGGTGAACCGGTGGATCTCGTCGAGGAACAGCACCGTGGTGCGCCCGTGCAGGTCGCGCGCGGTCAGCGCCTCGTCCATGACGCGCCGCACGTCCTTGACCCCGGCCGTAACGGCGGACAGCTCCACGAAGGTGGTGTCGTGGCCGCGCGCGATCACGTGCGCGATCGTCGTCTTGCCCGTGCCCGGCGGGCCCCACAGGATGACCGACGACGCCGCGGTCGGTCCCGAGCGCCCCGCGGTCAATCCGCGCAGGGGCGAGCCGGTGCGCAACAGGTGCTTCTGGCCCACGACCTCGTCCAGGGTGCGGGGGCGCATGCGGACGGCGAGCGGTGCGCGGGAGCGCGCGCGGGACGGGGTCCGATCCCTCGCGTGGGCGGATGGGCCGGACCCGTCCTCGCTCAGGGGATCCGGGACGTCGAACAATGCATCGCTCACGCCTCGACCCTACTGCCCGCCTCGGACACGCACGGGCCGCCGCGGGTTCAGCCGCGACGCGGGCGCTGCAGCTCGTCGCTGTCCACCACGAGGGTCACGGGCCCGTCGTTGACGAGCGAGACCTCCATGTGCGCACCGAACTCCCCGGTTTCCACCGGCAGACCGCGCTCACGTAGCGCCGCCACGAAGGCGTCGAAGAGGGGTTCGCTCACGTCCCCGGGGGCGGCGCGGGACCACGACGGTCGGCGCCCCCTCCGCACGTCCCCGTACAGCGTGAACTGGCTGACCACGAGCACCGGGGCCGAGCGGTCCTCGCACGAGGTCTCTCCCGGCAGGATGCGCAGCCCGGCGATCTTGGCCGCGAGCTGCGCGGCGATCTCCGGGGTGTCCGAGTGGGTGACCCCCACGAGTGCGACGAGCCCGGGGCCGGTGATCTCGCCCGTGCCCCGTTCCCCCACGGTGACACTGGCCCGCGACGCCACCTGTAGCACGATTCTCATGACGCCAGTCCATCACACTCGCACCCCGGCACCGTCCCAGGATGACACGGCCCGTCCCATGGGGAAACGGGTCGCCCCGGGAGTGGAACCGGTCGTCCCGCGAGCGCGGCGGGTCACGCAACCGGACCGCGCACGAAGGCTGCGGGGCCACCAACCTCGGGGGGACATCCCGGATCGGCGGCCCCGCAGCGCGTAGCGACGGTGTCACGTGTCGATGGCGTTACTTCGCGTCGCCGCCCTTGTCGGCGGAGGCTGCCTCGCGCGGCGCCTCGGCCTTCTTGGGCTCGGGCTTGGCGTCCACGCCGGCTTCCTTGCGCTGCTGCGCCGTGATGGGCGCAGGCGCGGCGGTCAGGGGGTCGTAGCCGTTGCCGGTCTTGGGGAACGCGATGACGTCCCGGATGGACTCGGTGCCCGCGAGCAGCGCGACCACGCGGTCCCAGCCGAAGGCGATGCCGCCGTGCGGGGGCGCGCCGAACTGGAAGGCGTCCAGCAGGAAGCCGAACTTCTCCCGGGCGTCCTCCTCGCTGAGCCCCATCACGCGGAACACACGGTCCTGCACGTCCCGGCGGTGGATGCGGATGGAACCGCCGCCGATCTCGTTGCCGTTGCACACGATGTCGTACGCGTAGGCCAGCGCGGAGCCGGGGTCCGTGTCGAAGGTGTCCACGAACTCGGGCTTGGGGGACGTGAACGCGTGGTGCACGGCTGTCCACGCACCGGAGCCTACGGCAACGTCGCCGGACTCGACCGCCTCGGACGCGGGCTCGAACAGCGGCGCGTCCATGATCCACACGAAGGCCCAGTCATTCTCGTTGATCAGGCCCACGCGGTGGCCGATCTCCACGCGCGCGGCACCGAGCAGCGCGCGGGAGGTCTTGGCCCCGCCCGCGGCGAAGAACACGCAGTCGCCGGGCTTCGCGCCCACGGCCTCCGCGAGTCCGGCCTTCTCCTCCTCCGAGATGTTCTTGGCCACCGGCCCGGCGATCTCGCCGTCCTCCTTGAACAGCACGTAGGCGAGGCCCTTGGCGCCGCGCTGCTTGGCCCACTCCTGCCACGCGTCGAGCTGGCGGCGGGGCTGGGATGCACCGCCTGGCATGACCACGGCACCCACGTACGGGGCCTGGAACACGCGGAACGGGGTGTCCTTGAAGTACTCGGTGAGCTCCGTGAGCTTCAGGTCGAAGCGTAGGTCCGGCTTATCGGAGCCGTAGTCGGCCATGGCCTGGGCGTAGGTCATGCGCGGGATGGGGGTCGAGACGTCCACGCCGATCAGAGCCCACAGGGACTTCACGATCTGCTCGCCCAGGGCGATGACATCGTCCTCCTCCACGAAGGAGGCCTCAACGTCCAGCTGGGTGAACTCGGGCTGGCGGTCCGCGCGGAAGTCCTCGTCCCGGTAGCAGCGGGCGATCTGGAAGTACTTCTCGATCCCGCCCACCTGCAGCAGCTGTTTGAACAGCTGCGGGGACTGCGGCAGCGCATACCAGGAGCCCGGGGACAGCCGTGCCGGCACCACGAAGTCACGCGCACCCTCGGGAGTGGAACGGGTGAGGGTGGGGGTCTCCACCTCGGTGAAGCCCTGCTCGTGCAGCAGGGTCCGGGCCACCCGGTTGACCTCGGAACGCAGCCGCATGATGCGGGCGGGCTCCGGGCGGCGCAGGTCCAGGTAGCGGTACTTCAGGCGGGCTTCCTCGCCCACCTCCACGTGCTCGTCGATCTGGAACGGCAGGGGGGCCGCGGTGTTGAGCACGGTGAGCTCATCCACCATGACCTCGACCTCACCGGAGGGCAGGTTGGGGTTCTCGTTGCCCTCGGGGCGGCGCTCCACGGTGCCCGTGACCTGCAGGACGTACTCGTTGCGCAGCTGGTGGAACTGCTCCTCGTCACGCACCACGACCTGCGCCACGCCGGAGGCGTCACGCAGGTCCACGAACGCCACGCCGCCGTGGTCGCGGCGCCGGCCGACCCAGCCCGCCAGCGTGACGGTCTGTCCAATGTTCTCGACGGTCAACGTGCCGAGTTCATGCGTTCGCAACAAGTGCATTCACCTTTTCAATCAATGGGATGGTCGGGATCGCGGGCCGGCGGAGCGCGTCGCACCGAGTGCCCGCGGAGCCGCACCGGATCGGGCGCCCCGGAGCAGGGCGTGCTCCCGTCCCCGCGAGTCTACAAGCCGACGCCGCGAGCGCACGGCCGTCGCGCGCGGGCACGCCTCTCGGAGGACAGAGCCGGCGTCAGTCGTTCGTGGTGGCCGCGCGCAGCACCGTGGCGTGCAGGTCCTCGGCGGGCGGCTGCCACGATGCGGGGTCCGCGGCCACCTGCTCGCCCGAGCGGATGTCCTTGACCTCGTGGGTCGGGCTCCCGTCCTCGGCCACCGAGGAGAACCACACGAACGGGATGCCGCGGCGCTCGGCGTAGCGGATCTGCTTGCCGAACTTCTGAGCCGTGGCGGCTACCTCGGTCGCAATCCCGCGAGCGCGCAACTGCCCGGCGACGTCCTGCGCGGCGGACCACGATGCGTCGTCGTTCAGGGCCACGAGGACCGCGGAGGGCACCGAACGGGAGGCCTGGGCCATGGAGCGGGACAGGATCCGGGTGACCAACCGGGTCACACCGATCGACAGGCCCACACCGGGGTAAGTCTTCTTCCCGGAGGACGCGAGGGACTCGTAGCGACCACCCGAGCACACGGAACCGAGCTGTTCGTGACCCACGAGGACCGTCTCGTACACGGTGCCTGTGTAGTAGTCCAGACCGCGGGCGATGGACAGGTCTGCCACGACCTTGCCGGGGGCGCGGCGGGAGGCCTCCCCCACGACCTCGGCGAGTTCGTTCAGGCCTTCGTCCAGCAGGTTGTTGCTCACACCGAGTTCCCGCACGCGCTCCACGAAGGACGTGTCCTCGGTGCGGATCGCCGCGAGGGACAGCGCGGCCTCCGCCTGCTCGGGCGTGGCACCCACCGTGTCCTGGAGATTCCGGGAGACCTGCTCGGCACCGATCTTTTCGAGTTTGTCGATCTCACGCAGCACCGCGGGGGCGTCATTGAGACCCACACCGCGGTAGAAACCCTCGGCGAGCTTGCGGTTGTTGACCCGCAGTACGAACGGCGGGATGGGCAGCTCGGACAGCGCCTCGATCATCACGAGCGCGAGCTCCACGTCGTAGCGGAACGCGAGCGTGCCGTCCCCCACCACATCGATGTCCGCCTGGGTGAACTCGCGCGCCCGGCCCTCCTGGGGGCGCTCGCCGCGCCACACCTTCTGGATCTGGTAGCGGCGGAATGGGAACGTGAGGTAGCCACTGTTCTCCACGACGTAGCGGGCGAACGGCACGGTCAGGTCGAAGTGCAGCGCCAGCGCGTCCTCGCGGGAGGAGTCCTCGTCCTGTTGCAGCCGGGAGACCCCGTAGACCTCCTTGTCGATCTCACCCTTGCGCAGCAACTGCTCCACGGTCTCCACCGCGCGCGTCTCGATCGAGGAAAAGCCGTGGAGTTCGAAGGTCCTGCGCAAGGAGTCCAGCACGTGTTGCTCCACGATCCGTTCCTCCGGGAGCCATTCGGGGAAACCGGACAGAGACGTGGTGCGGGCCATGGGTGGGAACTCCTCGGTAGTGGGTCTCGGGCGGTCCGGGGCTCGGCCTGTGCGCCGTGGAAGCCCCGGGCGGCGAGGCGTCGTCGTACGAGCAACCCCCGGAACCGGGGCATGCGCGAGCGCGGACGGTGTCAGCTGCCAGTCTAAGCCGCGCGGCTCGATAGGATGGCCGGTGTCCACCATGGGAAACCCCACCGCGACGCCCGCAGCTGCGGGCAGCGCCGGCGGGGTCGTGCAGAAAGAGTTGTAGCGGTGACAGAACGTCCTGAATCCGACGACCGCCGTCCCGTCCCGGGACCGGCCACCCCCGCGGCGTCCGCGCCCAGGCCCGCGGCGCCGTCGCTGCCTCTTATACACATCTGACACCGTCCGCGCTCGCGCATGCCCCGGTTCCGGGGGTTGCTCGTACGACGCCGCCTCGCCGCCCGGGGCTTCCACGGCGCACAGGCCGAGCCCCGGACCGCCCGAGACCCACTACCGAGGAGTTCCCGGACGCCACACCGGACGAGGCGCTCGCGTACTTCGCGCGCAAGTTCGACGACGCCGAGGCGCAGGTCGCACTGCTTGAACAGCGCATCGCCGCCAAGGCACCCGCCGGTGACATGCGCAAGACCGTGGACCACGTGCGCGAGCAGGTGGACGCGCACACCATGGTGGGCGATCTCACGGATCTCTCCACGCGCCTGGATACCCTCGAGGACGCGATCAAGGTGGCTCTGAACCGCGAACGCGAGGAGACCAAGGCCGCCAAGGCGCAGCAGCTCGCGCACCGCACCGCGATCGTGGAGGCCGCCGAGGAGGTCGCCGCGCAGGATCCCGCCAAGACGCAGTGGAAGCACTCGTCCGCGCGCATGGCGGAGCTGTTCTCGCAGTGGCAGGACCACCAGCGCTCTGGCGGACGCCTGTCCAAATCGGACGAGGACGCCCTGTGGAAGCGCTTCCGCAAGGCCCGCACCACGTTCGACCGGCACCGTAAGGCCTTCTTCTCGTCCCTGGACGAGACCAACGCCAAGGCCAAGCGCGTCAAGGAGGGCCTGATCAAGGAGGCCGAGGCGTTGTCCTCGTCCACCGAGTGGGGTGAGACCGCCGGGAAGTACCGAGAGCTCATGGACCGGTGGAAGGAGGCCCCGCGCGCGTCCCGCAAGGAGGACGACGCCTTGTGGGCCCGGTTCCGCGCCGCCCAGGACGCGTTCTTCTCCGCGCGCACCGCCGCGAACGAGCGGATCGACCAGGAATACGCGGGCAACCTCACGGTCAAGGAGCAGCTGCTCGCCGAGGCCAAGCAGATCCTGCCCGTCAAGGACCTCGACGCCGCCAAGAAGCAGCTCGCGTCCGTCCAGCAGCGCTGGGAGGAGGCCGGTAAGGTCCCGCGCGCCCACATGCGCCGCGTGGAGAACGAACTGCGCGCCGTGGAGGACGCCGTGAAGAAGGCCGAGGACGACCGCTGGCGGCGCACCGACCCCGAGACCAAGGCGCGCTCCAACTCCATGCTGTCCCAGCTGGAGAACAAGATCGCCGATCAGCGCGCTGCCCTCGAGGCCGCCCGTGCGGGTGGCAACACCAAGAAGGCCGCGTCACTCGAGAAGGACCTGGCCACGAGCGAGCAGTGGCTCGCCACGCTGCAGGCCTCGGCGTCCGAACTGCGCTGATTTTCTGCCGCTGACTGCAGGAACGCCCCCGTCCCCGGTTTGCCGGGGCGGGGGCGTTCCACTGGTTCCTAAGGGTGGGGGCGCTCCTCGCCTCGGCGCGCGATGCGTACGGCACCGGCCCGCGCACCGTGGCGTGGGAGCGCGCCGCAGGTCTCGGTCCACGGGCGTTCTCCACAATCGGTGCGCTGCCCTGCCCTTCCGGTTCGCCGTGGGGTGGGATGGGTCCATGACCTCCGTGCTCACCGCTCGCGGCACCACCGCGCCCCTCGTCCTGCTCCCGGGCCACCCGTTCAGCCGCGCCGAACTGAGCGCGATGACCGAGGACGGTTTGTTGCGCCGCGAACTGCTCGACGCCTACGTACCTGCGACCACCGCCCCCACGCTCCAGTTAAGAGCCACGGTGGTGAGCAGGGTCGTGCCCGGGCACCTGCAACGGCGGGGTGTGCTGGGGCGGCTCGGAGCCGCGTGGTTCTACCGCTGCGCACCCGAGCCCTCGCCCGTGACGATCCTCGTGGACAAGTCCGCGCGCACAACCACCACGGTGCCGCCGGGCCTCGTGATCCACCAGACGGGGTTCGCGCCGCGGGACCTCGTGGTCCACCACGGCATCACACTGACCACTCCCCTGCGCACCGCCGTGGACCTCGCGATACACGTCACCGGCCCGGCCGGCGACGCCGCTCTGCTCGCCCTACTGAGCGCACCGCGCCTGCACTGCTCACCGCAGCATCTGCTCGCCGAACTCGAGGCCCTGGCAAAGCTGCCGGGGCGCCGGGTCGCGATCGCCCGCGTCCGCAAGCTCGCACGGGCGCTCGAGGCCGGACGCGCGGGCGGACCCGTCAGGAGTTGACCGGGCGGTGTCCCGAGGTGCGGTAGACGTCGTAGACGCCGTCGATCCGGCGCACCTGGTTGAGCACGTGGTCCAGGTAGCGGGTGTCCCCCATCTCGAACGAGAACCGGGAGATCGCCAACCGGGACCGCGAGGTGTGCACCTGGGCCGAGAGGATGTTCACGTGGCTCTCCGACAGCGCCTTGGTCACGTCGTAGAGCAGGGACTTGCGGTCGAGGGCCTCCACCTGGATCTCCACGAGGAACAGGGAGGACTGGGTGGGCGCCCACGAGACGTCCTTGATCCGGTCGTCGTCCTCCGGGATGACACGCATGTTGGCGCAGTCCTTGCGGTGCACTGAGATCCCGGACCCGCGCGTGACGAAACCCACGATCTCGTCCGGGGGCACCGGGGTGCAGCACCGGGCGATCTTGACGTAGACGTCCGAGGCCCCCTGCACGAGCACACCCGCGTCCAAGACGCCGGGGCGCACGGGGTGGGTCACCCGCGTGGTCTCGGCGAGGTCCTCCTCGGTGCCCTCGGCCCCGCCCAGGTGTTGCAACAACTTGTCGACGACCTGGTGGGCGCCCACGGCGTTCGAACCGATGGCTTCGTAGAGCGCCGCCACGTCGCCGCGGTTGAAGTCCTGGGCCACCGCGAGCAGCGCTTCGCTCGTGACCGTGCGCTGCAACGGGAGGTGGTGTTTGCGCAGCGCCCGGGTGAGCTGGTCCTTGCCCCGCTCGATCGCTTCCTCGCGGCGTTCCTTGGAGAACCACTGCCGGATCTTGGTGCGCGCCCGCGGGGAGCCCACGAACTTGAGCCAGTCCTGGGACGGAGCGGCCTGTTCCGACTTGGACGTGAGGATCTCCACGCGGTCCCCGTGCTGCAGCCGGGAGGACAGCGGGGCGAGCTTGCCGTTGACGCGCGCGCCGATCGTGCGGTTGCCCACCTCGGTGTGCACCGCGTACGCGAAGTCCACCGGCGTGGACCCCGTGGGCAGGGCCATGACCTCGCCCTTGGGCGTGAACACGTACACCTCGGCGGTGTTGATCTGATAGCGCAGCGAGTCCAGGAAGTCCGAGGAGTCCTTGGCTTCCTCCTGCCACGACACCAGGGAGCTGAGCCAGTTCAGCTCACCCTCCTTGGCCTTGGGGGTCGCGGAGTTCGCCTGGTTGACCTTGTCCTTGTACTTCCAGTGCGCGGCCACGCCGTACTCGGCGCGGCGGTGCATCTCGTGGGTGCGGATCTGGATCTCCACGGGACGCCCCGCGGGCCCGATCACCGTGGTGTGCAAGGACTGGTACATATTGAACTTCGGCATGGCGATGTAGTCCTTGAACCGCCCGGGCAGCGGCCGCCACTTGGCATGCAGCACGCCCAACGCCGCGTAGCATTCGCGCACGGAGTTCACGAGCACGCGCGCGGCCTGCAGATCGTGGATCTCGTCGAAGTCCTTACCCCGCACGATCATCTTCTGGTAGATCGAGTAGTAGTGCTTCGGCCGGCCCGTGATGGTGGCCTCGATGCCGGAGGCGTCCAGCGCCTCGGCGATCTGACCGCGGATCTCCGCGAGGTGACGCTCGCGCTCGGGGGTGCGTTCCCCCACCATGCGCACGATCTCCTCGTAGACCTTGGGGTGCAGGGCCGCGAAGGACAGGTCCTCGAGCTCCCACTTGATCGTGTTCATGCCCAGTCGGTGGGCCAGCGGCGCGAAGATCTCGAGGGTCTCGCGAGCCTTGCGCCCGGAGGACTCGGAGGACACGAAGCGCCACGTCCGGGCGTTGTGCAAACGGTCCGCGAGTTTGATGACCAACACGCGGATGTCCTTGGCCATGGCCACGATCATCTTGCGAACGGTCTCCGCCTGCGCGTTCTCCCCGTACTGGATCTTGTCCAGCTTGGTCACGCCGTCCACGAGCGCGGCGACCTCCTCGCCGAACTCCTCGCGCACCTGCTGGAGAGTGTAGGACGTGTCCTCCACGGTGTCGTGCAGTAGACCGGCCACGAGCGTGGCACCGGTCATCCCGAGTTCCGCGAGGATCGTGGTCACGGCCACCGGGTGGGTGATGTACGGGTCCCCGGACTTGCGCTTTTGTCCCTCGTGGTGGGTGTCCGCGACCGTGAAGGCCCGCTCCAGGACCGAGAGGTCCTCCTCGGGATGCGTGTTCTGCACCGTGCGCAGCAGGGGCACCAGGATGGGCGAGCTCGGGACCGATTCACCGCTGAGCACCGAGAGGGTCGAGCGGGTGCGTTCACTGCGCCCCGGGAAGACCGCCCGCCCGAACACGGGCCGAGAGGCGGGTAGGACGAAATGGGTGCCCCCGAAGTCACCGTGCGCGACACTCGGGCGAGCGGGCGGGGCGGCATTGGGACGGGACGCCTCTTGAGCGGAGGGCGCGTCGGAGGACGTGACCGCGGAGCCCACGGGTGCCTGGGCACCACCGTTCTCGGACTGGCTGGACATGATCCGGGGCCTCCTCATCGTCGCCGCGACCGCGGGAGGCCGGACATGAGCCCCCGCGGGCTGATGTCCCAGTCTAAGCCCGCGCCGACACGCCGCGGACAACGGTGCGGATGTGCCGCGGACACGGTACGGACGTGCCGCGGACGCAGTGCTCACGTGCCGCGGACGGGGTCCTGAGCGACGTCGCCGCCCGCACCGTTCGGTCACAGCGCTCGTGGCCGGTCACGCCATGCGCGACCGGCCACGAGTGCGAGGTGTCGCGTCAGACCTCGACGGGATCCGCGCTCACCGGAGGGGCCTCGCCCGTGCGGTGCTCGAGCACCCGGCGGGTCTGCTCCCGCACGCCGGCTTCGCGGTCGCGCAACCACGAGTACAGGGGCGCGGCCACGAACAGCGTGGCGAGAGTGCCCACGATGATGCCCACGAACAGCGACAGCGAGAGGTCCTTCAACGTTCCGGCCCCGAGCAGGTACGCACCGATGAACAGGATGGACCCCACGGGGAGGATGCCCACCACGGACGTGTTGATCGAGCGCACGAGGGTCTGGTTCACGGCCAGGTTGACCTGTTCCCCGAACGTGCGTTTCCTGCGTTCCTCCGGGGCGCTGCCGCCCACGAGCCCCGCGGTGTTCTCACGCACCTTGTCGAAGACCACCACGGAGTCGTAGAGCGAGTAGGACAGCACCGTGAGGAAGCCGATCACCGCGGAGGGGGTGATCTCGAAGCCCACCAGGGAGTACACACCCGCGGTGATGACGATCGTGAAGAGCATGGCCGCGATCGCGGCCACGGACATCTTCCACGTGCGGAAGTACAGCGCCATGAGTGCGAGCGCGAGCACCACGAAGATCACGAGCCCCCACAGGGCCTGTCGGGTGACACCCTGGCCCCACGTGGGTCCCACGAAGTTGGAGGTCACCTGGTCCTCGCCCACGCCGTAGGCGTCCTGCAACTTGTTCTTCAGGGTCAGGGTCTGGTCGTCGTCGAGCTGCTGGGTCTGCACCCGCACGGTGCCCGGGGCGATGTTCGTCACGGTCGCCTCGTGGGCACCGGGGGTCTCGGCGACCGCCCGCTCGCCCAGGGAGACGTCCGTGGTGGACACGTCCGAGACCGTGAACTCGGAGCCGCCCGTGAAGTCGATCCCCAGGTTGAACCCGCCCTTGATCACGGGGATCAGCACGGAGATCACCACGAGGGCCAGGCTCACGGCGAGCCACGGTCCCCGCTTCTGGACGAAGGGGTAGGACTTGCGCCCGCTGTGCAGGTCATTGCCGAAACGCGCGAGTCGGTTGCTCATCGCTGGGTCTCCTCGGAATCGGGACGGGCGGTGGCCGCGGTGGAGCCGACGGACGCGTTCCCGTGGGTTCCGGCGGTGGACGACGGCGCTGCGCTCGCCTGCTGTGCCGCGCGGCGTCGTCGTTCGGCGATCGTGAGACCGTCACCGTCCTCGGGGCTGCGCAGCCGGCCGGCGCCGCGGTAGAGCGGGACGGCGTCGAGCGCTTCGGGGTCCAGACCGGAGTGCCGCGCGCCGTTGCCGAAGTAGCGCGTGCGTGCGAGCAACACCATGATCGGGTGAGTGAACAGGAACACGACCAGCAGGTCCGCGATCGCGGTGAGACCGAGCGTGAACGCGAAGCCGCGCACATTGCCCACGGCCACGAAGTAGAGCACCACGGCGGCCAACAGGTTCACGGCCTTGGACGCGAGCACCGTCTGGCGCGCGCGTTGCCAGCCGTGATCCACGGCGGCCGGGATCGTACGCCCGGCGCGGATCTCGTCACGGATGCGTTCGAAGTACACGATGAACGAGTCCGCGGTCTGACCGATCGCCACCACGAGACCCGCGACGCCGGCCAGGGACAGCCGGTAGTTCGCGCCCCACCCCAGCAGGGTGATGGCCAGGTAGGTCACGACACCGGCCACGACGAGTGAGGCGATGGTCACGAGACCCAACCAGCGGTACTGGAACAGCGAGTAGATGCACACGAGCGCCAGACCGATCAGCCCCGCGATGATGCCCATCCGCAACTGGTTACTGCCCAGGGTTGCGGAGATCTGCTGCTCGGAGTCGATCGAGAAGGACACCGGCAGCGCACCGTACTTCAACTGCTCGGACAGGAACTTGGCCTCGTCCTCGGTGAAGTTGCCGGTGATCTGCGCACGACCGTCCGTGATCACGGCGTTCATGGTCGGCGCGGAGACCACGGAACCGTCCAGCACGATCGCGAACCGGTTGCGTGCACCGTTCTGTCCACCCTGGCCGAGTCCGTAGAGCCGTTCGGAAAGTTCCTTGAAGGTCTGCGTGCCCTCGTCGTTGAACTGCAGGTTCACGGCGAACCCGCCCGTCGCGTGGCCCTGGGAGTTGGACGCCTGTGCGTAGGACGCCGTGGCGATGTCCGTGCCGGGGATCTCGACGGGGCCCAGGATGAACTTGGCGTTGCTCAGCGGATCGCACGCCACGATCGCCTTGTCCTGCGGCTGGGAGGCGCGCTCCTCCTGGGGCCGCGGCGCGCTGCAGTCGAGCGCCTCGTACCTGGCGAAGAGATCCCGCGTGACCCACTTGGGGTCGGACGAGTTCTCGGGCTCACCCTCCGGCTGGGGGATCGACTTGGGGTCGGTGCGCTGGTTCTCCGGGGTGGCCGCGCCGGCGCCTGAGACGATCACGGGACGGAACGCCATCTGCGCGGAGGTCTGGATCAGCTCACGCGTCTCGGACGAGGGCACACCGGGCATCGACACCACGATGTTGCGCCCGGACTGCGTGGTGATCTCCGCCTCGGAGACACCCGCACCGTCCACGCGCTGGCGGATGATCTCGACCGCCTGGTCGAGCTGCTCCTGGGAGATGTCCTGACCGGAGTTTTCCCCCTGCAGCGTGGGCGAGAGCACCATCTGCGTGCCACCCTCGAGATCCAGCGCCAGTTTGGGCGCCCACCCGGTGCGGTCGGTCGTCACACCGTAGACGAGCACCCCGGCGAGGATCGCGATCACCGCTGCAAGGGCCACCAGCGCCTTGCGCGCCGCCGACGCCCCCGCCCCGGAGCGGGGGCGCCGCTTCGCGGTACCCGTCCCGTTCCGACCGGACGTGCCGTTCGCCGCTGCGGTCCCGTTCCCGGGGGTCCCCTCCGACGTGCTGGAGGCCTTGGTGCGCCGCCAACGGGACCCGCCACGCGATCCCGGGGTCTGCGCCTTCTTCTCTGCTGCCATTGGTGTCCTTCAACGTGTCCTCGACCGGGGCCGCGGCCCGGTCGACACATGAGAAACGGGCCGAGGTCATCGGCCCGTGTCCCGGTGGGGGGAAATCAGGTAGTGGGGTTACCGCGATCGTCGCGGTCGCGGGCGTCGCGCCAGGTCCGGTGTGAGGCATCCGGGGCCGCCGCGCCCGGTGTGGTGCCGGGCTGGGTGGTGCCGCGCTGGGTAGTGCCCTGCTCGCCGGCGGCCGTGGAACCGTCCACGGGGTCGACCGGGTCCACGCGGCGCGCCGAACCGGCCGCCTCGGGGGTACCGGCCTGCACGGAGTCCGCCTCGACCACGCCGGGGGCGGCGGTGGCCGCGGACTCGGCGGGCAGCTCGTCCACCACGGTGGTCACGGTCTGGGAGTGCACCGTGACGAGCTGGCCCGGGGAGACCTCCAGGACTGCCTTGTTGTTCTCCCGGTCCATGTCCCGCAGGGTGCCGTAGAGACCGAAGCTCGTCATCACGCGCGTACCCGGCTCCATGGTGGCCTGCTTGGCCTTCATCTGGGCCTGGGCCTTCTTCTGTCGGCGCATGGGCAGCCACAGCAGCAGGACCATGACCACGAGCATCACGGGCAGGAACCATGCGGTTCCGGCGCCGCCACCGGCAGCGTCCTGGGTCTGAGCGAGGATGGTCACGAAGGATCCGTTCTGTCGAGGTGCACGTACAGCGCGACCGGGCACGACTGCGCAGGGGTGCGAAGGTCCCGGCCGATCCTCCCCAGCTTAGGGGATGGATCTGGTCACGTGCTGGACGGATCCTCCGAGTCCGGTTCGGTGGCGAGCGCGGTTTTCAGCGCCGGGTCCTTGAACGCAGCGTGCTCCGGGACGTCGAGTCCCAGGTGCTCCCACGCCGCGGCCATGGCGATCCGCCCGCGCGGGGTGCGACCGAGCAGGCCCTCGCGGACCAGGAATGGTTCCGCGACGGTCTCGACCGTCTCGGTCTCCTCCCCCACGGCGATCGCCAGGGTGGACAACCCCACAGGGCCGCCGTTGAACTTGTTCACCAGGGCCGAGAGCACGTTGCGGTCCAAGCGGTCCAGACCCCGGGCGTCCACCTCGTACATGTCGAGTGCGGATCCGGCGGCCCGCGCGTCGATGCGCTCCACGCCGTGCACGAGCGCCCAGTCCCGCACGCGCCGCAGCAGTCGGTTGGCGATACGAGGGGTGCCGCGTGAGCGCGATGCGACCTCCGTGAACGCCTCGCTCGTCATGGTGAGGTCGAGCAGCCCTGCCGAACGGCGCAGCACGAGCTCGAGTTCCTCGACGGAGTAGAACTCCAGGTGACCCGTGAAGCCAAACCGGTCGCGCAGTGGCCCGGGCAGCAGCCCCGCGCGGGTGGTGGCACCCACGAGCGTGAACGGGGGCAGGTCCAGTGGGATGGACGTGGCACCGGCGCCCTTGCCCACCACGATGTCCACGCGGAAGTCCTCCATGGCCATGTACAGCATTTCCTCCGCGGGCCGGGACATCCGGTGGATCTCGTCCAGGAACAGCACCTCCCCGTGGGTCAGGGAGGACAGGATGGCCGCGAGGTCACCGGCGTGCTGGATCGCGGGACCGGACGAGATCCGCAGGGGGACATCCAGCTCCTGCGCGATGATCATGGCCAGGGTCGTCTTGCCGAGGCCCGGGGGCCCGGACAGCAGCACGTGGTCCGCGGTGCGCCCGCGCAGCTTGGAGGCCTCGAGCACGAGGGACAGCTGTGCCCGCACCCGTTTCTGCCCCACGAAGTCGTGCAGGGTCCCCGGGCGCAGGGACGCCTCGAGCTGCTGGTCGTCGTAGTCGCCCTCGGCGCCCACGAGACGTTGTGGGCCCACCGATCCACGTTCCTCCACGGCCATGCTCACCGCCCCCTGGTCCGCGTGTGGGACGTGGCCTTGGCGGTGCCGAGCCAGGACAGCACGGCGCGCAGGATCTCGGCCACGTTGGCGGACTCCGCCAGTTCCGGCTGGGTCTCGAGGGCGTCGTCGATCCCGCGGGCCGCGTCCTTCTCGCTCCAGCCCAGACCCGTGAGAGCGTCCACGACCTGCTCACGCCACACCTGCATGCCGGGCTGTGCGCTCTGCTGCGGCGCGGGGTCCGGCAGGACGAGCTTGTCCGCGAGTTCCAGGACGATGCGCCGCGCGGACTTCGGTCCGATCCCGGGGACGGCCGTGAAGGCTTTGTCGTCGCCGGCGGCGATCGCGCGCCGGGCGTCGTCGGGCCCGAGGACAGAGACTGCGGCGAGCGCGGTGCGCGGGCCCACCCCGGAGACCCCGAGCATGACGGAGAAGATCTCCTTCTCGTCCGCCTGGGCGAAACCGAACAGCACCGGCGCCTCGTCCTTGCGGGCGATGTACGCGGTGTGCAGGTGCGCGGTGGCACCGACCCGCAGCCCGGCGAGCGTGCGGGGGCTCGCGTTGACCTCGATGCCGAAGCCCGAGACCTCCACCACGGCGAGTGTGGCCCCCACGAAGCGCACCTCACCGGTTATCGAGGCGATCACGGTGCCCCTCCCCTCCCACGGCCGCCGGCCGAGAACATCGGTGTGTCCGAACGCGCCGCGACCTGGGGGCAGGACGTGGTGCGCCGTTCGAACACGTGTACGACTTCCTGCTCGTCACTGTACCAAGCGCCGGGGACACCCAGAACGTGTGCTCCCGCTCGTGAGGCGGGCCCGCAACGGGAGGCTCAGGACACCCGGCCGCGCCGCCCGCGGGTACCTGTCGCTGCGCCCGGCGCGCGGGACGCGGCCGTACCGGATGCGCGGGGCGCAGTGGCACCGGGGGCTCGCGACGCGGTCTCGGCGCGTCGCCACGCCTGCTGCGCCGGAGTCAGTGCGGCACCCCGGCGGGTCTGCATCGGGCGCGACCCCGAGTGGGTGGACGTGCGCTCGGCCGCGTTGACACCGGCCATCCCACCGCGCCACCCGTGGCACACGGCCAGGGCCAGCGCGTCGGCGGCGTCCGCGGGCCGCGGCGGGGCGTCCAGGCGCAGGATGCGCACGACCATGCGGTTCACCGATTCCTTGTCCGCGGAGCCGTCCCCGGTGACCGCGGCCTTGACCTCGGACGGGGTGTGCCACGCGACCGGGATGCCCCGCACCGCGGCCGCGGCGATCACGACGCCCGTGGCCTGGGCCGTGCCCACGACCGTGGGAGCGTTGTTCTGCGCGAACACGCGTTCCACGGCCACGACGTCCGGGCGGAAGCGGTCCATGAGTTCCTCGGCGGCCCGCATGATCGACAGCACGCGGTGTTCGAGGGCCTCGTGCGCGCGCGTCCCGCTCACCTGGACGTGCACGAACGTCCCGGTGCGCTGCGCGGACATGTCCACCACGGCGAAACCACACCGGGTGAGACCGGGGTCCACCGCGAGCACGCGCTGTTGGGACTGCCGGGCCACCACGGGACTCACGGAATTACTCGTCGTCCTCGAGCACGGCCATGACCTCGGCCGGGATGTTGGCGTTCGAGTAGACGTTCTGCACGTCGTCGAGCTCCTCGACCGCGTCCGCGAGCTTGAGGAACTTGCGGGCGCCCTCGGCGTCCAGGTCCACCTTCATGGTGGGGCGGAACTGGGGGTCGTCGTTGTTGTACTCGAGACCGGCCTCGTCCAGGGCGGTGCGGATCGCGGGCAGGTCGGTCGCCTCGCTGACCACCTCGAAGTCGTCGGACTCGTCGAGCACTTCCTCGGCGCCGGCGTCGAGCACGGCCATCAGGACGTCGTCCTCGGTGAGACCGTCCGTCTTGGCGACCTCCACCACGCCCTTGCGCTCGAACAGGTACGCCACGGAACCGGAGTCCGCCATGGTGCCGCCGTGGCGGGTCACGGCCACGCGCACCTCGGAGGCCGCGCGGTTCTTGTTGTCCGTGAGGCACTCGATGTACAGCGCGGTGCCTTGCGGGCCGCGGGCCTCATAGAGGATCTCGGTGTAGTCGATCGTCTCGCCCGTGAGCCCGGCGCCGCGCTTGATCGCGCGGTCGATGTTGTCGTTGGGCACCGAGTTCTTCTTGGCCTTGGAGACCGCGAGTTCGAGCGCGGGGTTACCCGAGGTGTCCGCGCCGCCCATGCGGGCCGCGACCTCGATCCCCTTGATGTACTTGGCGAACGCCTTGGCGCGCTTGGCGTCAATCGCCGCCTTCTTGTGCTTGGTCGTGGCCCACTTGGAGTGACCTGACATGAATGACCTCCTCGAAAGAATGCGTCCGGCCCCTGCGGACCGGACACGGATCGACCTCCATGATAACGAGCGCGGGGCGGGGCCCGTCAGCGCGGGCGCGACGCTGCGACGTCGCGGGCGCGCTGGGCGAGCGTGTCGTCGAGTTCCCCCTCCGGCAGGGTCTCGCCGCGCAGCTCGAGTGCCGCCGCGAGCAGGAAGTCCGCGACACGCGGGTTCTTGGGCAGCAGCGACCCATGCAGGTAGCTGCCCAGCACGTTCGCGGTGCGCGCACCCTCCGTGGCGTCCTGCCCGTTGTTGCCGGCCCCCGAGACGACACTCGCGAGGGGTTGTTGCCCGGCGCCCAGGTGGGTGAGCCCCGAGTGGTTCTCGTAGCCGACGATCGTGCCCAGGTCCGCGGACTCGGTCACGATGTTGCCGATCAGCCGTTCCGGACCGGCCACCGTCTCGAGGTCGAAGATCCCGATCCCGGACAGTGTCTCCCCGGCCCCCGTGCGGAAACTGTGCCCGAAGAGCTGGTAGAGCCCGCAGATCGCGAGCATGGGCACGCCTCGGGCCACGGCCTCGTGCAGTCGCGGTGCCACCACGGCGAGGTCGTCGGCCACGCGGAACTGTCCCGAGTCCTGTCCTCCGCCGCCCACGAAGAGGTCGGCGTTCTCGGGCCACGGGTCGCCGGGGTTGTAGTCCACGATCTCGGTCTCGAGGCCGTGGCGTTCGGCGCGGCGCTTGAGCGTGAGTGTGTTGCCCCAGTCGCCGTAGATGTTCATGTCCCGGGGGTAGAGCTGCACGATGCGCAGCGCCCCGGCGGTGTCGTGTGCCACGGTGTCCTCCTAGATGGCCGCCACGTGCGTCATGTCGCCCAGGATCCTGCGCAGGGAGAGCATGGCCGTGTACGTGCAGAAGATTCTCATGGGGCGCTCCCCCGAGTCCGCGATGAACCGGCGTAACGCGTCCTCGAGGTCCGGTTCCACCGCGGCCACGCGCACGAGGTCGTAGTCCAGGCGCAGCGCCATGTCCCACGCGCGCACGCCCGAGACCATGTCCACGCCGCCGTCGCGCAGCGCGTCGAAGTCCACGTCCCACAGCCACGAGACGTCCCGGCCGTCCGCGTACTGGTCGTTGATCGCGATCATCGTGGCGTAGTCCTGCGCGGAGGCCGAGGCCAGGGAGAGCCGGAAGCCCGCGGGGTTCTTCACGAGCAGCAACTGCAGGGGCTTGTCCTGGACCGTGATGGTCTCCCCGCGACCGAACGCCGGGGTGACCTTCCCCAGTTCGGCCACGAGGGAGGGGACGTCCGCGGCGTCGCCGAGCACCTGCAGGCTCGTGGCGAGGGCGGCCGCGGCGTTGTACTGGTTGTAGACGCCGTACAGGTCCACCGTGGCGTCGTGCTTGCGCCCGCGCACGTCGAGTTCCACGCTGCGCGCGTTCACGGCCTCGAGCACGACGTCGGCGTCGGGCCGACGCGCGGACGGCACGTCCGAGTCCTGGGCGCCGGGGTCCACCTGTCGTAGCCCGTCACGCATGTCGTCGTCGGACGGGAACATGGGGCGCAGTGCGTCCGAGAGCCCGAACCAGCTCACGGCGGTGCCCTCGGTCACGTCCTGGGCGAGGCTCGCGATCCGAGGGTCCTCGCGGTTGAGCACGATCGTGCCCGTGGTGGCGCGCGCGACCTGGCTCAGCATCCGGCGCGTGGTGTCGATCTCCCCGAACCGGTCGAGCTGGTCCCGCATCACATTGAGCAACAGCGAGATCCGGGGCCGGACCTGCTTCACGAAGTGCACCGCGTGGGCCTCGTCCAGCTCGAGCACCGCGACGTCCGCCACGAGCCGACCGAACGCGTCCATCTCCGCGAGCAGGGACGCCGCGACACCGCGCACGAAGTTGGAGCCCGTGCGATTGGTGAACACGCGCAGTCCTTGTGAACGCAACAACTGGACGGTCATCTTGGTCGTGGTGGTCTTGCCGTTGGTGCCGCTGATCACCACCACGCCGAGTGGCAGCTTGGCGAGCTCCTCCGCGACGAACCCGGGGTGCAGTTTCTCCATGACCAGGCCGGGGAAGGCGGAGCCACCGCCGCGCAGGCTCGAGGCCCAGCGCACCCCCTGGCCGAGGACACGTACGAGTGGTCGGGACATGGTCTCCATCCTAGTGAGCGGGCGGATTCGCCCGGCGGGGCGGTTCGGGGCCCGCGGGCTGGCTCTTATACACGTCCCGGGGCCACGCGCGGGCGATGTCCTCGCGCGTGGCCGCCAGGGTCTGGATGAGGGGTTTGGTGTGGGCGACGACGGGCATGAAGTTCGCGTCCCCCGTCCAGCGCGGGACCACGTGTTGGTGCAGGTGCTCGGACAGCGAACCGCCGGCGGCCTGGCCCAGGTTGAGTCCCACATTGAACGCCGCGGGGCTGGCGACGTCCCGGATCACGAGGACCACGGTGCGGGTCAGCGTGTTGAGCTCCCACAGTTCGTCGTCCGTGAGCTCCGTGAGCTCCGCCACGTGGCGGTACGGGCACACGAGCACGTGGCCCGGGTTGTACGGGAAGAGGTTGAGCACCGCGAAGCAGTGCTCCCCGCGGTGGACGATCAGCGCGTCCTCGTCCGAGCGGCCCGGCGCGGTGCAGAACGGGCATCCCGGAGGCTGCTCCACGGACGTCTCCTCCCCGCGCACGTACGCCAACCGGTGCGGGGTCCACAGCCGTTGGAAACCGTCCGGGTCGCCGGGCAGTTCGAACTCGTCCCGACTCACGCCCTCCCCGTCCGACGCCGCGGCGTCCGGGGCACTCACGACTGTCCCGACGCCGCGTCACCCGCCGCGGTGTCGGCCGCGACGGCGCCGTCCCCTGCGGCCGGGGCCTCCGGGGTGTCCTGCGCGGGCGCCGTGGGGTCCGCGTTCTGACGCCGATCGATGTGGCCCGTGATCAGTTCCACCGCGTCCTGCTGGGACACTCCGTTGTACTGCGAGCCATCGCGGAAGCGGAACGAGACGGTACCGGCCTCGGCGTCGTCGCCCCCGGCGATCACGACGAACGGGATCTTGTCCTTGGAGGCCGTGCGGATCTTCTTGGGGAACCGGTCCGAGGACGTGTCCACCTCCACACGCACGCCGCGTTCGCGCAAGGCCTGAGCGAACTCGTCAAGGTAATCGTCGAAGGCGTCCGCCACGGGGATCGCCCGGACCTGGGTGGGCGACAGCCACACCGGGAACGCCCCCGCGTAGTGCTCGGTGAGCACGCCCATGAACCGCTCCACGGACCCGAACAGGGCCCGGTGGATCATCACGGGCCGGCGCCGGGTGCCGTCCGACGCCTGGTACTCGAGGTCGAAGCGCTCGGGGAGGTTGAAGTCGAGCTGGATCGTGGACATCTGCCACGTGCGCCCGATCGCGTCCCGCGCCTGCACCGAGATCTTGGGACCATAGAACGCCGCTCCCCCGGGATCCGGTACGAGCTGGAGCCCCGAGTCCTGGGCGACCTCCTGCAGGGTGCGAGTGGCCTCCTCCCAGATCTCGTCCGAGCCCACGAATTTCTCCGGGTCCTTGGTGGACAGTTCCAGGTAGAAGTCGTCCAGACCGTAGTCCTTGAGCAGGGACAGCACGAAGTTCAGGGTGCTCGTGAGCTCGCCCTTCATCTGCTCACGCGTGCAGTAGATGTGGGCGTCGTCCTGCGTCATCCCACGCACACGCGTCAGACCGTGGATCACACCGGACTTCTCGTAGCGGTAGACCGCACCGAACTCGAACAACCGCAGCGGCAGTTCCCGGTAGGAACGGCCCCGGGAGCGGTAGATCAGGTTGTGCATGGGGCAGTTCATGGGCTTGAGGTAGTAGTCCTGGCCCGGTTTGGTCAGCTCACCCGTGGCCGGATCGTGCTCCTCGTCCACGTGCATGGGAGGGAACATCCCGTCCCGGTACCAGTCCAGGTGACCCGAGACCTCGTAGAGATGACCCTTGGTGATGTGGGGCGTGTAGACGAACTCGTACCCGGCCTGGGCATGGCGCTCGCGGGAGTAGTCCTCCATCTCCTTGCGGATGATCCCGCCCTTGGGGTGGAACACCGGCAGCCCGGAGCCCAGTTCGTCCGGGAAGGAGAAAAGGTCCAGCTCCACACCCAGCTTGCGGTGGTCGCGGCGCTCGGCCTCTGCCAATCGTTCCTTGTACTCGCGCAGTTCGTCCTTGGTGGGCCATGCCGTGCCGTAGATCCGCTGCAGCTGCTTGTTCTTCTCGCTCCCGCGCCAGTACGCGGCGGCCGAACGCATCAGCGCGTAGCCGTTGCCGATGTGCTTGGTGTCCGGCAGGTGCGGGCCGCGGCACAGGTCCCGCCACACCACGTCCCCGCTCTTACGGTCCAGGTTGTCATAGATCGTGAGGTCACCGGCGGCCACCTCCACCGAGGCACCCTCCGCGGACTCGTCCATGGCACCGGAGCCGGGACCGCCGGCCAGGTCGATGAGTTCGAGCTTGTACGGCTCGTCCGCCATCTCCGCCCGGGCATCGTCCTCGCTCACGCTGCGCCGGCGGAAGATCTGGTTCTTGTTCACGATCTTGAGCATCGACTTCTCGAGCTTCTTCAGATCGTCCGGGGTGAACGGCTCCTCGACGTCGAAGTCGAAGTAGAACCCGTCCGTGATGTAGGGCCCGATCCCCAGTTTCGCGTCCGGGCGCAGCTCCTGCACGGCCTGGGCCATCACGTGGGCCGTGGAGTGGCGCAGCACCTCGAGGCCCTCGGGGTCGCCGATCAGCACGCGCTCCACGGTGTCCCCGTCCCGCAGCTCGATCGCGAGGTCCTTGAGCTCACCGTTGACGTGCGCCACCACGACGTGGCGCTGCTCGCTGTACAGCTCCGCGGCCGTGGTGCCCTGGTCCACGGTGCGTGACTCGCCGTCCACCGTCAACCGCAGGGAAGGGGCATCCGTCATGGTGTTTCTCCTCGTCAGATCTTGTGTGCGCCCGCCCGTACCGGGGGCGGGCCGTCGTGCAGGACTCGCGCGCTGGACGCGCCGACGACCTCATCGATGCTACCGCCCCGGCCCCGCCGCCACGAAGACGGGCACGACGCCGCTGCGGGGCCGCGTCCGTGCGGACCGCACCTCTCCGACCGAGCCGGCCGCCTCCACGACAGCGCGGTGCGCGGACGCGGGCGTGCCCCGGCGCGGTTGTACCCGGACATGGCTGTACCCCGGGCCGGAACCCGGGGTACAACCGTCAGTGCTCACACGGCGTCAGCCGCGCGCCGCGGATCAGCGGCGGGGAGCCTCGCCGTCACGGCCGAGGTCACCACGATCGACGTCGGTCTCGACATCGACCTGTTCCTTGCGGACGTCGGCCTCGACGCGCTGGGTCTCCTGGACGGTCTGCTTGTTCAGCCCGACCTCTTCCACGGCCACGGCTTCCTTCTGGACGACGGGACGCTCCTCGTGCAGGGTCACGTCCACCTCTTCCTCACCAATGGTGCCGTTGTCCACGCGAGCGTTCGTGTCGTTGATCGGCGTGCGCTCGACGGTGACCTCTTCGCGCTCGACGGGGACGTCCACGGTGTCGTGGTCGGTCACGACGTACTTGCGCAGGCGGGCGTGGCCGGCCTCGCGCTCCTGCGTGCCCACGTTGAGGCGCTCCTCGTGGCGGACCACGGAGGCCTCGTCACCGGCGGTCGCGGCGACATCGCGGCGGTCCTGGGCCACGGCGTCGCGGTCACGATCGGCAACATCGCGGTCGGTGACGCCGCGGTCGGCGGCGGCGGTGCCGGCGACACCCGCGGTACCAGCGGCAGCGGTGGTGCGATCACGATCGGTGCCCGCGGTACGGCCGTCATCGTAGTTCAGCTCGTAGTAGCGGTACAGCTCCTCTTCCTCGGCCGGGGAGAGGTGCTGGTCGGCGTCGACCTTCGGAGCGTCCTTGATGACGTCCTTGGTGTAGGGCAGGACCACACGGTCGCCGTCCTGACGAGCGCCCTTCACAGGAACGAAGTTCTCCTTGGCGCCGAACAGACCGGTGTTGACGGTCAGGAACGTCGGCTCGCCCGAGTTGTCGTCCAGGAAGACCTGCTCGACCTTGCCGATCTTGTCACCGTCGGAACCGTAGGCCGTGCTGGACAGAATTGCATTCACGTCGAACGTGGTCATCGCATAAACTCCTCAGTAAGTCTCTGCTGCCGGCGCACGGTTTGTGCGCCGTAGGCCGCCGCACCCGCAATGGGTGTGTGGTCTGGCTTCGTGACCCATATTACGACCCACATAGTGACGCGCCACTGATTTCCCGCACGTTTCTCTCACGGGGAAACCGGCGCGCCGTTGCCGCGGGAGCGCCGCGGCATGTGATTACCAGCGGCACTGGCGTGGGGCCTGCGGGATCACGTCGGTGTCGTAGGGCACAATGGGCTGGACCACGTGAGATGGATCCCCGGGCTCGCACCGGGGCATCCGAGAACCGATGACACCGGACGAGGACGGAGCCGCACCGTGTGGGACGCACTGGTCAACAATCCCTGGATCCTGTGGCTGATCGTGATGCTGGTGCTCGCAGCCATCGAGATGCTCACCCTGGACTTCCTCTTTCTCATGATGTCGCTCGCCGCCCTGGTCACCGCCGGCGTGAGCCTGGTCGTGGACAGTTTCACCGCGCAGGTGGTGATGTTCGCGCTGGTGTCGGTGCTGCTGATCTTCTTGATCCGCCCGATCGCCCTGCGACGTCTCAACAGGTCCACGCCCACGACCCGCTCCAACACCGATCGCCTCATCGGGCTGCGGTGCATGGCACTGGAGCCCGTGAGCCAGCACAGCGGCCTGGTGCGCCTGGAGGGTGACATCTGGACCGCCCGCACCGCCACGGCCGCCGCCCTGCCCGAGGGTAGCACCGCCTACGTCCACCGCATCGAGGGGGCCACCGCGGTCGTCGCGGACGTGGCCCCGGTGCCCACGCACACCGACCCCGGGCGCGGCGTCCGACCCTGACCCCGGACGAGCGCCCCGGCGCACCGCCGAACCCCCACCGAAAGGACCCCATGTCCATCGTCATCGTCGTCCTGTTGGCCGTGGTGGTGCTCGCCGCGGTCATCACCCTTATCAAAGCGGTGCGGATCGTCCCGCAGTCGCGCGCGGGCATCGTGGAGCGACTGGGCAAGTACCAGTCCACCCTCAATCCCGGGCTGCACTTCCTCATCCCCTTCATCGACCGGTTGCTGCCACTGATCGACCTGCGCGAACAGGTCGTGCCGTTCCCCGCCCAGTCCGTGATCACCGAGGACAACCTGGTCGTGGGCATCGACACCGTGGTCTACTTCCAGGTCACTGATCCCCGCGCCGCCACGTACGAGATCACCAATTACATCCAGGCCGTGGACGAGCTCACGAGCGCCACGCTGCGTAACGTGGTGGGTGGGTTGAACCTCGAGGAGACCTTGACCTCCCGCGACAAGATCAACGCGGAGCTGCGCGGCGTACTGGATTCCACGACCGGGCGCTGGGGCATCCGGATCTCCCGCGTGGACATCAAGGAGATCACTCCCCCGCCGTCCATCCAGGACTCCATGGAGAAGCAGATGCGCGCCGAGCGTGACCGCCGCGCCGCGATCCTCACCGCCGAGGGCGAGAAGCAGTCCCAGATCCTCACCGCCGAGGGTGAACGTCAGGCCGCCGTGCTCTCCGCGGAGGGTGACGCGAAGGCCGCGATCCTGCGCGCGGACGGTGAGGCGCAGGCCATCGCTAAGGTATTCGACTCGATCCACCGCGCCCGCCCCACCCAGAAGCTGTTGGCGTACCAGTACATCCAGACTCTGCCCAAGGTCGCCGAGGGCACGGCCAACAAGGTGTGGATGATCCCCGCCGAGCTGAGCACCGCGCTGCGCGGTGTGGGTTCCTACCTCAACCCCGGCGCGTCGGACGGCCCCGAGGACGACGAGTACGAGGACGAGGCCCCCGCTGCACCGGACCTGCCGGAGAGCGCCCCCATCGTGGAGCACGAGACCGTCAAGGTCACCGAGAAGGACCTGGAACCGGACCTCACCTTGACGGACCCGAGCGAGTTCGAGATGCCGGATTCGCCCTACACGTCCCCGATCGCCCAGGAGGCCGCCGATCCCCACGTGGACGAGGTCAACCTGCCGGTCACGGACTCGGAACCCACGACCGCCGGCACCACCGGGACGGATGCCGAGTCCGGCTCGTTGCCCCGGCACGCCCGCCCGGAGGCCCCCGAGACCGATCCGGGGAATGAATCCCGCTGACTCCCCGTTACGCTGGGGAACGAAGAGTGGGCCCGCGAGGACGGGACGCCCGGTGTGAACGCACCGCAGCGTCGTCGTCGCGCGGCCCACGAGAACGTACGTCGGGAAGGATCGTCGCGTGAGTGATCGCAGCCTACGAGGGATGCGCCTGGGCTCCCAGTCCATGGAAACCGAGGCCGGGGTGGAGCCGGCGCCGCGTCAGCGCGTGGAATACCGCACCGCGGAGGGCGAGTCCGTGTCCGTGATGTTCGCGGCGGAGGCGGAGATCCCCCCGGTGTGGACCACCAAGACCGGCCAGGAAGCTATCCTGGTCAACGGTGAGAAGCCCGAGAACCCCAACGAGAAGCACCAGCGCTCCCACTGGGACATGCTCCTGGAGCGGCGCAGCATAGAGGAACTCGAGCAGACCCTCGAGCAGCGGCTGGCGTTCTACAAGGAGCAGCACGCTCTCTGATCCCTTCGCGCGGTCGATGATCGACCGCCGACACACCAACGGAACGACCCCCGCCCGATGGGCGGGGGTCGTTCCGTTGGACGAATAGTAGGTATGCGCGAGGCGATGCCGGCGCGGCGGCTCGAACCGACCCGCGAGCCGGCCGGGCACGGAGCAGCGGCCGGTCAGCGGCCCAGGCCCAGCTTCCCGGCGAGCGTGCGCGCACGGGCCGTGAGGCCCCACTTGGCCACGCTCGTGGCGGCCTCCACGGTGACGTCGTTGCTCATCTTGGACGCACCCTCCTCGCGTTCGACGAACGTGATGGGCACCTCCACGATCTTCAGCCCCAGGCGCTCGGCGCGCCACGCGAGGTCGATCTGGAAGCAGTAGCCGCGCGAGCGGACCGAGTCCAGGTCCAGGGCCCGTAGCGTGGTGTCCCGGTAGGCGCGGAAGCCACCCGTGATGTCGTGGATGGACGTGCCCAGCAGGACACGCGAGTAGATGTTGCCACCGCGCGAGATCAGCTGTCGCTGCAGCGGCCAGTTCTCGGTGCGCCCACCCGGGACGTAGCGCGAACCGATGGCCATGTCCGCGCCCTGCTCCACGGCGTCGAGCAGCAACGGCAACTGCTCGGGCTGGTGGGAGCAGTCCGCGTCCATCTCCACGAGGACGTCGTAGTCGCGCTCGAGACCCCACGCGAAACCGGCCAGATACGCGGGCCCCAGGCCCTCCTTGGCGGGTCGGTGCAGGACGTGGATGTTGCCGTCCTGCTCGGCCATGGCATCGGCCATGTCACCGGTACCGTCCGGGCTGTTGTCGTCGGCGACCAGCACGTGGGCGTCCGGCACGGCGGCGCGCAGCCGCTTGATGACCGTGGGCAACGATTCACGTTCGTTGTACGTGGGGATGATGGTGAGAACTCGCACCGGGCGTCCTTTCATGCCGCTGGTAGCCGGGCACCCGAGCCCGGACAGACCACTGGGCGGGCCCATCCGCCTTCGGACCAGAGCGGCCCGAAGGGCGCGCGCTGTTTTCTAAGGACGGATGAACCCACCCGGCAGTAAGAACTCAGTCTAACGTCAGGGGCGATCAGGACCAAGATGAAAACGCGACGTCATGGGCGCGGTTCCGCGCCGCTCGCGAGCGTCCCGGCCACCACGGTGGCCTCGCACCGCGGCAAGCGGGAATCGTCGAGCGCGGGCAGGACGGGCGTGCGCGCCCGCGGGTCCGTGCTCCATGACGCACCCGTGCCCTGGGCCTGTTGCACCATGACGGATTCGGCGTCCCACACCGCGAGCGTGGCCTCCGCGCCCGGTGCGAGCTGCCCCGCGAGGGGTGTGCCCCCGCGGTGAGCGCGCCACACCCCGCGGGTCAGAGCCAGGAACGCAGCGCGCGCGGAGGTGCGCAGGTGCTCGTCGGGTGCCTCGAGGGCCGCCTTGACGGCGGTCCACGGATTGGGGTCGTCGGTCATGAGCGTCACGGGCACACCGGCACGGGACAGGTCCCGCAGCGGCGCCCGTCCGGGCACGCACGAGACGGTGACCGCCAGATCGGCCAGGCGTTCGCACTGGGCCTCGGACAACTGTTCGACTCCCACGATCCGGTGCCCCCGCGCATGGAACGCCCGGCCGCCGAGTTCCTCCGCGGCGGCGTCCGCGGCGTCCAGCAACGCGTCAACGCGGGGATCCCCTGACGACGACGCATCTTCCGTCGACGCCTCGTCCTCCCCCGCGGTCTTGTCCGGATCGTCCTCGGGGCGGTCGTTGCCGGAGGCGTCGCTCCCGGACAACTCGTTCCCGGACAGTCGGCTTCCGGACGGGTCGTCCCCGAACGAGCCACTCTCCGACGCGCCGTCCCCGGACGGGGGCAGAACGAGCACCGCTTGCAGCCCCACTCGCGTGCATACCACGAGGTGTTCCCGCGCGGCATCGGCCAGAGCAGCGGGATCACCGAACGCAGCGGCGTCGAACCCCAGGGCGGGCGACGGCAGTGCCGAGGGGTCGAGCTCGTCGGTGTCCCGCGCGCGGCGCACCAGGATCGGCAGGGCATGCAGCCCGTCCGCGCGGACCTCCCGCGTCGCGGCGTCGAGCGCGTCGGGGTCCGAGCTCACCAGTTCCACGGCTCCGTAGCCGTGCTCGGCGCGCGGAAGCTGCCCGGACCCGACCACTCGGTGGTGGGCGACGAACGCGGGGGTGACCACCGCGGCCCGCAGGTCTCCCGGGGTGACGTCCGCGTCGGCCATGGCCCGGGCGGCGTCGTCGGAACCGACCCACGCCACGGTCGCGCCGTCCAGGAGGATGGCGGTGGCGAACGGGTCAGCGGGCGAGTACACCGATCCGTTGATCCACACCCGCACGGCTTGTTGTTCTGACTTCACGTGATTCCCTCCGACCGGGCGGGCGGAACCCCCGCGCCCGGCATTGTCTTACTGGTCGAAGACGCTGTACTCGACGACGCCGCGGCGCACGGCTTCGATGGCCCGGTGCGCGGTCTCGCGCAGCTCGGGATCGAGCCCTTCCACGCCGCGCAACTGGTCCAGGACGTCCACGGTCTGTTTGGCCCAGCGCACGAAATCCCCCGCGGCCAGGTCGGTGCCGGTGAGCGTCCGGGTCAGAGTGGCGCCCCGGGCCCAGCGGTACATGGCGTCCGCGAGCCCCAGCTCGGGGGCGGCCGTGAGCGGCAATCGGTGCTCGGCCTCGCGCGCGGAGAGCACCGACCAGTTGTGGAGCAGGATCTGGACGGATTCCTCCATGTGGGCCGTGGGCATCTTGGGACGCGCGCCCTGGTCCTCGCGCCGGGGCTGGTAGACGAGTGCGGTCATGACACCGGCAAGTCCGGGGGCGTCCAGTCCGTCCAGGAAGCCGTCCCGCAAGCACAGTGCGAGGAGCAGGTCCCGCTCACCGTAGAGCCGGCGCAACTGTTCGCCCGCCGCGGTGGGCTGCAGGTGGCCGGATTCGTCCGGGCTGAGATACTCGAAGTGCGTGAGCACCGCGCACACGCGGTCGAAGGTCGCGGCGATGCTCCCGGTGCGCCCGGCGATCTGCTTACGTAGTGCCTGGGTGTCCTTCTCGAGCTTCCACGCGCGCTCCGCCCAGCGGGCGTGTTGTTCGCGGTCCGAACAACCATGACACGGGTGCGAACGCAACCGTCGGCGCAGGTCCTCGATCCGGTGATCGCGCGCGGAGGTCCCCCGGTCGAAGCGGATCGCGTGACCGCCCGAGCGGGTGCGCGCGGGACGGTGCTCGCGCAACGCGGCCCGCACGGTCGCGGCGAGGTCCTTGCGTTCCTGGGGGGACTTCCCCGAGAAGTGCTTGGGGATCCGGATCCGGGATTCGGGTTCCAGGGAACCGTCCAGGTCGTTGACACCCACCCGGCGCAGTTTGCCGTCCACCGTGAGAATGTGGGGGCGCGGGTCGAAGGGGTGCGCGTCCTCGCGCAGCACCACGGCCCACCCGGCGTTGCGGCCCTGAGGGATCTCGATCACGTCCCCGGGCAGCAGGTCCTGCAGGGCCACCGCGGCGTCGTTACGTTGACGCGCCGAGCGGGACTTGCTCGCGGACTTCTCCTCCGCCGTGAGCTCACGGCGGAGCGCAGCGTACTCGGTGAAGTCGCCCAGGTGGCACGTCATGGCGTCCCGGTAGCCCTCGAGGGTCTTCTCCTGGGAGCGCACCCGTTTGGCCAGGCCCACGACCGAGCGGTCCGCCTGGAACTGCGCGAACGAGGTCTCCAGGATGGACCGGGAGCGTTTGGCCCCGTAGCGCGCGATGAGGTTGGTGGACATGTTGTATGTGGGCCGGAAGCTCGAGTTCAGCGGGTACGTGCGCGTGGACGCGAGTCCCGCGACGGCCTGGGGGTTCATCCCGTCCCGCCACAGCACCACGGCGTGGCCCTCGACGTCGATCCCGCGCCGGCCCGCGCGCCCCGTGAGCTGGGTGTACTCCCCCGGGGTGATGTCCACGCGAGCCTCACCGTTGAACTTGTCGAGGCGTTCGAGCACCACGGAACGGGCCGGCATGTTGATCCCGAGCGCCAGGGTCTCCGTGGCGAACACGGCTTTGATGAGCCCCTCCGAGAACAGCTGCTCGACCACTTCCTTGAACACGGGCAGCATGCCCGCGTGGTGGGCGGAGATCCCCCGGATGAGGCCCTGGTACCAGTCCTCGTAGTTCAGTGCCGCGAGGTCCGAGGTGGACATGTGCGCGGTGGCTTCCGCCGCGAACGCGCGCAGGGTGCGCTGCTCCTGCGGCGTGGTGAGCCACAGGTCCGCGGCCACGCACTGTGCCACGGCGGCGTCGCACCCGGCGCGGGAGAAGATGAAGGTGATGGCGGGCAGCAGGGCCTCGGCATCGAGCCGGCGCAACAGCTGGGGGCGGGAGATCCGCTCCTGCCGCCCGGTGCGGGGCTCCTGGTGGCGACCGCCGTGACGACGGCGATTGCGGTGACCGGGTCCGCGCCCACCCGACCGACCCCCGCGGGGATGCTGGGCGCGGAACAACCGCAGCAGCTCGGGGTTGACCTCCGGTTCGTCCCGGTGTTTGTCCGAGTGGCGCTGCGCGGCCTCCTCGACCGTGGTGTCGTCCACGAACAGGTCCAGCAGCTGCGGCCCCACCTGGACGTGCTGCCACAGCGGGACCGGACGGTGTTCGGAGACCACCACGTCCGTGCTGCCGCGGACGTCATCGAGCCACGCACCGAATTCCTCGGCGTTGGAGACGGTCGCGGACAGGGAGGCGAGCTGGACGTGCTCGGGCAGGTGGATGATGACCTCTTCCCACACCGCACCGCGGAAGCGGTCCGCGAGGTAGTGCACCTCGTCCATGATCACGAACCCCAGGTTCGCCAGGGTGGACGAGCCCGCGTAGAGCATGTTGCGCAGCACCTCGGTGGTCATCACGACCACGTCCGCTTCCGAGTTCACGGACGTATCACCCGTGAGCAGACCCACACGGTCCGAGCCCCAGCGGCGCGAGAACTCGTGGAACTTCTGATTGCTCAACGCCTTGATGGGCGTGGTGTAGAAGGCCTTCTTACCCCGGGTCAGTGCGAGGTGGATCGCGAACTCCCCCACCACGGTCTTTCCCGCGCCCGTGGGGGCGGCCACGAGCACTCCCCGGCCCTCCTCGAGAGCGCGGCACCCCTGCGTCTGGAACGGGTCCAGTTCGAAGTCCACGGTGTTCTCGAAGGCCGACAGCTCCGTGCTCACGTGGGCCGCGCGAGCCTTCGCGGCAATGTACCGTTCGGCGGGGGAAGACATGCTTCCACCCTACGCGGTGCCTCTGACACCCCGGGAATCGGGGCGGATCAGTCTTCGTGGGCGGTGCTGCCCATCGAGCGCAGCGCTTCCGCCGAGGTTCCCCGGTCCGCGTTCGCACCGGTCGCGGCGGCCTGCCGGGCCTGCTTCTTGGCACGACGCCGGTCCAGGTACAGACACAGCCCCACGGCCACGAAGAACAGCGCCAGCAGCGGGATGGCCAGGTAGAGCATGGTCACGGGATCCGGACCCGGCGCGGCCATCGCGGCGATCACGAGCACGACCACCACCACAATCCGCCACGCCTTGAGCACGGTGCGCCCGGACAGCAGGCCCAGCACGTTGAGACCCACGAGCAGCACGGGGACCACGCACGAGATGCCGAAGGTCAGGATGAGCTGGAGGAAGAAGCGCAGGTAGATCCCGGCCTCCACGAAGTTCGCCCCGCCCTCGGGTGTGAACGCGGTGAGCGCGTAGACGGCCGCGGGCAGCGCGGTCACGGCCAGGGCGCACCCACCCAAGAACAAGGGGATCGCCGCGGCGAGGAAGGCCATGGCGTAGCGGCGTTCGTTCTTGTGCAGCGCCGGCGTGATGAACGCCCACAACTGGTACAGCCACACCGGCGACGCGAAGATCAGCCCGAGCACCACGGCGACCTCCACCATGATGTTGAAGGACCCGCCCACCGAGGAGTAGTTGATGGTCGCGGTGCGCCCGGACTCGGCCAGGCGCTGCAGCGGCTCGGTGATGTACTGCATGAACGGCTCGTACGCCATGAAGCCGAGCACCGCGCCCAGCACGGTGGCCACGGCGGACTTGATGAGGCGGTTACGCAGTTCCCGCAGGTGCTCCTTGAGCGCCATCTGGGCCTGCGGGTTGTGCCGCCGCGACGTGCTCCTACGGCGTTCCCGGCGCTGTTGCCGAGTGGAACCGGGGGCCTTCCCGGAATCCGTGGTGGACATGGGTCCCTGTCCTCTCTGACGGGCCGTTCACCCGCATGCGACGGGGCCGAGCCGTGCGGCTCGGCCCCGCGCGGGTCCCGACGGACGATGCCGGGATCAGGCGGTGGGGCGCTGGTTCTGGTCCACGGTGGGCGCGGGCTGGCCCGGCTGCGGGGTGATCACGGTGGACTGCTCGGCGGCCGGCTGTTGCACCGAGGGCTGGGTGCTCGACTGCGCGGCGGTGGTGCCCGCGACGGGCTGGCCATCGGCGACCGGCTGGCCGTTGACGGTCACGTTCGGATCGTCGTCGCGCTTCATCTCCTTGACCTCGGACTTGAAGATGCGCAGGGACTGGCCCAGGCTACGAGCCATCCCGGGCAGCTTGGGGGCACCGAAGAGGAGCAGGATGACCACGAGGATCAAAACGAGGGTCAGGGGGCTGTCAAACAAGCGGCCCATGGCGGAGTCCTTTCTGTTCAGCCCGGCGCACGTCCGAATACCTCTGGGGCTGCCCCAGGGTGTCCCTGCGCTGCATCCTGCGGATGAGCCGAGCTGTTTGTCGTTGGTCCCGGCCGCTACGGTAGGCGGCGCGGGTCTCGTCCACCGGGGTGAACATGGCTGGCGGGGCGGGTGTGCGCAACGGCGTGGAGTGTCCCTGGGCCGCGGCGTTCCAGCGGGTGGCGAAATCGGTACCGCTTCGCTCGATCTCGTCCAGCGCGGGCAACACCTGCGTGCGCACGACCCGGTAGAGCACCCACCCGATGAACGCGGCGGCGCCCAGGACCAGAACGGTCCACAGCACGACCCACATCCACCACAGCATGGCCCCAGTATAGGCAGTCGACGGCTACGGACGCCCGGGGGTGGGCTCGGGACAGCTGCTGTTCAACCACTGTTCAACGGCGGCCACAGCCTCGGGCGGTGAGACCACGCCCACGTGTCCCGCATGCCGTGTGACCAGGGACGACAGTGCATCCAGTGTGGGGAAGTCCACCTCCGCGGCCACGTACTCGGGCAGCGGACGCGGCCCCCGCGCCGCGCGTGCGCGGGACCCGGGAATCGGCTGGGAGTTCGCCTCCCGGGGCGCGGCGTCGGATTCCTCTGTCTCCCCCGGTGCCGAGGGCACGGAGACCTCCACGAAGCGCTTGGCGTGGTAGTGCTCCACGATCCACCGCCCGCGCCGATCAGTGACGACCACAGCCTGGACCGGACGACGCTTGGCCGGTTGGATGCTCGAACGCACCTCCGATTCCATGCGCGGGTGCACCTCGGCCTCACCCGCGTCCTCGCAGCCCACGATCCGGTCGGTGCGGAACGTGCGCGGCGCGTTGGCCTGCAGGCACCAGCCCCGCACGTACTGCTGCCCGTCCGAGAAGATCATCCGCACGGGGTCCACATGCCGCTCCGTGACCTCGTCCCGGGAGGCCACGAGGTACTGCAACCGCACGCGCCGGCCGTTCTTGATCGCGTCCCGCAGGCGGGTGACGAGCGCGCTGTCACGGGGCTCCGCGGCGGCGTCGGCGTCCGGTGCCGCAAGCGCGTCCGCGAGCGGCAGCGCGTCCGCGGCGGTCGCGACCTTCTGCATGGCCGAGCGCACGACCCTGCTGTCACCGCCCGGAACGGCCTGCAGGGTCTGCAACCCCATGAGCAGCGCGCTGGCCTCGGGGACGGTCAACCGCACGGGTTCGGACAGTTCCTGCGCGTTGCCCAGGTAGATGTGGCCGTCGTCCCAGGACGCGTCGATGAGCTGGTCCGGCATGTGCCCCGGGCGCCCGCACACGAACAGGGTCTGCAGGTCGTTGACAAGTTCCGCGTCCGTGATCCCGAAATGCCGGGCCGTCTCCTCGAGTTCCGCGCCCTGATGGGCGTAGACGTGGCGCACGATGTGTAGCAGCCGCGCGAGGTGCTGTTCGGTGCTGGCCTTGGCCGCGCCGTGACGGCGCTGCTTGCCCCAACGCACGTCCACGCCGGGCATCCGCGCCTGGAAGGCCCGCGCGTCACGGAGTCTGCGGGCCACGGCGTCGGCGACCGCGTTCTGGGTCGCGATGTCCTCGGCGGTCGGGGCGTCGTCGCTCGTCGAATCGGGTTCGGCCGACGGCCCGCCCTCGGCCGTCGGGGCGCTCCCGCCCTGTGCGGCGTCGCCCCGAATACCGGGCACGGGTTCGCGGGGCACCCGGGCGTCCGGGCCCGCCGCGCACACGTGTTCCGCCGCGGACTCGGTGTCGTGCACCGCGAGCTGCACGGCGTCGTAGCCCTCGGGGGCCCGCCACGCGGGCGAGTCGGACGGCGCGGCAATGCGGCGCAGCAGCTGGCCCGCGCCCTGGCGGACATGGACCACCACGCACAGCTGCGGCGGCTGGCTGACCATGCGCGCGAGCTGACCGCCCATGGAAAAGTCCCGGGGCGGCTCGAACGTCTCGCGCGTGGTCTCCACCTCGGAGATGATGCGGGAGAGCCGGAACGTGCGCTGTGCACGCCGGTCCGTGTCCCAGCCCGCGAGGTACCAGGCCCCGTAGCGGGAGCCCACACCCCACGGCTGCACCGTGCGCTGGGAGAATGCCCCGGTGCGGTCCACGTAGTCGAAGCGCACTGTGCGGTGCGCAAGCACTGCCGAGAGCAGCGGCTCGAAGGCGGGGTCCGCCACGGCCACGGTGGGCTGCAGGTCCCGGCCCGGCGCGGCCTCGCCGCTGAGCGCCGGTTCGAGCTTGTCGAGGGCGCGGCGTGCGAGCCGGTCCTGGGCAGCGTCGTTCCACGCGTCCGCCGCGACGGCGAGCACCGCGGACTCCTCCGCACTGAACCGCACCCGGGGCAGCCGGTACGAGCCCCGGGGCACGCGGTAGCGCGGGGTGAGCTGCGCGTCCGAGGCCCAGGGGTCGTCGTCCGGGATCTCCTCCACCGGGTACCCGAGTGAGCGCAGGTGCGCCTTGTCGCGCTCGAACATGCGCTCGAACGCGTCCTGGTTCCCGGCGCGGTCGTAACCGGGCACGATCCCGCGCAGCTGCTCACGGGTGTACCCGGACTCGCGGTCGAGCAGGGCGATCAGCAGGTTGAGGAGCCGCTCGGCGGACGCCGTGGTGGAACGGCGCGCCGAGGGCCCCGCGGAGGGCGCCATTCAGCGGACGTCGAGCAGGTCCACCACGAAGATCAGGGACTCGTCCGGGCCGATCACGGCGCCGGCGCCGCGCGAGCCGTACGCCAGCTCGGAGGGGATCTCCAGCCGACGCCGACCACCCACCTTCATGCCCAGCAGACCCTGGTCCCAGCCCTGGATGACCTGTCCCACGCCCACCGTGAAGCCCAGCGGCTCACCGCGGTTCCAGGAGGCGTCGAACTCCTCGCCCCCCGAGTACGTGACACCCACGTAGTGGCACGAGACCGTGTCCCCGACCTTCGCCTCCCGGCCGGTGCCCTGGATCTCGTCTACAATCCGCAGCTCGGTGGGAACCGGGTCCTGGGGGAAGTCGATCTCCGGCTTGGAACGATCAAGCTTGCGCTCTCCGAATGACACGGGCTCTACCTTTCGTCGTGGGCCCCCGGGCGGGGCCGTGCCGAGCACACAGTGTAGCCGTGTCTCACTTGCCGGACGCAGAGGACTCCGGGCTCGCGCTCGGTGCCGTGGACGCACCGGGAGTGGTGCTCGCCGAGGCCTGCGGGCTCGCGGTCTCCGTCTTCGGGGTGGGTGTGGTGCCGAGGATGTCCACCACGAACACGAGCGCGCCCGCGGGGTACTGGGAGTCCTTGCCGAGCTCCTTCTCCGTGCCGTAGGCCTTGTCGGTGGGGATCACCAGCTCCACGCGCGAGCCCACCTTCTGGCCCTTCAGACCCTCCTTCCAGCCGGCGATCACACCGTTGAGGGGGAAGGAGGCCGGGGTGCCCTTCTCGTAGGAGGAGTCGAAGGACTTCCCGTCCGCCCAGCGCACGCCCACATAGTTCGCGATCACGGTGTCCGACTCCTTGACGGTGTCACCGTCCCCCTCGATCAGCACGTCCGTCTTCAGCTCCTTGGGCTCGCTACCGGAGGGCTTGGCGATCGTGGGGGTGCCCTTGTCGTCCTGCGTAACGTTGGGCATGCCCTTGGAGGGGGTCTTCATCTTCTCGTTGAGCGACGGCATGATCTTCTTGGTCACCTGGTAGACTTCCACCGAGGTGGAGTCGTCCCCCTCGGAGGCCGCGCCGCTTGTCTTGGGAGAGCTGTACGCGATGATCTCCCCCTCCTTGGCCTTCGTCAGGGCGTCGTACATCTGCGGCAGGGAGTCCTTGAGCTCGTCGTTGACGGTCAGCACCTGTCCGGCACCCTGACTGTAGGTGTCCCCCAGCGAGGAACCATCCGAGCCCTTGTACAGGGCCGCCTGCAGCATGATGCTGTCGCCGGCGTGGATCTCCTCACCGTCCCCTTCCTTCAGGACCTTCGTCTGCGCGTCGTCCACCTTCATTGGGGTCTTGAAGGACACCGACGGCGCGGTGCCCTGCGAGGGGTCTGCGGACAGTTCCACGGAGTCCCAGCCCGAGCCCCCGCCGCAGCCGGTCAGCAGCAGGGACAGGGCGAGCGCGGCGGTGCCGGCAGGGATGATCTTTCGCACGAGGGGGTGACCTTTCGTCATCGGGGTGCTGGCTCGGGGCCAATGTAGAGGACCCGCGTGGGCCGCGGCTGGGAGAGTCCCCGGAACACTGCGGGCGGGTGGGGTCAGGCGCGTCCGGAGGTGATCTCTGCGATCAGCTCCTCGACGTCCGGCTGGGTGGTGGCGAAGGGGTCCTTGCACATGACCGTGCTCTGCTGGTGCTCCCCGTTGAGCTTCAGGTGCACCCAGTCCACGGTGGTGCTGACCCCGGCGTCGTGGGCCGCGGCCACGAACCGCCCGCGCATCCGCGCCCGGGTGGGAGGGCCTTCGACGACGGCGCGCTCGACGTCCTGCGGGGCCACGAACGTCTCCACGGCACCGCGGCGCTCCAGCATATGGAAGAGTCCGTGGCGCACGGAGGTGTCGTGGTAAGCGAGGTCCAACTGCGCCATGCGGGGGTGGGACCAGTCCATCCCGTGGGTGCTCGCGTAGGAGTCCAGCAGCTTCTTCTTGATGGCCCAGTCCAGCTCGCGGTCCACCAGCGAGCTGTCCTGCTCCTCGACGGCGCGCAGCCCACGGTCCCACAGCCCGACGACCCAGTCGAGGCGGTCGTGGTGCGCGCCGTGGCGCTGCACGAACCGGGTGACTTCCTCAAGGTACTCGCGCTGCAGTTCGATCGCCGAGCGGTAGCCCCCCGCGGCCAGCTCCAGCGGTGCCAAACCGGTGAGGTCGTGGGAGACCTGCCGCAGGGCGGCAGCCGGGTCCGCGAGCGTGCGGTCCGGCAGGATCTGGCCCGCCTCGATCATGCGCAGCACCGCGTCCGTGATGCCGATCTTCAGCGCCGTGGTGGTCTGGGACATGGACGAGTCGCCCGTGATGACGTGCAGCCGGCGGTAGCGCTCGGCGTCCGCGTGCGGTTCGTCCCGGGTGTTGATCATGGGGCGGGAGCGGGTGGTGGCCGAGGACGACCCCTCCCACACGTGGTCCGCCCGCTGGGAGAACGAGTAGCCGGGGCGCCCGTCCCCCAGGGCCAGGGAGCCGAAGGGCGGCGGCCCGTCCGGGTGCACCCGACCCGCGCCCACGAGGATCTGCCGCGTCACCAGTAGCGGCAGCAGGTGCTGGACCAACCGGGAGAACTCCGTGCGGCGGGCAATCATGTAGTTCTCGTGCGAGCCGAACGAGTTGCCGGCGGAGTCCGCGTTGTTCTTGAACAGGTGCACCGTGCCGCCCACGCCCTCGGCGTCCAGGCTTTCCTGCAGCTGAGCGCGCAGGTCGTCCACGATCCGTTCGCCGGCGGCGTCCTGGGCGACGACGTCGTGCAGGGTTGCGGCCTCGGCCGTCGCGTACTCGGGGTGGGAGCCCACGTCCAGGTACAGGCGCCCGCCGTTAGGCAGGAACACGTTGGAGGCCCGCCCCCACGCGAGCACCGGTGCGAACAGCCGCCGCGCCGTCTCGTCCGCACCCAGGGGACGGCCCTGCGGTGCGCTGTGGATCAGGCCGAACTCGGTCTCGATCCCGTAGATCCGCCGTTCCACGGTATTACTGGCCGCCCTTCTGCACGAAGCCCTTCACGAAGGCCTCCGCGTTGGTCTCGAGTACGCCGTCGATCTCCGCGAGCAGGTCGTCGGTGCCCTGGGTGTCCCGCTGGGCCTGTGCGGCGCCCGAGGCGGGCGGGGTCGCGGGGGCCGGGGCGTCCGGTTCCTCCTCGCGGCGGGATCCGGTGCGGAAGATGCGTTCCTGTGCCATGGTGTCCTCCTGTGGCTTCTCGAATGGGGTGTGCTGCGCCCGACCGGGCGGTTCAGCCGATGTCGCTGCCCGTGACGAGGGCGGGCCGGTTCGCGGCCACGCGCTCGATCCAGGTCTCGACGTCCGGGGCGTCGAACCAGTCCTCGCACGTGTCCCGGGTGAGGTCGTGAGGTTCGGGCATCCTGACCCGAGCTCCCCGGCGGATCCCGGGGAACGTCACGGTCAGTGTGTCCCAGCCCACCGCGGCCATGTCCCGCGGGTACCGGGACACCGCGGTGCCCCGGAAGTACGCGCGGGTGTCGGTCGGCGGATGGTCCGCGGCCGCGGTGATCCGGTCGTGGTCCACGAGGGTGCGGATCCGTCCGGCGGCGGCGAGCTTGTGGTAGAGCCCCTTGTCGGGGCGCACGTCCGCGTACTGCAGGTCGATCGCCACGAGCCGGGGATCGTCCCACGCGAGACCGTCGCGTGTGCGGTACGCGGTGAGCAGCGCGTACTTGGCCGCCCAGTCCAACCGGTCGGACAAGCGTGCGGGGTCTTCGGCGAGGTCCGTGAGCACCTCGTCCCAGGTCTGCAGCACGTGGGCGGTGTCCTCGTCCAACCCGTTCGGGGCCAGCTCGGTCTCCAGCGCCAACGCTGCGCGGTAGTACTCGCGCTGCAGCTCCACCGCGGTCAACTCCCGACCGTTCGCGAGCGCCACCGTGGTGCGCAGGGACGGGTCGTGGCTGATGGCCTGCAGCGCGGCCACGGGATCCTCGAGCTCGAGGCGCGGCGCCCGGTCGTGTTCCACGAGGTTCAGCACCAGGGACGTGGTCCCGAACTTGAGCAGCGTGGCCACGTGGGAGAGGTTGGCGTCCCCGATGATCACGTGCAGGCGCCGGTAGCGGGTGTCGTCCGCGTGGGGTTCGTCCCGCGTGTTCACGATCGGGCGGTGGATCGTGGTCTCGAGCCCCACGGTGCGTTCGAAGAAGTCGGCGCGCTGACTCAGTTGGAACCCAGGATGTGAACCGTCCACCCCGAGGCCCACACGGCCTGCACCACACATAATTTGCCGGGACGCGAAGAACGGCAGCAGGGCCGCGGTGATCCGCTCGAAGGGCACGGCGCGTTCCACGGTGTAGTTCTCGTGCGCGCCGTAGGACACCGACTTGTTGTCCGTGTTGTTCTTGTAGAGGTTCACCGGCGCGGCATCCGTCCCCGCGGAAATCTCCGCGAGGTACTCCACGGCGCGGGCGGCCACCACGTCCCCCGCGGCGTCCCACGTGAGCGCGTCCAGGGGCGTGGTGACCTCCGGGGACGAGTACTCCGGGTGGGAGTGGTCCACGTAGACCCGCGCGCCGTTGGGGATCACGGTGTTCATGATCACGCGGCGCCAGTCGAGGTCCTCCGTGTACATCGCGGATTCGCTGATCGCCTCCGCGGCGATCTCCTCCGCGGTGAGCACCGGCGCCTCATCGGTGAGCTGGCTCGGGTGGGCGTCCTCGCGGGCCACGGTGAACCCCCGGGCATCCGCGAGCGGGTTCTCGGAACCGTAGTCCCACCCTGTGCCGAGCGGGGTGTCCGGGGAACCGGGCTGCGCGGCGTCGTCGTCCGATGGCGTGGGCCCGGCCGAGCCCACGGACCGTTCCCCGCGTGCCGCCTCCTGTTCCCGAAGCCGTCGGGCGACCCACGCGGCGTACCCCGTGACCACGCGGGTCGAGAGCACCGTGGGGTTCGCACCCGGCTCACCCTGGGCCAGCACACCGAACTCGGTCTCGCTGCCCATGATCCGCCGTACCGTCATGCCGCGCCCCCGTCCGGACGCTGCGTGCCGGAGACCCCGGGGCGGTCCACCGCGATCCGGACGTCCTGGATGGTGTCCGCGCGCCGACCGGTCAACCGGGCCCAGTCCTCCGGGTCCGCGGTGTTGGGCAGGTCCTGTTGTTCGTGGAACTCCTGGTTCACCGCGTCCACGAGGTGCTGCGAGGTGATCCCCCGCCGGCCCGTGGTCAGCAGCGTCTTGATGGCCTGCTTCTTGGCGCGGTCCACCACGTTGCGGATCACCGCGCCGGACGCGTAGTCCGCGAAGTACAGGGTCTCCTGGCCGCCGTCGCGGTACGTGATCGTGAGGAACTCGGTGTCCGGGGTGCGCGCGTACATGCGCCCGATCGCGGCGTCCACGAGCTCCCGGGCGGCCTGCGCGCGGGAGCCGGCGCGAGCGACATCGTCCTCACGCAGGGGCAGGTCCTCGGTGACGTACAGCGAGAAGATCTCCCGCGCGCCCTGCTCGTCCGGGCGGTCGATGCGGATCTTCACGTCCAGGCGACCGGGGCGCAGCACCGCGGGATCGATCATGTCCTCGCGGTTGGTCGCGCCCACCACGATCACGTTGTCGAGCTGCTCCACGCCGTCGATCTCCGTGAGCAACTGTGGCACGATTGTGGTCTCCACGTCCGAGGACAGCCCCGAACCGCGCACGCGGAACAGCGAGTCCATCTCGTCGAAGAACACCACAACGGGGATCCCGCGCGCCGCCTGCTCGCGCGCGTTCGCGAAGATCGAGCGAATCTGGCGCTCGGTCTCCCCCACGTACTTGTCGAGCAGCTCGGGGCCCTTGATATTGAGGAAGTAGCCCTCGGGCCGCGCGCGCCCGGCCTTGGCCGCGCTGCGCTCGGCGAGCGAGCGCGCAACAGCCTTGGCGATCAGCGTCTTGCCGTTGCCCGGGGGACCGTAGAGCAGGATGCCCTTGGGCGGGCGCAGACCGTGTTCGCGGTAGATGTCCGGGTGGACGTAGGGCAGTTCCACGGCGTCGCGGATCGCCTCGATCTGAGGCCCCAGCCCTCCGATGTCTGTATAGCGGACCTCCGGGACTTCCTCGAGCACGAGCTGTTCCACGTCCGTGCGTTCCACGGGTTCCAGGGCGAAGCCCGTGCGGTGGTCCACGGTCAGGGCGTCCCCGGGCTTGGGGCGCTCACGCCGCAACCGACCCGAGAGCAACAGCACGCGTTCCTCGTCCGAGCGGCCCACGGTGAGCACGCGGTCGTGGTCGATGACCTCCTTGACGGTGGCCACCTCCCCGGTGCGCTCGTAATCGAGCACCGCGATCACCACGTAGTGCTCGTTGAGCAGCACCCCCAGTCCGGGCTCGCACGCACTCAGCGACACGAGAGGGCTCAGGGCCACGCGCATCTTCCGTCCCGCGGAGAGCACGTCCACCGACGGGCCCGTGACCACGGGACCGTCCCCGGTGGCCTCCCCCAAGGGCTGGCGACCGTGGTTGACCTGCAGCACCACGGCGAACGTCGCGGGCGCCTCGGCCTCCGCCGCGAGGGTCTTCTTGAGCGTCACGATCTCCTGGCGGGACGCGTTGAGCAACCGCACCAGCTTCTCGTTCTGCGATCCCACCGCCGCGAGCTGCTTGTCCAGGTTGCGCTTCTGGTCCCGCAGCATGTTGATCTGGCGCTGGGTGATGTCCGCGGCCGAACGGCCCGCGGTGCCGCCCGATTCAGTCATCGCGCACCTGACCCTCGTCCGCGCGGGCCTGCTCGTCGATCTCCCGCTGGGCGCGCGCGGCGTGCTCGGCCAACGACGCCGCATCGCGGCCCGCGCGGCGCAGCTTGCGGTCCGAGACCACGCGCTCGCCCAGGGCCACGGGAGTCCACGCCTGCAGATCCTCTTCCGTGAACTCGCTCTTGGAAGCGCGCCGCTTCGGAGCCAACCTGGGTGCGCCGTCCACGAGTCGGCGGGACTGGATCAGGAACCCGGTGTGCGCGACCATGCGGTGGTCCGGGCGCACCGCGAGCCCCTCCACATGCCACCCGCGCACCATGGTCTCCGAGGCCTCGGGCTCGGTGAAGCGGCCGTCCGCGCGCATGGCCTCCGCCACGCGGGACAACTGCGGCACGGTGGCCACGTAGCAGATCACCACGCCGCCGGGCGCGAGGGTTGTGGCCACGGCGTCGAGGCACTCCCACGGGGCGAGCATGTCCAGGATCACGCGGTCCACGGACCCGGGCTCCTCCCGCGCGCCCAGTTCCTCCGCGAGGTCCCCGAGGCTCAGTTCCCACGCGGGGTGCGGGCCGCCGAACATGGTCTCGATGTTGCCCCGGGCGATCTCCGCGAACTCCTCCCGGCGCTCGAACGAGTGGACGTGGCCTTCGTCCCCCACCGCGCGCAGCAGGGAGATGGTCAGCGCGCCGGAACCGACCCCGGCCTCCACGACCCGGGCGCCCGGGAAGACGTCCGCCATGGTCACGATCTGCCCGGAGTCCTTGGGGTAGACCACCGCGGCTCCGCGGGGCATGGACAGCACGAAGTCCTTGAGCAGTGGCCGCAGCGCCTGGTACTGGATCCCCGAGGTGTTGGACACGACCGTGCCCTCGGGTTGGCCGATCAACAGCTCATGTGCCAGCACCCCGCGATGGGTGTGGTGTTCCCCTCCGTCCACCAGGGTGATGGTGGTCATCTTCCCGGTCTCGTCCATGAGTTGGACGCGCTCGCCGGAGCGGAACGGGCCGCGCCGGTTGGCTGCTCCCCGTACGGTGGCGCCGGTGGGATTCGGGTGGGATTCCTGCTGCTCGCTCATCTGCTCGCTCTCACGCGTGGTCGTCGTCGGGGCCGTCCGGCTCCGTAGGTACGCCCGCACCGCGGGCCGCCCCGAGCCATTCTCCCACCGTAGCCCCGATCGGATCACCACGCCCCGCGGCGATGGCCCCACCGCGCTCATGGAGCGATCAGGCGCGCAGGGCCAAGCGTGCGAGGTCCTCGTGGTGCACCACGCCCGTGACGTGACCGGCACCGTCCACGACGCACACCCAGGCGCGGCGCCCGGACTCCAGCACGCGGGCCAGTTCGCCGCCGGGGGTGCCCGGGTCCACTGTGGTATCCGCGGGGTGCCATTCGGCTACGTCCCCCACGGCGACGACGCCGCGGTGTGCCAGTGCCACCCGTTCGGCGAGCTCGGGGTCCAGCAGGCCCACGGCACCGCGGTCACGGACGACGACGTCCGGGGTCCATCCCCGGTAGTCGTCCCCCGTGGCGGCCATGACGGTGGCGTCCACGAGGGCCAGGGGCGTGGTCGGGGAGAACTCCATCGCGGGACGCGCGACACCCCCGGCCCGCACGGCGTCGAGCACGCCCAGAACGCGTGCCTGGCGCAGCGCCTGCCCCGCGCCCATGAAGATGAACCCGGCCACGAGCAGCGTGATCACGAGCACCACCGGTTGGCGCCATACCTGCGCCCACAGCAACCACGCAACCGTGAGGATCGCGATCCCGCGCCCGCACCACGCGGCCACGGTCGTGCCCTTGGCCTCCGAGCGGGTCAGTGCCCACACGATCGCCTCCACCACGCGCCCGCCGTCGAGCGGCAGTCCGGGCAGCAGGTTGAACAACCCCAGGATCCAGTTGGCCAGGATCAGCAACTGGACGAGCGCCCACCCCGGGCCCGCGGGGCTGTCCGCGGTCACGAAGAGCACACCGGTGCCCAGCGCGGCGAGCACCACGTTGCTCAGCGGTCCGGCCAGGGACACGAGCGCGGTGGGCAGCGGCGTGGTGCGCACGCTGCCGAACGCCGTGTGCCCACCCATGAGGGTCAGCACGATCCGGGTCACTGGCCACCCGGCCGCGCGACCCGCGAGCGCGTGGGCGAGTTCGTGCACCAGCACGCTCAGGGCCAGGCCCACCGCGAAGCCCAGGGCCAGGAGTAGGTTGAGCCAGCCGAGCTCGGGGTACAACCGCCACAGCACGGGCCCGTACATCACCAGGGTCAGCCCCGCGATGAGGAACCACGAACGGTCCAGCAACAGCTCCACGCCCAGCAGCAGACCCAGCCGCACGCCGCGGGGTCGGGGGCCGGCGGGGGCCGGTGCGGCGCGGTCGTCGGAGGGCTGGCGGAACCGGGGAAGGGGCATGCTGAACATGGTAGGTGCGCCCGCCGGTACCGCGCTGGGGATCGGCTCGTGGAACACCCGCATGGGCCGTACAGTGGGACGGTGACCACGTTGGACAATAATTCGGAGCAGCCCGGTATCGGACCTTTCGGGGTCGTGCGTGACGGTGCGGACCAGGAGACCGTCACGGTGCTCATCGCCGCGTTCGAGGGCTGGAACGACGCCGGCGACGCCGCCACGGACACCCTCAAGCTCATCCGCGAGCAGCTCAACGCGAAGGACGTGTTCGAGGTCGCCTCGGACGACTACTACGACTACCAGTACTCCCGTCCCGTGATCCGCCGGCCCCTGACCGGGGAGCAGAAACTGCACTGGCCCACCACGCGGTTGTCCAAGGCGTCGGTGCCCGGGACCAACCTGGACGTCGTGCTGCTGCACGGCTGGGAGCCGTCCTACCGGTGGCGCGCGTTCACCGCCGAACTGCTCGAGCAGGCCGCGGCCCTGGACGTGGACTTCGTGATCATGCTCGGCTCGCTGCTCGCGGACGTCCCCCACACCCGCCCGATCCCCGTGACCCTGACCTCGGACACCGAGGAGCTGCGCGAGGAACTGGACATCGATGCCCCCCAGTACGAGGGACCCACCGGGATGGTGGGGGTGCTCTCCCACATGGCCGCGCTCGCGGGCTTCCCCACGCTGAGCATGTGGGCCGCCGTCCCGCACTACGTGGCGCAGTCGCCCTCCCCCAAGGCGCAGCTCGCGCTCGCGCGCCGCCTCGAGGACCTGCTGGGCATGGCCCTGCCGCTCGAACCCGTGGTCGAGGACGCCGAGGCGTGGGAACGCGGCGTGGACGAGCTCGCCTCCGAGGATCCGGAGGTCGCGGACTACGTGCGCCAGCTCGAGGAGGCCAAGGACACCGTGGACCTCCCGGAGGCCACCGGGGACGCGATCGCCCGCGAGTTCGAGCGTTACCTGCGCCGCCGCGACGACCGCGGCTGACCGCGCGGGTCCGTCGGAGGCGGGGCGCTCAGAGTTCGATGCCGAGCAACGCCTCGACCGTGGCGCGCGCCAGCGCGGCGTCCTCGGCCGACGCCCCCGCACCACGCGCGGCGGCACCGCCCAGGTTGCGCGCGGCCCACGCGTCCACCGCGATCAGTGCCGCGGGAGCGTTGAGGTCCTGACCGAGGGCCGCGCGCACAGCCTCGAGCAGGGAGTCCGCCCCGGCCGTTTCAGGTTTGACGGCGGCCTCACGCCACGTGGCGAGGCGACGCTTCGCCTGCTCGAGCAGGTCGTCCGTCCAGAACCAGTCCGTACGGTAGTGGTTGGCGAGGATCGCCAGGCGGATCGCGGCGGGATCCACTCCCTCCCGGCGCAGGGTCGAGACGAGCACCAGGTTGCCCTTGGACTTGGACATCTTCTCGCCGTCCAGCCCCACCATCGCGGTGTGGACGAAGTGTTCGGCCATGGGCTCACCGGACAGCGCGTACGAGTGGCCCGCGCCCATATCGTGGTGCGGGAACGCGAGGTCCGAACCTCCGCCCTGCACGGTGAACGGCGCGGGCAGGTACTGCAGCGCGATGACGCTGCACTCGATGTGCCATCCGGGGCGGCCCTCACCCAGTGACGCACCGTCCCAGAACGGTTCGCCCTCGCGCTTGACGCGCCACAACAGCGGGTCCAGCGGATCACGCTTGCCCGTGCGTTCGGGGTCGCCGCCGTGATCCGCGAAGAGGGGCAGCATGTGCTCCCGGTCCAGGCGACACGTGGAGCCGATCACCCATGCGGAGGGGTCGTCGGCGCACAACCGCCCGGCGGCGTCGACGTCGAAGTAGACGTCCCCCGCGGGCTCCGAGCGCCCATCCTGGCCGGTGCCCTCCGGGACGCGGTACGCGAGCCCGCGTTCCACGAGGCGTTCGACGGCGGGCACGATCCACTCGACGGCCTCGGTGGCCCCCACGTAGTGATCGGGGGCCAGCACGTTCAGGGCCGCCATGTCGGTGCGGAACAACTCCGTCTGTTCCTCGGCGAGCTCGCGCCAGTCCACGCCGGTGTCGTTCGCCCGCTCGAGCAGGGGGTCGTCCACGTCGGTGACGTTCTGAACGTAGTCCACGGGGAAGCCGGCGTCGCGCCACACCCGGTTGAGCAGGTCGAAGTTCACGTACGTCGCGGCGTGGCCCATGTGCGTGGCGTCATACGGGGTGATCCCGCACACGTACAGTCCCGCCCGGCCCTCACGCGGTTCCAGCCGTTCGAGCTCCCCCGTGCTTGTGTCGTGCACGAGGGGTGCGGGCGAGGCCCCGGGCAGTTGCGGAACCGGACGGCTGGACCAACGCTTCATGTTCACCTTCGCTTGGACGATTCTTGGACTCCCCCGAACGCAACGGGCGCACCGGGGCCGCTATTCCCTGGTGACCGCGAACGCGCGTGTCACGGGCCGAGGGCGGTACTGATCAGGCGCTGATGAGCCCCGTTCCGAGCATCACGAACAGCGCGGCACCCAGCAGGATGCGGTACCACACGAACAGGTTGTAACTGCGTTCCGAGATGTAGTGCATGAACCACCCGATGATCAGATAACCCACGCCGAACGCGATCAAGGTTGCCACCGCGGTCTGGCCCAGGGAGTAGACCCCGCCGGGTTCGGCGCCGCTGACCGCCTTGTACAGCTGGTACAGGCCGGAGGCGAACACCGCGGGAATGGCCAGCAGGAACGCGTAGCGTGCCGCGGCCGCGCGGGTGTAGCCCATGAGCAGACCCGCGGTGATCGTGCCACCCGAGCGGGAGACACCGGGCACCAGTGCCAGCGCCTGGGCGAAACCGAAGCCCACGGCGTGCTTGACGGTCAGGTCCTCCAGGTGACGTTCCTGCTTGCCCATGTAGTCCGCGATCGCCAGGAACAGACCGAAGACGATCAGCATGGTCGCGGTGATCCACAGCGAGCGGAACTGGGTCTCGATGTAGTCCTGCAGCAACAGACCGAGCACGGCGATGGGCAGTGAACCCAGGATGATGAACCACCCCATGCGGGCGTCCGGGTCCTTGCGGTCCACGCGGCCGCTCAACGACAGCGCCCACTTCTTGATGATGCGCACGATGTCCCGCCAGAAGAAGATGATCACGGCGGTCTCGGTGCCCAGCTGGGTGATCGCGGTGAAGGTGGCCCCGGGGTCCGCCCCGTTGGGCAGGAACTCGCCCACGATCCGCAAATGGGCGGAGGAGGACACCGGCAGGAATTCGGTCAGCCCCTGTACGAGGCCCAGGATTATCGCTTCGATCCAATTCACGCGACAACTGTACGGCACCCCCTCCGAGGTGCTTCCCGGCCCGTCCTGGGAAGCCGCTGGACACGCACGAAGGCCCCCGCCCGCGGCGGAGGCCTTCGCAGCTCACGTGATCCGATCCCCCGGGTCAGCGCCCGGAACGGCGTCCGTTCGAGGAATCACGGTCCTCGTTCTCGTCATCGTCATCGTCGTAGTCGTCCTCGTCGATGAGATCCTCGTCCATCATCTCGTTGTCCTCGAGAAGATCGTCGTCATCATCGTCGTCATCATCATCGTCGTCGTAGTCGAGGTCGTCGTCGGAGTCGTCCTCCTCGGCGAAGACGGTGAGCGGGGTGACCTCGTCGTAGGCGTCGTAGAGGGCTTCCTCGTAGGCTTCGAAGGTGTTGGCGATGGCCAGGTAGGCTCCGTCCACCGTGGGATCGTCGTCCGAACGGCGGTTCGCCGCGGCGGCGAGGTGTTCTTCGAGGGCGTTGACGAGCGCTTGCAGCGCGGCGCGGGGATCGGTGCTCATGGTGTAGACGTTAGCCGTTATCGGAGCAGAATGGGAGCAATGAAAGAACAACGTCTGAAGCACAGTTCGGTATCCGGTCACCCCGCCATGACCGGGCGCGACGACCGGTACGAGTACCTCTCGCTCACGGTGGCGCCGCGGGAGAAACCCGCCGAGGCACGCAGCCGGGTACGGGAACACACCGAGTACGGCAAGTGGGAACTCATGCGCTCGGCGGTGCTCTACGGGGGCCAACGCCGCTATGTACTGCGCCGGCGGATCATGCGGGTGGACCGCACGTTCTGAGCCCGGGATCTGCTCAGGACGAGACGGGTCCCAGCAGGGATTTCGCCGTGGCCGCGTGGACGGATTCCTCGTCCGAGGGGTGGTACATCCCCGCCAGCACGTCCCGGTAGAGCCGCTCGAGCTCGGAACCGCGCCGGTACTGCGCTCCCCCGGACGCCCGCAGCGCCAGGTCCACCACGGCGCGCGCGGCTTCCGTGGCCCGGTGCTTGACCCCGGAGAACAGGATGAACCACCGCGGCCCGTGCGCCGGCTCCCGGTCCGAGCCCAGGGCGTCCACGTCCGCGCACAACTGCCGCAGTTGCAGTTCCACCCCGTCCCGTAGCACACCGGCCCCGGCCACGTGCCGGCGGATGTCCGGGTCGTCCGAGTACGGGGCGTCCTTGGCCAGGGATCGCCTCGTGGTCGTGATCTCCACGGCCACGTCGATCGCGCGGTCGGCGATCCCCGTGTACACCGCCGCGAGCAACAGTTCGAAGCACCCGAAGATCCCCCACACCACGGGGTCCGGGTTGGGTGCGGCCGGGGTCCTGGTGAGCACGTCCTCGGTGCGCAGCAGCGCACCGTCCAGCACCGTGGTGCACGACTGCGAGGCACGCATCCCGAGCGCGTCCCAGTCCTCGCGCACCGTGGCCCCCTCCGCCGGGGACCCGTGGCCCTCCCGAGTGAGGAACCCGAAGACGAGGGGTGCGGCGTCGTCGTCCCCGGAGACCCGGGCGTGGACGAGCAGGCGCGTCCAGCGCGGGGACAGGGACGTGAAGATCTTGGTGCCGTGCAGGCGCCAGCCCTCGGCCACGGGCTCGGCGCTCGTGGTCGCGTCGAAGAGGACGGAATCGTTGCCCGCCTCGGAGATCCCGAACGCGAAGACCTCCCCGGCCACGGCGTCGAGGAAGATCCGCTGCGCGCGATCGTCCCCGCGCAGGTGGAGGGTGTGGCCGATCCCCACGATCACGTGGTGCATGTTGATCCCCAGCGCGGTGGCCGGTGCGGCCGTGGCGAGGCGGCGCTGCGCCTGCGCGGCCTGCTCGAGCGTGAAGCCCAGCCCGCCGAACTCGCGCGGGACGAGCATCCGCAGGTAACCGATCTCGCGCAGCGCATCGAAGTCCTCGGCGAAGAACGCATTGTCGCGGTCGGTCGCGGCGGCGCGGTCCCTGATCTCGGCGAGCAGCTCGTCGGATAGCAGTTCGGTCACGGCGGTCATGGGGGCTCCTTCGGTGGTCAGGCCAGTGGAATGA
>NZ_JABFAW010000001.1:166103-171421 GCF_017168375.1 Kocuria sp. KRD140
CTCAGTACGTGCGCAGCAAGCGGTCCAGCACACGCGAACCGAACTCGAGCGAGGCCACGGGCACGCGCTCGTCCACGCCGTGGAACATGCCCGTGAAGTCCAGTTCCGGAGGCAGCTGCAGCGGGACGAATCCGTAGCCGGTGATCCCGAGCGTGGCCAGGGACTTGTTGTCGGTGCCCGCGCCGAGCATGTAGGGCAGCACCACGGCGTCGGGGTCCTCGGCCTGCAGCGCGTCCACCATGGCGTCCACCACGTTGCCCGAGAACGGGACCTCCAGCCCGATGTCCTCGAACTCGGCCTCGAAGCGCACCTTGTCACCCGCGAGCTCCTGGAGCTTCTCCATCACCAGATCACGCTGATCCGGCAGGAACCGCACGTCCACGGTGCCTTGCGCGGTCCCGGGGATCACGTTCGTCTTGTACCCGCCGTCGAGCATCGTGGGGTTCGAGGTGTTCTGCAGGGTCGCCCCCACGAACCGGGCCACATCCCCCAGTTCGCGCAACAGCCGCTGCGGGTTCTCCGGATCGAACTCCACGCCGGTCAGCTCGGTGACCTCGTCCAGGAACGCGCGGGTGGTCTTGGTCAGTTCCACGGGCCACGTGTACTGCCCGATGTTCGCCATGGCGCGGGACAGGTGCGTCACGGCGTTGTCCTCGTGCAGCCCGGAGCCGTGCCCGGCCTGGCCCTGCGCGATGAGCTTCAACCACAGCAGGCCCTTCTCCGCGGTCTGCAGCAGGTAGGCCCGCTTGCCGCCGATGTTCGCGGAGAACCCGCCCACCTCGCTCAGGGCGTCCGTGACACCGTCGAAGACCTCGGGATGTTCGCTCACCATCCACTTGGAGCCGTAGCGCATCCCGGCTTCCTCGTCCGCGAAGAACCCGAAGACGATGTCCCGCTCGGGCACGGTTCCCGTGCGGCGCATGTGGCGCAGCACCGAGAGCATCATGGCGTCCATGTCCTTCATGTCCACCGCGCCGCGGCCCCAGATCATCCCGTCCCGCACCTCCCCCGCGAACGGGTCCAAGGACCAGTCCTGCGCCGCGGCGGGGACCACGTCCAGGTGGCCGTGCACGAGCAGCGCGTCCGCGCTCGGGTCCTTGCCCTCGATACGGGTGAACACGTTCGCGCGGCCCGGGGCGGACTCGAAGTACTGGGCCTCGAGGCCCACCTCGTGGATCAGCTCGGCCACGTACTCAGCCGCCGCACGCTCGCCCTTGGCCTCGCCACTCGCGTAGTTGCTCGTGTCGAAGCGGATCAACTCGCGGCAGATCCGGGCGGTCTCGCCCTCCGGTGTGGAATCGGTCTGGGGGTTCTCGGTCATGGTTCTCGCTCTCCTCACTAACGCCGGACGGTGGCCTCCGGGCTGCGGTCCCCGCATGGGACGACGACGCCGCTCGCGCCCACCGCGGTGCCGTGGTCCGGGGCTCGGACGGGCCTGCCCCTCCACCGTAGTACGCCCGTGGAAACCGGGGTCTTCTCGGTTACGCTGAGGGGCAAGAACTACCGTGTGCACCGATGACCCATGGGAGGCCATGATGACTGGAACCATCACGCTGATCGCGCGGACCGAGCTGACCCCCCGGGAGCTCACGGCCACGAGCCGTTCCGTGACGGACGAGGACACCGCCGCGCTCGCCCGGTTGCTCCGGGAGGCCTACGGCTCCGGGACCGTGGGCACGCAGGAGGACGCGGAGACCACGGTCCGGGACGCGTTCCGGGGTGAGTTCGGCCCGTTCCTGCAGGAACAGTCGCAGGTGATCGAGGATGAGGACGGCAACCCCGTGGCCGCGGCCATCGTGCTTGAGCGCCGCGATGACCCGCACCTGCCGGACGTGCCGTACCTGTTCGAACTTTTCACGGCGTCCTCGCACCGCCGGCGCGGCTTGGCGGAGCAGCTCGTGCGCCAGGTCATGACGTCCCTGCACGAGAACGGCTACCACGAGGTGTGCGTGCGGATCCCGGAGGACAACTCCGCGGCGCTCGCGCTCTACCTCACGCTCGACTTCAACCGCTGGATCCCAGAGCAGGACGAACTCTGACGGTGCTGCGGCTGTTCGGGACGCAGCTGCCCGGAACCGAGCCGTCCCAGACCGACCCGCCTAGAACCGAACCGTTCTGAACCGGATGCAAGAGACCCGGATCGCCTGAGGCGACCCGGGTCTCTTGCTGCGGATGGATGCACTGCATGTCGTGGAACGGATCGGCGTCCGCCGAGCGCACCGGCGCCCCTCCGTGACGCGCCCGCGCCATCGTTCGACAGCGAGGGGCGAACCCGTCAGCGCAGCGTGAGCTCGTCGCTGCGCGGCGGGACCTGGGATGCGTCCGTGCGCGTGGCCCAACGCACCGTGATGTCCAGGACCCGCAGGTTCTCGGGATCGTTCGTATCGGTCGCACCCGGGTGCTGTGCCGCGAGCGTCTGACCGGCCGGAGCGGCGTCGGCCCCTTCAAGGACCCTGGCCTCTCCCTCGAGCTGCACCTCGTGCGTGCCGTCGCGCATCACGACCATGGACACGCGCGGGTCGGACGTGATGTTGGAGAACTTCCGGGACTTGGTGTTGGTCCCGAAGACGATGTGTCCGTCGTCCGTGGCAGCCACGTGGACGTACGCGGATTCGGGATATCCCGTGCCGCTGTTGCTCGCGAGCACGCCGGCTCCGGCGGAGCGGATGAAGTCGATCAGCCAGCGCGTGTCATCGGTCAGGGTGTTGCCCAGTTCAACCATGTCTACCCCCGGTTATCGTCGGTGTGTGGTGCGTCGGTGCACCGTCTCCACCATAGGCAGAGGGCCGAGGTCTTGCGGTGCGGCGGGCCGCACCGAGGACATTCACCGGGGTTGTGACACGCCCCCGGCTGCGGTTACAGCAGGGTCTGCAGGGGTTCCACGAGGTACTCCCCCTGGGACTTCACCGACCCCACGTCCGTGCTCACGGCATGCATGCGCCACTGCGCGGCGACCTCCAACGCGCCAGCCACCGCGCGGTCCACCAGTTCCGGGGCGTGGTCCTTGTCCGGGGTGATCCATTCGCGCGCGAACGCTTCGGTCATGCCCATGGGCAACCGGTTGTGCAGGGCTCCCAGCGCGGCGAGGTGCGAGTTCTCGTCGTGCGCGTCCGGGGCCTCGCGCGTGAGGATCGAACACGAGAGCAACCACCGGCCCGCGTCGTCCTGCGCGTTCTTGCCCGGCCGGGTCTGCTCGGCGCGCGCGAGGTCCGCGGCGTCGTCGGGAACGTGCCACCACTCGTAGATCCCGGCGAACCAGATCGGGGAACCGTCCTCGGGGTGCACGAAGTACGGTTGCTTCTTCCCGCGCCCGGACTCCGGGGCCTTCCACTCGTAATAGCCGTCCGCGGGGATCGCGCAGCGCCGGGCTTTGACCGCGGCCCGGAAGGACGGTTTCTCGGTCACGGTCTCCGAGCGGGCGTTGAACATCTTGGAACCGATCGACAGCTCCTTGGCCCACGAGGGCACGAGGCCCCAGCGCGCGGCGTGGATCTCCGGGAGCAGCTGACCGTCCGGTGAGAGCCGCTCGAGCAGGATCGGGACCGTGTGCGTGGGAGCCACGTTCCAGTTGGGTTCCACGCCCCCGGCAATCGAGTCGTCGACCTGCGCGTCGAAGGGCAGTGCGAGCTGGCCCGGGGTCCGGGCGATCACATAACGACCGCACATGGTGTTCTCCTCCCGCGACGGGTTGTCGGTCCTACCGCGATCCGCTCACGGGGCCGTACCCCATGTAGGACGAGTATCGGTCGTACACGCTCATGAGCGCGGCCTCAACCTCGGCGACCGTGGTGCCCGGTCGGACGTCCGCGACGCACCCGGCGGTGGCCGGTTCCCACGACACACCCAGGCACGAATACACGTCCTCCAGGACGCTGCGCAACGGCTCGGCTACCTCGATCACGAGCACCGTGGAGAAGTACCACGCCCCGGCCACGACACGCTGCGCGGTACCGGCGAGTTTCACCGGTTGGTTCGGATCCGCCGCTGTCCCCGGTGCGTGCACGCTGTACTCCCCCGCGCAGTACTCCCCCGGGATCTCTCCCACCTGGGCCGGGATCTCGAGTTCCTCGAGCGCTGCGACCACCATGTCCCCGAACAGGCGGTACCGGTCCTGGATACCCGTCTTAGGATCCGGATCCGGTTCCACGTGATCGATGACCAAGCAACCCCCGTGGTACGCGGCCGCACGGCCACCCACGCGGCGCACGAGCGGGGTGAACGCGGCGTCGAGCGCGGCCTGACGGGCCCGGGGGAACCCGGGGTTGAGTTCGTCGCGGCGACCGAAGGCCACCGTGGGCCGCGGTTGGTACACGCGCAGCACGGGTTCGGTGGCACCACCGCGCGCGGCGTCGAGGATGGACAGGGCGCGGCGGTAGTCCTGTTCGGCGCCCAGGGACTCGCGCTGACGTATGAGTTTCATGCTGGCGCCAACTCTAGTGCAGCGGGGCCCGCTCGGACCCCGGACGCGGCGGCACGGGCGGGTCCGTTCCCCACAACTCCTCGCTCACCCGGCCGGACGTGGCACGCGTTAAGTCGACGACGTTTGGAGCATCACGCCGCGGAGGTGGTCAACCGCGCGGCCGGACGGGGCGGGGTGATGAGCGCAGTGGCCATGCGGCTCTCCTCGGCCGCGGTGACCGGACCGTGAGCGGCGGCAGCTACCATCGCGGTCTTGAGCACGTGGTGGTTCGCAAGCAGATCCGTGGAGTTGCCCAAGGAACGCAGCACCCGCCACGACATGGCCACACCGCCGCGCGAGACGTAGCGATTGACGTAGCGCACGGCGGCGTTCCACCGTTTGCGCTGGTCACGGGTGAGTTCCGCGCCCTCTTCCTGTTCCTGCAGCCACGCACGAGCACCCACGAACACGCGGGACACCAGTTCACGTTCGAACGGTTCCACCGTGCCGGCTCCGCGCATGAGCTGGTTGAGCGTGCCCAGCTCGGCGACCGAGAGCACTGATTTGACGGACGATTTTGCGCGCATCACGTTCAAGCCCCCTACGAAGATCTCCCGTGGCGAGTGCATGACTGTGCAGTTCTTCACGGTTGTCGATCGTGCCCCCACCAACCCGGCGTTCCCCCCGGAACGCCTGAGGGTTGGCGGGAAACCTCTCCCCTTGCGGCTCCAGCCTAGGAAGAGCGGCCACGTGATGACAGCCGCACATTGGGGGACGCACCCGCGTGCCACCCGCTCTTCATTCCACGGCCCATTCCACGGCTTTGTTTCCCGCACACTCCCACCCAACACGCCCCCGCACCCCCCTTTGCTTCGCGGCGAGCGCACTGCACAACATCTGCTGTCTCTTATACCCATCT
>NZ_JABFAW010000001.1:171521-180805 GCF_017168375.1 Kocuria sp. KRD140
GATGTTCACCCACCACAGTCCACGCCAGCCCCGCCCGCGTGTCGCACGCCGCCCACCACGCCCGCGGATCGCCCACCCACCACGGCATGCGACGAGGCCCGGGCCCGCATACACCGTGCGGATCCGGGCCTCGGAACGCCCTCCGGGAGGGCGGGCGCTCAGTGACTCAGAAGTCCCAGTCCTCGTCCTCCGTGTTCACGGCCTTGCCGATCACGTAGGAGGAGCCGGAACCGGAGAAGAAGTCGTGGTTCTCATCCGCGTTCGGGGACAGCGAGGAGAGGATGGCCGGGGACACGTCCGTCATTTCCCGCGGGAACAGGGCCTCGTAGCCCAGATTGTTCAGTGCCTTGTTGGCGTTGTAGTGCAGGAACTTCTTGACGTCCTCGGTCCAGCCGACCGAGTCGTACAGCGCCTCGGCGTAGGCCACCTCGTTGTCGTAGAGCTCGTCCAGCAGCTCGTACGTGTACGCCTTGAGCTCCTCCTGACGCTCCGGGGTCTCCTGCAGCAGACCGCGCTGGTACTTGTAGCCGATGTAATACCCGTGCACGGCCTCGTCGCGAATGATCAACCGGATCAGGTCCGCGGTGTTGGTCAGCTTGGCGTGCGAGGAGAAGTACATGGGCAGGTAGAACCCGGAGTAGAACAGGAAGGACTCCAGCAAGGTGGAGGCCACCTTCTTTTTCAGCGGGTCGTCACCCTTGTAGTACGTCAGCACGATGTCGGCCTTGCGCTGCAGGTGCTCGTTCTCGCGCGACCAGCGGAACGCCTCGTCGATCTGCTTCATGGACGACAGCGTGGAGAAGATGGACGAGTAGGACTTCGCATGCACGGATTCCATGAACGCGATGTTCGTGTACACGGCTTCCTCGTGCAGGGTCTTGGCGTCCGGGATCAAGGAGACCGCGCCCACGGTGCCCTGGATGGTGTCCAGCAGGGTCAGGCCCGTGAACACCTTCATGGTGAGGTCCTGCTCCTCCGCCGTGAGCGTCTTCCACGACTGGACGTCGTTGGACAGCGGGACCTTCTCGGGGAGCCAGAAATTGGACGTCAGACGGTCCCAGACTTCGGTGTCCTTCTCGTCCTGGACGCGATTCCAGTTGATGGCCTCCGCCGGGTGGCGGAGCAGTTCGACCTTCTCGGTGGTCATGGCGCGCACTGGCTCCTTCGTGGATGGGGGTTCCCGCCCCGCTGGATGACGCCGACGGCGCTCGGCGGGCGAGCGCTGCACACCGGTTCTCGCGGGGTCGGCTGGCGCGCGGGACGACTTCCCAGGGTACTCCACTTCAGGCGGGAACGGACCGGGCTCGGCACTTCGGTCGGGAACGGACCGGACGCGATGCTGCCCGCCCGATTTCGGACGGGAACGAACGGGGCCCGATTCCTTCCACCCCGGACCCATCGCGTCATGTTCCCTCAGGGTGAACCCCGTGTCGGGGTCCTTCCGTATGTGACGGAAGCCGTGCAGGATGAACGTACCGACCCGACACCGGGCTGGTTCACCTACCGGAAGGACACAGATCATGCCGGATCTCGGAGGACTCGCGGACAAGGCCAAGGACGCCGCCGGAAACCACCAGGACAAGGTCGACCAGGGCATCGACAAGGCGGGTGACGCCGTGGACGAGAAGACCGGTCACAAATTCGAGGGCCAGGTCGATCAAGGCCGGGACGCCGCGCGCGATCGGCTCAGCGGCAACGAGTGATCTGCACCGCCGCGTGAGAACGGGGTCCCTTCCGATCGGAAGGGACCCCGTTCTTACGTCGGCTTGAGGGTGCGCCCCACGGGCTCGAGGGCTCCTCCCACGGACCGGTCACCCGCGCGGTGGCGACGCCGCGGCGTCGCCACCGCTCTCGCCGGTCTCAGGCCTCGTCCGCCTCCCGGGCGAGTGCCGTGAGGCGGGAGACCGCCCGGTAGTACTTCTTCTGGTAGCCGCCGGCCATCATCTCCTCCGTGAAGACGCGGTCGAACGGCACGCCCGTGGAGAGGATGGGCAGGTCCCGGTCGTACAACCGGTCCGCGAGCACCACGAACCGCAGCGCCACCGCTTGCTGGTCGATCGTGCGCACCCCGCGCCACGCGATCGCGTCCAGGCCCTCGATCAGCGCACGGTAGCGCGAGGGGTGCACGCGGGAGAGGTGTTCCACGAGCGCGTCGAAGTCGTCGATCGCCACACGCCGACCCGCGAAGTGCTGTTCGACGGCGGCGTCGAGCGCGGCGTCGTCGGGCAGGGGCGACGGCGCGTTCGGCAGTCCGCGGTGACGGTAGTCCTCGCCGTCGATGCGCACGACCTCGAACTGGGAGGACAGCACCTGGATCTCACGCTGGAAGTCCTGCGCCGCGAACCGGCCTTCGCCCAGGGAACCGGGCAAGGTATTGGACGTGGCCGCGAGCTTGACGCCCGCGTCCGCGAGTTCGCGCATGAGCCGGGACATCAGCACGGTGTCCCCGGGGTCGTCGAGCTCGAACTCGTCGATGCACACGAGGGTGTATTCCTTCAGGGCGTCCACGGTGCGGCGGAACGTGAGCGCACCCACCAGGTTGGTGTACTCCACGAACGTGCCGAACGCCTTGGGCCCGGGCACGGCGTGCCACAGGGACGCGAGCAGGTGAGTCTTGCCCACGCCGAACCCGCCGTCCAGGTAGATCCCCTGCGCCGCGCCGGAACTCTTCTGCCCGCCGAAGAGTTTGGCGAAGAACCCGCCACCGGAGGCGCCGCCCCCGGACGCGCCCGCTGCGAAGGTCTTGAGCTTCTCGACCGCCTGTGCCTGCGAGGGCTGGGACGGATCCGGGCGGTACGTGTCGAACGACACCTCCCCGAAGCGTTCGGACGGGGTGAAACCGGCCAGCAGTTCATCGGCCGAGACGCGTGGATCGCGCTCCACGAGGTGTTCGATCTGAGTGCTCACGTGACAGGGCCTCCCGACCGGTTCCGGATCGCGCGCCGTGGCGGGCGCGCACCGGGACCGGTCCTGCGGTAAACGGACAGTACGTGGGACGCGCCGGGCGTCCCGTTCTCCCCCGATGCTACCGGTCAGCCCGTGGTGAACACGGCGACCGCGTATGACGGCGCACGCGGGCCGGCATGCGCCGGGTGCGCGCGCACCACTACGCTGGAGAACGAGACGCGCACGGCACGTGCGTGCGCAGCGCCCACGACAGCACAAGGACAAGGAGAAGTCTCATGGCTGTAGAAGCAGAGCAGAACGACGCGTTCGCGCGGTACGCGCACCCGGAACGTCTGGTGTCCACGCAGTGGGTGGCCGATCACGTCGGCACGCCCGGCGTCGTCGTCGTCGAATCGGACGAGGACGTCCTGCTGTACGAGACCGGGCACATCCCCGGGGCCGTCAAGGTGGACTGGCACACGGACCTCAACGAACCGGACACCCGCGACTACGTGAACGGGGAGCAGTTCGCCGAGGTGATGTCCCGCAAGGGGATCTCCCGCGACGACACCGTGGTGATCTACGGCGACAAGTCCAACTGGTGGGCCGCCTACGCCCTGTGGGTCTTCACGCTGTTCGGTCACCGGGACGTGCGCCTGATGAACGGCGGGCGCGACAAGTGGATCGCCGAGGGCCGCGAACTGACCACGGACGCGACCCCCGTGACCCCCACCGAGTACCCCGCGGTGGAGCGGGACGACTCCGTGATCCGCGCGTACCGCGAGGACGTGCTGGCCGCACTGGGCACCACTCCCCTGATCGACGTGCGCTCTCCCCAGGAGTACACGGGCGAGCGCACCCACATGCCCGACTACCCGCAGGAGGGCACGCTGCGCGGCGGACACATCCCCACCGCGGCGTCCGTGCCGTGGGCCCGGGCCGCCGCCGAGGACGGGACGTTCAAGTCCCGCGAGGACCTCGACGCCATCTACCGCGACGAGGTCGGGCTCGGGCAGGACGACGACGTGATCGCGTACTGCCGCATCGGCGAGCGTTCCTCGCACACGTGGTTCGTGCTGACCCACCTGCTGGGCTTCGACAACGTGCGCAACTACGACGGGTCCTGGACCGAGTGGGGCAACGCCGTGCGCTTGCCCGTGGCGCAGGGTGAGGAACGCGGCGAGGCCCCCGGGGCCGCGCGGTGAGCACCCAGGACCTGCCCGAACAGTTGCGGGAGCTGGTGACCGAGTTCCACGAGGTCCCGGAACCCGACAAGCTGCAGTTGCTGCTCGAGTTCTCCCGTTCGCTGCCCGCGCTGCCCGCGCGGCTCGGCGAGCACCCGGAGGAACTCGAGCAGGTCACCGAGTGTCAGTCGCCGTTGTTCCTGACCGTGGAACTGGACGGGTCCGGTGCGGACGCACCGGTCGCCCTGTTCTTCTCCGCGCCGGCGGAAGCGCCCACCACGCGCGGTTTCGCGTCCATCCTGCACGAGGGGCTCAACGGCCTGCCGGCGTCCCAGGTGCTGGACGTGCCCGACGACCTGCCGGAACGCTTCGGGCTGACCAAGCTGGTGTCCCCGCTGCGCATGCGCGGGATGTCCGCGATGCTCGGTCGGATCAAACGCCAGATCCGCGCCCGGCTCGGCGAGTGAGCGCCGCGGGCAACCAGTCACGGATGGCCCGCTCGTAGCGTTTGCGGTCGATGTTCCATTCCTTGGTGTGCCGGGCCCCGGAGAACCCCACGAAGTCCACGTAGGGACTGCGATTGGCGAGTTCCACGGACCCGGCCACCGGGACCACCTCGTCGTCCGTGGAGTGCAGGATCAGGGTGGGCGTAGTGATGTCCTCCCAGCGGGAGAGCCAGTCCAGGGCATGCAGGTCTAGGGGCGCGGCCAGCCCGGTGATCCGCGGGCCCATGCGGTGGGAGATCAGGTCCGCCGCCATGCGACCCACGCGCCGCGGGATGCGGTGGATCCGGGTCTGGTGAGCCAGTAGCTCGTACCAGTCCACGACCGGCCCCGTGAGCACCAGCGCTCGGATCCGGTCGCGGTACTCGGTCAGTTCGGTCGTGCGCAACACGATGGCCCCGCCCATGGACCACCCGAACAGCACGATGTCCGACGCTCCGTGGTCCAGCGCATAGCCGATCCCCGCCTGGATGTCCTCCCATTCGGTGAACCCCAGCCCGTAGCGCTGATCCGGGGTGGAGGGTGCCTCCTGGTCGTTGCGGTAGGACAGGATGAGGGAGTGCAACCCCAGTTCGTGGGCCACCCTGGCCCCGCGGATGCATTCCGGGCGCTGGGCGCCGCGGCCGTGCACCATGACCGCCCACGTGCCGGTGTGGTGTGCGGTGGCCGTGTCCCCGTCCGCGGGGATGACCCACGCGGGCGCGGGCCCCAGCGGCGTCTCCACGTGGATCTTGCCGTAAGCCAACCCGGCGTCCGACGGTCGCGCGTACACGGTCCCGGTCCACCACCCGCGCTTGCCCACCGCGAGTTCCCCGCGGTACACGCGCTCCACGAGCCGCGTGACGGTGCCCCCGGTCTGGCGCACGATGAAGCCGATCCGTGCGAGGCCGCGACCGTCGTCGAACCGTAGGGCGTACGTCCCGGCGACCCGGGTGTCCGGGTTCGCGGGCAGCGTGATCAGTTCCTGTCCCGAGTTGGGGTCCTTCTCGAGCTTGAGCACCTGGACGTTGCCGGGCCGGGTGGACGGGGTGACCACGTGGCGCGCGACGAGCGCCGCCAGACCTCCCGACAACGCGAACGTCGCCGACGCCGCTCCGATACTCGCGGCGGCGCCCACCACCGCGCCGCGGCGCCACGAGCGTGCGTTCGAATCCTGCCCGGGGGTGATCAGGGTAGTCATGTCGTCATTCTGGCACGCGCCGATCACGGGGACCTGGATGGCGGGCCGGTCACCGCAGGCACCCCGAATACACGGCGCGCGCGAGCGTCGAACGGCGGCTACGCGACGTCGTACGGGCATAACCGGCGCGAACGCGTGGTTGGACAGGGAGGAAGTCACATGACGACGAGAAGGAGGCGCCCCGTGACCACGGAGCCGAACCACGAGACGAGCGCCCGCACCGGCGGAGCCCTGAGCCCGGAGGCCGCCGCGGCGCGCACGGACGCGCAGTGGCGTGAACAACTGAACCCGCTCGAGTACCAGGTGCTGCGCCAGGCGGGGACCGAACGCCCCTTCACGGGCGAGTATGTGGACACCACCACGCAGGGCGTGTACGAGTGTCGCGCGTGCGGGGCCGAGCTGTTCCGCTCGGACACGAAGTTTTCGTCCCACTGCGGGTGGCCGTCCTTCTTCGCGCCGCTCGCGGAGGACCGGGTGCGCTACATCGAGGACACAACCATGGGCATGAAGCGCGTGGAGGTGCGCTGCGCGAACTGCGACTCGCACATGGGCCACGTGTTCGAGGGCGAGGGGTACGACACTCCCACGGATCTGCGCTACTGCATGAACTCGGTGTCCCTGCGTCTGGTTCCCGCGACACAGGACTGAAGCGTCGATCCGACCCACCCCAGAGCGACGCACGGCGATACGCACGAGCGACACGATGTCAAACGCGCGGTGAAGGATAACGGTGTGGTTACTGTGACCTTGTGGGAGCGGTAACCGAGCTGAACAGCACTCCGGACGTGTTTCGCGCAGTCGTGCAAGCCCTGGAGACTGCCCGCTTCCGCCCGGAGATCGCACTGCGCCGTATCGTCCCCCCGCACGGACTTGCTCCGCACGCGATCTCCTTCGCCGCGGAAGTCGTCCGGGGTCCCCATCGGCGCAACACCGCACCCGACCGGCCCCGCACCGCGGACGACGCACCGGCGGCCGGGCGTTTCGTGGTGTTGTACGACGAGTCCTGCCCGCAGCCCTGGGAAGGTCCCTTCCGGATCGTGAGCTGGTTCCGGTCCCGCACGGACACCGCCATGGGCCGGGACGACCTGCTAACCGACGTCGGCTGGTCCTGGCTCACGGACACGCTCACCCAGCACGGTGCGCAGTTCACCGCCGAGGGCGGTACAGCCTCCCGCACGGTGGAGCGCCACTTCGGCAGCCTGACCGAACATGCAGACTCCGCCCAGGTGGAGGTGCGGGCGTCCTGGACCCCGGTGCCCCACATCGGCCCGCCGCACTGGGCCCTGACCCACCTGGGTGCGTGGGCCCAGGTGTTGTGCACCGCCGCCGGTCTGCCACCCCACCACGAGGGCGTCACCTACCTGTAACCGGCCCCGTCATCCGTCCCGTCCGGCGGTGCGGATCACCCGCACCGCCGCCGATCCACCCTCCGAGGAACATCCCATCAACAGCAACGCCAAGGACCCCAGGCCCTCTCGAGCTCCGGAGCCACCCGAGATCGTGGTCCCCGGATTCGAGCATCTGCACATTCCCGCGACCGTGCATCTCAACGGCCCCGCAGAGGGGCTCCCCCGCGTGGTGGACACCGCCCGCGGCCTCACGCGCGCCGCGGAGCAACTGGCCGCGGCCACGGGTCCCGTGGCGATCGACACCGAACGCGCCTCGGGGTTCCGCTACGGGCAGCGCGCGTTCCTCGTACAGTTGCGCCGCGAGGGCGCGGGCACGATCCTGATCGATCCCGAGGCCGTGGGGTCCCTGGCGGTCGTGAACGAGGCCCTGCGCGACGTCGAGTGGGTGCTGCATGCGGCCACGCAGGACATGCCCTGCCTCGCCGAACTGGACATGCACCCGGACCGGCTCTTCGACACCGAACTGGGCGGTCGGTTGCTCGGGCTGCGCAAGGTGGGCCTCGCCTCCATGACGGAGGAGCTGCTGGGATTCACGCTGTCCAAGGAGCACTCGGCGGTGGACTGGTCCCAGCGCCCGCTGCCCGTGGACTGGCTCAACTACGCCGCACTGGACGTCGAAGTGCTCGTGCAGCTGCGCTGGGCCACGGAGGATCGCCTGGTCCAGGCGGGCAAGCTCGACTGGGCGCTCGAAGAATTCGACCACATCCGCACCCTGCCCCCGCCCGCACCGCGCCAGGATCCGTGGCGGCGCACCCACGGCGTGGGCAACGTCCGTGGCCGGCGCAAGCTGACCGCGGTGCGCAATCTGTGGCAGGCGCGGGAGTCGCTCGCGCGGCACAAGGACCTCGCGCCCACACGGTTGCTCCCGGACTCGGCGATCGTGGCGGCCGCCAACGCGATGCCCCGCACCGTGCCGCAGCTCATGGCCACCCCGGGCTTCCACGGTCGCCTGGCCTCGCGCGAGGCCACCCGGTGGCTCACCGCGGTCCAGGACGCCCGCAACACCGAGGAGCCCGTCCCCGCCACGATCCCCTCCAACGCCCTCCCGCCGGTCAAGGGCTGGGATGCCAAGCGCCCGGAGGCAGCGGCGCGGCTCAAGGTCCTCAAACCCGCCGTGGCGGAACTCGCCGAGCACCTGGAGTTACCCACCGAGAACCTCCTGACGCCCGAACTGTTGCGCCGGTTCTGCTGGCAGCCCCCGCGTTCCACCGCCGACGACGCCGTGGCCGCCCGGTTGCGCGAGCTCGGCGCCCGCTCGTGGCAGGTCGAGCACGTGACGCCCGTGATCGGGGCCGCGTGGCGTGAACTGCGCTCGCGGCGTCGGGCGGAGAAGACCACTGAGGGGCACGAGTAGATCGAGGGCGCGGAACCGGCCGTGCACCGGACCGCTCCGGCCACGACACGACAGTGGCCGTGCACCCACGAAGGTGCACGGCCGTTGTCACGCGGCGGCGCGGTCACATGACCCGTGCCGCCCGTCGCATCAGTTCTTCATGTCCTTGGCGTCCGGACCCGGGTGCGCGGGCTTCATGTCCACCTCGTCCTCGGTCACGGCGGGCTCGGGCAGCTCGGCGTCCGAGTGCTTCGCGGGCGTACCGGAATCCTGACCGCCCTGAGAGGCCTTCTGCTTCACGGCCTCGGCACCGCCCTGCGCCTTGTCCTTGACGGACGCGGCACCCTGGGCGGCCTTGTCCTTGACGGCGGCCGCGCCCTCGGAGGCCTTGGCGCCCACGGTGCCGGCGGCCTTCTGCGCGCCCTCGGCGAGCTTCTCGCCCACCACGGGGACCTCGGACTTGACCCAGTCCGTACCCTCGGAGACCTTGGCCTGGACCTTGGGGTCGTTCCAGGTGTTCAGCGCGCTCTCGCGCAGGGACTCGTAGCTCTTGCGACCGGACGCGGAGCCGACCACGAAGCCGATTCCGAAACCGGCGACGAATGCAAGACGTTTGATCATGGTGCCTTCCTTCCTGTACCGCGGACCGGGATCCACCCGTCCGCTCCTGGTCCCATCGTACTGAGGAAACACCCCGCCCCCGCGCCCCACGCCGCGCCGTGACCGGTCCTAGGATTGAAGCCACCGCGTCGAAAGGATCGCACCGCCATGACCGTCCCACCCCTGCCC
>NZ_JABFAW010000001.1:180905-196049 GCF_017168375.1 Kocuria sp. KRD140
GGCGCGGTCGGGTTGAGCGCGTGCGGTTCGGGCGGCGGATCGGACGACGACGCCGCGGCCACCCCCACCGCGTCGGCCACCCCCGTGGACGTGGCCGCCGCCGCGGACATCCCCGTGGGGTCGGGGGTCAAGGTGGACTCCGGTGGTGTGCAGGCCGTGGTGGGACAGCCCACCGAGGGCACGTTCACCGCGTTCTCTCCCGTGTGCTCGCACGAGGGGTGCATCGTCAATCCCGCCAACCGGCAGTACGTGTGCCCGTGCCACAGCTCGGCGTTCGACATGGCCACGGGCGAGGTCAAGGGCGGGCCCGCACCCAGGGGACTCACTGAGTACCCGGTCACGGTGCGCAACGGGCGCGTCATCGTGGGCTGAACCGCGCGGGTCCGTTCGCCACGCACCGCAGCCGTCCGGCGGCAAACGGTCCGTGGAGCAGCGTCCCCGGATCCGCATTCGTGGATCAGCGCTGGTGGTTCAGCGTTCGTCGCGCGGTTGCTCCCCGGAGCGCGGCACGGTGAGCTGCGCGGCGTCTTCGGCCACGGGGCGCGCGTACGGGACCTTGGTGCCCAGGACGGACGCGAGCGTGTCCTGGGCGATGCGCTGGGCGGTCAACCCCGTGTGCTGCAGGATCTGCTCGCGGCTCGCGTGCTCGAGGAACTCGGTGGGTAACCCCACCTCGTTGAGCGCGGTGTCCACGCCCTGGGCGCGCATCTCCTGGCGGATGAGCGAACCGATGCCCCCGGCGCGCACACCGTCCTCGATCACCACCACGATCCGGTGCGTCGCTGCCTGCTCCACGACCGCCTGCGGCACGGGCAGCACCCAGCGGGGGTCCACCACGGTGGAGGAGACACCGTGGGCGGCGAGACGTTCGGAGACGTCCAGCGCGGTGACGCACATGGCGCCCACGCCCACGATCAGCACGTCGCGGTGATCCACGCCCTTGCCGGAGGCCTCGCCGTTGCGGGCGAGGACGTCCACCCCGCCGCTCAGTCGCTCGAGGGCGGGCAGCGGCGCACCCACCGCGCCCTTGGGGTAGCGCACCACGGTGGGTGCGTCGGAGACGGCAACCGCCTCGCGCAGCTCCTCGACCATGGTGGCCTCGTCCCGCGGGGCCGCGAGGTGCAGCCCCGGCACGATCTGCAACAGTGCGAGGTCCCACATCCCGTGGTGGCTCGGCCCGTCCGGGCCGGTGACGCCCGCGCGGTCCAGCACGACCGTGACGCCCGCGTGATGCAGGGCCACGTCCATGAGCAGCTGGTCGAAGCCGCGGTTGAGGAACGTCGCGTACAGGCCCACGACCGGGTGCAGCCCGCTGAACGCCATGCCCGCGGCCATGGTCAGCGCGTGCTGTTCGGCGATCCCCACGTCCACGACGCGCTGCGGGTGTGCCATCTGCATCTTCTGCAGTCCCATGGGGATCAACATGGCGCCGGTGATGCCCACGATGTCCTCGCGCTCATCCGCGATCGCGGCGATCTCGTCGCGGAAGACGTGCGTCCACGAGCGGGCCGAGGCGGTGCTCGTGGGTTTGCCCGTGGTGGGGTCGATCACGGGCACGGAGTGGAACTGGTCGTTCGCGTCCAGGCGGGCGGGCAAGTAGCCGTGGCCCTTCTCGGTGATGGCGTGGACGATGACCGGGCCACCGAAGTTGCGGGCATTCGTGAGCGCTTGTTCCATCGCGGCGAGGTCATGGCCGTCCACCGGACCCACGTACTTCATGCCGAGGTCCTCGAAGATCCCCTGCTGGACCACCACGTCCTTGATACCCTGCTTCATCCCGTGCAGACCGCGGTACACGGCCTGGCCCAGGTGGCCCGAGGACGTCAGCAGGCGCTTAGCCTTCGCGAGGGTCTGCTCGTAGCGGCGGTCCGTGCGCACGGCGTCCACGCCCTGCTGCACGCTGGCCTGCAGCTCGCGCAGGTGGTTCGCGAACCCGCCCACGGTGGGCGCGTAGGAGCGGCCGTTGTCGTTGACCACGATCACGACTTTGCGGTCCCGGTCCGAGGCGATGTTGTTCACGGCCTCCCACGCCATGCCACCGGTCAGGGCGCCGTCCCCGATCACCGCGATGGTGTGCCGGTCGTCCTGGCCCGTGAGCGCGTAACCGCGCGAGATCCCGTCCGCCCAGGACAGGGACGACGACGCGTGGGAGGACTCCACGATGTCGTGTTCGGACTCCGTGCGGGACGGGTAGCCCGCGAGGCCACCCTCCTGGCGCAGGGTGTCGAAGTCCTGGCGACCCGTGACGAGCTTGTGCACGTAGGACTGGTGCCCGGTGTCGAAGACGATCGAGTCCTGGGGCGAGTCGAACACGCGGTGCACCGCGAGGGTGAGCTCCACGACACCCAGGTTCGGCCCCAGGTGACCCCCGGTCGCGGAGACGTGGGTGATCAGGAAGGAACGGATCTCGGCGGCCAACTGCTCCATGGCCGCGGCGTCCAGCCCCCGTAGGTCTTCGGGTCCCTCGATGGTCTCCAGAAGCGTCATAGCCTGCTCTCCGTGGATGTCTCGTCCTCTTCGGGCCCGCACCGGACGGGTGCTCGTCCGGCGGGGGGATCATGATGCGCCCGAATGCTCCGTCCGATCTTACTCGCCCTGGCCGGGGCCCCGTCCCGTCGCTTGGCCTGGGCCACGGCGAACGACGCCCGCAACGCCGTCGGCCGGTGACCCCCGAGCGGGGATCACCGGCCGACGGTACGATCCGAGGATCTATTACTTGGCGATCTGACGCAGCACGTACTGCAGGATGCCGCCGTTACGGTAGTAGTCGGCCTCACCCGGGGTGTCGATGCGCAGCACGGCGTCGAACTCCACGGTGGAACCGTCTTCCTTGGTGGCCGTGACCTTCAGGGTCTTGGGGGTCTGGCCGTCGTTGAGCGCGGTGACCCCTTCGATCGAGAACGTCTCGGTGCCGTCCAACCCCAGGGAGTCCGCGGACTCGCCCTCGGGGAACTGCAGGGGCAGCACGCCCATGCCGATCAGGTTGGAACGGTGGATGCGCTCGTAGGACTGCGCGATGACCGCGCGCACACCCAGCAGGGACGTGCCCTTGGCCGCCCAGTCACGCGAGGAACCGGAGCCGTACTCCTTGCCGCCCAGCACCACCAGGGGAACACCGGCCTCCTGGTAGTTCATCGCGGCGTCGTACACGGCGGCCTGCGGGCCACCCTCCTGAGTGAAGTCGCGGGTGAAACCGCCCTCCACGCCGTCGAGCAACTGGTTCTTGATGCGGATGTTCGCGAACGTACCGCGGATCATGACCTCGTGGTTACCACGGCGGGAACCGTAGGAGTTGAAGTCCTTGCGCTGCACGCCGTGCTCCGTGAGGTACCTGCCCGCGGGCGTGTCGCTCTTGAACGAACCGGCCGGGGAGATGTGGTCCGTGGTCACGGAATCGCCCAGCTTGAGCAGCACGCGCGCACCCTCGATGTCCTCCACCGGAGTGGTCTCCATGGTCATGCCCTCGAAGTACGGTGGCTTGCGCACGTAGGTGGACTCGGGGTCCCACTCGAACACGTCACCCGTGGGGGTGTCCAGGTTCTGCCAACGCTCGTCACCGTCGAAGATGGTGCCGTACTCGCGGTCGAACATATCGGTGTCGATCGAGGCATCGATGATCTTCTGGACCTCGGTGGGGTCCGGCCAGATGTCCTTGAGGAACACGTCCTGACCGTTCGAGTCCTGGCCCAAAGGCTCGTTCTCGAAGTCAAAGTCCATGGTCCCGGCCAGCGCGTACGCGATGACCAGCGGCGGGGACGCGAGGTAGTTCATCTTCACGTCCGGGTTGATTCGGCCCTCGAAGTTGCGGTTACCGGAGAGCACCGAGGTCACGGCGAGGTCGTTTTCCTGCACGGCCTGGGAGATCTCGGGCTCCAGAGGACCGGAGTTGCCGATGCACGTGGTGCAGCCGTAACCCACGATGTAGAAGCCGAGCTCCTCGAGCGCCGGGACCAGACCGGACTTCTCGTAGTACTCGGTGACCACGCGCGAACCCGGGGCGATCGAGGTCTTGACCCACGGCTTGGCCTTGAGGCCCTTCTCCGTGGCGTTGCGCGCGAGCACGGCCGCGGCCATCATCACCGAGGGGTTAGACGTGTTGGTGCAGGACGTGATCGAGGCGATCGACACGGCACCGTGGTCCAGCTCGAAGTGACGGCCGTCCTCCATGGAGACCTCCACTCGGTGCTCGGGGCGCTCCTTCATGTCGTCCGCGGAGCTCTCGCGCGGCGCGTCCTGGGGGTCCTGCTCATCGGTCGCGTCGTGGGAGGGGGCGTCGGAGGCCGGGAAGGACTCGACGACGTCCGGGTCCACCTCCACGGACTTGTCCTCGGCCACGTAGTTCACGAGGTCGTCGCGGAACTGTTCCTTGGATCGGGTCAGCTCGATGCGGTCCTGGGGACGCTTGGGCCCGGAGATCGAGGGGACCACGGTGGACAGGTCCAACTCGAGGTACTCGGAGTAGGCGACCTCGTGCTCGGGGTCGTGCCACATGCCCTGTTCCTTGGTGTACGCCTCGATCAGGGCGATCTGCTCCTCGGAGCGGCCCGTGAGCGCCAGGTAGTCCAGGGTCACCTGGTCGATCGGGAAGATCGCCGCGGTGGAACCGAACTCCGGGGACATGTTGCCGATCGTGGCGCGGTTGGCCAGCGGCACCGCTGCCACGCCCTCACCGTAGAACTCCACGAACTTACCCACGACACCGTGCTCACGCAGCATCTCCGTGATGGTCAGCACCACGTCCGTGGCGGTCGCACCGGAGGGGATCTCGCCGGTGAGCTTGAAACCCACCACGCGCGGGATCAGCATGGAGATGGGCTGACCGAGCATCGCGGCCTCGGCCTCAATGCCGCCCACACCCCAACCGAGCACGCCGATGCCGTTCTCCATGGTGGTGTGGGAGTCGGTGCCCACACAGGTGTCCGGGTAAGCGCGCAGCGTGCCGTCAACCTCGCGGGTCATGACCACGCGGGCCAGGTTCTCGATGTTGACCTGGTGGACGATGCCCATCCCGGGCGGGACCACCTTGAAGTCATCGAACGCGGTCTGGCCCCAGCGCAGGAACTGGTAGCGCTCGCCGTTGCGCTGGTACTCGATGTCCATGTTGCGCTCGATCGCGTCCGCGGAACCGAACGCGTCGATCTGCACGGAGTGGTCGATGACCAGCTCGGCCGGGGCGAGCGGGTTCACACGGGAGGGGTCGCCGCCGAGATCTGCCACGGCCTCACGCATGGTGGCCAGGTCCACGATGCAGGGAACGCCGGTGAAGTCCTGCATGATCACGCGACCAGGGGTGAACTGGATCTCCGTGTCGGGCTGGGCCTCGGGGTCCCAGTTGCCCAGGGCTTCAATGTGCTTGCTCGTCACGTTGGCACCGTCCTCGGTGCGCAGCAGGTTCTCGAGCAGGACCTTCAAGCTGTAGGGGAGCTTCTGGGCTCCCTCCACGGCGTCCAGTCGGAAAATTTCGTAGTCGGTGCCCTTGACGTTGAGAACGTCCTTGGCTCCAAAGCTGTCCACAGTCATGGTGTGGAACTCCTCTCGCCACCGTCGGTTGCGTTCGGCGCGCGCGGCACACTACAGGTGTCCCCCGCGCGTGGAACAGTCCCTGTCAGTGTAGCCCGTGCGCTCCGTCACTCCGGGGATTCCCGGGCGTCCGCGTCACGATGACGTGGGCCGTCGTGCGGCCGCCCGGTTCAGCCCTCGCAGTTGAGCACCGCGACGGCTTCCACGTGGTGCGTGTTCGGGTACAGATCGAATGCCTCGACGCCCTCGATCCGCCAGCCCCGGCGCCGCAACCGCCCCAGGTCCCGGCCGAGCGCGGCGGGATCGCACGCGACGTACACGATCGTGCGCGGTGCGGCACGGTCCACCGCGGCCAGCACCTCCTTGGCCGCACCGGCGCGCGGCGGGTCCAGGACGACGACGTCCGGGCGCGGTGGCCGCGGTGTGGAACCACGACCCGCCCGCCCGGTCCAGTGAGCACGCGCGCCACGTCCCCGCGCACGCTCGTGACGTGCGGGGCGCGGGCGAGGTTATGGGCGGCGTCGGCGGAGGTCACGGGCGAGCCCTCGACCGCGAAGACGCACCCCGTGGGGCCCACGGCGCGCGCGGCCACCGCGGTGAACAGACCGGCGCCGCTGTACAGGTCCCACACGCTGTCCCCGGGGCGCAGACCGGCGCCGTCCAGTACCGCGCGGGCGAGGGTCCCGGGAGCGCCGCGATGGATCTGCCAGAAGCCCGTGGGACTTATGCGCCAGCGCAGCGGCTCGGGATCGGTAGCGCCGGGCAACTCGAGGGTCTCTTGGACGTGGTCGGTGCCCGCCCACAACTGGGTGTCCCGCTCGTGCGGCGAGCGCGCGGTGACGCTCACCCCGCGGTCCCCCGCCCATGCGCTCAACCGATCCCGCAGGGCGGTGACCTGCTCCGGCGCGGCATCCGGGCGCAGCCCCACGTGCAGCAGCGGTGCCGCTCCCCCTGCCGGCGCGGCGACGTCCACGCGGGCCGCACCGGGGTACTCCAGCGACCACGGGGTCAGGGCGCGGATCGCGTCCGTGGCCAGGGGCATGTCCGTGACGGGACCGAGCTCGGTGCCGCGGTGGGGGTACATCCCGGGTGTGCCGTCGGGGGCCACGTCCAGGTGCAACCGGGTGCGCCACCCGGTGCCATCGGGGCTCTCCCCCGCGACGGGCTGCACCTCGCCGTCCCAGTCGTGGCCGGCCAGGTGGCCCAGTTGCTCGGCGATCACGTGGCGTTTGAGTTCGCGCTGGGTCGTCAGATCCGCGTGCCCGAACTCGGCCCCGCCCAGCGGTGACCGGTCCGCGCGCGCCGCGACGAGCGCGTCCGCCTGCTCCCACGGGTGTACCTCCCGGCGCCCGGGGACGGGTTCGAGCACGTCCGTGACGTCAGCGCGCCAGAACGACGCCGCGGGGTCCCGGTCGGTGAGCCGCACCCGAACCAGCTCCCCCGGCAACCCGTGGCGCACGAAGACCACGCGCCCCTCGTCCGTGCGGGCCACCACGTGGCCGCCGTGGGCCACGGCGCCCAGGTGCAGCTCGAGGTGATCGGGGGACTCGGTCATTCGTTGTTCTCCGTGAGTCGTAGTTCGCGCACCGATTCGAGGTGCCAGGGTACGGAGGCGATCATGACTCCGCGTTCGTAGTGCAACCGCGCCCGCAACGGGCGGATGGCCTGGTTGTGCAGGAAGCGTTCCCATCCGCGGCCCACCACGTACTCGGGCAGGTACACGATCACGAGGTCCCGCGGGGACTTGCGGCGGATGCCGCGGATGTGAGCGACGATGGGTCCCACGGTATCGCGGTAGGGCGAGGCGAGGACCGTGACGGGCACGGGGATCTCCAGGGCCTCCCACTGCTTCACGATCTGTTCGGTGCGCGCGCGGTCCGTGTCCACCACCACGGCCTCGAGGCTGGACGGACGGGAGGCCCGCGCATAGGTCAGGGCGTGCACCACGGGCTTGCGCACCGAGGTAACCACGATGATCGAGTGCACGCGGGACGGCAGGGCCCGCACCCCCGAGTTTTGGTGCACCTCGAGTTCGGTGTCCACCGAGCGGTAGTGGTGCCCGATGGCGCGCATCAACACGGTGATCAGGGCGATCGCGACGATCGTGAGCCACGCGCCCTGGGCGAACTTGGTCACGAGTACCACCACGAACACCGCCGCACACGCGATCAGGGCGATCACCGCCACGGCCCAGCGCCCGGCGATCCGGCGGTGCGGACTCTGCGACGTGCTCGTGCGGCGCACCCTGGCCCAGTGCCGCACCATGCCCGCCTGGGTCAGCGTGAACGCGAAGAACGCCCCCACCACGTAGAGCTGGATGAGCCCGTTGACGTTCGCGCCGAACACGATTGTGAAGACCGCCGCGACCACGGACAACAGGATGATGCCGTTGGTGAACGCGAAGCGGTCCCCCCGGCTCTGCAACTGCCGGGGCAGCAATGCGGCGGACGCGAGGCGTGAGGCCAGCACGGGGAAGCCCGAGTACGCCGTGTTCGCGGCCATGAACAGCACGCCCACGGTCACGAGAACGAGGATCACGAACCACACGGAATCCGCCCCCGCCACGGCCTGCGCGATCTGGCCCAGGATGGGCACCTGGTAGAAGTCGGGCTCCGGTGCGCGGCCGTCGATCAACAGTTGCCGCGCGGGGTCCATCACGACCACCGCGCCCGTGCGCCGGGTCAGGTAGAGCACCCCGAGCAGCAACACCGCGGACAGCGCTCCGAGCACCGCGAGCGTGCGCGCCGCGTTGAGGGCCTTGGGCTTGCGAAAGAACGGCACGGAGTGCGTGATGGTCTCCACGCCCGTCAGGGCCACGGCACCCGAGGAGAACGCGCGCAGCACGAGCATGGCCCCGGCCAGGCCCATGAGCCCCCCGTCCATGCCCGCGGCCGGGACGACGTCGTAACCCGCCGACGGCGCGCGCTGCAGTGTTCCCGTGACGTCCTGGCCGAAGCCCACGAGCACGAGGATCAGCACGACCCCCACGAACGCGTACGTGGGCACCGAGGACGCGCGACCCATGAATTTGAGTCCGCGCAGGTTGAGCAAGCCCACGAGCGCGATCCCCGCGACGGCCACGACCGTCTGGTGGCCCACGAGCCACGGGACGGCCGCGGCGAGGTACTGCGCGGCGGCGGCCATGGACACGGCCACGACGAGCGTGTAGTCCACCATCAGAGCAGCACCCACCGCGGCACCGGCGGGCCGGCCGAGGTTCTTGGACGCGATCTCGAAGTCCGCCCCGCCCGAGGGGTACACGCGCACGTTCTGCCGGTACGCGGTGATGATCACCGCGAGCACGGCGAGGACCGCGAGGCCCACCCACGGGGACAGCAGGATCGCCGCGGAACCCGCGAGGGCGAGCGTCAGGACGATCTCATCCGGGGCGTACGCGACCGAGGACAGGGCATCGGACGCGAACACCGGCAGGGCGGTGCCCTTGGAGAGCACCGTGCCCGCGGCGCGCTCGTTGTGGATCGGTTTGCCCACGAGCGCGCGGCGCAGCATTTGGGACACATACACGTGGGAACACGCTAGTCCCTCGGCCGGGCCTTGTCCCGTGCCGCGGGCCCTATGCTGTGGCTCATGGCGCATTTCGTGATCATGGGCGTGGGCCGGGTGGGGATCACCCTCGCGCACGCCCTCGAGGACTCCGGGCACACGGTTGCCGTGATCGACCAGGACGACCGGGCGTTCCGCAAACTGCGGCCCTCGTTCAGCGGCAAAAAGGTCACGGGCCACGGTTTCGACCGCGAGGTGCTGCAACGCGCGGGGATCGCGGACGCCTACGCGTTCGCCGCGGTCTCCTCGGGGGACAATTCCAACATCATCGCCGCGCGCGTGGCGCGGGAGACCTTCAAGGTCAAGCACGTGGTCGCCCGGATCTACGACCCCACCCGCGCGGAGTTCTACCAGCGCATGGGCATTCCCACGGTCGCGTCCGTGCGCTGGAGCGCGGACCAGGTGCTGCGCCGCATCCTGCCCGAACACGCCATCACGGGTGACTTCCGGGAGGCCTCCGGCCGCCTGCAGCTCGGGGAACTGCCCCTGGACGACGCGTGGTCCGGACTGCACCTGGACCGGATCGAGGAGGCCGCCGGTGTGCGGGTCGCGTTCGTGACCCGGTTCGGGGAGGGCATCCTGCCCGCGAGCGACACGAGCTACCAGCAGGGGGACATCGTGCACGCCATGATGCGCGTGGAGGACGTGGAACGCGTGGCCCGGGTGCTGTCCCGACCGCCGTCGGACGAGGTCATGGAGGCCGTGGCGCTCGCCGCGACCCCTGGGACGCGGGGGCGTGACTGATGCACGTGGTGATTGTAGGCGGAGGGTCCGTGGGATCCTCGATCGCTCGGGAACTGTTGTCGCACGGCCACGACGTGGTCGTGGTGGACGCCACCGCGGAGGTGATCGGGCGCTCCAACCTGCGCGGTGCGCAGTGGGTCGTGGGGGACGCGTGCGATCTCCAGGTCCTGCAACGGGCGCGCGCGGAGGAGGCGGACGTGGTCGTGGCCGCGACCGGTGACGACAAGGCCAACCTGGTCGTCTCGTTGCTCGCGCGCAGCGAGTTCGGGGTGCCCCGCACCGTGGGGCGTGTCAACCACCCCAAGAACGAGTGGCTCTTCGACGACGCGTGGGGCGTGGACGTGGCCGTATCCACCCCGCGGTTGATGACGGCGCTCGTGGAGGAAGCCGTGGAGGTGGGCGACGTCGTGCGCCTGCTGAGCTTCCAGACCGGCTCGGCCACGCTGTCCGCCTACACGGTGCCCCGGGAACACCCCGTGGTCGCGAGCACCGTGACCCAGGTGCCGTGGCCCCAGGACGTGGCGCTCGTGGCGATCCTGCGCGACGGCGTGCCGATCGCACCGTCCGGCGACGACGTCCTGGAGAGCGGGGACGAGCTGTTCTTCATCACCACGGCGGAGGGTGAGGACCAGTTGCGGGCCATGTTCACCACGGCCCGGGACGTCAACCTGCAGGCTGCTCACGGCGAGGGCGGCTCCACAGCCATGCCACCCACAGCACAGCGGCGTACAGCGGGGCCCCCATGACCAAGCGCGCGATCCCGAGCGCCGTGACGTTCTCCGCGACGTACAGCGGGACCTGCACGAGCAACCGGGTCGCGAACATCGCGATGAGCAGACCGTTGACCCGCTGATAGGCCACGCGCCGCAGCGGGTCGCGGCGCCATTCCACGGATTCACCGCGCACGTAGCCGAAGACGACGCCCAGCAGCGGCCACCCAACGGCCGCCGAGATGCTCAACAGGACCAGCGCCACGACGTTCGTGATGAACCCGGGCACGTAGTAGTCCAGCGCCTGCCCGCCCGCGCGGGCGAACAGCGTGCACACCCCCACGCCCATGAGCCCGGCGATCGCCTGGGTCACGGCCTGGCGCTGCGCCAGCCGGAGCACGGTGAACACGGCGGCCGTGCCCAGTGACGCCAACAACGCCGGGACCAACTCCCCCGTGAGCACCACACACGCGAGGTACACGAGTCCCGGGAGGATGGATTCGATCACGCCGCGCCAGCCGCCCACGGCGCTGAGCACGTCCAGTTGGCCGTTGGTGTCCCGGCGCAGGCCCGAGCGCCGGGCGAAATCCTCGGCGGCGCGGCCCATGCGGTCGCCCGCGCTCTGCGGTGCGGGTTCCGTGGGGTCCGGCGGGGACGTCATCGCACGGCCTTCTTGGGGGTGATGATCTCGTAGCGCGGATTGTACATGGTGGCCACCCCGTCCGGGAAGCACACCACGGCGAGGCAGCGCAGCTTGGTGCCGGCGGTGACGCCCGGGACCACGTGCTGACCGTGCCACAACAGTTCGAGCGTGCACGGCTGCGCCCCTGGGTTCGTCACGCGCAGCAGCGCCCGGTAGTACGGCGGCGCGGTCACGGGCGCGATCGTGACCTCCACGACCACGCCCTCCACGACCGCACGGCACCGCTGCCGCGCCCGATGCTCCGGGGTCAGGTCCTCCGCGTGGGCCTCGGGTTCGGCGACGACGTCGATCGCGCCCGTGAGCGGGTTGTTGACCACCCGTGTCAGCCGATCTCGGTAATCTCGGGGCCGCGCCGCGGCTCCTGCACCGCGGCGCCTGGCTCCGCCGGGGTCCGACCCGCGTCCTCGTCCGCATCGGTCGGCGCGCCCGCGGGGTGCACCTCGGCGTCCTCGGGGACCGTGAGCGCGAGCAGGTCGCGCGGCGGGTGCGGGTCCTGGCCGCGGACGACGACGAGCCCGCGCACGGCGTCATCGAGCACCTCCGCAGTGGGCCCGGGCAGCGCGGCGTCGCCTGTGTAGACGCAGCGCAGGAACCAGCGCGGACCGTCGATGCCCACGAAGCGTGCGAGCCGGAACCCGTTCTCGCCGGAGGGCGTAACGCCCGCGAACTGCGCGTTAACCTGCACGCCCAGGGGACCGTCGGAGACCGTGGGGTCGCCCCCGTCCCGCCGCAACCCGGCCACGAGCTCGGCGCGCACCTCGTCCCACAACCCGGAGGACTTGGGGGCCGTGAAGACCTGCACCTGGACGGAACCGCCCCCGAAGTCCATGTTCACGGCCCGCGGCACCCGGTCCCGCGGATCCAGCTCGACGCGCACGTCCACGCGCGCGACCGGCTTCAGCAGCAGGGCCCCGAGATCCAGGTACTCGGCGCGCTCACCCGGCATCTCGCTCTCGTCCCACGGGCCGTTGGCGCGAGGATCCGGCGCGTCCTGGTCCGGGGCGGCCTCGGTGGCAGCCGACGCGGTCGTGGACTCGGTCGGTGTCTGCTCCGAGGCCTCGCGGTTGCGCTTCTTACGTCCGAACATCAGTTGCTCCAAGAGTGGGTGGGGAATCTGCGGGGGCGAGGGCCGGCGATCAGCGGGCCCCCGTGGACCCGAATCCGCTCGCACCGCGCTCGCTGTCGGGGAGTTCGGTGGTGAGCTCGAAGCGGGCGGTGACCACTTCCTGGATCACGAGCTGGGCGATCCGCTCACCGCGGCGCACCGTGTAGCTCTCATGCGGATCCGTGTTGAGCAGGCACACCTTGAGTTCGCCACGGTAGCCGCTGTCCACGGTGCCCGGTGCATTGACCACGGTCAGCCCATGCTTGGCCGCGAGCCCGGAGCGCGGGTGCACAAGACCCACGTACCCCGCGGGGATCGCGAGCGCCACCCCTGTGTCCACGAGCGCGCGCCGGCCCGGGCCGAGTTCGACGTCGTGGCGGGCGCGCAGGTCCGCTCCGGCGTCACCGGGACGTGCATAGGCGGGGGCGGGCAGGTCCGGGTCCAACAGGTGCAGGGCCACGGTCACCGCGGCCGACTCGCTCATTTCGGTCACAATGCCCCACTGTAACGCGCGGGCCTGACGGCGCGGACGCGGGCGGCGTCCAGGGGGAATGTGTCAAGGTGGGGGCATGAGTTCCCACCCAGATTTCGGGGCGGCCGCGGCGTCCTCACCCGCAGAGCACCCGTCCCAGGCCCAGGAGAACGTCCGAGCGGACGTGCAGTACGAGGAGAAGCTGATCGTCGCGTGGTGGGTATGGCTCATCGTGGTCTTCGTGGGCGCGGCCGGATTCGTGGCCGTGGCACCCATCAGCATCGCCGTGGGCGTGATCGTGGCCGTGGTGCTGATGGTCGTGATCGGGCTCGTGCTGCACCTGGGGGCGCCGAGCATCGTGGTCACCGACCAGGACCTGCGCGTGGGCCGGGCGTACATCGAAAGACAGTACGTGGGCGATGCTCGTCCGCTGGTCGGCGCCGAGGCGCGTGCTGCGCGCGGACCCGACCTGGACGGGCGCGCCTTCATGAACTTCCGTGTGTCGATGCCGGACCTGTGCCGGATCGAGATCGTGGACCCGGTGGACCCCACCCCGTACTGGCTCACCGCGACTCGCCACCCCGAGCGGTTGGCCGAGGCGATCAATGCGGGCTCCCGTTCGGCGGGTAACCGCGGCGACCGGGTCTGACGAGCACGATCACGGACGAGCAGAAAGACAACGGGCGCTCACCCGAGGGTGAGCGCCCGTCGTCATGCGGTCGTGGACCCGGGGCTCAGCCCAGGCACTCGTGGCAGTACTTCACGCCATCGCGCTCCTCGGCGAGCTGCGAACGGTGGCGCACCAGGAAGCACGAGCCACACGTGAACTCGTCGTCCTGGGCCGGGAGCACCACGACGGACAGTTCCTCGTTGGAGAGGTCCGCGCCGGGGAGTTCGAAGCTCTCCGCCGCGGTGGCCTCGTCCTCGTCAACGCTTCCGGACTGTTGGTCCGACCGCCGGGACTGGAGCTCCTCGATGGAGTCTTCCTTGAGGTCTTCGTCCTGCTTACGCGGTGCGTCGTAGTCTGTGGCCATGTGTCTATCCGCTCCAACCGGTCTTCACGAAAATCCCTGCGAAAAACAACTCCCGAGGGCTCTACCCCCGGGCCGTGTCGCGTAGATTGTTCACCATGGACGCGGAAAAAGCCAGTGGCGACGCCGAGGTTTTCTCGCAGAGCAAGATTTCCACCTCGGGCGGTGGATCCGCTCGTCCGGATGACACACGCGGTGCCTGTGCGGGTGGCCGTCCCGCCGGTCCCGGACGGCGCCCGGGCGTGCCACTACACTGACGCTACGAGCGCGCCGAGCGCACCCCGGATCGCGTGGTGCCCCCGACGGCGAGGGAAGGACAGCATGGAGCAGTTGCGCCTGGTAGGAGTGCACGACGACGGTGAGCACCTCATCGTGGAGACCCCCGATTCAACCCGGTACCGGCTGAAGATCGACCAGCAATTGCGTCAGACGATCCAGCACGCGCGCCGCAAACCCCCCTCTCATGGGCGCGGCGGAGGGTCCTTCGGTCCGCGTGACATCCAGGCCCGCTTCCGCGCCGGCGCGAGCGTCGAGGACGTCGTGGCCGAGTCCGGGTGGGAGGCCGAACGCGTCAAGCGGTACGAATGGCCCATCCTGGCCGAACGCTCCCACATGGTCGCCGAGGCGTGCCGGGTCACGGTCTCCGGAACCAACCCCTCCCACGAGGGCTACCGCTCCGTGTTCGAGGGCGAGCCCCGCACCCTGCGCGAGACCGTGGACGAGCGTGCCGCCGAGCTCGGTGTGGACCGCTCGTCCTTCGACTGGGACGCGTGGTTGCGCGAGGACCAGTTGTGGACCGTGCAGCTGAGCTTCTCCGCGGTGGACGCCTCGCAGGATGCCCCGGACATCCCGGGTCCCGCGCAGTGGAGTTACAACCCCGCGAACCGGACCGTGCGTCCGGAGAACGACTGGGCGCGCGCGCTGGGTCAGGAGCACCAGGAGAGCGGCCCGCTCGGCGCGGCCGCCCACGCGCTACCCCCCGCACCCACCGCGACATTGCGGCAGTTGCAGCACGAGGCGAGCCAGGCGGACGATCTGCTCGACGTCCTGCAGTCGCGCCGCGGACGGCGGATCGGCTCGGACGAGGCGGGTGACGACCGGCTCGCGGAGATCCTCGGCCGCGGCATGGGTCAGGTGGACCAGCGCCCGCGCCCCATCGACGCCCCGGAGGATTCCACGGTGTTCGACCGGCCCATCCAGCCGGCCGCCTCGCAGGTCGCCGAGGCCCAAGCCCTCGCCCAGGACGACGGGATCGAGATCGTCGACGATTCCACCCCCCTCGAACACGACGACGC
>NZ_JABFAW010000001.1:196149-196969 GCF_017168375.1 Kocuria sp. KRD140
CTCCCGGAACGCAGCTGCCCCCGCCGTGCCGTTCGGGAAGGGCTCGTACGACGACTCCCCCGCAGCCTCCCGGAACGAGAACGTCCCCTCCGCTGTCACGGACCACCAGCCTGCGGATTGCACGTCCGAGGATCCCGCGCCTGAGGACTCCGGGTCGGAGAACTCCGGTGAGGACGAACACGCGGCCACGGAGACCGAAGCGCGCGACACGACGTCGGATAGCGCGTTCGCCGTCGACGCCTCCGGCACGGCCACGGACGTGGCGGACGAGGACGAGCCCGCCGCGCAGGGCACCGACGAACCGGCCCGTTCCGGCGATGCGGACACCACGGACGAATCGGGATCGAGCGACCGTCCCGCCCCGGGCCCACGGGGTCGCACCCCCAAGGCCAAGCGGTCCTCCGTGCCGAGCTGGGACGACATCGTCTTCGGGGCCAACCGGTCCTGACGTCGGCGCTGCGCTCTCACGAGCGGTTGTGCGCGGGGAAGCCGGCACGCGGTAAAGTCACGTGAACGCACCGGGCCCGGGGAGAACACGGTCCGGTCGTGGACACGCACGGGCGATCTCGAGGGAATTTTTGCATGGGCAACTCCATCCAGGACGATTTATTCGGTGAGGACACTCAATCCCCCGAAGGCGCTGCGACTCCGGCCCGCTCGGGTGCCCGGCGGTACATGGCCCCCGTCACGCTCGGTGGTGCGGCCCTGCTCGTCCTGGTGGGTGTGGGGGCCGTGGCTTTCACCGGTTTGTCGGGTTCGTCCGACGACGACCCCGCGAACTTCGCGACCGAGTCCCCCACCGTGACCACCTCCCCCACGC
>NZ_JABFAW010000001.1:197069-260463 GCF_017168375.1 Kocuria sp. KRD140
GGTCACTCCCGCACCGCCCGTCGCGCCGGTACCCCCGGCTCCCACGAGCACCCCTCGGCCCGTTCCGTCCACGGCTACGCCCGAGCCCACGAAGAGCCAGGCACCGGAACCGACCCGCGCACCTCGGCCGCCCCAACCACCGGCGCCCACGCGGCCGGCGGCGCCGACCGTCGATCCGGACCCCGCGCAGAAGGGGACTAAGCCCGCGCCGATCACCACACCAGGGAAGGGACAAACCTCTCCTGGTCGGTGAGCGACCCGTGCTGGCCCACCATGGCCAGGGGCCGGGTTCCCTGCCGGGAGACGTCGTACAGGGCGATGTCCTCGCGGGCCAGCACCCACACGTCGCCTGCTCGTTCGAGCAATCCTTGATCCGGCTCGGGGCCGAAGTACCCGTGCGCCGCAAGGTGCTGCTTGGTGGCCACCCACACGACGTCCCCGTAGTGCGCGCTCCAACGGCTTGCCAGTTCTTCCGGATCGGTGTCCGCGTCCGTGTGCAGCTGTACCGCCCGGGGCTCACCCGCGGTGAGCCGCACCCCGGCCATGAGCTCGGGGACCGCGCTGTAGTCCACGCGGTGCTCGGGGGCCACGTCCACCATGCCATGGTCCGCGGTGAGGATCACCCGGGTGTTGGCGGGCAATTTGGTCACGAGCCGCTTGAGCGCGGAATCAAGTTCCTCGAGGGAGCGTAACCAGTCGTCCGAACGCCACCCCGCTTTGTGACCGGTCTTGTCCAGCTCGTCCCAGTAGAAGTACACGAGCCCGTGCCTGCCCTCCCGCAGTTGCTCGAGGGTGCGCGCGGTGCGGGCGTACACACCGTGGGCGCCCACGAAACGGCCACCACGCAGCACGGCCCTCGTAAGGGCGGAGGACTCGAAGCGTGGTGAGCTCACCGTCACGGCGTCCGCGTGCTGCGCGGCGCGTTCCAGGACCGTGGGCTCGGGTTGCCAGGCAAGCGGGTCCACGTCCGAGGGCCAGTTGCCGAGCATGTTGACCACGCGGTCGGAGGCGGGGTCCACGACGTCGTAGCCGAGCATGCCGTGACGCCCCGGTGTGGCTCCGGTGCCCAGGCACGAGAGCGAGACGGACGTGGTCGTGGGGAACGCGGCGTCGAGCTCACCAAGTGACTGGGCCGCGCGCAGGGTGGGCGCGTAGCTCGCCGTCTCCCTCAGCAAGCGCGAGCCGAGACCGTCCACGAGCACCACCACATAGCGTTGCGCGGACGGCAAGCTGAGGGCGTTGCGGAAACCGGGGACGCCCAGGGCCGCGGCCGCGGAACCCATGACCTCCGCGACGCTGTGCGAACCGTAACGCGGCGCACGCGGCAGCTCCGGGGCGGCGGGATCCTCCACATTCACGCGTTGCGCCCCGAATCGCGGCCGTTGAACCGGTGACCGAACCGCGGTCGCGGTGCCGGCGGTTCGGGACGGGCCGCGGTGGGGTGCTGCGGCGGGGACTGCGCGATCTGCGCACCGGAATCCGTCAGCGGTGCCACATTGGCCCGGCGCAGCGTGCGCGCGAACTCGCGAGCGCCCTCCACGGCCTCCTGCCCGTCCGCCTCGGAGCTGATGCGCATGACCACGTCCTCGCTCGCGGCAGTGCCCGTGTAACCGTGGTCCGCCTGGCACTCGGGGTCCTCGCACATCGCGGGATACAGCTCGAGCTGTTGGGTCCCGGTCCAGCTCACGGCCAGGTTCAGCTCCATGATCGCGGTGCCCGGGACGTAGTTCTGCGGCTGGTGGTACGCGTAACTCAGCGTGACCGAGCGGATCTGGGAGATCGGCACGGTCTCGGACGAGACCCGAGCCACGGTGTCCGAACCGTTCTCGTCATACTGTTGGTCGTCCACGTGCGTGATGTGCAGGACGTCCTCCGCGAGCACGAGGGCCGTGATGTGCCGGTGCAACTCCGTGTTGGTGAAATGGGTTTCCAACTGCACCAGGTGGGACACCGGGCGCCGCCCGTCCAGGGAGTCCATGACCACGTCCGTGACCAGTTGCGGATAGAAACCCGCCTTCTCGATGTCCTGGACCAGGCGCGATCCATCGGGTGCTGAGTATGTCATGGCGCCATTGTCCTCCACCGCGCCGCCCGGGGCACATTGCGACCCTTCGCGGTCCGGCACACGGCGCAACCCTCCGCTGCCCGGCGCCTCACGGGGCCACCACGCACGAAACCGTGCCGTCTTCGAGCTTCGAACAGATCGGGGTCACGTCCGTGGTGGGCGCCGGTTCCGGGTCCCTCGTGGGAGAGATGGTGGGGGCCGGTGTCTGCGCCGGTGACGGATCACCGCCCCACTGCACCAGCACGGGGCCGAGCCACAGGTACCCCGCGGCGAGGGCCAGGAGCGCGAGCGTGAGCGCTAGGACCCACCACGGCCAGCGGACCGCTCGCCGAGAGTGCGGCTCCCGTTCGTCCGCCGTGCCACCCGGGTCCACGACGCCGCCGGCTCCCGTGTCCGCTTCTCGCCCTCTGGCAGCCAGGCCGGTTGCGGTACCCACGGCAGTGATACCGGCGGGGTTCACGCCCGTGAAGCCCGCAGGATCCACGATCGTGATCTCCTCGGACCGGTCCGGGGCGCTCGCCCCTCCCGAGGTGCCCACGGGGTGCCTTTCGAGCATCGCGGGCGCGCCCTCCACGGGGTTCAGCCACTCGGTCGTGTCCTGCCCGGCACCGGTTCCGATCGCGTGCGCAGCGGTCACCTCGTTCACGGGGGCGAAGGGGCGCAACCGGTCACCGCCGCGCTCGGCCATGGGCCGGTGCTCACCCCCGGCGATCACCTTCCGGTGCACCGCGTGCCACGCGATGGGCGCCTCCGTGGTCCCGCCCGCCCCGGGAGGTAACCGCGCGGCGTCGAGCACCGGGGACAGCTCACGCTCCGTGGTGGGTTCCAGGACGTCGAAGACCTCGAACGGCTCGCCATCCACCGTCTCGCTGGGCCGGTCCCGGCGGGCGGCCGCCGTGGCCGTGAGACTCGCGAGCAGCTGGTCGGCGGCGCGCGTGCGCTCCGCGGGCACGATGCTGAGCAGTCCGGCCACGCCCGCGTGTAACAGCGGGGAACCCCCGAACAAGCCGAGGCGGGCCACGTCCTCCGGGCGCAAGGGGTCGCCACTGAGATCCACCTCGGGCAGGACCATGCGCACCGCCGTGACCCCGGCCGCATAAAGGTCCATGGTGCGAGACGGATTCCCCGGGGCGTACGCCTCGGTCGGCAGGTACCCGGGGGTACCCACCACGGTGCCGGCGTGCGTGAGGCGCGCATCGGTCACGCGCACGGCGATCCCGAAGTCCGCGAGCCGGGCCACGGGGGTCCCCGAACCCGTGGGTTCGAGCAGCACGTTGGCGGGCTTGACGTCCCGGTGCACCCAGCCGTGCTCGTGGACGAAGCGCAGTGCCTCGAGCAGCTGACACATCAGCTCCTCCGCGAGCCAGTCCGCCACGGGACCGTTGTCCTGCAGCGCGGCCTCGAGGGTGCCCCCGGACACGAGCTCCATGGCGATGGCCACGTGTTCGTCCTCCGCGGCCCAGCCGTACGGAGCCACGACGTGCGGGTGCTCGAGGTCCACGGACTGTTCCCGCACGAAGCGCAACAGCTCCGCCGAATCACGCTGCCGCAACACCTTGGCCGCGCATTCCCTGCCCCGGCGCAGGTCGTGGGCTCGCCACACGGCCCCGCTGCCACCCTCGGCGATGGGTGTCAGCAGTTCGAAGCGTCCGGCTATCGTGTCCCGCACTCGGTTCGCGGTCCCGTGCTAGCCCAGCATGGCGCGCCGGGCACTGTCCGTGCGTTGTCCCGGGTCCCCGATCTTGACCGCGGCAGAGAGCACCGTGACGACGGATCCGGAGAGCACGACCGGGTTCAGTTCCAGGAACGCGATCTCGGGGAAGCGATCCTTGAGAAAGGCCACATGGTTGATCAGCTGCTCCAATCCGGTGGTGTCCACGGGCGGGACGCCCTGGTAGCCGAACAGTTTCCGCGCGGCCTTGGGCGCGCGCACCATGCGAGTGATGTCCCGGTCGGTCAGCGGGGGCACGCGGTGGGCCCAGTCGTCCAGCAGGTGCACGGCGTCCCCGGCCATCCCGAAGGACAGGACGGGACCGATGAGTGGGTCCTCCGCGGCGCGCACCACCACGGTCTGACCCGTGGGCGCCATGGACTGCACCTCGAAATCGCTCGCGTTCCAGCCCGCGAGCGTGCGCTTCATGGTCTCGATCGCGGCACCCAGTTGGTCCGCGTTCGCGATGTTGAGCACCACGCCACCCAGGTCCAGGCGGTGGCGCAGGAACGGGTCCGTGGACTTCAGGGCCACGGGGTAGCCGAGCCGTTCGGCGGCGGCGTACGCGGCCTCCGGGTCCGTGAACCGCACGGACTCGAGCACGCGGATCCCCGCGAGACCCAGCAGCTCGTTGCGCTCGGCGATCTCCAGTTCGTAGAGCGCGTCCCCGCTGATCTTCTCGCGCAGCCGTTCCAGGAACTTCTCGACGCCGTCGGAATCGAACTCCTCGGGCGACACCATCACGCCCTGGTCCTGCGAGCGCCATGTCATGTAGTCCACGACGCTCGCGAGCGCGCGCAGGGCGGCGCCGGGCGAATCGAAGCACGGCAGGGCGGCGTCGTCCGCGGTGTGCACGGACGTGGTCATGGCCTCGGGGCCGTGCTGACCCGTGAATACGACCACGGTCGTTCGGTCGGCGTCGCGCGCGGCCCGGGCGACGTCGCTCGCGAGCGTCGCGGTGTCCAGGCCGCGCACGGGCATGAGCACGAGCACGACGCTGTCGACCGCATCCGACGAGAGCTGAGCGCGCACGGCGTCCAGGACGGCCTCGTGCGCCCGCTCGGGCCCGTTGGAGGTGTCCACGGTGCCGTCCACGACGGCGGGGTCGAGCCGTAGGCGCAGGGCCGTGTCCTCGGCGAGCTGCGCGAGCGCGAGCGCGTTCGAGACCACGGCCACGCGCGGGGAGGCGGGCAGCGGCTGGCTCTCCGCGATCGCGGCGATGTCGAGCAACTGCTCGGCCGTGGTCGCACGGATCACCCCGGCCTGGCGAAACATCGCGTCGAGCGCGCCGGTTGGGGCCTGGGTGACCCGACCCGTGTGGCCCGGCGGGAGCCGCAGGCCGGTGACCTCGGACTTCGCGACGATCACGGGCTTGCTCAGCGAGAGCCTGCGCGCAATGCGCGAGAACTTGCGCGGGTTGCCCACCGACTGCAGGTAGAGACCGCACACCGTGGTGGCGGGGTCGTCCTCCCAGTACTGCATGAGGTCGTTGCCGGAGACGTCCGCGCGGTTCCCCGCCGAGAGGTAGCTGGACATCCCCACGCCGTGGCGCTGCGCGGCACCGTAGAGCATGGTGCCGATCGCCCCGGATTGGGAGAACAGTCCCAGTCCTCCGCGGCGCGGCAACTGGGGCAGAACGGACGCGTTGAGCGAGACCTCCGGATCGGTCGTGAACAGACCCAGGCTCGCTGGGCCCACCACGCGCATCCCCGCGGCGCGGGCGATCCGCACCAGGCGGCGCTGGGCGGCCGCGCCCTCCGCACCGTCCTCGGCGTAACCGCCCGTCATCACGACGACGGCGCGCACTCCCGCCCTACCGCACTGCGTCACGGTCTCCTCCACCGATTCGCGCGGCACCGCGATCACCGCGAGGTCCACGGTGCCCTCGATCTCGTCGAGGGACGAGACGAAGTGCAGCCCTTCGCGCTCGTACGGGGAATGACCTACGCCGTAGAGCGTGCCCGTGTACCCGCCCGTGAGGATGCCCTCGACCGCGTGGAACCCCGCGTGGTCCCGGTTCGCGGACGCCCCCACGACCGCCACGGTGGCCGGTGTCAGCAGGTCCGTGATGGACCGGGCCTCCGCGCGGTGCTCGCGCGCGGCCATCACCGCGAGCGACTTCTCGGTGGGGTCGATGTCGAAGTCCACGACCACCACGCCGTCCTCGAACTGACGGGAGACGTCGTAGCCGGCCTCCACGAAGACGTGGAGCATCTTGCGGTTCTCGGGCAGCACCTCCGCGGTGAAGCGGTCGATCCCGTTCTCGCGGGCGGCGGCGGCCAGGTGCTCCAACAGGATGGACCCGATTCCCCGCCCCTGGTGGTGATCGGAGATCATGAATGCGACCTCCGCCGAGCGCTGCGTGGTGCGGTCGTAGCGGCCCACACCAATCATCCGCTCCCCCAGGATCAGCACGAAGCACACGCGGTCCCGGTGGTCCACCGTGGAGAAGCGGTCCAGTTCCCGCTGGGACAGGGTCGGTTTGTAGGAGAAGAACCGCAGGTAGATGCTGTCCTCGGACTGCCCGGAGTGGAACTCCTGGAGCAGGTCCTGGTCCTCGGGGCTGATGGGGCGCAGGTGCGCGGTGGCGCCGTCGCGCAGGATGACGTCCGCCTCCCAGTACTCGGGGTAGGTCTGCTGCGGCGCGGCGTCGTCGGTGGTACCCATAGACTTCAGAGTAGCCAACCGCCTGCTCCGGTCACAGGAGCACGCCCTGATTTCAAGGAGTTACCCCTCGATGGCTCGTCGCCGCTCAGCCACGCGTTCTCCCCAGGACGAACTGCCCAAGGACTTCACCGAGCACATCGTGGACGTGGACGTCACGCAGGAGATGGAGACGAGCTTCCTGGAGTACTCCTACTCCGTGATCTACTCCCGCGCGCTGCCGGACGCCCGGGACGGTCTCAAGCCCGTGCAGCGGCGGATCCTGTTCATGATGGACCAGATGGGCCTGCGCCCGGACCGCGGCCACGTCAAGAGTGCGCGCGTGGTGGGCGAGGTCATGGGCAAGCTGCACCCCCACGGTGACGCCGCGATCTACGACGCCATGGTCCGCATGGCGCAGTCCTTCGCGATGCGCGTGCCACTCGTGGACGGGCACGGCAACTTCGGGTCGCTCGACGACGGTCCGGCGGCCCCGCGCTACACGGAGGCCCGGATGGCCCCGGCCGCGCGCACGCTCACGGGTGACCTCGACGAGGACGTCGTGGACTTCGGGCCCAACTACGACAACCAGTTCCAGCAGCCCGCGGTGCTGCCGGCCGCGTACCCCAACCTGCTCGTCAACGGGGCCACCGGGATTGCGGTGGGCATGGCCACGAACATGGCACCGCACAACATGCGCGAGGTCGCGGCCGGGGCCCGGCACCTCATCCTGAACCCCGAGGCCACGCTCGAGGAACTCATGCGGTTCATCCCCGGTCCGGACCTGCCCTCCGGCGGTCGGATCGTGGGCCTCGAGGGCGTGCGGGACGCCTACCGCACCGGGCGGGGTTCGTTCCGCACGCGCGCCACGGTCTCCGTGGAACAGGTCTCGCCCCGCAAGCAGGGCATCGTGGTGACCGAGCTGCCGTACATGGTGGGCCCCGAGAAGGTCACCGAGAAGATCAAGGACGCGGTCCAGGCCAAGAAGCTCGCCGGGATCTCGGACGTCGTGGACCTCACCGACCGCACCAACGGGCTGCGCCTGGTCATCGAGCTCAAGAACGGGTTCAACCCGCAGGCCGTGCTCGCGCAGCTGTACAAGCACACACCGCTCGAGGAGTCCTTCGGGATCAACAACGTGGCTCTCGTGGAGGGTCAGCCCCGCACCATGGGGCTGCTCGAGCTGTTGCGGGTCTACAGCGACCACCGGATCAGTGTCGTGCGCCGGCGCACCGCGTTCCGCCTGGCCAAGCGGCAGAACCGGTTGCACCTCGTGGAGGGGTTGCTGATCGCGATCCTCGACATCGACGAGGTCATCCAGATCATCCGTTCCTCCGAGGAGACGGCCGAGGCCCGGGACCGGTTGATCGCGGTCTTCGACCTCTCCCGCGCGCAGTCCGAGCACATCCTGGAACTGCGGTTGCGTCAGCTGACCAAGTTCTCCCGGATCGAGCTCGAGGCCGAGCGGGACACCCTGCAGCGGGAGATCGCCGAACTCGAGGCGATCCTGGGCTCGGAGAGCGCGCTGCGCGGCGTCGTCGCGGACGAGCTCACCGAGACCGCGGAGAAGTTCGGTGACGAGCGGCGCACCGTGCTGCTCGAGGCCGAGGACCTGCCCGCGGTCACCGCGGAGAACGCGCGCGGGAAGAAGAACGCGGCACCGTCCGTGGCGCTCGAGATCAGCGACGACCCGTGCTGGGTGTTCCTGTCCACGACCGGGCGGATCGCCCGCAGTGCCGTGCGCACCCCGCTCGCGGATGGCTCCCGGCGCTTCAAGCACGACGCCCTGACGAGCGTGGTGCCCTCGACGGCGCGCGGTGAGATCGCCGCGATCACGTCCACGGGCCGGATGCTGCGCGTCTCGTGCGTGGACGTGCCCGTGCTGCAGGAGTTCGACGGCGTTCCCCGCCTCGCGGACGGCGTGCCCGCCGCGGACTTCCTGGGTCTGGACAAGAACGAGACGCTCGTGGGACTCGTGCCCAGCAATGCCGTGTTCGCGATTGGGACCGCGGACGGCGTGGTCAAACGCGTGAACCCCGACTACCCGCTGAACCTGGACCAGTGGCCCGCGATCAAGCTCAAGGACGGGGACTCGGTGGTGGGTGTGGGTGCCGCGCCGGTCGACGCGGAACTCGTGTTGGTCTCCTCGGACGCCAAGCTGCTGCACTTCCCCGCATCCGCGGTGCGCCCCCAGGGCCGAACGGCCGGTGGCGTGGCCGGGATGAAACTCGCGGCGGACGAGCACGTGATCTTCTTCGGGGCGGTGGCACCGAGCGAGTCCACCGTGGTGGTCACCCAGGCCCGCAGTGACGGTCAGCTGCCCGAGATGGGCGAGGCGTCCGTGAAGGTCACCCCGCTCTCGGAATTCCCCGCCAAGGGCCGCGCGACCGCCGGTGTGCGGGCCCAGCGACTACTCGCGGGTGAGACCGGGTTGACCCTGGCGTGGGTCGGCCACGGGCCGGGCAAGGCCGTGTCCGCGGCGGGCGTCGCGCGATCGCTCCCCGTGGAGTATGGGCGCCGGGACGGTTCCGGTGTGGGCATCGACCGTGCGGTCGCAGCCGTGGGACCCGCGCTCAGAGGTCTCCCCGTGCCGGGGACCACGACGAATGGGGAGTCAGCCGCGGAGGACGAATGACCCGCGGACCGGGCGCCGCGGAGGAGGATGGATCGGCGACGGTCGGCGACCGACCCGCGCACGGGGCGACGGCGGCGTCACCCGCGGACGACCGACCGTCCGGGGCGTCGCGCCGCCCGGCGCGTGAGACGGCGCCGCTGCCCGAGCACACCACCTGAGGCGCTCAGGCGTCGATCTGCTCCTGGTTGAGCTGGGCGGCACCGGCCACGATGAAGTCCTTGCGTGGGGCCACCTGCGAGCCCATGAGCAGGGAGAACGCGCGCTCGGCGGCCTCGGCGTCGGACACGCGCACGCGCCGCAGGACACGGTGGCGGATGTCCATCGTGGTCTCCGCGAGCTGATCGGCGTCCATCTCCCCCAGGCCCTTGTAGCGCTGGATGGGCTCCTTGTACCGACGATCCTGCTCTTCGAGGCTGCCCAGCAGCGTGTCGAGTTCGCGCTCCGAATACGTGTAGACCATCTCGTTGGGCTTGGAGCCCGGGTTGACGATCTGCACCCGGTGCAGCGGGGGCACCGCGGCGTAGACCCGTCCGGCCTCCACGAGCGGGCGCATGTAACGGTAGAAGAGCGTGAGCAACAGGGTGCGGATGTGGGCGCCGTCCACGTCCGCGTCCGTCATCATGATGACCTTGCCGTAGCGGGCGGCGTCCAGGTCGAAGCTGCGACCCGACCCGGCCCCGATTACCTGGATCAGGGCCGCGCACTCGGCGTTCGCGAGCATGTCCGTGATCGAGGCCTTCTGCACGTTCAGGATCTTGCCGCGGATCGGCAACAGCGCTTGGTAGTTGGAGTTGCGGGCGAGCCGGGCGGTGCCGAGCGCAGAGTCGCCCTCCACGATGAACAGCTCCGAGCGGTCCACGTCCGCGGAACGGCACTCCACGAGTTTCGTGGGCATCGACGACGTCTCGAGCGCGTTCTTGCGCCGCTGGGTCTCCTTGTGCACTCGGGCCGAGATCCGGGACTTCATCTCCGCGACGACCTTCTCGAGCAGCTGACCGGCCTGGGCCCTGTCGTCCCGCTTCTTGGAAGTCAGCTGCTTGGTGAGCTCCGCCTCCACGACCTTAGCGACGATCTGGCGCACCGCAGGGGTGCCCAGCACCTCCTTGGTCTGCCCCTCGAACTGGGGTTCGGCCAACCGGACCGTGAGTACCGCGGTGAGCCCGGCCAGGACGTCGTCCTTCTCGAGCTTGTCGTTACCCGCCTTGAGCTTGCGGGAGTTGGTCTCCACCTGCTTGCGCAGGGTCTTGAGCAGCGCATTTTCGAAACCGCTTAAGTGGGTGCCACCCTTGGGCGTGGCGATGATGTTGACGAACGAGCGCACCGTGCTGTCGTACCCCACGCCCCAGCGCAGGGCCACGTCCACCTCGCACGTGCGATCCACGTCGGTGAGCCGGGCGTGTCCGGACTCGTCGAGCACAGGGACCCGCTCGGTGAAACTGCCCTGCCCCTGCAGCCGCCACACGTCGGTGACGGGCGCGTCCGCGGCGAGGAACTCCGCGAACTCCGAGATCCCGCCGTCGTACTGGAAGACCTCCTCCACGGGACCGTCCGCGCCCGGTGTACCCGGCAGGCGGCGTTCGTCCTGCACGGTGATCTTCAGCCCGGGGATCAGGAACGCGGTCTGGCGGGCGCGGCGCACGAGCTCCTCGGTGGAGAAGCGCGCGTCCGGGGTGAAGATCTGATCGTCGGCCCAGTAGCGGATCCGTGTGCCGGTGACGCCGCGCTTGGCTCTGCCCACGACCTGCAGGTGCGAGTCGGTCGTGAACGCCTCGAACGGTGCACTCGGGGACGGCGCCCCCTTGTCCGTGAACGTCCCGGGCTCACCGCGTTTGAACGACATCTGGTAGGTCTTGCCGCCACGGTCCACCTGCACGTCCAGGCGCGCGGACAGCGCATTGACCACCGAGGCACCCACGCCGTGCAGCCCGCCCGACGCCGTGTACGAACCGCCGCCGAACTTGCCGCCGGCGTGCAGTTTGGTGAACACGACCTCCACGCCCGTGAGGCCCGTGCGGGGTTCGGTGTCGATGGGGATGCCGCGACCGTCGTCATGGACCTCCACGCACCCGTCCCGGTGCAGGATCACCGTGATGTCCTGGCCGTACCCCGCGAGCGCCTCGTCGACGGAGTTGTCGATGATCTCCCACAGGCAGTGCATCAGACCGCGCGAGTCCGTGGAGCCGATGTACATGCCCGGGCGTTTGCGTACCGCCTCGAGGCCCTCCAGGACGGAGAGGTGGCGGGCGTTGTATTCGGAACGGGACGGTGTCACGGTGGTGCTACTCCGGGGTTCGGGGGCGGCCCGCGGGCGGTGCGGGACCATCCCACTGTAGTCGGCACCCGGGGTTTGTGCGCGGTGGGCGAAACAGGGCCTTCGTGGGAAGCATTGACTGCACGCGTGGGTTGTACTGGTACGTGCGATCGGGGCGCGACACCCCTGATGGCCGTGCGGCGGCTCAGATGAGCGCCGTCGCATTCCGTACCCCGTGAGGAGGATCCCATGAACGCGACACTCGAAGCGCGTGAACTTAACGCGACCCACCGTTGCGACGCCTGCGGTGCCCAGGCATACGTCCGCGTGGTCCTCGAATCCACCGGTGGCGAGCTGCTGTTTTGCGCCCACCACGCTCGTGCGAACGAGGAGAAGCTGCGCCCGTTGGCCGCCACGTGGCAGGACGAGACGCAGCACATCGGCGCCTGAGCGACAGGCCCACCCGCGGCGTTCCGGTCCCCCGCCGGAACGCCCGGACACGAAGGAAGGCGCGCATCCTCGGATGCGCGCCTTCCTTGTCATGTGTCCTTCACATCATATGTCCCTCACGGGCCGGGCTTGCGGCCCCACAGGATCACGTTGGTGCCCAGGTACTTGGTCTCGAAGTCCACGTCCGTGAAGCCGACCTCGCGCATGAGCTGCGCGACCTGCGTGGGCTGCATGAATCCGAGGGTGGAGCTCTCCAGGTAGGAGTAAGCGTCCTTGTCCTTGGCGACCACCCGTCCTAGCAGGGGCAACACAATCCGCATCCCCGCGGTGACCGCGAGCTTGAGCAGCCCCCGGGGCGGTGCCGTCTCCAGGACGACCACCCGCCCCCCGGGCGCGAGCACACGGAACTGTTCGCTGAGTACGCGCGGGACGTCGCTCACGTTGCGCAGCAGGTAACCGTGGGTCACCGCGTCGAAGGATTCGTCCGCGTACTCCAGCGAGTGGGCGTCCGCGAACTCCCACGCGATGCCGTCCGCGCCGGGCTTCGTGCGGGCGCGCTCGAGCATGTTCTCGGAGAAGTCCACCGCCGTGATCTCGGCGCGGGGTTCACGACGCCGCGCGGCCAGCGCGATCTCCCCCGTGCCCGTGGCGATGTCCAGCAGCCGGCCGCCCGGCGTCACGGCCGCCCGCTGGGCCACCTCGCGGCACCACTGGGCGTGCCGACCCAGGGTCATCAGCGTGTTGATCCGGTCGTAGGAGTCCGTGATCCGGTCGAAGATGCCCTGGACCTTCGTATCCCGTTCGGTCATGGAGTGCTTACCGTTCTTGTTCATCGAGGACATCAGTCCAGGTAGTCCCGCAGCACCTGCGAGCGGGACGGGTGACGCAGCTTGGACATGGTCTTGGACTCTATCTGGCGAATCCGCTCACGGGTGACGCCGTAGACCTTCCCGATTTCGTCCAGGGTCTTGGGCTGACCGTCCGTGAGCCCGAAGCGCATGGCCACCACACCGGCCTCGCGTTCGGAGAGCGTGTCCAGCACCGAGTGCAACTGCTCCTGCAGCAGCGTGAAGGACACGGCGTCCGCGGGGACCACGGCCTCGGAGTCCTCGATCAGGTCGCCGAACTCGGAGTCACCGTCCTCACCGAGCGGCGTGTGCAACGAAATGGGTTCGCGACCGTACTTCTGGACCTCCACGACCTTCTCGGGGGTCATGTCGAGCTCGTTGGCGAGCTCCTCCGGGGTGGGTTCGCGCCCCAGGTCCTGCAGCATCTGGCGCTGCACGCGGGCCAGCTTGTTGATGACCTCGACCATGTGCACCGGGATGCGGATGGTGCGGGCCTGGTCCGCCATGGCGCGGGTGATGGCTTGGCGGATCCACCACGTGGCGTACGTGGAGAACTTGAAGCCCTTGGTGTAGTCGAACTTCTCGACCGCGCGGATCAGGCCCAGGTTGCCCTCCTGAATCAGGTCCAGGAACAGCATGCCGCGGCCCGTGTAGCGCTTGGCCAGGGACACCACGAGGCGCAGGTTGGCCTCGAGCAGGTGGTTCTTGGCGCGGCGGCCGTCGTGGATCACCCAGCGGTAGGCGCGGCGGGTGTCCGCGTCCATGGAGTCCTGTTCGTCCGCGAACTTGTGCTCGGCGTACAGCCCGGCCTCGATGCGCAGGGCCAGGTCCACCTCCTGCTCCGCGTTGAGCAGCGCGACCTTTCCGATCTGCTTGAGGTAGTCCTTGACGGGGTCCGCGGTGGCACCGGCGACGACCACCTGCTGAGCGGGAGCGTCGTCGTCGTCGTTGTTGGTCAGCACGAAGCCGCGCGCACTCTTGTCCTGGCGGCCCTTCATGAGCGGGGCCGATTCCTCCACTGAGGCCTGCTGGGACTCCTGGGTGTCCTCGTCCTCGAGGTCCTCCGGGGTGTCCTCGGGCACCAATTCGTCCTCGGCGAGCGCCTCCTCGACGGGATCCGCCTTCTTCCGACCGCGTCCGCCCGCGGGGGCCTTGGCGGCGGGCTTGGCGGCGGTTTTGGTGGTCTTGCGGGTGCCCGTGGACTTGGCGGTGCCCTCCGCGGAGTCCGCGGTGGTCTTGGTGCGGGTCGTGGACTTGGTCGCCGCGGTCTTGGTTGCGGCCGTCTTCTTGGCGGCGGTCTTCCGGGTGGCGGTCTTCTTCGCCGCGGGCGCGGCGGTGTCTGTCTCGTTCGACGCCGCCGCGTCCGATGTGGCAGCGGTGGTCTGCGACGACGCCGCGGCGGTCCCCCGTGTGGCGGAAGCGGTCTTCTTAGCGGCGGTGCTCTTGCGCGCCACAGTCTTCTTGGCCGCGGCGGCCCGCTTCACGGCGGGCTTCTTGGCAGCGCCACTCGTGCTAGCGCCGCCCGTGCCTGCCTGAGAAGTGGTCTCAGCGGGGTCCGTCTGCGCCGTGGAGGCCTGAGAAGCGGACGCGGTCTTGCTGGCAGCTGGTGACACGGAGAACCTTTCGTTGGACAGATCTACGGGTGCGCACCGCATCAGCGGCCAACACACCTATGACCCTGTCAAGTCCGGCGTGGTGACACGAGGTCCCGCCGAGACTCTGAGGGCCTTATTCGCCCTAACACCGACCCTTCGCAGTTTGTTCCCGCACACCGTGAAAAGTTTTTGCCCGCCCCCGTTACCTCTAGCGATGTGCCCCCATCACCCCTGGTCCGAGGCACCGCGTTCCCACACGCCCCGGCCCGGCCACGCGGTACGCCGGTCCACGCACCACCACGGCGTGGGCTGGTGCCGCAACCGGTGCGCCACGTCGGCCGCCGCGGAACGGCCGGGCATCACGGATCGTTCGGACCCCGCGGCACCCTCCCGGTTCGCGCAGCGTGCGAGCAACCGCGACGCCGTGTGGGCGCGACCCCGGTACACCTCGAGCTGCGCCAAGGTGGCCACGACGCTCGCGGCAGCCGCGGTCAAGGGTTGCCGATCACTCGAGGGGTTTGGGTCACTTGACGGCTCTCGGTCACCCGACGTCTCCCGGGAACCCGACAAGTCTCGAGGACCCAACGACTCCCGCGAGCCCGCCACGATCCCGGTAGGGTCGGCGAGCGGGTCGCGCCCCGCACCCAGAATCCCGTCCAGCACCTGCAATACCCGGTACGCACCGTCCAGGGTGTCCCAGTCCGGCGGGCCGTCCCATTCCCCGGCCACCGCGACCACGCAGCGCAGGGCCTCGTCGATCTCGTCCTGCGAGGGCTCGGACCCCGCGATGCCGCCGCCCAGTCGCACCATGGCGGCCCGCAACCCTGCGAGCGCCGCCGCGGCCCGAGCGGTGCTCCCGCTCAACCACGCGTACAGCAGCGCGTCCCTGACGAGGTCGTCGTGCACCCCCTCGATCAGCAGCGCGAGATGTCCGTCCGACAGACCCAGGACGGCATCCACCCAGTGCTGCCTGTCCGCCTGGACGCAACGCACCGCGCGGTGCCACGCCGTCAACGGATGCCGCGGATCGGGGTCGATGGTGGGCGGCGTCGGACCCGGCACCGTGGTCCGCGCAGGTGCGGAATCGCCGTCGTCCGTGCGCAGTCGCTCCCACGCACGCGTGACATGCTGTGCCCTCCGGGCGAACCGGTGCCGCCACCGCGGATGGTGCTCGGGCGCATCCGGTTCGGCAGCGCTACCCAGTGCGATCATCTGGGCGTTGACCGCGCTGTCCCGGATCAGCTCGACGGGCAACGCCCGGTCCGGTTCCGCGAGGTCCCACCAGTGCTGCGGACCCACCACGAGGGCGCGTAACACGGTGAGTCCCGCCCGTTCCACGGCGCACTCCCACCGGGCCGCGGCCACGGCCTCGCGATCCATCCCGCCCTCGAGGGCCTGGTCCGAGTACACCGTCACGACCACCTCCCCGCAGTGACGCACACGCGCGAGGACCTCGGCGAGCTCCGCACCGAGCTCGTACGGATCGGTCTCCACGGTGGGTGAGTTCATGCTCAGGCACAGGGCGCTGCTGTCGGCCACGGGGAAGAACAGCACCGAGGTGTTACGGGGCTGGCGACCCACCTGATGAGGGATCAGCGCGAGGAGGTCCTCGGTGCTGCGGATGCGAACGGTGTCGGCGGCTTCATGGGAAATGGTCATGACGCCACCCTGGCGACCGGACGCCCCTCGGTGGGGTCGGTCCGCGCGCATGTGCACGAGCTCGCTCCCGACACACCCCGGGGCGGTGCTGTGGAGGGCGCTTGCCGCGGTGGGCGAAGTGGGGTGCCGTCGGCGGTGGAGCGGTAGGGCGTGGCGAGCCGGAGCCGTAATGGGACGCGCGGCGCGGGTTCCCACTCACCCAGGGGTCAGACGGAATCGGGGCCGCGCACCCGGCGCACCTTGCGTGTGCAGCGAAGGATCGCGACCGTGCCCACGAGGGCCACGAGGGCCTGGGCGGCGATCGCGGGACGGAACGCATCGGCGTCGTACAGCGTGGGTGTGATCCCGGCGCCGAACAGCAGGTCGAGCACGAGCCCCGTGACGTAGATCGCGAGCAGGGACGCCGCGAACCCGCCCACGTTGGCGAGTCCCGTGGCGGTGCCGTTGCGCTGCGGCGGGTTGAAGGAGCGCACGATGTCGAACGCCAGCATGGACGCGGGCAGGGACAGAGCGATCATGCACACGGCCACGTAGACGACCACGGCGGGGGCGTGGCCCGGCCAGACGAGCAGTGCCGTCCACCCGGCCCAGCTCACGAGCACGCATGCCAGGGACAGTGTGGAGCGCCGGCGCGCGAAGCGCGCACTGAGTTTGCCGATCACCGGCGCCACCGCCACGTTGAACACCACGTACACGGTCATCACGGCGGAGGCCTGCGTGGGGTCCAGCCCCTGTGCGTTCTGCAGGTACGGGTACGCCCACATGAGGGCGAACGTGTTGCCCACGAACTGCACGGTGAAGTGGACCCAGAAGCCCAGCTGGGTCCCCGGTTCCTTGATGGCCTGCCCCATGGAGGTGCGCACGGTCGCCAAGGAGATCGCGTCGTTGAGCTCACGCGCGCCCGGCGGGTTGCTGCGCAGGAACAGGCCGGAGAGCACCGCGGCGAGCAGGGCGATCGCCGCCATGACCGCGAAGGACGGCACCCAGCCGACCACGTGGAGCAACGCCGCGAACGGGATCACGGAGAAGAGCTGGCCCAGGTTGCCCGTCATGCCCACGACCTGGGTGAGCATGGGTACCTTCAGCGCGGAGAACCACACGGGGAGCAAGCGCATGACGCACACGAACGTGGCGGCGTCGCCGGCGCCCACGAGGATGCGACCCACCACGCCCTCGGCCACGGACTGCGCCGCGGCCAATTGCAGTTGTCCCGCCGCCATGGCCACGGCCCCCACGGTGATGAGGATGCGCGGGCCGAACCGGTCCACGAGCACCCCCACGGGCACCTGTAGTGCCGCATAGACGAGCACCTGCATCATGGAGAACAGGGACAGCCCCGAGGCCGCGGTCTGGAACCGGTCGGCGGCCTCCACCGTGGCCACGCCGAAACTCGTGCGCTGCGCGACCGCGGAGAAGTACGCGAAAACACCCACCGCGAAAATCAACCATGCGGTGGGTGAGTCCTTGTACCGGGACGGACGGGGTGCAACCGGTTCGGGCATGCGGATGGGCCTCCTACGGGCTCGGCGACGGAGGCCCGTGCATACCGGGTGCGGGGCCCTACTCTCGGTGGTCCTCCGGGTCGCTCTGCGCGGCCAGGAACGCCTCCGCGGCGGCACCGAGGTCGTCGGCGTCGGGCAGGTCGGCGTCGTCGGGCCCGGCGAGAATCGAACGACGGGCGGACGCGTCCACCACGTCATCGTATCGCCGTTCCATGTTCTGGATGACAGCCTGGACCTCGGGCGAGGAGTTCGCCTGCGCGTCGATCTGACGGATCACGTCCCGGGAGGCCTCCCGTAACTCGTCCGTGGGCAGAGTGCGCCCGGTCACGGCACTGAGATACTCGAGGGCCGCGACGGCCGCCTGCGGAAGGTAGGACTCCGCGAGGTACTGCGGCACGTGCACGGACAACCCCACGTGATCGATCCCACCCTCCTGCAATCGCAGTTCGAGCAGGTGCGAGGCGGATGCGCTGACCTCGAACGTGGGCTTGTTGCCGTCGATCCGGGGCAGCAGATCCGCACGCGGACCATGGGCGGTCACCAGGATGGGCCGCGTGTGCGGCACGGGCATGGGGATCCCTCCCACGAGCGCCACGAGACTCACCCGCAGTCGTTGCGCGAGCCCCACCACGGCGGAGCTAAACCGCTCCCACTGGGTGTCCGGCTCGGGTCCTGTGAGCAACAAGAAGTGCCGATCCAGCCCGTCGGTGACCACATGCAGGTTCAGCTCGGGCGCCTCGAAGTCCTCGAAGTGGTCCTCCGAGAACTTCACGTGGGGGCGCCGGGAGCGGTAGTCGTAGAGCTGGTCCAGGTCGAAACGGACCACGGTCTCGCTCGGCATGGAGTCGAGGATGACGGCCTCGATCTGACCGGCCAGGTGGCCGGCCTCCACGTATCCGGACAGCGCCACGATCATGGGCAGCCCACGCAATCGCTCGTCTCCCAGCAACGCGGGATTCCCCAGATACAGGGCCGTGGGATCCAGCACACTTCCTCCTCGTCGAATCATGGGCGCGGCACAGGGGCGCCGACGCTCGTGAGAAGGGAACGCCCGGAGCGACCCCGCCTATTCCCCGCTTCCCCGGGGCTGTGCTGGCTAGGATCGGAGTCGTGCGCGCCACACGAACGCCGCGCACGCCGCGGCCATCCGTACCGCGCCGCATCGTCGTCAGCCACCCGTGAAAGGACACGACAGTGACCACTCCGCAGGACATCCTGGCCACCCACGAGGTACGCCTCGAGAGCAGCACCAAGCCCCTGGGCACCTCCGCAGACGCCCTCGTGCTGGGGGTACGCCACGACGGCGAGCTCGCGGTACCGAGCGACGTCAAGGCGGGCGTGCGGCGTCGTCTGACGGAGCTCGCCGAACGGGCCCGGGTCTCCGGCGGGCTCGACCGCGTGCTCGTGGTGCCCGCCCCGGACGAGGTGGACGCGCGGTCCGTCGTGTTCACGGGACTGGGCCGTGGTGAGGACGACGAGCGTGGCGAGAACCTGCGCCAAGCGGCCGGTGCTGCGGCGCGGACCCTGCGCGGGGCGGCCGAAACCGCCGTGTTCGCGCTGCCCGTGGCCTCCGAGACCGAGGTCCAGGCCGTGGCCGAGGGGATCGGGCTGGGCGCGTTCAACTACGTCACGCAGAAGTCCCGCACGGCCTCCGAGGCCGACGTTCCGCTGAGCGCGGCGACCGTGGTCGTACCCAAGAACCTCGGCAAGACCGCGAAGGACGCCGTCATCCGGGCCGCCCAGGTGGCGCGCGCCGTGCGCCTGACGCGCACCCTCGTGGACCTCTCCCCCGACACCGCGACCCCCGAGTTCGTCGCGGCCGTGGCGACCACCGCCGCGAAGGGCACGAAGGTCTCGGTCGAGGTGCTCGCCGAGAAGGAACTGACCCGCGGCGGTTACGGCGGCCTGCTGGGCGTGGGGCGGGGCTCCGTGAACGGGCCGCGCCTGGTCAAGCTGCAGTGGTCCCCGGCCCGCGCCAAGAAGCACGTGGCGCTCGTGGGCAAGGGCATTACGTTCGACTCCGGCGGCCTGTCGTTGAAGCCGCCGGCCTCGATGATGACCATGAAGTCGGACATGGCCGGTGCCGCCGCGGTGCTCAGCACCGTCCTCGCGGCCGCTGCGCTCCAGTTGCCCGTGACCGTGACGGGCTGGCTGTGCCTCGCCGAAAACCTGCCCTCCGGCTCCGCGACCCGTCCGGGTGACGTGTTGAGCATGTTCAGCGGTCACACCGTGGAGGTGTTGAACACGGACGCCGAGGGCCGCCTGGTGCTCGCGGACGGGCTGTGGGCCGCGGGCCAGGAGAACCCGGACCTGTTGCTGGACATCGCGACCCTGACGGGCGCGCAGATGGCCGCGCTCGGCGTGCGTACCGCGGGCATCATGGGCGACGACGCCGCTCGCGAACGTGTCGTGCGCGCCGCTTCCCGCGCGGGCGAATCCGCGTGGCCCATGCCGCTGCCCGAGCACCTGCGTCCGTCCCTCGACTCGTTCGTGGCGGACCTGAAGAACATGGGCGACAAGTACGGCGGGATGCTCGTGGCCGGGCTGTTCCTGCGGGAGTTCGTCCCCGAGCAGCGTGGCCGGCGGATCCCGTGGGCGCACATCGACATCGCGGGCCCCTCCTTCAACGAGTCGCAGCCCTGGGGGTACACACCCAAGGAGGGGACCGGCTTCGGGGTGCGCACCATGCTCGCGGTGGCCCAGGACCTCGCCGAGTAGGTTTTCCCCGGTCGTGCGCCACGCTGCGGGGGTCCACCGGGATGCAATGTCTGGTGAGCCCCCCGGGGTGGCGTTAGGCTGGACCCCAACCGTGACCGCCCCACACACACCCAGGATCGGGACCCGGGCGGGCATCAGAAACCAAGAACTCGAACCCCGAGGGAGCCAACGTGGCCGACAACCAATACGACATTCTGGTCCTGGGCGGAGGATCCGCCGGGTACTCCGCCGCACTGCGCGCGGTGCAGCTGGGTTACAGCGTGGCGCTGATCGAGAAGGAGAAGCTGGGAGGTACGTGCCTGCACTGGGGTTGCATCCCCACCAAGGCGTACCTGCACTCGGCCGAACTCGCCGAAGGCGCCCGGGAGTCGGAGAAGTACGGCATCAAGGCCTCCCTCGAGTCCATCGACATGGCGGCCGTACGCGAGTACAAGAACAAGGTCGTGCAGGGCAAGTACAAGGGTCTCACCGGGCTCATGAAGATGCGCAAGGTGGACGTGATCCAGGGCAACGGCAAGCTCACCGGCCCCAACACCATCGACGTGGACGGCACCACCTACACGGGTGAGCACATCATCCTGGCCACTGGTTCCTTCTCCAAGACCCTGGGCATCGAGATCGGCGGCCGCGTGATGACCTCCACCGAGGCCCTCGAGATCGACTTCGTGCCCAAGTCCGCGATCGTGCTGGGCGGCGGCGTGATCGGCTGCGAGTTCGCCTCCATGTGGCGCTCCTTCGGCGTGGACGTGACCGTGATCGAGGGTCTGCCCCACCTCGTGGCCAACGAGGACCCGGCCATCGTGAAGATCGCTGAGCGCGAGTTCAAGAAGCGCGGCATCAAGTACAACCTGGGCACGTTCTTCGAGAAGGTCGAGCAGAACGACGACGGCGCCAAGGTCACCCTCGCGGACGGCAAGGAATTCGAGGCCGAGATCGTGCTGGTGGCCGTGGGCCGCGGCCCCAACACCGAGGGCATGGGCTTCGAGGACCAGGGCATCCCCATGGACCGCGGTTTCGTGACCCCCGACGAGCGCCTGCACACGGGCGTGGCCAACATCTACGCGATCGGTGACATCGTCCCCGGCGTGCAGCTCGCCCACCGCGGCTACCAGCAGGGCCGCTTCGTGGCCGAGGAGATCGCCGGGCTCAACCCCGTGGTGGTCCCGGACATCAACGTCCCCAAGGTCACGTTCACCGAGCCCGAGATCGCCTCCGTGGGCTACTCCCAGCCCAAGGCGGAGGAGAAGTTCGGCAAGGACAACGTGGAGACCTTCGAGTACAACCTCGCTGGCAACGGCAAGAGCTCCATCCTGGGCACCGGCGGCATCATCAAGCTGGTGCGCGAGAAGGACGGACCCATCGTGGGGTTCCACGCGATCGGGACCCGCATCAGTGAGCAGATCGGTGAAGGCCAGCTCATGGTGAACTGGGAGGCCTACCCCGAGGACGTGGCGGCATTCGTCCACGCCCACCCGACCCAGAACGAGGCCATCGGTGAGGCAGCGATGGCATTGGCCGGCACTCCGCTGCACGGCTGATCCACTGCACCGGGTGCCCGCCCCACGGGGTGGGCACCCGGCCCCTCACCACCCCGGGACCGCACGGACCCGGGACACGTTGCACATTTTCCGATCTTTAGAGAGGGACGGACGACACAATGTCTGAAACCGTTAACCTGCCCGCGCTGGGCGAGTCTGTCACCGAAGGAACCGTGACCCGCTGGTTGAAGCAGGTGGGCGACGAGGTGGCCGTGGACGAGCCCTTACTCGAGGTCTCCACCGACAAGGTCGACACCGAGGTCCCCTCCCCCGTGGCCGGCGTCGTCGAGAAGATCCTGGTCGACGAGGACGAGGACGTGGAGGTCGGTGCCCCGCTGGTCGTCATCGGTGACGGCTCCGGTTCGGGTTCCGATGACTCCTCGGACGCTTCCGCCGAGGAGGTCGAGGACGCCGCGACCGAAGCCGATTCCGGTGAGAACACCGAACAGGCCGCGGAGACCGAGACCGAGCAGGCCCCCAAGGCCGACACCAAGCAGTCCTCGGGCAACTCCGTGGAGGTCACCCTGCCCGCGCTGGGTGAGTCCGTGACCGAGGGCACCGTGACCCGCTGGCTCAAGGAGGTCGGCGAGCAGATCGAGGTCGACGAGCCCCTGTTGGAGGTTTCCACCGACAAGGTCGACACCGAGGTCCCCTCCCCCGTGGCCGGGACCCTGCTGGAGATCAAGGTCCAGGAGGACGAGGACGCCGAGGTCGGCCAGGTCCTGGCGATCGTGGGCGACGAGTCCGCCGCCGGCTCCGGTGGCTCCGACTCCGACTCCGACAACGGCTCCTCCGACGAGTCGGGTGAGACCAAGGCCGAGCAGATCGAGGACGCCGCGACCGAAGCCGATTCCGGTGAGAACACCGAACAGGCCGCCGAGGCCAAGGCTCCCCAGAAGAGCTCCGGCTCCGAGGAGAAGCCCACTCCCGCCAAGCAGTCCGAGTCCGGTGCGTCCTCCGATTCCGGTGCCAAGTCCTCGGACTCCGGTACCAAGGACGTCCCCGGCTACGTGACCCCGCTAGTGCGCAAGCTGGCCCGTGAGAAGGACGTGGACCTGTCCACGATCACCGGCACGGGCGTGGGTGGGCGCATCCGCAAGCAGGACGTGCTCGCCGCCGCGGAGGAAGCCGCCAAGCAGTCCGAGGCTCCCCAGGTCCAGGACACCGGCGCCAACATGGCACCGGCCGTGTCCCGCCAGGGCTCCGAAGCCCAGCCGGCCTCCGCCCCCGCCCCGGACGCCAAGCGCGGCACCACGGAGAAGGCCCCCCGCATCCGGATGACCATCGCCAAGCGCATGCGCGAGTCCCTGGACGTCTCCGCCCAGCTCACGCAGGTGACCGAGGTGGACATGACCCGCGTGGCCCAGCTGCGTCAGAAGGCCAAGGACCAGTTCCAGAAGCGCGAGGGCGCCAAGCTCACGTTCATGCCGTTCTTCGCCAAGGCCGTGGCCGAAGCATTGCAGGCGCACCCCGTGCTCAACGCCACGTTCAAGGAAGAGTCCAAGGAGATCGTCTACAACGCCTCCGAGGACATCGCGATCGCGGTGGACACCCCCCGCGGGTTGCTTGTGCCGGTCGTCAAGAACGCCGGTGACCTGAACCTGGGTGGTCTGGCCAAGCAGATCGCGGAAGTGGGTGCCGCCGCCAAGGACGGTTCCATCTCCCCGGATCAGCTGACCGGTGGGACCTTCACCATCACGAACATCGGTTCCTTCGGTGCTCTGTTCGACACGCCCATCATCAACCAGCCGCAGGTCGCCATCTTGGGCACGGGCACGATCGTCAAGCGCCCCATGGTGCTCACGGACGCGGACGGCAACGACACCATCGCCATCCGCCACATGTGCTACTTGTCCCTGACCTACGACCACCGTCTCGTGGACGGCGCGGACGCCGGCCGGTTCCTGGGCACGCTCAAGAAGCGCCTGGAAGCGGGTCAGTTCGAGTCGGAGGTCGGCCTGTAAGGGTTGCCCTGTGACCCACCGCGGTCAACCGTTCGGTTGATTTCCCGGCCGCCGGGATGTGTTCTGGATCACTCAGAACGCATCCCGGCGGTTTCGTGTGACGGGGCTCCGATAGGCTCGAATCATGTCTTTCCTCTTCAGCCTGATGTTGTTCCTCCACTTCCTCGGTCTAGCCGTCATCATCGGCACGTGGCTCTTCACCATGAAGCGCCCCACCGTCACGTCCGGTCAGTTCTGGGCCGCGATCGTGATGCTGCTGACCGGTCTGGTCATGGTGGTCTTCCGCGAGATGCAGGACGGTTTCGCGGTCAACCACATGAAGATCGGCGTCAAGCTGATCATCCTGCTCGTCGTGGCCGTCGCGGCGTTCATCGGGATGCGCAAGACCAAGCGTGGTGAGCCCGTATCCACCGGGCTGGCCCACGCGGTCGGCGGTCTGGCCGTGATCAATGCCGCCGTCGCCGTGTTCTGGTGAGCCACCCGCTTCCCTGAACGTCCCCCGTTCCCACCGCACGCCCCGGCGCCGCGCGTTCCCTTGGGATCGCGACGGCACAGGGGCTTCGCGTTGCTCACGACCCGCGGGTCAGCGCCTCCGCCCATGGGCGGCGGCTGCCTCGCAGCCACCCGTTGCGGACCTGTCGATGCCGTCGGCGCGCGGCAGCCTCCCACGGCGATCCGACCATCATGACGAGACCTTCACGAGCCGACCCTCATGTCGCAGCCGTCGCGCGGGGGCCGTCATGGGCCGCCTCTCACGGGGCGGCCTCGACCGGTGTGACGTCGGCGAGCCGCCACCCCTGCGGGGTGTGGGTCACCGAGATCCGCAGGGTCTGAAGGGCCTCGTCCCCCTGCCGGGTCACGTGGGAGCCCGTGGGTAACTCGCCGTGCCAGCCCCGCGTCCGGACCTCGGCGTCGTAGGTGCGAGTGCGGGCCGCCTCGGCGGGCGTGAGACCCGACCCGGCGCGGGGCCGCTGTTCGGTCAACCGGGCGACGTCCATGCTGACACCGGACAAGGCCGTGAATCCCGATCCCGAGGTGTCCTGGGCCTTTGCGCGCCGGATCAGGTCCCGATCCCGCGCGGCGAGTCCCGAATCCGCGACGTACACTTCCGCGACGGCCGTCTCGTCCCCGGCCGCGAGCGCCGCCGCGCGGGCGGACACGAGGCCTTCGACGGCCCTTCGCGCCTCACCGTCCTTGTCCTGCATGGTCTCTCCTGGCGCGGTGGCCGATCGCTCGGTGGCTTCCCTGGACGCCCCCGCAGCGTCCGGCACGGGGGTCGCCCCAGGGGACCGCGAGCTCGTTCCGGAGGGTGTCCCGGCGGCCGCATCCGGGGGCGAGGACGCCGTTCCCGCCTCGGCTGCCGACGTCGCACCGGATTCGGCGGGCCTGGCGACGGGCCCGCCAGCGTCCCACGCGAGGAATCCCCACGCCAGGGCCGCTGCACCCAGGACTCCGGCGGCCGCGAGCCACGCCCTGCGCCGCACGGATGTGTCCACCCCGGCCACGGCGACGCCGCCCGGGCTCATCCGAATCCGACGCGGGGGAACGAGCCGACGGGGAACGGGGCGCAGTGGCATGAGGCGGCGGGGCCGCACCACGGTGCCGTCCGCGCGGATGACCTCCGGGGTCATGCGTTCGGGTGGCCGGCCGACCGGTTTGCTCCGCGGTGCGGAGGCCGAGAAACCCGCGGCGAGTTCCTGCGCGGAGGGGCGCGCGGCGGGGTCGTCAGCCAGGGCGGCTTCGAGCATCAGCACGAGGTGACGCGGCGCGGCGGGACACATGAGCGTCAATGGCACCCGGTGCGACTCGGGGCCGGGGTGGCGGCCCGTGAGCGCGAGCCACCCCAGCACGCCCAGGGCATGCACGTCCTGCACCGCGGTGTATGCATCCTCCGCGGGGCCGAGCGCCACCCCGGGGTGCGTGGGCCGATCCGCGACACCCCATGGCACGGGCCCCACCGAGCTGCCCGCGGGAACGCCGTAGCCGTCCACGAGCGCGCGCTCGTCCAGCGTGAGGAGGACGTGATGCGCCGCGAGGTCCCCGTGCACCCAGCCACGCTCGTGCAGGTGCGAAAGCGCACGGGCGACCGCCGCGAGAACCGGCGCGGTGTCCTCCGGCCGCAACCGTCCCCGGTCGCGCATGGTGTCCTCAAGGGTCTTGCCGCGGACGTGGTCCGCCACGAGCGCCCGGGATGCGCCGTCCCCGCCGAGGGTCGCGCGCACGCTCACGAGCTCGGGATGCGGTGACTCCGCCCATGCCTCGACGAGGGCGGCGATCTGCTCCTCGCCGGCCCGCCGGTGTTCGCGGTCCTCGGTCACGACGAACGTGACGGTGTACTTCTCATGGGTCGTGCGTTCCCGGGCCAGCCACGTGCGGGACCCACCGCCCTCCCCGAGCTTCTCCACGAGTTCGAGACCGTCGCGCTCGACCGTCTCGGCGGCCGGATCGCTCATCGACTCGGGCGACTCCGCACGGTCGGCGGGCTGCACACGGTGGGCGGGTACCGAATGGCCGGCGGATACCGCACTAGCGGAGGGGGCCGCACCCGGGGACGCCGCGGCGTCGTCGTACCCCTCGCGGCCGTGACGACGCCGCTCACCCGCGCGCACGGCCCGCAGGCGGTCCCGCGCGCTGTGCCCACGCGACGGCGCGGACGCGTCACGGGTCCTGGACGGCGCCTCGAGCTGCTCCGGTTCCTGCTCTGCGTTCATGACCCCACTGTGCCGGGAAACACGGCGGCCCGCTCGCGTTATCCACAGACGGGCGGAAGGGATAGGCTGGCGGAATGGCTCTGCACTTCGAACGCATCGGTCTGGCACCGGACTTCGTGAACTACCGCGAGTGCTTGGACCTGCAGCGGGAGGTCCATGGCGAGGTCGTGGCCGGAACCCGCGGCAACACGGTGCTGATGGTGGAACACGAACCCGTCTACACCGCCGGGCGCCGCACCGAGAAGCACGAGTACCCGTGGGACGGCACGGACGTGGTCCCGATCGGCCGGGGCGGGAAACTGACCTACCACGGCCCCGGGATGCTCGTGGGGTATCCCATCGTGCGCTTGCCGATCCCCTTGGACGTGGTGCGCTTCGTGCGTGTCCTGGAAGAGGTCATCATCGCCGTGGTCCGCGACTTCGGCGTGCCCGCGACCACCGTGGAGGGCCGGTCCGGCGCGTGGGTGCTCGCGGACGAGCGGGGCCCCGATCGCAAGATATCGGCGATCGGCGTGCAGGTCTCCAAGCGTGCGACGATGCATGGTTTCGCCTTGAACTGCTCGAACGACCTGCGCCCGTTCGGCAAGATCATCCCGTGCGGGATCACGGACGCCGGCGTGACTTCGATCAGCCAAGAGACCGGGAATCGGATCGACCCGGCGGACGTTGTGCAGCGTATGGAGCAGGAACTCGCGGCCCGTGAGGCGGACCTGTGCGTCGCCTTCGAACCCGATGTCCCGGCACCGCCCGTGCGACTGCCGCACACGGGTGACTCCCGAGCGAGGGACGCCTCACCCACCGCGGTGTCCTGACCGGGCCACAGCCACCGCACGAATCGCGGATCGTCGAGAACAGACCCCTGAGAACGGCCCGTACCGCTCATCCGCGTGGACCGGGCCCCGCCAGCGCCACCAGCGAGGAGTACTCATGACCATCGCCCCCGAAGGCCGCAAACTGCTGCGCGTCGAGGCACGCAACGCCGAGGTGCCCATCGAGAAGAAGCCCTCGTGGTTGAAGAACACCGCCAAGATGGGACCCCAGTTCACGGAACTGAAGTCCATGGCCCGGGGTCGCGGGCTGCACACGGTGTGCGAGGAAGCCGGGTGTCCCAACATCTACGAGTGCTGGGAGGACCGTGAGGCCACGTTCCTGATCGGCGGGGACACGTGCACGCGCCGCTGCGACTTCTGCGACATCGCCACGGGCAAGCCGGGCATGGTGGACGTCGCCGAGCCTCGCAAGGTCGCCGAGTCCGTGCGTGACCTGGGACTGCGCTACGCGACCGTGACCTCGGTGGCCCGTGACGACCTCGCGGACGGCGGCGCATGGCTCAACGCCGAGACCATTCGCGCGATCCACGCCCTGAACCCGAGCACGGGTGTGGAGATCCTGATCCCCGACTTCAAGGGTCAGCCGGACGCCCTGCAGCAGGTCATCGACGCCCAGCCCGAGGTCTTCGCGCACAACCTGGAGACCGTCCCCCGCATCTTCCGCCAGATCCGTCCCGCGTTCGCGTACGAACGGTCCCTGGACGTGCTGACGCAGGGCAAGGAGAACGGGATGATCGTGAAGTCCAACCTGATCCTGGGAATGGGCGAGACCGACGACGAGGTCTACGACGCCCTGTGCGACCTGCACGACGCCGGGTGCGACATCATCACGCTCACCCAGTACCTGCGCCCCGGGCCCACGTTCCACCCCATCGACCGGTGGGTCAAGCCCGAGACCTTCGTGGAGCTGTCCAAGCAGGCCGAGGAGATCGGCTTCCTGGGCGTAATGGCAGGGCCCATGGTGCGTTCCAGCTACCGCGCCGGCAAGCTGTGGGCACGCGCCATGAAAAAGATGGGCCGCGAGATCCCCGAGCACCTGTCCCACATCGACGACTCGGGTTCCGCGAGCCAGGAAGCCTCCTCCCTGTTGGCCCGCCTGGGCTGATGCCCGCGTCAACACCGCTCCGCGGACGACGCCGCCCGCTTCCGGGCGGCGTCGTCCGTTCCGAGCGCCGCGCGGCACCCGGGAGGGCTTCCCTACGGACGAGACGCCGCGTCGTCGGGCCTCAGCGGATAGAATGGCGGAGATCCCCTGTGTCAGCGAGTGCGAGGAAGAACTGTGTCACCAGCCACGTCCACCAAGGCCAAGGCCGCCGAACGCGACCGTAAGCGCGAGGAGAAGCGCCAGCGCAAGGCCGCCAAGGGCCCGGGCATCTTCGCGCAGATGAAGCAGGTCTTCCAGATGACTCGCGAGCGCGAGCCGAACATCCTGTGGTGGATGATCCTGCTCGGCCTAGGCGTGCTGCTCGTGTTCCTGCTCATCGGTGTGCTACTCGGCAACTGGATCACGTGGTTGCTCATCGGCATCCCGTTCGCGGTGCTCGCCGCCGTGATCCTGCTGTCACGGCGGGCCGAGAAAGCCGCATTCTCGCGCATTGAGGGACAACCCGGTGCCGCGGGGGCCGCGCTGTCCACCCTCAAACGCGGGTGGATCGTGGAGGAGGAACCCGCCGCGATGGATCCCAAGTCCAAGGACCTGCTGTTCCGCGCCGTGGGCCGCCCCGGTGTCGTGTTCATCACCGAGGGCCCGGTCAACCGCGTGGACAAGCTCGTGAAGAAGGAACGCCGCCGCATCGGCCCGGTGATCCAGAACGTCCCCATCCACGTGCTCAAGTCCGGCAACGGCGAGAACCAGATCCCCCTGAGCAAGCTCACCAAAGAGATGAAGCGCCTGGAGAACAAGCTCACTAAGCAAGAAGTTCAGGTGGTCCACCGCCGGATGAACACCCTGCAGAACAAGCTGCCGATCCCCAAGGGCGTGGATCCCATGCGTGCGCGCCCAGATCGTAAGTCCATGCGCGGTCGCTGAACCAGCGCCCACGGGCCGTGGGGCGATCCTGCTGATCAGCGCACGCGCACCAGGACGGTGTCGACCGCGCGATCGTGCAGACCCCGTTGGTCCTCGTCCGCGATCAGCGCGGGGATCACCAGACACAACAGCAGCGTGCGAAGGGCCGCTCTGCCGAAACCGGCGGGGCGGCCCTTCATCGTCTGGACCTGCAACCCCATGATCCAGTGCCCCGGGGTGCGCCCGAAGAACCCGACCATGAGCACGCTGATCACGAAGAACACCGCGAGGTTCATCAGCCCCGACCCGTTCCACTGCGCCAGGAACAGCCCCGCGAGAACCACCGCAAGCACCCAGTCGATCACCAGGGCCACCAGGCGCGCAGGGAAGCGAGCGATCGAGCCCGGCCCCTCAGCGGGGCGACCCAGACGACGACCGGGGTACGGCTGGCTTCCCTGGGGGGCGCCGTCGAGCCACGAGCCCATGTCCTGGCGAGAAATCATGACTTCACCCTAACGGGCCGACGTGGGAGCTCGTGCACCCGCCGGTAGACTGGGGCTCGTACTGACCGGTCGGCGAGCCCTCCGTGCATCACGCTCCGGGCGTTACACGGACGAAACATTCGTGTCATGGACGGGCAACGCCAGGTTCCTACGCTGGACATCAGAACCGAACGACCGCGGTGGTCCCCGCCACCGCGGCGTCGATCGGACGCCCACACAGAAGGAGAACAGGTCCATGTTCCAATCAGCCGAAGAAGTGCTCGCGTTCCTCAAGGACGAAGAGGTCATGTTCGTCGATCTGCGTTTCACGGACATGCCCGGTGTGCAGCAGCACTTCAACCTCCCGGCCAAGGCGGTGGACGAGGACTTCTTCACGGACGGACAGTTGTTCGACGGTTCCTCCATCCGTGGTTTCCAGGGCATCGCCGAGTCCGATATGCAGCTGATCCCGGACCCCCAGTCCGCGTTCGTGGACCCCTTCCGGCTCGAGAAGACGCTCGTGGTCACGTGCTCCATCGTGAACCCGCGCACCGGCGAGCCCTACCACCGCGACCCGCGCGGTGTAGCCGAGCGCGCCGAGGCGTACCTGGCCTCCACCGGTATCGCGGACACCGCGAACTTCGCGTCCGAAGCCGAGTTCTTCGTCTTCGAGGACGCCCGCTTCCAGGTCTCCCCCGAGCACACCTTCTACCGGATCGACTCGGACGAAGCCTCCTGGAACAGCGGCCGTGAGGAAGAGGGCGGCAACCTCGCGAACAAGACCCCCGTGAAGGGCGGCTACTTCCCCGTGTCCCCCGTGGACAAGCAGGCGGACCTGCGCGACGCCATGTGCGTGGCCCTGGACGAGGTGGGCCTTGAGGTCGAGCGCTCCCACCACGAGGTCGGTGCCGCGGGTCAGGCGGAGATCAACTACAAGTTCTCCACGCTGACCGCCGCCGCGGACGACCTGCTCAAGTTCAAGTACGTGATCAAAAACACCGCGGACTCGTTCGGCAAGACCGTCACGTTCATGCCCAAGCCCGTCTTCAACGACAACGGCTCGGGGATGCACTGCCACCAGTCGCTGTGGAAGGGCGGGGAGCCGCTGTTCTACGACGAGAAGGGTTATGCAGGCCTGTCGGACGTGGCGCGCTGGTACATCGGCGGCCTGCTGGAGCACTCCTCCGCGGTGCTCGCGTTCACCAACCCCACCGTGAACTCCTACCGCCGCCTGGTCAAGGGCTTCGAGGCCCCCGTGAACATGGTCTACTCGCAGGGCAACCGCTCCGCGGGCATCCGGATCCCCATCACGGGCACCAACCCCAAGGCCAAGCGCCTGGAGTTCCGCGCGCCGGACCCCTCGTGCAACCCGTACCTCGCGTTCGCCGCGCAGCTGATGGCCGGGCTGGACGGGATCCGCAACCGCATCGAGCCGGCGGACCCCATCGACAAGGACCTCTACGAGCTGCCCCCGGAGGAGGCCAAGGACATCAAGAAGGCCCCGGGCACCCTGTCGGAGGCGCTCGAGGCCCTTGAGGCGGACCACGAGTTCCTGCTCGCCGGTGACGTGTTCACTGAGGACCTGATCGAGACCTGGATCGAGTACAAGCGTGAGGTTGAGCTCAAGCCGCTCTCTGTGGTCCCCCACCCGCTGGAGTTCCAGATGTACTTCGGCGTCTGATTCCCCGCTCCACACGGACGCAGCCCCGCTCCTCGCGAGCGGGGCCGCGTTCGCGTCACAGCACGGGCGACGTCGCCCGCTCGCCTCGTGGGGGCCGCGCCACACGCCGGGTGGCCGGGTCCAGTAGCCACAGGTAGATGCCGTACGTCAGGGCCACGAGCGCGGCGATGACCCGCGCCGCGAAGAGGTTCAGGTCCAGGTAGGGGAACACGTCCAGCTGGTCCGCCACGGCGTAGACCATGAAGAACGCGGTCACGAAGAACAGCACGTCCACCTGCCAGTCGTCGCGGATCCCGGAGATCGCGAACAACGGGATGAGCCACACCACGTACCATGCCTGGATGATGGGGGCCAGCAGCACGAACGCGGCGAGCGCCCACGCGAGCCGGCGGAACAGTTTGGCGTCCCGCCCCACGAACATCAGCACGACCACCACCGCGGCGGAGAGCACCGTCCCGGTCGTGTGCACGGCGTCCATCCACGCGGAGCCGTTGAACCCCCACGAGTTGCCCACGAGCTGCGCGAACAACCCCAGCAGTCCGATCGGCGCGTACCAGATGTACACGGTGCCCGGTGTAGAGACCGCGGAGACCCACCCGAAACCGAAGCCGTTGACGAATCCCATGAGCGCCAACAAAGCCGCGGAGTAGGCCAGCGTGAGGGCCCAGATCGCGAACCGGCGCGGCCATGACGCACCGCGCCCGGCCCAGAGCAGGCCCACGAACGGCAGGAAGATCAGTGTGATGGGCTTGATCGCCACAGACAGGGTCACAAGGGTCGTGCCCGCGATCCCACCCTTCCAGTTGCGGTGCATTGCCGCCACGTAGGTCCCGATCAGGGCCAGGGCCAGCATGATCGCGTCGTTGTGGGCAGCCACCACGAAGTTCGTGAGGAACAGCGGATTGGCCACCGATAGCCACATGGTCCGCCGCGGATTGACGCCGTGCAGCCGGGCCAGGCGCGGGATGACCCACATGCACGCGATCACGGACACCACGCACAAGGCCCGAAACAGCAGCACGGAGGCGTCCGGGTCCGCACCGGTCACGAGGACCACGAGCTGTTCGAGCCACAGGAACACCGGGCCGTACGGCGGCGGGGATTCCGCCCATAACTGGTCCGCGCCCAGTTGGAAGAAGTTGTCGATCGTGGAGACCCCGGACTCGTACGGGTTCAACCCGTTCGCCATCACGCGGCCCTGCCCGATGTACGAGTACACATCCCGACTGAACAACGGGATGCTCACGAGCATGGGCGCCGCCCACGCCGCGATCGAGATCAGCACCCAGCGGGCGCTCTCCGGTCCCCACGGTCTGAGTTTCTGGCCCAGGCGCAGCCACTGCCGCACCAGGAGCATGGCTCCGAGGGCGAGCATCACGACCGAGACCACCACGCCCACGGTCTCGAAGCGCATCCACATGATCAGCGGGATGCGCCGCAGCGAGGACACGCTCGCGAGCCATCCCACGCCCAGGGAGCCGAACAGCAACATGAGCGAGCCCAGCGAGCCCATCACCACGGTGCGGGTCAATGACACCGAGGACGTCGCGTCCCGTCCCGGGGCTGCGTCCCGTCCGGTTCCGGGGAGCGTCGGGTGACGTTCCGTCCTGGACGTGATGCGCACTACGGGCCTCCCGGTGCTTCCGCGGTGGCCGCAGATGAGGGGTCTGGGAATCGTCCGCCGCGGCGCGCGGTGCGCGGGGGCGGCGTCGGGGTGATCCTACCGTGCGACGTCGTACGCCAACCGGATGCCCGGGGCGAGGCAGCGTCGCGGGGGTGCCCGCACGACGCGATAGATTGGAGGGCGTGACGACTGCAAACCGGAGAATAGTGTGGATCGACTGCGAGATGACGGGGCTGTCCCTGTCCGATGACGCGTTGATCGAGGTGGCCGCGCTCGTGACCGACGACGAGCTCAACGTGCTGGGCAGTGGCGTGGACGTGGTCATCAAACCCCCGCAGGCCGCGCTGGATCAGATGTCTTCTTTCGTGCGGAACATGCATGAGACATCCGGGCTGCTGCCGGAGCTCGAGAACGGCATGGACATGGCGCAGGCGCAGGACGCGGTGCTGGACTACATCCGCAAATGGGTCCCCGAACCGGGCAAGGCGCCGCTGGGTGGTAACTCCGTGGGGACGGACAAGACGTTCCTCACGCGGGACATGCCGCAACTCGTGGATCACCTGCACTACCGGGTCATCGACGTCTCCACGATCAAGGAGCTCGCGCGGCGCTGGTACCCGCGCGCGTACTTCCAGGCGCCCGAGAAGACGGGCAATCACCGTGCGCTCGGCGACATCGAGGACTCGATCGACGAGCTGCGATACTACCGCCACATCCTCTTCCCCGGCGATCCCGGCCCCACCTCCGACGACGCCCGCAAGATCGCCGCGCTCATCAAGGCCTCCCCGACCCGCTCGGGTTCCTGACCGGGACCTGACGCGTTCAGGCGCTCGATGCAGGAATCCGCCCGGGCGTGCGCTATAGTGGTCGTCGTTGCCCGGAGGGATCGAACGGTTCTTCCACGGGTTCAATGGTGGGCGTAGCTCAGTCGGCAGAGCGCCTGGTTGTGGTCCAGGAGGTCGCGGGTTCAACCCCCGTCGCTCACCCCATGCACGAGGTGCGAACATCGATCGGTGTACCGGTCGGGGTTCGCACCTCGTTCTCGTTGGCGGGTCAGTCCTGCATGACCTCGACCGCCCGCTTCCCAGCGGCCCGTCCGGCCTGACCACTCCCACCGCTGCGGCCATCCCCGCCACCCCGACCGCCCGCGCCCGCCGTCCAAATGCACGGTGGAGGAAAAGCAGCTTGGCGCGCGAATATCTGTTCTAACTCAGTAAAAGCACAGCCGGGGGTGCTCCTATGTTCTGAGTCAAACCGCGAGGGTGGTTGGTTCGGGGCTGGGGGTAGGTGCCATTGCGGAGCATCGCGTAGATGACGTTGCAGCGGCGGCGGGCGAGGCAGATGACGGCGGCGTGGTGTCGGTTTCTCTCGGCGCGCTTCCGGTCGTAGTAGGCCTTGGAGATCGGATCTGAGTCCGAGGCGACCCACGCGGAGTAGAACAGCGCGTTCTTCGGGCGTTTGTTGCCGGATCAGGCGGGGAACTCACTCCTGATCGAGGTCCCTGATCTTCGCGTGACCGGCGCGACGACGGCGTAGGCTGCGAGATGGCCTGCGGTCTCGAATGCGGAGCCATCGCCGATGGCCAGGAGGATCTGGGCGGCGGTCTTGATGCCGATCCCCGGCATGCTCATCAAGACCCCGGCGAGAGAGAAGTCCTCCAGCATAGCCTCGACCTCCCGGGCTACGGTCGCGCGTTGTTCCTTCAGCTCCTTGACCTGCCCGGCCACCCTCGGGATCACCAACTCCACGGCCGCGGTCGCTGGAACGACCACGGTCTGCTCGCTGAACGCCGTGAAGATCCGATCGACCAGCACCTCCGGGTCAGCGGGATGGATCTGTGTGGGCAGAGACCGGATCCGGTTCAGTGCCCGGGTGGTCTCGTGGGCGAGGTCCGCGGCCTTTCGCATCGCCAACCCGGGTAGGTAGGCCACCGCGCAGCCGACGTCGCGAGCGACTGCGATGGGCAGGGCTCCGATGGTGTTGGGCTGATCGACGACCATCAGCACGTCGCCGTGCTCCTGCAGGTGTGTGAAGAGGTCGCGCGGCTGGGCCTCGTCCTGCGGGAGGGGCTTGTCGAAGAGCCTGTTCCCGTCGGGGTCCAGCGCGCAGGCATGATGCCCGGTCTTCCCCACGTCCAGGCCGATTACGGCCGCGAATCTGGCGTTCATGATGTCGTCCTCGTTGAACGCATCACTGCTGGTCGCAGTCTTGAGACCCGATGCCGGCACCCACGTTACGAAGAGACCTCAGAGAAGCTGCCGTGTCCCTATGAGAGGTCAACGCGTGTCTCTCGACCGGGCGGCAACACCCCCCCGGACCATGGATGGCTGGGCAGACAAGCCATACCCGGTCGAGCACCAAACGCCCGGCGATCGGGGGTACTCACAACGTAACTGGCGGGCACCACGAAGCCCCTCCTACCTCCGAGCGCGCCGCGAGGTGGGAGGGGCTTCCTCGATCTTGCTTAGAACCGGAACGGAATGGGGATGGGCCCGCAGCAGCAGACTCCACTCACGTCGCCGCGGCCCGCGGGGCCGAGCATGAGTGCCGCCCGGTAGCAGGCCGCGAAACGGAGCATCGTGGGGATGATCCCTCGGATCACGCCGTACTGCGCAATGATGCCGCGCACCGCCGCGGAGCAGGACTGCCCGCCCCGTGCCACGAGATGCGCGCACGTGAATCCTTTACGCGGTGAGAGGTGGCGCTGGTATCCGCGGATGAGACGATCGACCCCACGGCGGGGTGCAGTGGCTACTCGAAGCAGTACGTCAGTCAAGGGCGACCGGCTCCTCTTCCCATGAGCATGATCGTGGTGTGCACAGGGTCATGGCTTGAGGACCACCTTGATGCAGCCGTCCTTCTTCTCCTGGAAGATCTTGTACATCTCCGGTGCGTCCTCCAAGGACACGTGGTGGGTGGCCAGTGACTCGAGGCCGAGGACGTCGTCCGGGCGGCTCGCGATCTCCAGCAGCTCATCGGTCCAGTGGCGCACGTGGCACTGGCCCATGCGCATGCTGATGCCCTTGTCGAACATCTCCATCATGGGCATGGGATCCGCCATTCCGCCGTACACGCCCGACACCGAGACCGTGCCCGCGCGGCGCACGCTGTGGATCGCGGTGTGCAACGCGTCCAACCGGTCGATACCGGCCGTCTCGATGGCCTTGCGCCCGAGCGGCTTGGGCAGTCGCGCCGCACCGGCGACGATCTTCTCCGCAATGGGGTTGCCGTGCGCTTCCATGCCCACGGCATCCAGGACGCCGTCGGGGCCGCGCCCATCCGTCATGTCGACGAGCGTGTCGGAGACCTCGTCCACCTCACGCATGTCCACGGTCTCGATCCCCCAGCTCTTGGCCAGGGCGAGGCGCTCGTCCACACGGTCCACGGCGATGATCCGCTTGACGCCCTGCAGCTTGGCCGAACGCACCGCGAGCTGGCCCACGGGTCCGAGGCCCAGCACCGCGAGGGTGTCCTCCTCCCCCACGTTCGCGTACTTCACGCCCTGCCACGCGGTGGGCAGGATGTCGCTGAGGTAGAGGAAACGCTCGTCGTCGAAGTCCTTGGGCAGTTTCACGGGGCCGAAGTCCGCGTGCGGGACGCGCACCATTTCCGCCTGGCCCCCGGGGACCGACCCGTAGAGGGAGGAGAAACCGAACAGCGCGGCGCCCGTTCCCATCTCGCGGACCTGGGTGGTCTCGCACGCGGCGTACAGCCCGCGGTCGCACATCCAGCAGTGACCGCACGCGATCACGAACGGGACGACCACGCGGTCACCGGGTGCGAGGTTGCTGACCTCCGGTCCCACTTCTTCCACGATGCCCATGAACTCGTGACCCATCACGTAGTCCTTCTGCAGGTATGGGCCCAGCACGCCGTAGAGGTGCAGGTCCGAACCGCAGATCGCGGTGGACGTGACCCGCACGATGGCGTCGGTGGGATCCTGCAGAACGGGATCGGGGACGTTTTCGACCCGGACGTCGCCAAGTCCTTGCCATGTGAGTGCTCGCATTCACCCAGTAAAGCATGATCACCCCGCCCGGGCACCACCCCTGCAGGGGGGGGTCGAACCTGGGCGGCGCACCGCGTAGCGTGTCCCGTATGACCGCATCGCATCAGGTTGCCCTCGTGGCCGGAGCCTCCCGTGGACTGGGGCTGCTCGTGGCCAAGGAACTTCTCTCGCGTGATTTCGACGTCGCCGTGTGCGCTCGCGACGCCGCCGAGCTGGCCCGCGCGCGCGAGATGCTGTCCCCGTTCGGCACGGTGCACGACTACGTGTGCGACGTCGCCGAGGCGGACCAGGTCGAGGCCTTGGTGCGGGATGTGGAGCGCGATCTGGGACCGGTGGACGTGCTCATCACGGTCGCCGGGATCATCCAGGTGGGCTCGGTGGAGGGTGTCACGGTGGAGCAGTTTCGGGACGCCGTGACCACCATGACCATGGGTCCCGTGCACACCGCGCTCGCGGTGTTGCCCGGGATGCGCGAGCGTGGCCGCGGCCGGATCGGCACGATCGCGTCCGTGGGCGGACTGGTCTCCGTGCCGCACCTGTTGCCGTACTGCACGGCCAAGTTCGGCGCGGTGGGGTTCAGCGAGGGTCTCGCGGCGTCCCTGTCGGGGACCGGCGTCACCGCCACGAGCATCGACCCCGGCCTCATGCGCACGGGATCGCACGAGCGCGCCTACTTCACGGGCGAGTCGCAGAACGAGTACGCGTGGTTCGCGCCGTCCGCGTCCCTGCCGGTGTTGTCCATGAACGCCGACCGCGCGGCCCGCTTGATCGTGGACGGCGTTCTCGCGGGACGCCCGATCGTGCTGCTGGGGTGGTTGCCCAAGGTCGCCCAGCGAGTCCGGGGTATCGCCCCCGGGCTCACGATTCGCGCGTTGGGCGTGGTGAACCGGGTGCTCCCGTCCGCGTCCCCCCAGCAGACGGATCTCGTGGTGGGGGCCACCGCCAAGCAGCGCCTGGGATCCCGCGTGGTCAACGCCCTGAGCACGCTCGGCAGCAAGGCCGCACAGCGCAACAACGAGCGCTGAACGAACCGCGGTCGTCCGGCTCGCCGGTGCGCCCCGTGCCGGACGACGGCGCGCGCGGCGGCGGCATGCAGCGGCAGCGCCTGGCGGCGTGGTTCGCGACGGCTGTGCAGCATGGCGTGACGCGCCCTCGCCAGCCGGGTCAGCGCCGTCGCACCCTAATCCCTCGGTACACGATGCCCAGCGCCAGCACGAGGACGCCGCCCGCCACGGACGCGATCGGGAGCGTGACCACGAGGACCACGCACAGCACCGTGCCCAGGACGGACACCGCGCGCGGGTAGCGGCGATGCGGCCCGGTCTGCGTGAGCGCACTGAGGTTGGCCACGAGGTAGTACAGCAGCACCCCGAACGACGAGAAGCCCACCACCCCGCGCACGTCCATGGTGAACACCGCGATCACGACCACCGCTGCCACCACGATTTCGATGCGGCGCGGGACGCCGTGGCGCTCGTCGAGCACGGCGAGGGGCGCGGGCAGATCCGCCGTGCGGGCCATGGCCAGGCCGGTTCGACCGATCCCCGCCGTGAGCCCCAGCAGCGCCCCGAGCGTGGCGGCAGCGGCCGCAATCGTGACCACAACCGTGGTCCACGGCCAGTCGGCGGCCGCGGCGAGGTCCGCGAGCGGCGTCGTCGTACGGGACAGGGCCTCGGGACCGAGGACGTGCAGCGAGAGCACCGCGAGTACGCCGTAGATCACGAGGACCGCACTCAGGGAGATGACGATGGCCCGGGGGATGATCCGGGCGGGATCGCGCACTTCCTCCCCCATGGTGGCGATGCGTGCGTACCCGGCGAAAGCGAAGAACAGGAGTCCCCCGGCCTGCAGGACGCCGTACGCCCCGCCCGGCGGTGCCGCACCGAAGGTTGATGCGGCGGGGCCGGACCCGGCGAAGAGCCCGGCCACGATGACCACGGCCAGGCCCGCGAGCACGATACCCACGAGCACCTTGGTGGCCGAAGCAGTGCGCGTCACGCCGAAGCAGTTGACCGCGACCACACCGAGCACCGCGAGAGCAGCGACGGGCCGTTGCCAGGGCTCGGGGACCACATAGGCGGCGAACGTCATGGCCATGGCCGCGCAGCTCGCGGTCTTACCGGTGAGGAAACACCACCCGGCGAGGAACCCCGGCCAGGGGCCGAGGCGCTCGCGACCGTAGACGTAACTACCGCCGGCCACGGGGTACTGGGCGGCCAGCTGGGCCGAGGACAGTGCGTTGCACAGTGCGACGACCGCGGCCAGCACGAGGGCCAGCGGTAACCAGGCGCCCGCGGAGGCCGCAGCGGGGGCGAACACCACGAAAATGCCGGCGCCGATCATGGAACCGAGCCCGATGGTCACGGCGTCCGTCAGGCCAAGTCTGCGGTGCATGGCGGAAGGATTCGTCACGAGGCTCCCGGGTTTCACATCACGTGCCCGTGACACACCAATGGGCGGGCCGCGTATCGCGTCCCGCCCACGGTGGTGTCATGTGCACTTGTCTGTCGTGGCTCTCGAAGGTGGCCTAGAAGACGGGCTTGCCGCCGGTCACACCGATCACCGTGCCGGAGACGTAGGACGCCTCCGCCGGGCTGGCCAGGAACACGAACGCCCCGGCCATCTCGGAGGGCTGTCCCGCGCGGCCGAGCGGGGTGTCCGACCCGAACTGAGGCATGCTCTCGCCGGCCTTGGTCGCGGGCTGCAGCGGGGTCCAGATGGGTCCGGGGGCCACGGCGTTGACGCGGATCCCCTTCTCCCCCAGCTCGCTGGCCAGGTTGACCGTGAAGTTGTTGATCGCGGCCTTGGTGGAGGCGTAGTCGATCAAGTTCTCGGACGGGTCGTAGGCCTGGATGGAGCTCACGTTGATGATCGAGGAACCACTCTTCAGGTACTGCAGCGCCTGCTGGGAGACCCAGAACAGGGCGTACAGGTTGGTCTTGAAGACGCGGTCCATCTCCTCGGTCTTCAGACCCTGCAGACCGCCGTCACGGCGGGCCCATTGGAAGCCCGCGTTATTGACGAGGATGTCCAGGCCGCCGAGCTGCTCGGCGGCATCGTCCACGACCTGACGGGCGGTGGCTTCCTCGCGCAGGTCCGCGGGCAGCAGGACGGCCTTGCGACCGGCCTTCTCGATCCACTGCTTGGTGTCCTGCGCGTCCGATTCCTCGTCCGAGAGGTAGTTGATGGCCACGTCCGCGCCCTCACGGGCGAACGCGATGGCCACCGCGCGGCCGATGCCGGAGTCGCCGCCGGTCACGAGGGCCTTGAGACCCTCGAGGCGACCGCGGCCCACCCAGTTCTCCTCACCGTGGTCCGGGAAGGGCTGCATGTCCGTGGACAGGCCGGGCGGGGTCTGTTCCTGCTCGGGGAAACCGCCCTCTTCACCGGCGAGTTCCCGTGCTTTCCTGGCTGCTGCGTACTTGTCTTCGGTCATGTGTCCATTGTGCCCCGCCGTACCCCGGGCTGTCGCCCACCCGGGAGGATGAAACCGCTGGTCGGTCCCGGATGACGCTGCGGGTCAGACCGCGGTTGTGCGCTGCTGCTGACCCGTGGGATCCATCCCGTGCTGGACGCCCCACAACACGGCCTGACTGCGTCGCTCCACGCCCATCTTGCGGTAGGCGGAACGGATGTAGGACTTCACCGAGTTGATGCTGAGGTAGCAGTGCCGGGCGATTTCGTCATTGGTGAACCCCTGCGTGATCAGCGCGATCACCTCCGCCTCACGCGTGGAGAGCCCCTCGGGCCGGCCGGGCCAGTCCGGCAAGGTGATGTCCTCCCGCACTGGTTCGGGGGCCACCACGCGCTCCCCCTCGTGCACGCGCACGAGGGCGTCCGCGAGTTCGTCCCCGGTGAGCTCCTTGGAGAGATAACCGTGTATGCCCAGATCGAGTGCTTCGTCAACGTGCTCGGCGCGCACGTGCCACGTGTACATCACGACCTTGAGGCAGTGGGGGTCATCCAGTAGGCGCATCACGTCATGGGTGCCACGGTCCTTCGCGGCGAACGCGTCATAGAGCACCACGTCCGCGTCCGTGTGCGGCAGACACCCGGAATCGAGTTCCACGACCCGCAGGCGCGGATGACCCTGCAGCATACTCGCCACACCCTGGAGGACCACGGGATAGTCGTTGATCAGGGCCAGGGTGATGACAGGGCGTTCGGAACTCACACCCCGAGCATAATCGTATGCTCACGCATCATCGGTCGAACCCTGTTCGAAGACGTGCCAGTCCTCCCCCGCGCGTGTCAAGACCCCCAAGTTGCGGAGTTCCCGCAGCCACCCCTCCATGGGGTCGAACCCCCACGTACGGCGGAAGAGGTTGGCGTTGCGGGCGATCGCCGCGGCGTGCTGGACGGGCGGTGACTGGGTCGGGTGGTACTGGTGGTACGCGGCGGCTCCGCCGAGCCACCACAGGCTCCCCCCGCTCGCGGCCAGGCGCTGACCGAAATCCGTGTCCTCGCCCCCGTAGCCCACGTAGCGCTCGTCGAATCCGGCCGCCGCGTGCCATGTCCGTACCGTGGTCGCCATCGTCAGCGACCACAGCATCCGGGGGTCGCCCTCGACCAGTTCCCCGGGCCCCGGCAGCACGCGGGCGGCGTGATCCCGTCCCGCGCGGGCGACGCCCTCGGGCGTGTAATCGGCCTCGGTCATTCCCTCCGGGAGGTACTGCACGCGCCCGCTCACCACGGCGCGCTGGTCTGCGAGCCGCTCGAGGGCGCGCGTGTAATCGGCCATCAGGTCACGGTGGGGAAGGCAGTCCACGTCCAGTAGCACCACGGTGTGCGCACCCAGCTGCTCCGCGCGTGCCACGCCGGCATTGCGCGCGGCGGCCAATGGCAGTTCGGCGGCCGGCGGCAGTTCCACGAGGTCGGTGGGCAGTTCCGGCCGTTGCTCGAGCACTCCGCGGATCCCGGGATCGCCCATGCTCACGACCACATGGGTGACCGGGGGTTCGCTCTGCGCGGCCACCCAGTCCCGTTGCCGCCGCAGGTGGGTGTGCCGTCCGCTCACGATCGTGATCAGGGCAGCGGCCGTCACGACGTGACCCCGTGCAGCAGGTCCTCGAGCGCGCGCGCCGCACGGTATGCGCCGTCGCCATGGCGCCACGCGTTCCAGCGGGAGCCGCCGAGTTGCCGGGCACGTGCGAGCAACCGGGGCCACGCGGCGGCGGCGGGCCAGTGCTGCAGGCCCACGCAGATTCCCGCGCGCTCGAGCGCGGCGGCCGTGGCGGCTTGCTCGTCGTGCGGTCGCGGCTGGGCGACGACGACGGCGCGCGAGTGCGCCGCGGACAGCTCCGCCACGGCGTTGTTGCCCCCGTGGGAGACGACGACGTCCGCCTCGTGCAGTTCGCGCCACAGGTCCGGGGAGGGGTTCTCCGGCGAGCGCACGGTCCACGACCACCCGGGGGTCGCCGCGCGAGCCGCCTCGATCTCGGTGTCCCCCACGTCGGTCCCGCCGCGGCCCCAGACCACCAGGACGCGTTGGCCGCCGACGTCGCTCGCGCCGCTCCCGCTCGCACCTCGCGTCGCGGTGCGCTCACCGGGAGCTGGCTCGCCGGAAGAGTACGCGCCGGGAACGTGCTCGGCGGAGGATCCCGGCACCCGCACGGGGACGTCGAAGCGGGAGATGGCCCCCGTGAACGTGGTCTTACGGGTCCATTCCTCGGGCCAATAGGTCTCCGCGGTCTCCCGGGACCACGGCGCGATCAGAGCGGTCGCGGCGTCGTACGCCGCACGGTGGGTGCGGTCGGTGCGATCCCCCCGCATGGCCATGACCACGGTGGGCACACCCATCAGACGCGCGAGCAGGGTGACCTCCGCGGAGGTGTCCGTGACCATGAGTTCCACATCCGAGCGCAAGCGCTGCGCCATGAGACCCATGCGTTCCCGGTACCCGGGATGCTCGAGAGGCGCCCAGTGCAGCACGTCGTTGGCGGTGGGGTCCACGGGGTCCTGGGCGACATCCGGGGGCAGCTGGACCCACTCGCCGGGCCACGCCTCCGGGCGCTCCAGGGAACTGAACCCCGTCACGGGCACCGTGAGTTCCCGGGCGATCTGGGTGGCCCGGTTGCGGTGGCCCAGGCCCTGGTGGTGGATGTAGTACCCAATCACGCGCTCACCAGTTCCCGGTAGAGCGCGGCGTAGGCGTCCACGGTGACGTTGAGGGAACAGTGCTCGAGCGCGTAGTGGCGCACCCTGGTGCGGTCCAGGGCCACCACGCGGGGCAGCTCCGCGACCGCGGACGCCACCGTCTCCACCTCGCTCGCCCCGGGCTGGGACGTGTGCCCACCGGGATCGCGCACGATCTCGCTCAGGCCGCCGCGGGCCACCGCGAGCACGGGCGTGCCGCACGCCATGGCCTCCGCGGCCACGAGGCCGTAGGGCTCCTCCCATGCGGGCGTCACGAGGCTCGCGGCGCTATTGCCCACCAGGGTGCGCAGCTGCTGCGTGTCCAGGTGACCCACGTAGGTGATGTCCTCGTTGAGCAACGGCTTCAGCCGCGCCTCGAAGTAGTGCCGATCCGCGATGGGCCCGGCGATCCGCAGTTTCCACCCGGCCTTGCTCGCGATCAGCGCCGCGATGTGCGGGGCCTTCTCCGGGACCACGCGCCCGGACCACACGAGGGCATCCCCGCCGGGTCCCGGCCGCCACTCGTGCGGGTCCACGCCGTTGCGGATCACGCGGGCGGGCGTGACCTTGCTCCACATCTGGGCCACCGAATCGCTCACGGCCACCGTGGGTGCCGTGGGCGTGAGACGCAGCGCGGGTTCGAGCCACGGGGTGGCCGGGGTGTGAAGGGTGGTCAACAGAGGTTGCGGGATGGCCGGGGACATCACAATGGGCAGGAAGTGCAACGAATTGTTGTGCACCACGTCGATGTCCGGGCGGCGTGCGAAGTCCCGCATGACCTGCAGGTACGAGAAGGTCTCCCGCACCTGCGCCTCCGGTGGCATGGCGACGTCGTTGCGCGCCTCGTCGCTGAGCACGAGCGGTTCCACGTCCAGTTCCTCGACCCCGAGCTCGGGGTCGGAACCCGGCGCGGCGAAGACCACCACCTCCATCCCGCGGCACTTGAGCCCGCGGGCCAGGTGCCATGTGAAGGACTCGAGACCCCCGGAGAACGGCGGGGCGATCGGGAACCGGTCGTGCGCGAGCAGTGCCACCTTCATGCGGCGTCCCCTTTCCCGGCCTCCCGGACCACGACGGCGCGGCGGTAGACCTCGGCGTGGGCTGCGGCGATGCGACGTCGTTGTTGGGTGCGTTCCAAGGCGCTCGCCTGCCAGGGCGCGTTCCCGCGCAGACCCGCGAGCGCTTCCCGGATCTGATCGGCGTCCGGCTGACCGTCCCGGTCCCAGTCGAAGCGCAGCACACCCGGATGCTGCTCGTGGTAGAACCCCACGGACGGCGCCAGGACATGGGTGCCCAGGTCGTAGCACAGTTCGAGCCACCCGGAATGGGTGCCGAAGCGGTACGCGAGCACCGAGAGATCGAGCCCGCGCAGGTACTCCCACAACTGCTCGTCGGTGTAGAACTCGTGGACGTTGACCTGAACGTTGAGTGTCCGACGCGCGGTCTCCAGTAGGTGACTCACCACGGGGTCGTGGTGCGGGGTGCCCCGGGTGACCACGTCTGTGTGGACGTCGAGCTGCAACCGGATCTCCCCGCGGGACGCGCATTCGAGCAGCACGCGGGCCACCGGCAGGGGGTTCATGTTCGCCCGCATGCTCTTGAGGTTGAGTCCCACCACGGGTACGGATCCCACGGGCGCGTGATCGCGCCACCGGTCTAGCGGGAGCAGGTGCGGGTGCGGGATGACCGTGGCCCGGCGGCCCCAGCACCGCTCGATCACGCGTGCGGCGCCGTCGGTCAGGGTAATCAGTTCGTCGGCGGCCGGGATCAGCACGTCCAGGGCGGCGTCCTGGGCAGCGGGGTCCGTCTGGTGGGGGTTGCGCAAATCGTGCACCGTGTAGACGAACGGTTTGCCCAGCTCGTGCAGGGTGTCCACGATCCGTCGCAGCTCCGCGGGTGAGGTCTGGTCGAACCCGAAGTGCAGGTGGTAGATGTCGAACTCGTGTGCGTGCCGCCGGATCCAGGCCTCGCTCAGCATCACGAGGGGCCACCACGGAGCTCCGGGGACCGGGTGTGCGGGCGCGGGGTCCGGCAACCGGTGGACGGGCTGCACGGCGCCGGGGTCACTGAGGTGCTCGACGTACACGTGACCGTGGGGTAGGGACGCGACCCTCACTCGATGTGACCTCCTGCGCAGAACTGACGTGAACGGATGGGACGCCCGCTGGCTGTGCGGACCGGGAACGGCGCGGGATCCGGCGCCTGAGCCGGTTGTGTGCACGGCCCCCGGCGACGATACACACATTACTGATGGTCAGGGACACGATATATTGTCCTCCGTCCGCCCGCCCTCCGCGCGGCCGCGCGGCGTGGGTCCAGGGACCACGCCCACATATGACGTCCACCCGTGAATCCCGAGGTGCTCTCCGCATGACCGTCTGTCCCATTGTGATCTCCGGTAACCCCGTGCTGCATCGCCCCGCGGCCCGGGTGACCACCTTCGACGACGCCCTGCGCGAGCTCGTGGCGGACATGCATGAGACCATGGACGCGTCCCACGGCGTGGGTCTGGCGGCGCCGCAGATCGGGGTGGGGCTGCGGATCTTCACCTACATCTTCGAGAACGAGGACGGTGTGCCCCCGCGCGGCACGCTCGTGAACCCCGTCCTGAGCACCGGCCGGATCTCCGAGACCGCCCCGGACCCGGACGACGAGGCCGAGGGATGCCTCTCGGTGCCCGGCCAGTCCTGGCCCCTCAAGCGGGCGGACTGGGTGCGGATCGCCGGGCAGGACGAGAACGGGGACCTCGTAGCGTTCGAGGCCAACGGCTGGTTCGCCCGGGTCATGCAGCACGAGTACGACCACCTGGACGGGAAGCTGTACGTGGACCGGCTCAACCGCAAGTGGTCCAAGAAGGCCCGCAAGGCCATCTCCGCGGAACAGTGGGGCACGGATTCGACGTGGCTGCCCGGTGTGGACGAGGACCCGTTCGGGCACTGACCCGCTGAGGGGATCCCGCATCACGGACGCGGCGTGGCGGCAGGCCCCGTCTCAGCGCCCTCGTCAGGCGAGCCGGTTGCTGCCCGTGGCTCAGCGCGGCTTGGTTACTGCGGATCCAACACGATCGTGAGCGTGCCCGCCTTGCGGGTCGTGGGTTCGGTCAGTTCCACCGTGAACCTCTCGGCCAGCGCCGCGCTCACCTGCTCCACGGTGTCCAGCGGACGCCCCGCTCCCCCGATCTCGCACAGCGCACGGGCCACGAGTCCCCGCGTGTGTTTGGCGTGATGTGACACCACGGAACGGCTCCCGTCCGGCTTGAGCTGCTCGACCCGTACCGTGACGGTCCGCGCGGCGGGAGGTTTCCACGCCGCGGCGTAGGCCGCCGAGCGACAGTCCACGATCACGCCGTCGGCGGCGAGCGCGTTCAGCACCGGGGTCAATCGCGGTTTCCACCACGCACCGAGCTTGCCGGTGTCCGGCAGCGCGGTCCCCATACTCAGGCGGTAGGCGGGGATGCGGTCGGTGGGTCGCACCGCGCCCCACAGTGCGGAGATCACGAGCAGCGACGCATCGGCGACCTCGCGGGCCTCGGGGGCGAGGGAGCTGACATCCAGCGCGTCGTAGAGCACCCCCGCATAGACGTCGGGGGCGAGCGCGGCAGGTGCGGTCGCGAGTTCACGGTTGCGGGCGACGTCGTCCGCGAGCGACGGCCCCACACCCAGGATCTCTAGGGCGTCCGGGCGTTCGCTGACCTCGGCGAGGTGCTCTGCCAACACTGCGCGATCACGTGAGAGCTCGGGGAAGCTGAGTTCGGCGGGCATGACGGGATTCCCGGTCGCGGGCGCGGTCTTGGACTCGGAGGGAGGCAGCAGAATCAGCACCCCACGAGTGTAGAGGGACAGGTGGGCCTGTGAGCCGGGTTCTGTGCCGCGGGCGGTTACCCGCACCGCGGTGACGACCATCCATCTAGACCGTGCGTTGCCGCACGGCTCGAGCAGCCTACCCGGACGCTCGGGCGAGCAGCCCTCGAACGCGCCCTGCATGGCCTTGCTCCGGACGGGGTTTACCGAGCCGCGCCGGTCACCCGGCGCGCTGGTGGTCTCTTACACCACCTTTTCACCCTGACCCGCTCGCGGCGGGCGGTCTGTTTTCTGTGGCACTGTCCTGCGGGTTACCCCGAGTGGGTGTTACCCACCGTCCTGCTCTGCGGAGCCCGGACTTTCCTCGAGACGCCGTCCTTCACGACGACGCCGCGCGGTCGCCCGGCCCACCTGTCCGCCGTCGATCCTACCGCGCCGCCGGGCCACCCGACGCTCAGCGCCTGGCACCCTTGGCGCGGGGCACCCGAGTCAATGCGAGCGGCCGATGAGGAGCGGGCCGCGCAGTTCAGGACCGGACGCGTGCAAGCCCGGGCTCACACCAGAAGCAGCGCGGAACACTCGGGGCACTGGGGCACGGTCTGCGGCGGAGTATTTGTCAGCGCCGCGGCGTCGGCGGGGCTCAACCGGGTGCCGCACGCCCCGCACGTTCCGTTCTCGAAGCGTGCGACGGCGATCCGGCCTCCCCCGCGGGCGGTGCGCAGGCCGTCGTAGCGGCTCAGCAGGGCGGGATCAGTGAACTCCGATACACGCGTGGAGCGCTCCGCGGTCAGCCGCGCGTGCTCCTCTTTGAGCCGGGACAGCTCCGCGTCCCGCTCGGCCACCGCCGCGCGGGCCTCAGCGTCCGCGGCGCGCAACAGGGGCAGCTTCCGGTCCCGGTCCGCGGTGACCTCCTCGGCGTGGTCCATGGCCTGCAACTGCGCGTCCTCGGCCCGTCCGCGCTGCGCGGTGAGGGTGTCGATCTCGTGCTGGATGCCCATGAGGTCCTTGGCGGAGCCGCCGTGGTTGAGCCGCTCGGTGTCCTTGTCGATCCGGTCCTGGATCCGGGTGACCTCCCGCTCCGCCTCGGCCACCGCCCGCTCGGCCTCCTGCTGGGCGGTCTCGAGGGCGCGGGCCGCCGCGATCGCTTGCGTCCGCCGGGCCATGAGGGAAGCCACCCGCTCGGAGGTCTGCAACTCCTTGGCCCGGGCCATCACGGTGAGCAACCGGGAGTCCACGGACTGGAGTTCCAACAGGGCGGGAAGGGCCGAGCGGGGCGAGGTCATGGCGTTCTCCTGGGGTGCGGCTGGTCGAGTGCGGTGGTAGGTCCGCGTGTGCTTCAGGTCCCGGGCGTGTCGATCCGGAAGTCCCACGGATCGGTGCGCAGCGAGCTGACGGAGGTCTCCACGGCAAATCCCCGCCGCTCGAGTTCGTGCCGCAGGTCCTCGGCGGCCCACGGCAACCACAGGGCCTCGCTCGCGGAGTGGGCGGAGTCGATCAGCGCAGGGGTGCCCGATCCCCCGGGCCCCAGGGCGGCTTCCCGCGCTTCGGAGGCCGGGTGGTGGCGCAGGTCCGCGGTCACGAACACGTCCGCCCCGTGGGCGCGGACCTCGTTGAAGAGGGAGTCCCCGGAGCCCCCGCACACCGCCACGGTGCTCACGGGTCGCTCGGGATCGCCGGCCACGCGCAGGCCCTGCGCCGTGGGCGAGATCCGCTGCGCGAGTCGGTCCGCGAGGTCGCGCAACGTCACCGGTGCTGTCTCTTATACACCTCTACGCGGGGGTCCGTGTCGTGCGGGACGAGCGGAGCGGCGTCGTCGGGAGAGACACCGCACGCCGCGATCAGCGCGTCCGACACGCCCCGGCGCGCGGAGTCCGCGTTCGTGTGGCAACACAGCAGGGCGCAGCGGTTCTCGATGAGGTCGTGGATCGCACGGCCCTTGAAGAGGTGCGCGGCCACCGACGTGACCCCGCGCAGCAACAGCGGGTGGTGGGTCAGCAACAGGTCCGCGCCCCTGGAGACGGCCTCGTCCACGACGGCGGCCACGGGATCCACCGCGAAGTGGATCCGCCGGATCGGCTGCTCCGCCCGCCCCGTGACGAGCCCGGACGCGTCCCAGTCCTCCTGCAACCGGAAGGGCCACAGGGTGTCCGCGGCGGCGAGCACGTCCTCGAGCGTGGGCGGGGCGTCGGACGGGCGTTCGGTGCTCATGGCCTCATCCTAGGAGTTCGCGCTGGGCGAGCGGCGGGAATCTTCTGGCGCGTCACGCGTTGTACTGGGCATGACTTCATCGACACCGCAGACGTTCGTGCTGGCCGGTGGCTGCTTCTGGTGCCTGGACGCCGTCTACCGCAGGGTGCGCGGCGTGCAGGGGGTGCGCAGTGTGTACACGGGAGGGCACACGGACCACCCCGACTACGAGTCCGTGTGCTCGGGCACCACGGGCCACGCCGAGGCCGTGGAGGTCACGTTCGATCCCTCCGTGGTTCCCGCCGACGTGATTCTGGACCTGTTCTTCACGGGCCACGACCCCACCACGCTCAACCGCCAGGGCTACGACGTAGGCACGCAGTACCGCTCCGCCATGTTCCCCGCCGACGACGAGCAACGGCACCTCTTCGAGGCCGCGATCTCCCGGGCGCAGACCCTGTTCGACGATCCCGTGGTGACCACCATCGAGCCGCTCGGGCCCGTGCACGAGGCAGAGGACTTCCACCAGGACTTCTACGGGAACCAACCATTCAACGGCTACTGCCAAGTGATCATCAACCCCAAGCTCGCGAAGGTGCGCCAACATTACGCCGTGTGGCTGAACGACTGAGCCGCCACCCAGGCCACCGATACGCTGAAGAAGACTCTGTGCGGGGACCGGCACGTGTGCCATGCCCCGCGGACCGACTGAACAGGAGACATGTCATGGGCAAGATTTACAACGACGTCACCGAGGTCGTGGGAGGCACTCCCCTCGTCCGCCTGAACCACCTGGACAAGGACCTCCCCGGCAACGTGGCCGTGAAGCTCGAGTTCTACAACCCCGCCAACTCCGTGAAGGACCGGATCGGCAAGGCCATCGTGGATGCCGCCGAGGCCTCCGGCCAGCTCAAGCCCGGTGGGACGATCGTGGAGGGCACCTCCGGTAACACGGGCATCGCCCTGGCCATGGTGGGTGCTGCCCGCGGGTACAAGGTCATCCTGACCATGCCGGAGACCATGTCCACCGAGCGCCGGGTCATGCTGCGCGCCTACGGTGCGGAGATCGTGCTGACCCCGGGTGCCGACGGCATGCGCGGCGCCGTGGACAAAGCCCAGGAGATCGTGGACTCCTCGGACAACGCGATCCTCGCGAGCCAGTTCGCCAACCCCGCCAACCCCCAGGTGCATTACGAGACCACGGGTCCCGAGATCTGGAACGACTCCGACGGCGCCGTGGACGTTTTCGTGGCCGGTATCGGCACGGGCGGGACCATCTCCGGCGCGGGCAAGTACCTGCGCGAGCAGAAGCCGGACATCCGGCTCGTGGCCGTGGAGCCCTCCGACTCCCCGCTGCTGACCGAGGGCAAGGCCGGCCCCCACAAGATCCAGGGTCTCGGCGCGAACTTCGTCCCGGACGTGCTCGACCGTGAGATCTACGACGACGTCTACGACGTCACCGTGGAGAACTCCGTGAAGTACGCCCGCGAGCTCGGCACCCAGGAAGGCATCCTGGGCGGCATCTCCTCGGGCGCCATCGTGTGGGCCGCCCTGCAAGAGGCCGCCAAGGAGGAGAACCGGGACAAGCTCATCGTCGCCGTGGTGTGCGATTTCGGTGAGCGCTACATCTCCACGATCCTGTACGAAGACATCCGGGGCTGATCCACTCGACCCGACCGTGCGGGTGTCCGGGATGCGCACCACAAGTGAGGCGCACCCCGGGCACCCGTTCTTCACGGCGGGCGGCCCACCCCGGCACACCACGGAAGAGGAAACACACGTGAGCTTCTGGCGCAGACTCAACGAGGACCTCGACACGGCTCGGACGCACGACCCCGCGGCGCGGTCCAACCTGGAGATCGCTCTGAACTACTCGGGGCTGCACGCCATTTGGGCCCACAGGTTGTCCCACCGGTTGTGGCGCAACCCGGACCGCCGGTTGCTGGCGCGCACCGTGTCCCAGCTCGCCCGCTGGGCCACGGGCGTGGAGATCCACCCGGGCGCCACGATCGGTCGGCGCTTCTTCATCGACCATGGCATGGGTGTGGTGATCGGTGAGACCGCGGAGATCGGTGACGACGTGATGATCTATCACGGCGTGACCCTCGGTGGTCGCTCCTTGGAACCCGTCAAGCGTCACCCCACGATCCAGGACCGCGTGACCATCGGTGCCGGTGCCAAGATCCTGGGTCCCCTGACCGTGGGCCATGATTCCTCCGTGGGCGCCAATGCCGTGGTGGTCAAGGACGTCCCCGAGGACTCGATCGTGACCGGCATCCCCGGCAAGGTGCGCCGGCGCACCCCGGAGAAGCAGGAACCGCTCGTGGACCCCGCGACCTACATCGATCCCGCCATGTGGATCTGAAGCTGACTACCTGACGGGTTCGACGAGAACGGGCCGGGTCTCCACGTGGGGGCCCGGCCCGTTCTCGCTACCACCCCCTGTCTCGGGAGCGGTCGACGGTTCACGTGCTCAGGACACGACCTCGGAGCGGTCCCCGCTCCACAGCACGTGGAAGCTGGAGTCCGGGTCGTCGATGCGCTTGTACGTGTGGGCACCGAAGTAGTCCCGCAGGCCCTGGGTCAGGGCGGCGTTCAGCCGCGGGCGGCGCAGAGCGTCGTAGTACGCGAGCGCGGAGGAGAACACCGGGGCGGGGATGCCGCGTTCGACGGCGCGTGCCACCACGCGGCGCCACGACGGCAGTGCGTCCTCGATGGACGTGATGAATTCGGGCGCGAACAGCAGGTTCAACGGGGCCTTGTCCCCCTGGTAGGCGGCCATGATCACGTTGAGCAGTTCGGCGCGGATGATGCAGCCGTTGCGCCACAGGCTCGCGATGGTCGCGAGGTCCAGCTGCCAACCGTACTCCCGCCCGGCCATGGTGAGCATGTCCAGGCCCTGCGCGTAGGACACGAGCTTGGACGCGTACAGTGCCTTGCGCACGTCCTCCACGAACCCGGGGTCCTTCACGACGTCCTCGGTGGTGTCCCCGATGCCGGCTGGAAGCACCTCTTGGGCCTCCTTGCGCATCACGGGCTCGGAAGATGACAGGGCGCGGGCGAACACCGACTCGGCGATCGCGGTGACCGGGGAGCCCAGTTCCAGGGCTTCCTGCACGGTCCAGCGGCCGGTGCCCTTCTGACCCGCGGCGTCCGCGACGACGTCGATGAAGGGCTTGCCCGTCCGGGAGTCCACCTGACGCAGCACCTGCGCGGTGATCTCGATGAGGTAGGAGGACAGCTCGGTGGCGTTCCATTCCTCGAACACGTCCGCCTGCTCGGCGGGCTCCAGTCCGGCCACGGAACGCAGCAGCTCGTGCGCCTCACCGATGACCTGCATGTCCGCGTACTCGATGCCGTTGTGCACCATCTTCACGAAGTGACCCGCGCCGTCAGTGCCGATCCACGCGCAGCACGGAGCGCCGTCGTCCGCCTTGGCGGAGATGTCTTCGAGCATGGGGCCCAGGCTCTTGTAGGACTCCTCGGAACCACCCGGCATGATGGACGGGCCGTTGAGGGCGCCCTCCTCACCGCCGGAGACACCCACGCCGACGAAGTGCAGGCCCTTCTCTGCGCACTCGCGCTCACGACGCCGCGTGTCCTGGAAGTAGGAGTTGCCGCCGTCGATGATGATGTCGCCCTCGTCCAGCAGCGGGGTCAGCTGCTCGATCACGGAATCCACGGGCGCGCCCGCCTTGACCATGATCAGCACGCGGCGCGGCTTCTCGAGGGAATCGACGAGCTCCTCCATGGTCTCGGTGGGGATGAAGTCCCCCTCGGAACCGTGCTCCTCCATGAGGGCCGTGGTCTTGCCCTCGGAACGGTTGTGCAGGGCCACGGTGTACCCGTGGTGCGCGAAGTTGCGGGCCAGGTTGGCGCCCATCACGGCCAGGCCGGTGACGCCGATGTGAGCTTTCTTTTCTGCTGCCATGGTCCCTAGCCTACGCATCTGCCCTGTGGGGTTGCAGCGATTGCCGCCTGTTCCCCCGGACACGCTCGGACATGCAGAAATCCCCGGGACTTGAGTCCCGGGGATTTCTCGAAGTGGTGGAGACCGACGGAATCGAACCGCCGTATCTGTCACGCCCGAAAGCGATCTAGCGCACCAGCGTCCCCTCAAGCAAGACACGTCACCGAGCGCGTTTGCATCATCAGCTTAACGCATCGTGACCGCGCGGTGTCAAACGCGACGCCGAACGGGGAACCTCTGGTGGTCAACATCACACACGGACTCTTGCATCGTGTTGGGTCCCGCCGTGACCTGCGGGTAGGCTGATCCGCAATCGGGTGCTGGCAGCTGGTCCAGTCGTGCCCACCCGATCCCGGGCCTTTAGCTCAGCTGGTAGAGCGCCACGTTTACACCGTGGATGTCATCGGTTCGATCCCGGTAGGGCCCACCGCACGTACGACGAACGGACGTCAAGCCCGTCGCGCCGGGGTCGCGGAATGGCCCCGGCCTATCTCCTAGGTCGAGCGATGCAGGTCTACTGAGACGGTGGGGACTCTCCGAGCACATCGTGGACGGCGTCGTCGACACGAGTATCAACGGCACGTTCCTGAGCCCCGTGGCCGCAGTGATCGCTGGCAGCATCGAACTCGCACAGGTGCGCAAGGCGCATCTCAGGACGATCTTCGCGGGACCCGGAGGGAACCTTCCGGTCCCTCACGCCACGGGCGGGCGCCACATCCCGATCGCGGGGACCGTCCCGCGGGACGGCACCGGTCCCCGGGAGATGAACCCGAAACGCGAGTAGAAGGGCACGAGATCCAGCGAGGAGGCCTCCAGGTACGCCCCAGTGTGCTCGCGGTCGATGTGGGCGAGCCGTTCGTTGAGCAGCATGCTCCCCACTCCCGTCCGCTGCAGATCGGGCAGGGTCCCCACGGCCTTGAGGTACCAGTGCGGGGTGGCTGGATGCTGGCGGTGGGCCAGGAACTCGGTCGCAAGGGCATCCGGGAGGCGATCACGGAACACCCGCGCGTAGGCCAGCAGACCCGGAAGCATCCGAGGGATCGAGACCTTGCTTCCGGGGGCCTCCCACAGGGCCACGCCCAACGGACGCTCCTCACCCCGCCGCTCGGCGAGATACGCGTGGCCGCCCGCCTGCAGGGTCTCCCGCACGATGCGCTCCCACAGGACGGTCAGGGACCCGATCACGTCACCGGGCGGGAGCAGACCCACCACGTGGGGGTCCACCGAGAACGCCCGGGCCAGGGTCGCGGCGGCGCGCTGCGTGTCCGCGGCGGCCGCGGGGAGGATGTCGATCTGCTGCGCGGCGTCGTGGTCGGCGCCCTGAGTCGTATGCACAACCAGAGAGTAACAGCACGCCCCTAAGAGCGGGCCGGGTGCCGAACCCGTCCATGACGAGCTCGTTCACCCGGCAGGCAAAGGACGTGCGACGCTCAGAGAAGTCGCGGCTGCGTGGGCGTCTCCGCCGGTTTCTTGGCCCGACGACGCCGCGTCGGAGCGGCCTTTTTCGGTGCCGTGTCGTCCTCGGGGGCCTCCGCGGCAGTGTCCTCCGACGCCGCGTCCGTGCCCTGCGCGGGGCGCCGGCCCGAGCGACGTCGTACGCCACCGTTGGTTCCCGGACCCGCAGCGGGAGGAACGAGGGTCTGCTGACCCGCGAGCTCCGCCTGCTGATCGCGCAGCACGTTGATCGCGCGCTCAAAGTCCTCGAGGTCGTCGAACGCCTGGTACACGGACGCGAACCGCAGGTAAGCCACGACGTCCAGGCGGCGCAGGGGCGGGAGGATGGACAGGCCCACGTCGTGCGCCTCGACCTCCGCACTGCCCGAGGCCCGGATGGATTCCTCCACCTCCTGGGCGAGCATCGCGAGGTCGTCCTCGCTGACGGGGCGTCCCTGACATGCCTTGCGCACGCCGTTGACGATCTTCTGGCGGTCGAACGGTTCGGTCACCCCCGAGCGCTTGATCACCGAGATGGTCGTGGTCTCGAGCGTGGAGAAGCGTCGGCCGCACTCGGTGCACCGGCGGCGTCGGCGGATGGATGTGCCGTCGTCCGAGGTGCGCGAATCCACCACCTTGGAGTCGTTGTGCCGGCAGAACGGGCAGTGCACGGCTCAGCCTTCCCGGCCCGGTGCGGCGGCCTCGGAGCGGATCGTGACGGCGCGGCCGTGCGCGGGCAGATCCTCGGTGTCCGCGAGCGCCACGATGTCGTCCTCGAGCTGCGCGAGCGCCTTCTCGCTGTACTCGATGACCTGCACGGCCTTCATGAACGACGCCGCCTGCAGTCCCGAGTTGAACACCGCGGTCCCGCCCGTGGGCAGCACGTGGTTGGAACCGGCGGCGTAGTCCCCGAGGGGCACGGGACTGTACGGGCCCACGAAGATCGCGCCGGCGTTGCGCACTCGCGCGGCCACCGCGGCGGCGTCCCTCGTGTGGATTTCGAGGTGTTCGGCGGCGTACGCGTCCGCAACCGCCACGGACTGGTCGAGGTTGTTCGTGAGCACGACCCCGGACTGGGGTCCACCCAGTGCCGTGGCGATCCGCTCACGGTGTTTGGCGGCGGGCACCTGGACCGCGAGCTGCTCCTCGACCGCCCGGGCCAGGTCCTCGGAATCGGTGATCAGCACGGACCCCGCAGCGGGATCGTGTTCGGCCTGCGAGATGAGGTCCGCGGCCACGAACCTCGGATCCGCAGAGTCGTCGGCGAGCACCGCGATCTCGGTGGTGCCGGCCTCGGCGTCCACGCCCACCACGGAGCGCAACTGCCGCTTGGCCATGGCCACGAAGATGTTGCCCGGGCCGGTCACGGTGTTGACGGGTTCCAGGACGTCCTCACCATCGGTGATCCCGTAGGCCAAGGCGGCGAGCGACTGCGCGCCGCCTACGGCCCACACCTCGTCCACACCGAGCAGACCGGCCGCGGCCAGGATCACGGGGTGGGGCAGTCCGTCGAAGTCCTTCTGGGGCGGCGAGCACAGCACCACGGATTCCACGCCCGCGGCCTGGGCCGGCACGACGTTCATGACGACCGAGGACGGGTACACGGCCAACCCACCGGGGATATAGAGCCCTGCGCGACGCACCGGGGTCCACCGGTGGCGCAGGACGGCACCGGGGGCGACCTCCACGCTCACGTCCTGCGGCCGCTGCGCCCGGGCGAAGGCGCGCGTGCGCTCGATCGCGGACTCCAGTCCGTGGCGCACCGCGGGGTCGAGTTCGGCCACCGCGCGCTCGATCTGCTCGGGCGCCACCCTGATCCGTTGCTGGTCCACGCCGTCGAACGTGAAGGCGAGATCCCGCAGCGCCTGCGCGCCACGGGAGCGGACGTCCTCGATGATCGAGCGGACGCTGTCCTCCGCCTCAGCGACCGACGACGCCGCTTGGCGCGGCACCGCCGCACGCAGCTCGTTCCAGTCCAGGTGCCGTCCCCGCAGGTCGATGACCCGCAGGTGGGAACCGGTGGTCGCCGGGGATGCGGATTCAAGGCTGTACTCACTCACCCGCCCAGTCTACAATCGCGCCCCGCGCGGACCGCTCGGGCAACACCCGCACACGGCTAGAACCCACGCACCGTGCATGCCGAGGTCACGCAGCGTCAAGTCCGACGCCGCGCGGCGGCCCGGGCAGCGTCGCGCAACTACCCGTGCGGCGTCGAACCGCGGCCCGTTCGACGCCGCCCGTTCACGAGCGCCCGGTGACGCGCCCGGCGCCGCGTCGTCACGCCTCGAGGCAGGCCGGGCCCAGGAGGACCTTGAGGTCACCGAACAGGGCCGGCGACGGGTTGACCCGGTACTCGGGGCCCAGGCGCATGACCTGGACGCTGCGATGCGTGTCCAAGTGGATCCGCACCTCCGAGTCCCCCTTGTGATTGCGCAGCACCTCCCCGATCCGGCGGATCACGGCCTCCGTGGCCCGGTGCTCGGGCAGGGCCACGCACACGGGTCCCGAGGAACCATCCACGCTCAACTCGGGCACCGTGAGTTCCTGGGCGGAGATGGAGATGGAACCGTCGTCGCGGCGCTGCATACGGCCCTTGATCACGCAGATCAGGTCCTCGGCAAGGACCCCGGCGATGGGCGCATATGCCTTGCCGAAGAACATGATCTCGATGGATCCCGAGCGGTCCTCCAGCTCCACGCGCGCGTACGCGTTGCCGGACGACTTCGCGATCCTGCGGGACAGGGACGTGATCATCCCACCCACGGTAATAACCGCACCGTCGGGACGGGTGTTCTCCTCGGTGAGCAGCGAGGCGATCGCGGTGTCCGTGTACTGGCCCAGGGCGTCGTCGAGCCCGCGCAGGGGATGGTCGGAGACGTAGAGACCGAGCATCTCGCGCTCGAACGCCAGCAGGTCCTTGCGCTCCCACTCGGGGACCTCCGGGACCTCCACGGAGAACGTCTCCTGCTCGGCGTCGTCGGCGCCGCCCATCGCGAAGATGTCGAACGTGAACTCGCCGTTGTCCTCCTTCTTCTTCTGCGCGACGACGTCCTCCACGGCTTGCTCGTGGCACATCACCAGGCTGCGGCGCGTGTGACCCAGCTGGTCGAACGCACCGGCCTTGATCATGGACTCGATGGTGCGCTTGTTGCACACCACGGCCGGGACCTTGGCCAAGAAATCGGTGAAGGACGTGAACTTGCCCTGCTCGGTGCGCGCGTCCACCATGGCCTGCACCACGTTGGACCCCACGTTGCGCACCGCGCCCATGCCGAAGCGGATGTCGGTGCCCACCGGGGTGAAGTTCAGTTCGGACTCGTTGACGTCCGGGGGCAGCACCGTGATCCCCATGTGGCGGCACTCGGTCAGGTACATGGCGAGCTTGTCCTTGTCGTCACCGACCGAGGTGAGTAGCGCGGCCATGTACTCGGCCGGGTAGTGCGCCTTGAGGTACGCCGTCCAGTAGGACACGAGCCCGTAGGCCGCGGAGTGTGCCTTGTTGAACGCGTAGTCCGAGAACGGCAGCAGGATGTCCCACAGCGCCTTGATCGCGTCCTCGGAGTACCCGCGGTCGATCATCCCCTGGTGGAAGCCCTGGTACTGCTTGTCCAGCTCCGCCTTCTTCTTCTTGCCCATGGCGCGGCGTAGGATGTCCGCCTGACCCAGGGAGTAGCCGGCCACCTTCTGGGCGATCGCCATGACCTGCTCCTGGTACACGATCAACCCGTACGTGGTGCCCAGGATCTCCGACAGCGGTTCCGCGAGCTCCGGGTGGATCGGCGTGATCTCCTGCGCGCCGTTCTTGCGCAGCGCGTAGTTGGTGTGCGAGTTCGCACCCATGGGCCCGGGGCGGTACAGCGCGATGGTCGCGGAGATGTCCTCGAAGTTGTCGGGGCGCATCAGTTTGAGCAGCTGACGCATGGGCCCGCCGTCCAACTGGAACACCCCGAGGGTGTCACCGCGCGCGAGCAAGTCGTAGGAACCAGCGTCGTCGATCGGCAGGTGCTCGAGGTCCAGGACGAACCCGTCCCGGTTGAGCGTGATGTTCTCGAGGGCATCCGAGATGATCGTGAGGTTGCGCAACCCCAGGAAGTCCATCTTGATCAACCCCAGCCCCTCGCACGTGGGGTAGTCGAACTGGGTGATGACCTGCCCGTCCTGCTCGCGGCGCATCAACGGGATGATGTCGATCAGCGGGTCCGAGGACATGATCACACCGGCCGCGTGCACACCCCACTGGCGCTTGAGCCCCTCGAGGCCCTGGGCGGTCTCGAAGACCTTCATGGACTCGGGGTCGTCCGCGAGGATCTCGCGCAGCTCCCCCGCCTCGTCGTAGCGCTTGGCCTCCTGGTCGTAGACGTCCTGCAGGGAAATGCCCTTGCCCATGACGTCCGGCGGCATGGCCTTGGTCAACCGCTCCCCCATGGAGAACGGGTAGCCCAGCACGCGGGAGGAGTCCTTGAGCGCCTGCTTGGCCTTGATGGTGCCGTACGTGACGATCATGGCCACGCGCTCGTCGCCGTACTTCTCGGTCACGTAGTGGATGACCTCGGAGCGGCGGCGATCATCGAAGTCGACGTCGAAGTCGGGCATGGACACGCGGTCCGGGTTGAGGAAGCGCTCGAAGATCAGCCCGTGCTGCAGCGGGTTGAGCTCGGTGATGCGCATGGCGTACGCGACCATGGACCCCGCACCGGAACCACGGCCCGGACCCACGCGGATCCCGTTGTCCTTGGACCAGTTGATGAAGTCCGCGACCACCAGGAAGTAACCGGGGAAGCCCATCTGGATGATGATCTTCTTCTCGTACTCGGCCTGCTCGCGGACGTCGTCCGGGATGCCCCCGGGGAAGCGGTAGTGCAGCCCTTTCTCGACCTCCTTGATGAACCACGAGGTCTCGTCCTCGCCCTCCGGGGTGGGGAAACGCGGCATGTAGTTCGCGGAGGTGTCGAAATCCACCTCGCAGCGCTCGGCGATCTCCAGGGTGTTGTCGCACGCCTCCGGGAAGTCCCGGAAGAGCTCGCGCATCTGTTCCGGGGATTTGAGGTAGAACTCGTCCGCGTCGAACTTGAACCGCTTGGGGTCCTGCAACGTGGAACCGGACTGCACGCACAGCAACGCGGCATGGGATTTGGCGTCCTCCGCGTGCGTGTAGTGCAGGTCGTTGGTGGCCACGAGCGGCAGGTTGAGCTCTTTGGCGAGCTTGAGCAGGTCCTGCGTGACCCGCTTCTCGATCCCGAGCCCGTGGTCCATGAGTTCGCAGTAGAAGTTCTCTGCGCCGAAGATGTCCCGGAACTCGGCGGCCGCCTGCACGGCCTGGTCGTACTGACCCAACCGCAAGCGGGTCTGCACCTCACCGGACGGGCAGCCCGTGGTGGCGATCAGACCCTTGCCGTACTGGTTGAGCAGTTCCCGGTCCATACGCGGCTTGTACAGCTGACCCTCGAGCGACGCCTTGGTGGACGCGCGGAACAGGTTCTGCATGCCCTCGCTCGTCTGCGCGAGCAGGGTCATGTGGGTGTAGGCACCGGCGCCCGAGACGTCGTCGCGCCCGCCGTCCGCGAACTTCACGCGGGAACGGTCCTGCCGCGCGGTGCCCGGGGTCAGATAGGCCTCCACACCGATGATCGGCTTGATCCCCGCGGCGCGCGCCTTGTTCCAGAAGTCGAACGCCCCGAAGACAAAGCCGTGGTCCGTGGTGGCCAGGGAGTCCATGCCCAACCGGTGGCATTCCTCGAAGAGGTCGGTCAGGCGCGCGGCACCGTCCAACATGGAGTACTCGGTGTGCACGTGGAGATGGGTGAAGCCTTTTTTGCCGGTCGCCGAAGTCACCGCCCCAGTCTAGGACCCCGCACCGACCCGCTGAGGGTGGACGCGGTGGAGATCCGTCACAGCTGCGGGCCGCCCTCCCGCAGCGTCTCCACGGCATAGGCGAGATCCGCGGGATAGGGGCTCGTGTACTCCACGTCCTCCCCCGTGTCGGGGCTCGTGAACCCGAGCCGCGTGGCGTGCAACCACTGCCGCGTGAGCCCCAGCCCCGCGGACAGCGCGGGATCCGCCCCGTACGTGAGATCCCCGCAGCACGGGTGCTGCAGGGCGTTGAAGTGCACGCGGATCTGGTGGGTGCGCCCGGTCTCCAGGTGCACCTCCACGAGGGACGCCCGCCCGAAGGCCTCGAGCACCTCGTAATGGGTCACGGAACGGCGACCGTCCTGCAGCACCGCGAAGCGCCACTCGTGTCCCGGGTGCCGCCCGATTGGGGCGTCGATGGTTCCCTTGAGCGGATCCGGGATGCCCTGGACCACCGTGTGGTAGACCTTGGTGACCGTGCGCTCCTTGAAGGCGCGCTTGAGCACCGTGTAGGCGTTCTCGTCGCGGGCGACGACCATGAGCCCGGAGGTCCCCACGTCCAGGCGGTGCACGATCCCCTGTCGCTCGGGAGCCCCCGAGGTCGCAATCGTGATCCCAGCCCCGGCCAGCGCCCCGGCCACGGTGGGTCCCTTCCACCCGGGCGAGGGGTGCGCGGCAACCCCTGCGGGTTTGTCGATCACCACGTAGCCCGGGTTCACGTGCACCAGGCGTAGATCCGGAACGTGCTGCGCGGCGATGCGGTGGGGGTCCTCGGGCACCGGGACCTGGACCGTGTAGGTCTCGGCCGCACCCACCCTGTGGGACTTGGGCGCGGGCCGCCCCCGGAAGCTCACCCGCTCCTCGGCGCACAACTGTGCCGCCGCCGAACGGGACAAACCCGTCCAGGCGGCCACGGCGGCGTCGAGCCGGGAACCTTCCTGCTCGGCCGTGGCCGTGAACCGCTCGCTCACGTACTCGGGTTCGGAACCGGTGGGGCGAGTGTGCTCAACGGCCACGGGGCACCTCCATCTGGCGATTGGTCATGATCAGCACGAGGATCAGCACCACGCCCACGACCACCCCGCAATCGGCCACGTTGAAGATCGCGAAGCGGGGCACCGCGATGAAGTCCACCACGTGTCCGTGCGCGAAGGAGGGCTCCCGGAACAACCGGTCGGTGAGGTTGCCCGCGGCACCGCCCAGGACCAGTCCCAGGGCGAGCGCCCACAGCGGGTCCCGCACCCGGCGCAGGTTCCACAGGATCGCAACGATTACCACGGCCATCACGATCGTGAAGACCCACGTGAAGTTGGAACCGAGGGAGAACGCCGCGCCGCTGTTGCGGATGTGTTCCCACCACAGCAGGCCGGGGATCACGGGGTACTGCCGGCCGATCGGGAGGTTCTCCACGACCCACAGTTTGCTTAGCTGGTCCGCCGCGTACCACGCTGCGGCCACGAGCAGGGAGATGACGAGGCAGCGGCGGCCCACCCGGGAGGTCCCGGGGGCCGCCGCCGCGTCAGGGGTATGTTCCGTCACCGGCGCTTACTTGGCGCCCGTGCGCTTGGTGGTCGCGGAGACGGGAGCGTCAGCGGGCTCGAGCGATCCGGTGTTGGCGAGATCGTTCAGCTGGGCGTTGAGGAAGCTCTTGAGGTTGCCGCGGTAGTCCTCCTCGAAGCTGCGCAGCTGCGCCACGGAGGCCTCGAGGTCCACCTTCTCGCGCTCGAGCGAGGACAGGGTCTCCTCCTTGGTGCGCTTGCCGTCCGCCACGAGCTGGTCCGCTTGGGTGCGGCCCTCGGTGATCAGGCGCTCACGCTCGGCCTGGCCCTGCGAGACGTAGTCGTCGTGCAGCTTCTGCGCCATGGCGAGCACCGCGGCCGCGGACTCGGCGGACTCGGTGGTCGGGACGTTCTGCGTCGCAGCAGGCTGGGCGGCGGTCGACGACGTCGTGCCCGCGCTCGGAGCGACCGTCGCGGCGGTGCTCGAGGACTGCTCGTCCGTCACGCGCACGGGCTCGGACACCGTGGTCGTCTCGGAGGTCTCGGTCACCGAGGCGGCCGGAGTCGCCGTGGTCTCCTGGACGTCCTCGGTGGACTGCGAGACCGCGGAGGTCTCCACGGCGGACTCCTCGGGGCGCCCACCCAGGGTCTCGACCTGCTTGCGCAGGGCGTCGTTCTCCTGGTTGAGGCGACGCAGCTCCACGACGATCTCGTCGAGGAAGTCGTCCACCTCGTCCTGGTCGTAGCCCTCACGGAACTTGGTGGGTTGGAAGCGCTTGTTGATGACGTCTTCGGGTGTCAAAGCCATGAGATGTCCTCACTCCTCTAGATGAATTGAACCGCTCGGATGGTGACCGTGCCCGGTGGTGACTGCCGCCGTTGCGCGGTGAATTCTGGCCCAGGATACAGCCGCGTGGCCGCGCCCGGGGCACGGACCGCTCAGCCGCGCAGCAGGAAACCGGCCAGGACGGCCTGCAGGATGCTGACGGCGAAGACCAGGATCAGGAACCCCAGGTCCAGCGCTACCCCGCCGAAGCGCAGCGGCGGCACGAGCCGGCGCAGCGCCTTCATAGGGGGATCGGTCAACGAGTAGATCGTGGACGCCGCCACGAGCGCCATACCCTTGGGACGCCAGCCGCGCGCGAACATCTGTACCCAGTCCAGCACGAGGCGGCCCAGCAGGGCGATGTAGAGCACGTGGACCACGAGGTAGACGATCGACAGCACCAGGCCCATGCTCAGCCCTCGACCCGCTGGACCGAACCGGTATCCTCGTCGATCTCGTCCGAGTGGCCCTGGTCGAGGACCTCCACGAAGGACGGGGTCAGCAGGAACACCTTGGCGGTGACCCGTTCGATGGACCCGTGCAGGGCGAAGACCAGCCCCGCGGCGAAGTCCACGAGACGCTTGGCCTCGGCCTCACCCATGTCGGAGACGTTCATGATCACCGGTGTGCCGTTCCGGAACGCCTCACCGATGGATTTGGCGTCGTTGTACGACCGGGGGTGCACAGTGGTGATGGTGCGCAATTCGTTGTCGTCCTCTCGGGAACTGGGAGCCCGCTTGATGGGGGTCACGGGGGCTCGGTACTCGGG
>NZ_JABFAW010000001.1:260563-325560 GCF_017168375.1 Kocuria sp. KRD140
GTACTCGGGGGACCGGCGGGCCATGGAGGTGCTGCCGGTCTCGCTCACCGCAGTCGTGGAACCGCTCGAGGCGTGCTGGGGGGTCTCCCGAGGGCGGGGGGTTTCTTCGGAGTGGTACTCGTCGTCGCTCTCGGCCAGCCCGAGATAGACCATGGTGCGACGCAGCGCTCCGGCCATATTCTCTCCTCAATCACAGAACGGACCGACTCAGGTCGGCCCGCATGTCGTCCGTCCTTACGCTACCGCACGGCGGGCCGCGGCCCGAGAACATCCGAACCGATCCGCACGTGCGTGGCCCCCGCGGCCACGGCTGCTTCGAGGTCTGCGCTCATGCCTGCGGAGATCGCCCGCGCGTCCGGGAATTCCCGCTGCACATCCTGGGAGAGCTTCCACAATGTCTCGAAGGCCTCACGGGGTTCGGCGCCCAACGGGGCCACCGCCATCACACCGCCCACGCGCAACCCCTCGGTCCCCTCGAGCGTCCGCGCGAGCTCCAGGACGGTGTCCGGGTGCGCTCCCCCGCGGTGACCGTCCGGCTCGGCAACCGGGTCCAGGTTGACCTGCACGAGACACGGCAGATCGGCGTCGTCGCACGGGGCGGGCCGCGCGTCCCCCGCGAGGGCCGCGTCGCGGTGCGAACGCACCGCCTTGCCGAGCGCGGTGACGAGCGAAGGTCGGTCCACGGAATGCACCCAGGACGCGTACTTGACCACGTGCTTGGCCTTGTTGGACTGCAACTGCCCCACGAAGTGCCACGCGGGAGGGCTCACGGGAGGCTCCTGTCGGGCGAGGGTCTCAGCGACCTCCGCGGCCTTGGGCCCGGCCTCCTGGTCCTTGTTCTCCCCCACCGCACGCACGCCCAGTTCCCGCAGGCGCAGGACGTCCTGGGCGGGGAAGAACTTGGTCACGACCACGAGCGAAGGCAGCTCGCCCCCGCGGGCGCGCTCGGGCGCGCGGTCCTCGGCCGCGCGCAGGATCCGTTGGCGCACCGCGGACAACCGCTGCGCGAGTTCCGCGGTGCGACCCGCGTCCTGCGGATCAGTGGTGTCCATTATGCGGTGCCCCTCCCGTTGCGGGCCCACACGAGCCCGGCCAGTCGTTGCGGTGTGGTGTCCCGGCGGTACGAGTACAGCGCGCGGTGCTCGAGCGTGCACCAGGCCTTGCGATCCGTGCCTGCGGTCGCGACGCTCACGCCCCGCTCACGCAGCAGCGCGTCCGCGGCACTCGGCAGGTCCAGGCCGGGGGTGCCCCACGCCGTGGTGGTCGCGATTCCGGGCAGCGCGGCCTCGGCCGCCTCGGCCATCTCCGCGGGTACCTCGTAGCAGTCCCCGCACACCGCGGGGCCGATCCACGCGGTGATCCCGGTGGCACCGCGGTCCTCGAGCGCGCCGACGGTGTGCTGCAGGACCCCGTCCAGCAGACCCTTGCGGCCCGCGTGGGCCACCGCGAGGACCGGCGCCGCGGCGTCGTCGTTTGTGCGGCCCACGAAGACCACGGGAAGGCAGTCCGCCGTGAGGATCCCCAGGGGCGTGCCGTCCGTGCTCACGGCCGCGTCCGCCTCGGGGGCCTGTTCGGGGGCGTCGGTGCCCGTGGCGTCGTGCACGGTGGTGCCGTGCACCTGGTGTACGAACCGCACGCCGCGCGCCCCGGTGCCCAGCTCGCGCTCCACCGTACGACGCCGCTGCCGCACCACCGCGGGATCGTCGCCAGTGTGCGTGGCCAGGTTGCCCTCGGTCGCATCCGTGAACGCGATCCCCACACCGTGGTGCTCGCTGCGGAACCACATGCCGCTCTCCTTCCAGTGCCGCGCCTCGCGATGGGCGCGGGAACGTCGGCGGGGTGGTCACCTCAGCGGTGACCACCCCGTCGTGCATCCGTGGGCCGTTCGTGCCGTGGGGTGCTCGGGCGCCTCGGTACCGCGTGCCCGCGGCCACCGGACCCGGTGTCAGTCCCCCGGAACGGTGCGCGCGACGCGCACCGCCGGACTCACTTCAGGAAGTCCGGGAAATCCAGGGAGTCCTTGCGCCCGGAGGTGTTCGAGGACGACGGCGCGTCCGACTCCGCGGGCAGGTCGACGTCGAAGCCCGCGTCGTCGGGGATGTCGTCGTCCTGGTTCTGCCGGGACCCGAAGCCCCCGGCGGGAGCGCCGTAGGACGAGCCGCCGCGCTGCGGGGAACGACCCAGACCCGAGGGCCGGGTGGCGTCCCCGCCGAAGGCCGCGCGGGTGTTCTCCGCCTGGCGCTGCGCGGGAGAGGAGTTGTTCGCGTTGGTCTCCTGGGAGACCGAGTCGAAGCCGGCGGCGATGACGGTCACGCGGGCCTGGTCCCCCAGGGCGTCGTCGATCACGGCACCGAAGATGATGTTTGCCTCCGGGTGGGCGACCTCCTGCACGAGGCGCGCGGCCTCGTTGATCTCGAACAGACCGAGGTCCGAACCGCCCTGGATGGACAGCAGCACACCGTGGGCGCCGTCGATCGAGGCCTCGAGCAGCGGGGACGCGATCGCGAGCTCCGCGGCCTTCACGGCACGGTCCTCACCCTGGGCGGAGCCGATGCCCATGAGCGCGGAACCGGCACCCTGCATCACGGACTTGACGTCCGCGAAGTCCAGGTTGATCAGGCCCGGGGTGGTGATCAGGTCGGTGATGCCGGAGACACCGGACAGCAGCACCTGGTCCGCGGACTTGAAGGCGTCCAGCATGGACACGTTGCGGTCCGAGATGGACAGCAGGCGGTCGTTGGGGATCACGATGAGCGTGTCCACCTCGTCCCGCAGGGTCTCGATGCCGTTCTCGGCCTGGTTGGACCGGCGCCGACCCTCGAAGGTGAACGGGCGGGTGACCACACCGATGGTCAGCGCGCCGAGCGAGCGGGCGATGCGGGCCACGACGGGCGCGCCACCGGTACCGGTTCCGCCACCCTCACCGGCGGTCACGAAGACCATGTCCGCGCCCTTGAGGACCTCCTGGATCTCTTCCTCGTGGTCCTCGGCGGCCTGGCGTCCCACGTCCGGGTTGGCGCCGGCGCCGAGACCGCGGGTCAGTTCGCGGCCGACGTCCAGCTTGACGTCCGCGTCCGACATCAACAGCGCCTGGGCGTCCGTGTTGATGGCAATGAACTCGACGCCGCGCAGACCTTCTTCGATCATGCGGTTGACGGCGTTGACACCGCCGCCGCCGATGCCGACCACCTTGATGACGGCCAAGTAGTTCTGGGGGGTTGAGGAGTCCATATGCACCTAACTCGCGTGGGCTTGCGGAACAAGGGATGTTCGATTGGGGGTAAAGCTTCAACCTTGAGGTGAAACTCGTGAGGTATTGACACCCGCGGGTGCAATATTCCGATCAGGGCAAGGATAACAACCCCGCCCGGTTCTCCGTATCATGCTCCCACGTGTTACCGGAGTTTGCCATAAATCCCCTGGTCACGCCCAACTTTGAAGTTTCAGGAACTGGTTGAACGATTCCGACCCCTTCTCACCGGACCACGGGGTGCAGTGGTGCGGACACGTCGATGAGCGTGGCGTCCTTGGTGGCGTCCGAGTTCACGAGGGCGGCCACGACCTGGGATTTCAGTTCGCTCTCCCCCGCGTCCCCCCACAGGACCTTCTTGCCGCCCTTGAGGGTCAGCTCCACAGCTGAGCCGGACGGGGCGTCGGCCGCGTCCAAACGGGACAGCACATCCGCTGGCAGGGCGGCCAGGACCTCGGACACGTCGGTGAACTTCTGGGTGCTCAAGACACCCCGGCCACCCGCCACGAGGGGCACGTCCGGGCGCTGGGCGCGGGGCACCGTGCTGAGGGGTTTGCCCTCCGAATCAACGAGCACCAGGTTGGCTGCGTCCTCGACCACGGCCACCCCCACGCGTTCGTGCAGGTGCACCGTGATGGTGTGCGGGGGTCGCAACACCACGTCCACCGATTTCACCTGGGGGACGTCGCCGACCGAGTCCATGATCTCCTGCTTGGAGATCCGGGTCATGGGGACTCCCTCGTACCCGGCCAGGGCCTGCTCCACCGTGCGGGGGTCCGTGAGGGTCGCACCCTGCACGTCGATCGTGCGGGTCGCGAACAACGGCGAGAAGAAGACCACGAGCGCCAGCGCCGCGAGCACCACGAGGCTCAGCAGCAGTGCGAGCAGGCGGCGGCGCCGGGCGCGCCGATGCGGGCTCGGCGGGAACGGGACCACGGTCGTGGAGTCCTCGTCGGGCTCGACCGCGGTCTCCTCGGGTGCCTCCTCGGTGGCGCGAGCGGCCCGGCGCTGGGCCCGCCACGTCGAGAACCGTCCACCGGCACTCGGCACGGTCTCGAGTTCGTCCGTGGCCACACGCGTGACCTTGGCACCGCCGTGCACGCGGACGAGGGTCTGTTCGTCCGGGGCAACGCCCATCGCGTCCTCGGGCGCGCTGCCGCGGCCGCGCGCGGACCTCGACCCACCCGAGGACGCACCGGGCGTGCGTCCCCGCGATCCCCGACCCACGGCCGACGACCCCATTCCGGTGGGGCTCGACGTCGGGAACGGGAGGTCCGCGTCCCACGGGGTCGAGGCGTCCGTCCCGGTCCCGGAGATGTCAGAGATGCCGGACGTGTCGGTGGTTCCGGACGGGTCGGCGGTCCCGGTGCCAGGCTCGGCACCGGACGGATCGACGGTGTCGCGCGCGGCGGCGTCGTCCGCGTCGAATGGAGCGCCGCCCACACGGGGCTGGTGCGGAGGGACGGAGCGTGCCATCAGCGCTGCGCCAACGCGGAGAGGATCCGCGGCCCGAGAGCGGTCACGTCACCGGCGCCGATCGTCATGATCACGTCCCCGGGACGCGCGCGGGCCACCACGGTCTCGATCGCCTCCTCGGCGCTCGGGGTGGAGACCACCCGGTCGTCGGAGGCGTGCCCGGTGATCGCGGCGCCGGTGATCCCCGGCTGGGGTTCCTCGCGCGCGCCGAAGACGTCCGTGACGCACGCGAGGTCCGCGATCTCGAGGGCGCGGCAGAACGCCTCCGCGAACTCCCGGGTGCGCGAGTACAGGTGGGGTTGGAACACGGCGAGCACGCGGTGACCCTGGGCGACGTCGCGCGCGGCCGTGAGCGCGGCGGCGACCTCCGTGGGGTGGTGAGCGTAGTCGTCGAAGACCCGCACCCCGCCGTCCTCGCCCTTGGGGTCGAAACGCCGTGACGAACCGTGGAACGAGCCCAGGCCCTCGGCGAGCAGGTCCGGGTCCGCGCCCGCGGCAAGGCCCGCGGTGAACGCCGCCGCGGCGTCGGCCACGTTGTGCGCTCCGGGAACGGCGAGCGTGAGCGCCACGGTGCGCCGGGCGCCGTCGCGGTCGAACGTGAGCGTGCAGGACGAGCCCGTGCCGTGCGGCGTGGCGTCCGAGACGACGACGTCCGCGGCCGGGTTCTGCCCGTACGTGAGCGCGGCCTCCCCGCGGTCCCGACGACGCCGCGCGAGTTGCTCCGAGCCCGGATCGTCCGCGCACGCCACGAGGGTCCCACCGGGGCGGATCGTGTCGCAGAACTCGTCGAAGGCGGCGTAGAACGCCTGGGCGCTGCCGTAGTGGTCCAGGTGGTCCGGTTCCACGTTGGTGATGATTGCGATCCGCGGGTGGTAGGTCAGGAAGGAGCCGTCCGACTCGTCGGCCTCAGCCACGAACCAGTCGCCGGAACCGAAGCCCGCATTGGCGCCGAGATCCGGGACGTGGGCGCCCACGGCCCAGGACGGGTCCATGCCGGCCGCCTGCAGGGCCACGGCGGCCATCGAACTCGTGGTCGTCTTCCCGTGCGTCCCCGCGACCGCGATCACGTTCCTGCCGTGCATCGCCGCAGCGAGTGCCTGCGAGCGGTGCAGGATCCGCGCACCCGCGGCACGTGCGGCGGCCAGTTCCAGGTTCGTCTCCTTAATTGCCGTGGAGACGACCACCGTGGCGGCGTCGGCCACGTTGGCCGCGGACTGCCCCACGAACACCGTGGCTCCCAGCGCCTCGAGCTGCCGCAACCCGGCCGAGTCCTTCGCGTCCGAACCGCTCACCGCCACACCGCGCGCGAGCAGCAACCGCGCGACCGCGGACATGCCCGCCCCGCCCATGCCGATGAAGTGCACGCGGCCCAGGCCGTGGGGATCGAGGGGTTGCTGGGTGTTCACTGGTTCTCCTGGGGACATGGGGGGGAAGGTTTTCAGCGGCGGGCGTGGTTGAGGGTGAGCCGGGCCATCACCTGCGCGGCGTCGCGGACACCGTGGCCGGCGGAGGCGTGGGCCATGCGGCCGAGGCGCTGGGCATCGGTCACGAGGGGGACCACGGTCTCGCGGTAGAACGCGGCGGTGAACTCGGCGTCCCGCACGATCTCGGCACCACCCGCGGCTACGATGGAGCGGGCATTGAGTGCCTGCTCACCGTTACCGATGGGCAGGGGCACGAAAACGGCGGGCAGACCCACGGCGGCGACCTCGCACACCGTGGCCGCGCCTGCGCGGGCCACGAGCAGGTCCGCGGCCGCGTAGACCTTCTCCATCCCGTCCACGTACTCGGTCTGGACGTAGTTCGGCGCGCGCAGCAGCTCGCCGTCCGGGGTGCGCACTTCCTTGGCGCGCCCCGTCACGTGCAGCAGCTGGTACCCGTGCCGTGCGACCTCCCCCGCAATCGCGGCCACGGTCCGGTTCAGGGACTGGGCACCGGAGGAACCACCCGTGACCACCACGGTGGGCAGGTCCGGGTCCAGCCCAAGCGCCGCGCGGGCCTGCGCGCGTTCCGCGGTCCGGTCCAGCGTGGCGATTTCACGCCGCATGGGCATGCCCACGGTGCGCGCACTACGCAGCGGGGTGTCCGGGAAGGCGGTCGCCACGACGGACGCGAACCGGGCGCCCACCCGGTTCGCCATCCCGGGCTTGGCGTTGGCCTCGTGGATCACCACGGGAATCCGACGTCTCGCGGCCGCGAGGTACACGGGCGTGCACACGTACCCGCCCACGCCCACGACCACCGTGGCCTGTTGCGCGTCCAAGATCCGGCCGGCCTGGCGCACCGCGGCGGACAGCCGACGGGGCAGGCGCGCGAGGTCCAGGGACGGCTTGCGGGGCAGGGGCACACGGTCGATCAGTTCGAGGGGTACACCGGCCTGCGGGACGAGCCGCGTCTCCATGCCGGAGGCAGTCCCCACGGCGCACACCGTGGCGTCCGCGCGCAACTGCTGCACGGCGTCGGCGATGGCCAGCAGGGGGCTGATGTGCCCCGCGGTGCCGCCACCGGCGAGCACCACGCGGGCGGATCCGGCCCGCTTTTGCTGGTGGTCGATGTCGTGCGTGGTTGTCATTCTCGTCCCTTTCCGAACCGCTGGGTCACGCGCTGCGCCCACGACGTCCGGGGGCGTTCCGGTTGCGTGGCCAGCCCGCGCTCGTAGGCCTCCTGGTCGTCCAGGATCTGGGTGCCCGATGCCGCCCCGGACCGTCCGGGACCCACACGCACCGAGCGCGGGACCCGGGCGAAGGACATGACCACGCCCACGGCCGCCATGGTCATCAGCAGCGCGGATCCACCGTAGCTGATGAAGGGCAGCGGGATACCGATCACCGGGAGCAGGCCAGTGACCATGCCCAGGTTCACGAAGGCCTGGCCCACGAGCCACGTGGCCACGCACGCGGTGGTGATCCGCACGAACGTGCTGCGGGTGCGCAACAGGATCCGGGCCATGGCCACGACCATCACGATGAACAGCGCCAGGATGATCACGGTGCCCACGAGGCCGAGTTCCTCACCGATGATCGAGAAGATGTAGTCGTTGTGGGCCTCGGGCACGTAGTTGTATTTGAGCCGGGACTGGCCGAGCCCCACGCCCCACCAGCCGCCGGTGGCCAGGGCGTTGAGTCCTTGCTGTGCCTGCCAGCACGCGTCCGTGGCGCCACACTCCCCGAACAGCCACCCGGTGATCCGGTCCAGACGGTGCGGCGCAGTGATCACGAGGAACAACCCGCCCAGGACGAGGGCGGCCGCGCCCACGAGGAAGATCTTCAGGGGTGCGCGCGCGAACCACAGTGCCGCGGCGTAGATGAGGCAGAACACGATGGCCGTACCGGCGTCCCCGCCGGCCAGCGTGAGGAGGGTGGGGACCAGGAATCCCACGACGGAGGGCCACAGGGCCGGCTTCCAGTGCTGCGCGACCGCATCTCCCTGGCGCGCGAACATCGCCGCGAGCCAGATGCACAGCGCAAGCTTGGCGAACTCCGAGGGCTGGAACGACTGACCGCCCAGCACGAGCCAGTTGCGGTTGCCGTTGACCTCCCGTCCCAGGGGTGTGAACACGAGCAGGGACACGAGCACGCTGAGACCCCACAGCACCCACGCGATCCGCGTGTAGAAGTGGGGTGGCACCATCGACAGCGCGAACATCGCGATCAACCCCACGACCCCGAACAGCGCCTGGCGCGCGAACAGTGCGTACGCCGAGCGACTGTCGGAGATTGATTCCACCGCGGACGCGGAGAGCACCATCATCACGCCGATGCCGGTGAGCAACACCACGCACCCGGCCAGGGCGTAGTAGGAGTGTAAGAGCGGGCCGTTGGTGAGCTGGTGCCACCAGCCGCGCATCCTGGTGCTCAGGGCGGTCGATCGGGTGCCCGGCTGCGCGGGCTCGGCTGCCCGGGGACGTTCGGGGGTGCGGGTGGCCATCAGAACCCCAATTCTTCGTGCACGACGTGCATGAACGCGTTGCCGCGGTCCGCGTAGTCGGCGAACTGGTCCATGGACGCGGCCGCGGGTGCCATCAGCACGGTGTCCTTGGGCTCGGCGTGTTCACGGGCCAACCGCACGGCCCGGCGCATCACGGCGTGCCCGTCGGTCGGGTCGATGCCGGAGTCGTCCGGTGCGGTGCCGCCCTGGCCCGGGGTCGCCGCGAGGACGGGCACGTCCGGGGTCAGGCGGGAGAGCGCGTCCAGCAGGGCGGCGTCGTCCGTGCCGATCACGACGACCGCGCGCAGCCGGCCTGCGTTGCGCTCCACGAGGGTGTCGTACGTGACGCCCTTGGAGAGCCCGCCGGCGATCCAGACCACGGAGTCGAACGCGGACAGGGACGCCTGCGCGGCGTGTGGGTTGGTGGCCTTGGAGTCGTTGATCCAGCGCACCCCGTCCGATTCGGCCACGAGCTGGATCCTGTGTTCACCGGGGCGGTGGGCGCGCAGTCCGTCCCGCACGGCCTCGGGGCTCACCCCGGCGGCGCGCGCGAGCGCCGCGGCGGCGAGCGCGTTGGCCACGATGTGGCGCGTGGGGATGGAGCCGGTGTCCTCGATCGATCCGATCTCGGCGGCGGTCGTGATGCGCTCTGCGACGAACGCTCGGTCCACGAGCAGGTCGTCCACCACGCCCACCATGGACAGCCCCGGGGTCTGCGTGGTGAAGCCCACCGCGCGGCAGCCCTCGAGCACGTCCGCTTCCTCCACGAGTTCCTCCGCGCCGTCCTGTTCGGCGTTGTACACGCACGCGACCCGCGTGTTCTCGTACACACGGGACTTGTCCGCGCGGTAGTTCTCGAAATTGCCGTGCCAGTCCACGTGGTCCTGGGCCACGTTGAGCACCACGGAGGCCAGGGGCGAGACGGAGTGCGTCCAGTGCAGTTGGAAGCTGGACAATTCCACAGCCAGGACGTCGTACTCCACAGGATCGCGCAGTGCGTCCAGGATGGGCGTGCCCACGTTGCCCACGGCCACGGCCTTGAGCCCGGCGGCCTGCAGGATGGAGGCGGTCATGCCCACGGTCGTCGTCTTGCCGTTCGTGCCCGTGATGCACACCCATTCGGGGGTCTTGCGCCCTGCGCGGCGGTTCACGCGCCACGCGAGTTCCACGTCACCCCAGATCTGGATGCCCTCCTCGCGCGCCGCGGCGAGCAGCGGGTGGGGTCCGGGCGGGCCCCGGCCACGTCCGGGACGCTCGTCATGGCGTCCGGCCCCAGGACGACGTCGCTCGCGCCCACGATCTTCAGGGTGTCCGCGCTCTGCCGATTGCGTTCGGTGTCCCGGGAGTCCAGGACGGTGACGAGCGCACCGAGTTCGATCAGGGTGTCCGCCGCGGCGAAACCCGAGACCCCGATCCCGGCGACCACGGCGCGCAGACCGGACCAGGGCGCGTCCCAGCTGGTCAGCTCCGCGAGGCGGGGGTTGTCCAGGACGGGGTTGTCGTTGCTCGCGTGCATCATGTCTGGTCTGTGCCTCATCCTCGTGTCGGTCGTGGGTGGTCTCGCGGGTGACCGGCGCGCTCCGCCGCCCGAGAGCGGGGTGCGCGCCGCGCGGTCAGTGCAGCGCTTCCGCGCCGGGGAACGCGCCGCCGTTGTGCAGCAACCAGTCACCGTAGAACACACCGAGCGCGGCGGCCACGAACAGACCGGCGATGATCCAGAATCGGACCACGATCGTGACCTCCTGCCAGCCCTTGAGCTCGAAGTGGTGTTGCAACGGGGCCATCTTGAAGATGCGTTTGCCGTGGGAGAGCTTGAAGTAGCCCACCTGCAGGATCACGGACAGGGTGATGATCACGAACAGGCCGGCGATCAGGATCAGCAGCAGTTCGGTGCGGGAGAGCACCGCGAACGCCGCGAGCGCGCCGCCCAGGCCGAGCGAGCCCGTGTCCCCCATGAAGATCTTCGCCGGGGACGTGTTCCACCACAGGAACCCAATGAGCGCACCCACCAGGGCCGCGGCCACGATCGAGAGGTCCATGGGATCCCGAACCTCGTAGCACGCCGCCTGTGCCACGTTCTCGCACAGGTGCCCGGCCTGCCACAGTGTGATGAGCATGTACCCGCTGAACACCAGGATGGACGCGCCCGTGGCGAGCCCGTCCAGACCGTCCGTGAGGTTCACGGCGTTGGTGGTTCCGGTGGCGATCAGATTCACCCAGATCACGAACAGGATGGCCCCCACGATCGGCCCGGCGAATGCGAGGTCCACGCCGGTGTCCCGGGTCCAGGAGATCGCCGTGGAGGCCGGGGTGTGACCGGCCTCGTCCGGGAAGAACAGCACGAGCAGCGCGAATGCGATCCCGATGGCCCCCTGCAGGGCCATCTTCCCGGCAGCGGTCAACCCGAGGTTCTGTTTCTTGGAGATCTTCTTGAAGTCGTCCAGGAACCCCACCAGCCCCATGCCGAGCATCAGGCCGAGCGCCAGGACGCCCGAGAGGGTGATCCCACCGTTCTCAGGCCACGCGATCACGCTGATCAGGTGGGTCACCAGATAGGCGGCCACGACCGAGAGCAGGATGGCCACGCCACCCATGGTGGGGGTGCCGCGCTTGGTCTGATGGGACGTGGGTCCGTCGTCCCGGATATACTGGCCGTACCCGCGCCGGGCGAGCACCCGGATCAGGGCGGGCGTACCGAAGATCGAGAACACGAGGCCGAGCCCCGCTGCCACGAGCAATTGGATCACGGGTTCAACCCTCCTGGTGGTTCGTGTCGGTGGTGGCCTGGGCCACCCGGTCCCCCAGGTGCTGCAACCCCGCGGCGTTGGACGCCTTGAACAACACGATGTCCCCCGGGCGCAGCGTGTCACTCAGGTACTGCTCGGCGTGCTCGGTGTCCGGGACCCAGGCCGCTTCCTCACCCCACGAGCCCTCCAGGGTCGCAGCGGTGTAGACCGGCCGGGCAACCTCCCCCACGGCCACGACATGCGAGACGTTCAACCGCACGAGCAACTGCCCGAGGTCCGCGTGGGCGGTGATGGACTCGTCACCGAGTTCGAACATGCCACCCAGCACGGCGATCGTGCGCCGCGCGGGGTGCTCCTCGTCCCCGCGGCCCAATTGGGCGAGGGTCTGCAGGGCGGCCCGCATGGACTGCGGGTTAGCGTTGTAGGCGTCGTTGATAACGGTCACGCCGTCCGGGCGCTCCGTGCGTTCCATCCGCCACCGCGAGCGGGGGCCGCGGCCCGTCAGACCCGCTGCGATCTCGGCCGCAGGGACCCCGGCGCCGAAGGCCACGGCGGCCGCGGCCAGCAGGTTGGTCACATGGTGCGCGCCGATCAGCTGCGAGTGCACCGGGTGGGCGGAGCCGTCCGGGAAGTGCAGCGTGAAGGCGGGGCACCCGTCGGTACCGACGGTCACGTCCTCGGCCCACACTCGCGGGTCCTCGTGGGCCGGGTCGTGGGCGTCGGATCCCTGCCCGAAGGAGATGATGCGCGCGTCGGTGCGCTCGCGCATGGCACGCACGCGGGCGTCGTCGTCGTTGAGCACCGCGGTGCCGTGCGCGGAGAGGCCCTCGACCATCTCGCCCTTGGCGCGCGCGATGTTCTCCACGCCACCGAACTCGCCCGCGTGGGCCGAACCCACGCACAGTACGGCGCCCACGTCCGGGCGGACGGTGTCGCACAGGTAGCGGATGTTGCCGATGTGCGTGGCGCCCATCTCGATCACGAAGTATTCGGTGTCCTCGGTGGCCGTGAACACCGTGAGCGGGACACCCACCTCGCCGTTGTACGAGTTGCGCGGCGCGACCGTGGGGCCCTGCGCCGCGAAGATCCCGTGCAGCAGGTCCTTGGTGGTCGTCTTGCCCACCGAACCCGTTACGGCCACCACGGTGACCGGGTGCGCGGCACGCAACTGCTCGAGCACGTGGCTCGCGAGCGCGCCCATCGCGAGCACCACGTCCGCCACGACGACGCACGGGTACGGAGCCCCCGCGTCGTCGGTCACCACGCGTTCGGTCAGGTGCAGCACCGCGCCGGAGTCCGCGGCGGCCGGCACGAAGCGGTGCCCGTCCGTGGTCTCGCCCGGCTTGGCGACGAACAACGCGCCGTCCGTGACTTCCCGGGAATCGGTCGTGACGGAGGTGACGGTCACGGACTCGGGGTCCGGGACCCCCGCGAGCTCACCGTTCACGGCCCGCGCGAGCTGCGCGGCGGAAATGGCAATCATTGCTGCTCCTTCGTGTCCGCGTGCAACGCCGCCAGGGCGTCCCGCAGCTCTTCGCGGTCGTCCAGGTGCACGACCACGCCGTTGAAATCCATGGCGGTCTCGTGACCGCGGCCCGCCACGATGATGGCGTCGTCCGGGTGGGCCATGCGCACTGCTGTGCGGATCGCGGTCGCGCGCGGTTCGATGACCAGCACGTCCGTGGCGCGAGCTAGGTTCGCGACGGCCTCACGAGCGCCCTGCGCGACTTGCTCCCGGATGGGCGCGGGTTCCTCGGCGTGGGGATCGTCGTCCGTGATGATCACGACGTCCGCCTCCTCCGCCGCGACCCGGCCCATGATGGGGCGCTTGGTGGTGTCGCGCTCGCCGGTGGCGCCGAAGACCACGATCACGCGACCGCGCCCGTCCTCGGGGGTCACGGCGCGCAGCGAGCGCGCGAGCGCGTCCGGGTTGTGCGCGAAGTCCACGAGGGACGTGGGCCGCGTGCCCACAAGTTCCATGCGTCCGGGCACGCCCGCGCTCAGGGGGTCGTGCTCGTCCAGGACGCGTTGCAGGGTGTCCAGTGCCACGCCGGAGTCCAGGACCATGAGCACGGCCAGCGCCGCGTTGGCCACGTTGAACTCACCGGGCAGTCCCGTGTGCATGTCCAGCGCGCGCCCGTCCGTGTGCCGCAGCGTGAACGCGTGACCGATGCCCCGGCGGGTCAGCGAGCGCAGGGTCCAGTCCGCGGCGTCCGCCCCGCCGGTCCCGACGGGGGCGGTGCCTTCCGCATCGCTCGCGTCCTGACGCGTTCCTTCCGGGCCGCGCAGGGCAACGGTCGTGACGTTCTCCGCACCCAGGTTCTTGCGGGCCCGCTGCGCCATCGCGGCGCTCCACGGGTCTCCGTCCCCCAGCACGACGACGCCGCGGCTCGTGCGCTCGCGCGTGAACAACTGCGCCTTGGCCTCGAAATACTCGGCCATGGACCCGTGCAGGTCCAGGTGGTCCTGGGTGAGATTGGTGAACCCAGCGACGTCGTAGTGCACCCCGTCCACCCGGTGGAACTCGAGGGCGTGGGACGAGACCTCCATGGCGGTGGCGGTGATCCCGCGTTCACGGGTCAGGGCCAGCAGGGAATGCACGTGCGGAGCCTCTGGCGTGGTCATGCGTGACGGGATCGGCGTGTCCCCCGCGAGGATCTCGATGGTGCCGATCAACCCGGTCATGTGACCCAGGGCGCGCAGGATCGAGGTGATGAAGTAGGTCGTGGTGGTCTTGCCGTTGGTGCCGGTCACCGCGAAGAGCTCCTGGCCGGTGCCGTCCGCAGGTTGGGAATCGTAGACCGCGCGGGCCACCGGACCCACCCATGAACGGGGTTCGGGACTCACGAGCACCGGCAGGCCCACGCCCGTCTCGGCCACGGACCGCGCGCCGTCCGGATCGGTGAGGATCGCCACGGCACCGGACGCGGCGGCGTCGGCGGCGAATCGCGCCCCGTGGACCTTGGCGCCGGGCAGCGCGGCGTAGAGATCACCCGGCTGCACCTCCCGCGAGTTCAGGACCACTCCCGTGACGGGAGCGGTGGTCCCCGTGGGGGCGGGGACCACCCGCGCGCCCGTGAGCCGCGCGAGCTCCTCGAGCGAGTGGGCCACGGGCCGAGACGGACGCAGACTCTGCGCGTCGGTCCCTTCTTGGGCAGATGCCACCATAGAAATCCTCTTCGAACCTGTCTGTGGACGTACCCCGTCCACCCGGGCCGGTGTCTCACCGGTCGTTGCTGCCGCCATGTGCTTCTGTGTGGGAAGTTTAGTCCTGGGACTCGTCCCTCCCCGGCTGCGGCCACGTTTGCTCGAGCGCGTTCGTGGGTGTCACGTCCCGGTCCACGTTCTGCGGCACCTGCATGTCGAACGTGGGCCCCGTGGTGGTGGAGGGCGCCACGTTGAAGTGGTGCAGCACCTGGGACATGATCGTGGAGAACGTGCTCGTCACGCCCAGGGTGCGCACGTCCCCCTGGGGGCGCTGCATGGTGACCGCCACGAGGTACTGAGGGTCCTCCATGGGGGCCACACCCACGAAGGACGTGGTGTAGCCCTCGTACCCGCCGCCCTCGCTCGGCGCCTCGGCCGTACCCGTCTTACCACCCACGCGGTATCCCGGCACGGCCGCTTCCTTGGCGCCGCCCTGCGTGACCACGTTCTCCATGATGTCCAGCGTCTGCTGCGCGGCGGACTCGGAGAGCACCTGTTTGGGTTCAGGACGTTCGGGCTGCGTGACCGTCCCGTCCGGCGCGGTCACGGAGTCCACGAGGCGCGGTTCGATCTGACGGCCCTTGTTCGCGACCGCCTGGAAGATCGACGCCGTGCGCAACGGGGTCTGGGACACGCCCTGACCGAACAACACCGTGTACTCCTGACGCGGGTCCCACTGATCCGCGGGCGCCAGGATGCCCGTGGACTCCCCCGGCAGTTCGATGCCCGTGGCGGAACCCACCCCGAAGTTCGCGAGGTTGTCGTGGCGGGCCTGCTTGTCCATCTTGGAACCCATGATCACGGTGCCCGTGTTCATGGAGTCCGCGATGATCCCCGCGACCGTGCGGTTCTGGGTGCCATGGTCGAACGCGTCGGTGATCTTCTCGGAACCAATCTGCAGGTACGGCGGGACCGTGATCTCCGTGGTGGGGGACACGATCCCCCGGTCCAGGGCGCCGGCCACCGTGGCGATCTTCTCCGTGGAACCGGGCTCCACGGCCTGGGACACGGCGCGCGAACCGAGGTCGGCGGCGTCGGCCTTGCCCGGGACGTTGGGGTCCACCGAGGAGGTGTCCGCGAGCGCCAGGACCTTGCCGGTCTTGACGTCCATGACCACGGCCGTGCCCCATTCGGCCTTGAGCTGCTTGGCCCGTTCGCGCACGGCCTGCTCCGCGAAGAACTGGACGTCGCTGTCGAGCGAGAGCTTGACGTTCGAGCCGTTCTCGGCGGCCTTCTGTTCCTGCGGGGCCACGGGGATGCGCACGCCGTCGCCGGAGATCTCGAAGCGGCGCTCGCCGTCGGTGCCGCGTAACAGGGAGTCCTGGGTCTGTTCGATCCCGCCGAGGGCCTGGTTGTCCCCGCCCAGGAACCCGACCACGGAACCGCCCAGGGAACCGTCCGGATAGCTGCGCTGGAACGTGGGCTGGCCGTAGATGTACGGCAGGTTCAACTCCCGCAGGGCGTTGTACTGCTCGGGGGTTACGCCCCGCGCTACGTAGTTGAAGCTCTTGTCCCCGTCCAGCGCGGCCTTCACGTCCGTGTCCTTCATGCCCAGGGCGTCCGCGATCTTGTACACGGCCTGCGTGGGGGTCACGGTCTCGGTGGAACCGTCCTTGTGGGGCACGGTCACGGCGGCGACGGCGCTCTGGTCCACGGTGATGTCGTAGCGCTGCAGTGTGCGGGCCAGCACCGTGCCACGGCTGTCGGTGATCTCCCCGCGCACCGCGGGGATGGACTCCACGAGCGTGCGCTGGGCGGCCGCGGCCTCGGCCCGGCCCCCGGGGTCCAGCCCCTGGACCCAGAACAGGCGGCCCACCACGAGAAGCAACAGGACCAGCAGGAAGGCGATGCCCACGTGCATGCGCGAATAGGGCCGGAACAGTCGGTTCTTGCGCGCTGACGATGCTGACACGGTCTTCCTCGATTTCTGGACTTCAGCGTGGTGGGGCCACCTCCGACGGGTTCTACTCCCGGTCCGCGGCGCGGACCGGCGCGTTCACTGGCCAGGCGCGCGCTGCGACGGCGCGGGGATGGAGCCCCCGTTGAGATCCCGGGACTCGTCGGCCTTCTGGGCCGCTTTACGCTGGGCGGTCTTCTTGTCCGCTTCTTCCTTGGCGCGCTTCTCCGCGCGTTCCTCGGCGGCGATCCGGTTCGCCTCCGCGGCGTCGGAACCCTTCATCTGCGCGGGCGGCACGAGGATGTTCTGCGCGTCCGTCTTCTCCGCGGGGGCGCTCGGGGCCGTGACGGCACCCGTGCCGAGCTGGATGCTCCCCACATCCTTGGCCGGGACCATGCCCAGGTCGTTGGCGCGGGCGGCCAGGTTCTGCGGCGCGGAATTGGCCTCGATATCCTGCGTGAGCGCCTCGTTCTCCTGGGAGAGAGCGCGCTGCTGACCCGTGAGCTCGGTCAACTGGTACTGCCCCTGGGTGATCTGGATGTTGAGCAACAGGATGCCCACGAGAGCTGCGGCCAGGGCGAGGGTGCACATGACCACGGTGGAGACCCGGCTGCGGCGGGCCGCGCGGCGCGGCACCACGGAGAGCGGCCTACGCCCGTCCGCCCCCCGGCCCGAGGGGTCACCCGACGACGGGGGCGAGGCCGGCGTCGCACTGCTCATCGCTCACTCCCTGGTCTCGTGGTCTCCCGGAGCCGCTCGACGGCACGCAACCTGGCCGAGGCGGCCCGGGGGTTGTCCCGGACCTCCTGCTCGCCGGCGCGTTCCGCCCCGCGGGTGAGAACCTTCAGCGTGGGCTGGTGTTCCGGCAGTTCCACGGGAAAACCTCTGGGGGCCGTGGAACGTGCACCGCGAGTGAACTCCTGCTTGACAATTCTGTCCTCCAGGGAGTGGTAACTCATGGCGAGGACACGCCCTCCCACCCTGACAGTTTCCACGGCGGCGGGCACGGCACGCTCCAGGACGTCGAGTTCCTCGTTGACCTCGATCCGCAACGCCTGGAAGGTCTGCTTGGCCGGGTGGCCCTTCTTGTGCTGGGCCGCGGCGGGGACCGCGGAGCGGACCACGTCCACGAGCTGGGCGGTTGTGCGCAGCGGGGCCTCGGTACGGGCGGCGACGATGGCGCGCGCGATCCGCGGCGCGAAGCGGTCTTCGCCCCAGCGGTAGATGATGTCCTTGAGCTGGGCCTCCGAGTACTCGTTGACCACGGTGTACGCGGACAGTTCCGCCCGGGAGTTCATGCGCATGTCCAGGGGTGCGTCGAACGAGTACGCGAAGCCGCGCTCGCGTTCGTCCAGCTGCAGTGAGGACACCCCGAGGTCGAACAGGATGCCGTCCACCCGGTCCACGCCGGCGGCTGCGGCGGCCTGATCGATGTGGTCGTACGTGGTGTGGATGCCCGTGAACCGCTCCCCGAAGTGCGCAAGGCGTTCCCCGGCGAGTTCGAGGGCCTGGGGGTCCCGGTCGATCCCGACCACGCGCAACCCCGGGAAGCGTTCGAGCATGGCGTGGGTGTGCCCGCCCATGCCCAGGGTCGCGTCCACGACCACGGGGTGTTCGGTGTCCAACGCCGGCGCGAGCAGGTCCAGACAGCGCTCCAGCATCACGGGGATGTGTCGTTGCTCGGCGGGGGCGTGGTCCATGCCGGGCTCCTGGTCTGTCGCGGATCGTGCGGGTACTACGGGTCGCAGGTCTCGGTGCGCACGGCACCGATGTCCTCCGGGGGCATCCTACGGTGCGCCCGGACACCAGATCCCCATCCGCCGCTCGCCCCTCGAATCCGGCCTGACTCGGGGGAAGTCGAGTCAGGACGGTGACGTGGGCGGCTGGAGATCTCATGTCCGGGGACGGCACCGGCGGGGGTCCCGCGCGGTGGTCCTCGGGTGATCAGAACAGCCCGGGTATGACCTCGTCCTCCGTGGCGGAGAAAGCCGTTTCCTTCTCCGTCAGGTACTGCTGCCACGAGGCCGCATCCCAGATCTCGGCGCGGCTGCCCGCCCCGATCACCGCCAGTTCCCGGTCCAGGCCCGCGTACGAGCGCAGGGACGCCGGAATGGTGATGCGACCTTGCTTGTCCGGGACCTCGTCCGATGCCCCGGAGAGAAAAACGCGGATGTAATCCCTGGCCTGCTTGGACGACAACGGGGCCGCCCGCATCTGTTCGTGGACCCTGGCGAACTCCTGCGCGCTGAACACGTACAGGCAGCGTTCCTGCCCTCGGGTCAGCACGAGTCCGTCCGCCAGTTCGGCCCGGAACTTGGCCGGGAGAATCAGCCTGGCCTTGTCGTCCAAACGCGGTTCGTATGTTCCGAGAAACACAGCCACCGCCTTCGAATCAGGGCCAGCCCAACCCTCGCTTCTCTACCACCCTCCACTTTACTCCACTGCCCTCCCCCGTCAACGCGCATCCCCTCCACGGCACGCCACGACGGCGCTGCTCCGGGGCGTCGTCGACACACCTTTCCCGGCGTGGTCTGCGGGCACGCCGGAGACGATGGGTCCGGACATGAAAGAACTCCCCGGCGCGGTGCCGGGGAGTTCTCGGAAGTTCTACGGGCTGGACAGCCTGCGGGGAGGCTCAGCGTTAACCCTGATTGCGTTTGTCCCACTTCTCCTCGAGGTTCTGGAGGAAAGTGGAGGACTTGCGTGGACCGGAGGGACCGCGGCCGAACGGCCCGCCATTGGACGGCCCGTTCCCGGGGCCTCCGGGATTGGCGGCGCCCTTGCCCGGGGTGGCCCGGCCCCGCACGGTGGCCACATACGCGCCGGCGGCCATCACGATGAAGCCCAACACGCCCACGATGATCAGTTGCAGGGCGACCCCGGCGAGCAGAACGCCCAGGCCAACCACGGCGATCACGACCCCCAGCACGACGTTGCGCATGGACCCGCGCCCCCGAACCGCTTCGGTGTGCATGGTCGACGCGAAGCGGGGGTCGTCGTCGTGCAACTGCTTCTCGAGCTGGGCGAGAAGCTGTTGTTCGTGCTCGGAGAGAGGCACGATTCCTCCTGTGGTGTTGAGGGAGCGAGGCGGGGGCGGTACGGCTGCCTTCCTCACGTACCGTCCAGAATATCCCGTGCGGGACGGATTGGCATCGTCGTTTCCATGAGTTTGGCTGGGCGCACAATTCCGGGGCCGAATCGGTGGTGCACGCGGTCCATGGCTTCCTCCGCGGCACCCCATTCCTCCTCCCGTCCGTCCAGGCTCAACTGGAACGCGTGATCGGCCCCGGTGAGCTTCTCCGCCCTGATGCCCACGAGCCGCACGGCCTGCGCTCGCGGGCCCAGACCGTCCAGTAGCGCGCACGCTTCGGTGTAGAGATCGTGGGCCGCGGTGACGGGGTGACTCAGCGTCCTGGAGCGGGTGATGGTCGAAAAATCGGCGTAGCGCAGCTTGAGTCCCACGCGCCCGGCGCGCAGTCCGTGCCTGCGCAACCGGACCGCGGTGTCGTGGGCCAGGCCCAGCAGCACACGTTTCAGAGCCGCACTGTCGGCGACGTCGCGCTGGAACGTCCGTTCGGCCCCGATGCTCTTCTCCTCGCGCGCGGGCGTCACGGGACGGGGGTCGTGGCCGGTGGCCAATTGTTTCAAATGTGTCCCGGACGCGGTGCCCACGAGCGCGTGCAACCGGGGCAACGGCGTGGCGGCGATGTCCCCGACCGTGGACAGCCCGGCGGACTGCAGGATCTCGGAGGTGCGCTTGCCCACCCCCCACAACTTGCCCACCGGCAGCTGTGCCAGGAACGCGAGGGTGTGCTCGGGCGTCACCACGAGCAGCCCGTCCGGCTTGCAGTACGCGGAGGCGATCTTGGCGACCGTCTTGTTCTCCGCGACCCCCACGGAGGCGGTGAGTCCCGTGCGTTCGTGGATCACGCGCCGCAGGGTCCGGGCGATCTCGACGGGCGGTCCGCTGCGCCGGATCGCCCCGGACACGTCCACGAACGCCTCGTCCACGCTCAGCTGCTCCACGCGGTCCGTGACCGAGCGGAAGATATCCATCACGATCCGTGAGTAATGGGTGTATGCCTCGCGATGCGGTTCGAGCACCACCGCGGAGGGGCAGCGAGCGCGGGCCTGGGACACGGGCATCGCGGAGTTCACGCCGTACCGGCGGGCCTCGTAGGACGCGGAGAGCACCACCGAGCGCGGACCGGAACCGGCCACGATCACGGGGCGGCCGCGGTACTGAGGGGCGTTGAGCAGTTCCACGCCCACGTAGAACATGTCCATGTCCACGTGCAGGATGGCGCAGCGCCGGTACTCGGCCAGTTGCTGCGGACTCGGCCCGCTCATGGCGCCTCCTTCCACGACCCTCCGGCATCGGGAACCCATGGCCACGCGGGACCCGTCCGGATCGAGACCCGTTGATGACGGACATGCCACCCGCGCGGGATCTGGTTCGTCTTTCATAAGCCTAGGAAGGGGCTCCGACACGCACACGGGCCACGGCACCACGAACTTGTCCGACCCTGGGCCGCTCGACGGGGCGGCACCGCTACGCATCCGCGGCGCCGCGTCCGGTTAGGCTGGTCGGGCGCCCGCGGGGCGGCCCGGCGTCGTGGAGCCCGTGCCCGTGACGCCCGCCGCGACCCGCGGTACCGCGCAGCGCGGCCGACAGCATCCCCTCGATCAAAGGTGCCCTGGCATGACCCCTCCCGACGCGTCCGTCACCGCGACGCAACAGGACCGTGACTTCTCCGCGCTCCTGGACGAGCGGATCACCGAGTTCTTCGCGCGGGAACGCGAACGGGTCACCGGGATCTCCTCGCACGCGACCGTGCTCGTGGACGCGATCGAGGACCTCACGCGCGGCGGCAAGCGCCTGCGCGCACGGCTGTGCTACTGGGGCTGGCGCGCGGCTGGCGGGGCCGTGGCGGACGACGTCGCCGTGGCCGCCGCGGCGTCCCTCGAACTTTTCCAGACCGCGGCGCTGATCCACGACGACATCCTGGACCGCTCGGACACGCGCCGCGGCAAGCCCAGTGTGCACCGCGTTTTCGAGGCCCTGCACCGCGACGCCGGGTGGTCCGCGGACGCCGCCCACTTCGGGGTCAGCGCGGCCGTCCTCACCGGGGACATGAGCCTGTCCTTCGCGGAACAACTCTTCGCCAACGCCACCGCGCGGGTCGCCGCGGACGCGGCCGCGACCGCACGGGAGATCTTCTCCACGATGCGCACCGAGGTCATGGCCGGGCAGTACCTGGACATCCATGCGGAGGTCGCTCCAGCCGTGGGCGACCCCGAGGAACAACTCGAGCGTGCCATGACCGTGCTGCGCTACAAGTCCGCCAAGTACTCGGTAGAGCACCCCGTGGAGATCGGCGCGGCACTCGCCGGCGCGGACCGCGCGTTCCTCGCGGACTGCTCCGCGTTCGCGCTGCCGGTCGGCGAGGCTTTCCAATTGCGCGATGACGTCCTGGGGGTCTTCGGCGACCCGGAGACCACGGGCAAGCCCGCCGGGGACGACATCCGCGAGGGCAAGCGCACCGCGCTGATCGCACTGTGCGCGGCATCGAGTTCGGCCGAGGACATCGCGTGGCTCGAATCGGTGCTCGGCCGCGCGGAACTCACCGAGCAGGAGGTGCACCGCGCGCGGGACCTCATGCGGGACAGCGGCGCCCACGCGCGCTCGGAGGACCTCATCGCGTCCCTCGTGCGCACCGCGGACACGCAGCTGGCGCGCTTGCGCACCGACGACATCGCCCGGGCCGGACTGCAGGCGCTCGCCGACGCCGCCGTGCGCCGCGCCAAGTAGGCCGCCTCAGCGGGCGGGTGTCACCAGCCCAGGGCCTGGGCCCTGCGGCGCACCTCGGTCTTCTGGCCACGGCGCAGCGCGTCGATGGGCCGCCCGGGCAGGGACTCGTCCTCGGTGAACAGCCAGCGGATCGCCTGGGCGTCCGCGTAGGCGGCATCCCGCAGGACGACCACGGTCCCCTTGAGGGAGTCCACGGGGCGGTCGCCGTCCATGAATTCGGCGGGGACCACACGCACGCGGTCTTCGGGTCGGCGCACCTCGAGCAGGGCGCCGTCGTCCACGAGCCGGTGCACCCGGGTGATCTGGATGTCCATGGCCTCGGCGATGTCGGGAAGGTAGGTCCACTCGCCCACCAACGAGTCGAGTTCGGCGAATTCCTGGGCGGAGAGATCGGTTGAGTAGTTCACGAACCCTACTGTGCCACGGCGCACCGACCGGCTCACACACCGGTCGCGACCAGGGGTCGGGTAATCTGGGTGCACCGTGCTGTACCGGAGGGTGCCGCCGGATCTTCCCCCGTTCCCCCGTCCAGAGGTAGGAATCGCGAACATGCCGGCTGACCCGCCCCACGACCGCCGGTCCCCCCGTTCCACATGGTCCCGCCGCGCCGCGCAGGGCTCCGCCGCCGCGCTGGCCGCCCTCACCGCCCTGGGCACCGTGGGTTCCGCGCACGCCGCGCCGGCGCCCGCCCCGAACGTCCACGTGGCGCAGCATGCCCAGTCCACGCACGCGACCGTGGCCCCCGGGGACTCCCTGTGGTCCCTGGCGACCGCCCACGGGGTGCGAGTCCAGGACCTGATGAGCGTCAACAAGCTCCCGGCCCACGGCATGATCCGCCCCGGCCAGCGGCTCGTGATCCCGGGATCGGACCGCGCTCCCGCCTCCTCCTCCGCGGCCGCATCGCGCGCCGACGACGCAGACCCGGCCGGCTCCGACCGCGGCGGCTCCCGGCGCCACACCGTGGCCGCCGGTGACACCCTGTGGGACCTCGCGCAGCGCTACGGCGTGAGCGTGGCCGAGCTCATGCGGGCCAACGGGGTCTCCGCTGCCTCCGTGTTGCGCCCGGGCCAGGGACTCACGATCCCGGGCGGGGCGGCGGGACCCGCCCGAGCGGCGTCGTCGTCCGAACCCGCCGCGACGGTGCGTGACGCTGGCACGGCCGCGGCCCCGAAGCACAAGGCCGCCGTGGGTGACACGTTCGCGGGCCGCACGTACCCCCGCGAGGTCGTGGAGTCCGCGAACCGACACCACGCCCAGTTGCAGCAGCGCCAACTGCCGGCCCCGGAGCAGATCCGCGAGATGGTGCGAGCGACCGCCCAGGAGTTGGGGGTGGACCCGGCGCTCGCGCTCGCCCACGCCTCGCAGGAATCCGGGTTCCGCCACGGGGTAGTCTCCCCCGCGGACGCCGTGGGCACCATGCAGGTGATCCCGTCCGCCGGTGAGTGGGCGTCCGCGATGGTGGGTCGGGACCTGGACCTGCTGGACCCCCAGGACAACATCACCGCGGGGGTCGCGCTGATCCGGGAGCTGCAGGCCAAGGCCCCCAACAGGGCCGCGGGGATCGGCGCCTACTATCAGGGACTGCACGGCGTGAAGACGTACGGTATGTACCCCGACACCAAGGCGTACGTGAAAGCCGTGAGCGCACAGGAACGAGAATTTGCCCAGTAGCAGCATGAACGACCACCGCGTGGGATCCCTGCTGGAGGGCCGGTACCAGGTCCGCCGCCTGATCGCCCGCGGTGGTACGGCCACGGTCTACGAGGGGCTCGACGAACGGCTCGAACGTCCCGTGGCCCTGAAGATCATGCACCCCCACGTCGCGGACGACCCGTCCTTCGTGGCCAGGGCACGGCGTGAGGCCAAGTCCGCCGCGCGCCTGCACCACCCCAACGTGGTGGCCGTCCTGGACCAGGGTCACACCGCGGATGGCGTGCTCTACCTGGTCCTGGAATACGTGGACGGGCCCACTCTGCGCGACGTCGTGGCCCATGAGGCGCCCATGACACCGCGCCGCACGCTCGACCTGCTGATCCCCGTGCTGCGCGGCCTCACCCAGGCGCACCGGATCGGCCTGGTCCACCGGGACGTGAAGCCCGAGAACGTCCTGCGGACCCGGGGCGGGCAGGTCAAGGTGGCCGACTTCGGACTGACCCGCGCCGTGGACGAGCACACCACGAGCACCACGGTCATGGGCACGGTGGGCTACGCCGCCCCCGAACTCGTGGGGGACGGCCCCGTGGACCAGCGCAGCGACGTCTACGCCGTGGGGATCATGGCGTACGAGATGCTCACGGGCTCACGCCCGTACACCGGTACCGCCCTGCAGGTCGCGACCGCCCACGTGAGCCGGGACGTCCCCGCCCCCGGTGGGCTCGCGCAGGGCGTCCCCGCTGCGCTCGACGAGTTCGTGCTGCGCGCGACGTCCCGCGACGCTGCCCAGCGCCCCGCCGACGCCGCGGCGCTGCTGGACCTCGCGCTGGCCATCCGACGCTCGCTGCCCGAGCAGATCGACCCGCCCTCACTGCGGGACACGGACACGGTCGTCCTGGGAGGCGGGTCCCACGCCTCGACGGCTGCGGCGGCGGTCGCCGGAGGGGCACTGGCCGGCGCTGCGGGAGCGTCCGCCGCTGCCGGCGCGGCCACCGTTCCCACCGCGGGAGGCGACGCCGCCGAGGCGCCGACGCAGGCACTCGGCGGAGTACCCACGGAGGCCCTCGGCGATGCGGGAGCGGATCCCACCGGGGAGAACGCCACCACCCCGCTCGGTAGTCAGCACACGCATGGAATGGGCCGTCCCGGCGAGCGCGGGGCCGGTGCGCCGATCCTGCCCGCCTTCGAGCCCGACGCGACCGGGACCATCGCCATGACCCAGGTGGGCTCCACCGCCCACCGCTCCCGCGACACACCCCGGGTCCGGCTGAACCCCCAGCCCCCTGCCCTGCACCTGGCCGTGGGCGCCGTGGTCTTCGCGCTGCTGCTCTCGGTGGCCGGATTCCTGGGCTGGTGGCTCGGCTCGGCCCCCGGGACGGCGTCCGCGACCGTCCCTGCCGTCGCGGGTCAGGACACCGCAACCGCGGAACGCGCCCTCAACAGCGCGGGGATCTCCAACGTGGGCGTGCGCTCGACCACAAGCCCCGAGGTCCCGCAGGGCATCGTGATCGCCACGGATCCCGGGGTCTCCACCACCGTGCGCGGTATCGAGCAGGTCAACCTGGTGGTCTCCGAGGGTCCCGCCCGCGTGAGCGTTCCCACCGTGGTCGGTTCAGCGGGCGACGACGCCCGGGCCGCGATCACCGGCGCCGGGCTGCGCGTGGGCAAGATCTCGCGGGAGTACTCCGCGCAGGCCGTGGACACCGTGCTCGGGCAGTCCCCCGCTGCGGGGACGAGCGTGGACGAGGGCACGACCGTGGCCCTGACCCTCGCCGCGGACACCCCGCAGGGTGCACCGCCCAACGTGGTGGGCCAGGACGCGGACTCCGCCCGGCAGAGCCTCGAGGAGCAGGGGTACACGGTGGAAATCAACTCACCCGTTGGTTCCCACCTCAATCGGGTGGTGCGCCAGCGTGAGGACGGGAACACGGTGATCCTCACCGTGTTGTGACGGTCGTGCGGACACGACCGCATGAGTGGCGACCGTGCTGTCACGACCACGCCGTGACACCCGCGCCCCGAAGGCGATGACGACACGGACGCCTTACACACGAAAGATGACCCCGGCACCAACGGTGCCGGGGTCATCGCATGTCAACGGATCAGTTCTGCTGGGAGAGGTACTCCGCGACAAGGAACGCGATCTCCAGGGACTGCATGTGGTTCAACCGGGGGTCGCACAGCGTCTCGTAGCGTTCGGCGAACGAGGACTCGTTGACCGGGTCGGACCCGCCCAGGCACTCCGCGACGTCGTCACCGGTCATCTCCACGTGGATGCCGCCCGGGAACGTACCCAGCGCGCGGTGCACCTCGAAGAAGCCGCGGACCTCATCCACGACGTCGTCGAAGTTGCGGGTCTTGTACCCCGAGGGCAGCGAGACCGTGTTGCCGTGCATGGGGTCCGTGACCCACACGGGCTTGGCACCCGACGCCTCCACGGCCTGGATCACCGGGGGCAGCTTCTCGCGGATGTTCTTGGCACCCATGCGGGTGATGAACGTCAGACGACCCGGCTCGCGCTCGGGGTCCAGGGCATCGATGAGCCGCAGGGCGTCGTCGCCCGTGGTGGACGGGCCGAGCTTGACGCCGATGGGATTGCGCAACCGGGAGAGCAGGTCCACGTGCGCGCCGTCGAGTTCGCGCGTGCGCTCCCCGATCCACAGGAAGTGCGCGGATGTGCCGTACGGCAGGTTCGTGCGGGAGTCGATGCGGGTCAGTGCACGCTCGTAGTCAAGCAGCAGCGCCTCGTGACCCGCGAAGAACTCGGTGGTCTTGAGAGCGTCGAAGTCGGAGCCGCACGCGGCCATGAACTTCACCGCGTGGTCGATCTCGCGCGCCATGGACTCGTAGCGGGCGTATGCCGGGTTGGCCGCGAAGCCCATGTTCCACGCGTGCACGCGGCGCAGGTCCGCGAACCCGCCCTGGGTGAAGGCGCGAATCAGGTTCAGCGTGGACGCGGACGTGTGGTAACCGCGCACCATCCGCTTGGGATCGTGGACGCGGGACTCCTCGGTGAAGTCGAAACCGTTGACCATCTCCCCACGGAACGAGGGCAGGGTCACGCCGTCGCGGGTCTCGTCGTTGGACGAACGCGGCTTGGAGAACTGCCCCGCCATGCGCCCCATCTTGACCACGGGCAGCGACGCGCCGTACGTGAGCACCACGGCCATCTGCAGCAGCGTGCGCACCCGGGCCGAGATCTTGTCCGCGGTGGCACCGGCAAACGTCTCGGCGCAGTCGCCGCCCTGCAGGAAGAACGCCTCACCGTTGGCCACCTGGGCCAGGCGCGCGCGCAGCCGGTCGACCTCCCCCGCGAACACGAGGGGCGGGACGGCGTTGAGCTCCTGCATGCTGCTCGCGAAGTCGGGGTGCTGCGCCCACTGGGGGTGCTGACCGATCGTCTTGTCCCGCCACTCGTCCAGGCCGGGATAGTTCGCCGCGCTCGGGGAGGGGGACGACACGGTTCGGATCTGTTCAGGCAGGGTTATGGAACTCATTCGGACAGTCTAGGCGGATTCCTTGGGACCGCGCTCGTCCGTTCCGTCATGTGAACGTCCCTGCAGTTTGGCGCCCAGGTTGCTCGCCTGCTGGGACACGGCGTCCGTGACCGCGCGTCCCTTGTCCCGGGTGGCCTCGACGACGTCGCGGGCCTGGTTCTTGAGCGCTGCGGTCTTCTCCTCGGCGAGCGCGCGCTTGTGATCGGCAGCGTAGACGTCCGCCATCTCCTGGCCAGAGATCTTCTGGATCGCGGCCATGATCTCGTCCGTCACGCGGCGCATGGTCGCGTGGTCCCCGCGCCGGGACATCAGGTCCGAGAAGTCCATGGGCTCACCGAAGACCGTGGTGACCTTGGCACGGCGCGGATCCGGGAACCGTGAGCCCAGGGGCTGCATCTTGTCCGTGCCGAACATCGCCACGGGGATCACGGGGGCCCCGGTCTCCAGCGCGAGGCGGGCCACACCGATCTTCCCCTTGTAGAGCCGACCGTCCGGGGAGCGTGTGCCCTCCGGGTAGATCCCGATCAGCTTGCCCTCGGCGAGTGCCTGGCCACCGGCACTGAGCGATTTGGCGCTGGCCTTGCCACCCCTGCGGTCCATGGGGATCTGGTTGATGGCTTTGAAGAACGCGCCGATCACGCGCCCCTTGAGCCCGGGGGTCGTGAAGTACTCGGACTTGGCCAGGAAATACACCTGGCGCGGCACGGCCACGGGCATAAAGACGGCGTCCGGGACGGACAGGTGGTTGCTCGCGAGGATCGCGGGGCCGTGCTCGGGGACGTTCTCCAGACCCACCACGGTGGGTCGGCACACCAGGTTGACCACGGGGCCCACCACGTAGGTCTTCAAGAACATGTACACCATGAGCGGGAGCCCTTTCGTCATCGCGGGAGTCATCGGATGCCCGCGGTGGCCCGGCCGTGCACCGGTGCGCACACGCGGCACCGTGCCTTTGTTCCGCCACATTCTCTCACGAGTTCTCGCGGCGGCTGGCACAATGGCGCCATGTTCTCCGATCAGCAACTCCACGGCCCCCTGCACCTTCCCGGCTCCTCCTCCGTGGGGGTCCTCCTACTGCACGGCTTCACGGCCACCACGGCCTCCGTGCGGGATTGGGCGCACGCCGTCCACGAGGCCACCGACGACGCCGGAGCCCACCCGGGCGTGCGCGTCCCCCTGCTGCCCGGGCACGGGACGCAGTGGGAGGAACTGGCCGAACAACCATGGCAGGCCTGGCGGGACGCCGTGGACGAACAGTACTGGGCGTTGCGCCGCGAGCACGACCGCGTGGTCGTGGGCGGGCTGTCCATGGGCGGCGCGCTGGCCCTGCACACCGCAGCCCGGCGGGAGGTCGCCGGGGTGCTGCTCGTGAACCCCGCGCTGTCCCTCGTGAACCGGATGGCGCGGTTCAGTCACCTGCTGAGTCCCGTGGTCGCGTCCCTGCCCGGGATCGGTGGCGACGTCAAGAAGGAGGACGTCCTGGAGTCCACCTACGACCGCACGCCCCTCGCCGCCGTCGCGCAGCTGAACGTGCTGATGCACCGGACCGTGCGCATGCTCCCTGCGATCACCGCGCCCACCGTGGTGTTCCGTTCCGAGGTGGACCACATCGTCTCCGGGGGCTCCGCGGACCTGGTGGCCGAGCACAGTTCCGGGGACGTCCGCGTGGTCGATCTGCAGAACAGCTACCACGTGGCCACCCTGGATCACGATGCCCCACTGCTCGAACGGATCTCCCGGGACGCGGTCCAGCGGTTGTCCCGGGGCGAGCAGTTCCTCCCCGAGGACCCGTCGTGAGTTCACGCCAACCACCGGAGGACCCGTTCGAGCGGATCATCCGCGGCAACTCGTGGGACGACGTCCCCCGCGACGACGAGGACCTCGAACCGTGGGCCGAGGACTTCCCGTGGGAGCCCCGCGAGCAACCGGCCGAGGAGATCCCCGTCGAACTGCGGGACACCCGGGAGGACGAACGCTACGAGCCTGATCCCGGGCCCGTTACGAGCGGGATCTCCCCCGCCATGCTGCGCGCCCTGAGCACCGTGCTCGCGGTCATCGTGATCATGGTCGGACTCGCCCTGTTGCCCGGTCCCCTGCCCCCGGTTATGTGGCTGCTGGGCCTCGTGGGTCTGGTCACGGGTCTGTACCTGGTCTTCCGCGCGCTGCCGCAGGACTCCCCCGAGGACGACGACGGCGCCGTCGTCTGACGCGTCCGCGCGGCGCGTTCCAGCGGGACCGGCTCCCCGGACGCGGGCGTCTCCGCCACAATCCTGCCGGGGTCGCCGTCATGTGGTGGACACGTCCAGTATATGCCGGGAGTGAGGCGCGACACACAGTAGGCTGAGAGCCGTTCCCATCAGGAAGGTGCCCCTCCATGCGACGCGTCAGCGCCCCGGCCATCGTCGATCCCCTGCCGTACCCCGGCATCGCCCACATCCTCGCCGAACGCGCCGAGCAGAAACCCGACACGGTGCTGTACACCGTGCTCGCAGAAGGGCGCGAGCGGGACGTCACGGCGCGACAGTTCCGTGACGAGGTCGTGGCCCTGGCCCGTGGGATCGCCGCGAAGGGCATCCGCCCCGGCGAGCGCGTGGGCCTGCTGAGCCGCACGCGCTACGAGTGGACGCTCGTGGACTTCGCCCTGTGGTGGGTCGGCGCAGTGCCGGTGCCCGTCTACGACACGTCCTCCCCCGATCAGATCGCCCACATCATGTCTGATTCGCAGGCCGTGGCGATCTTCGTGGAGACCGACGAACTGGCCGAACGCGTGCAGCGGGCCACCGGGATCACGGAGTTCGCGGCCGCCCGGCGAATCTGCGTCTTCGACACCGCCTCCAGCGAAAACTCCCTGGAGGCCATGATCGCGGGCGGCGCCGACCGCACGGATCTGCAGACGCCCTACGACGGCGTGACCCTGGACGACGTCGCGACCCTCATCTACACCTCGGGGACCACGGGTGCGCCCAAGGGCTGCGAACTGACCCACCGCAATTTCGTGTCGTGCTCGCAGAACACCATCCCGGTGGCCGGTGCCGTCATGGCCGGGGGGTCCCGCACCCTCATGTTCCTGCCGCTCGCGCACGTGTTCGCCCGGTTCGTGGAGGTCACGTCCCTGGACGCCGGGATCACCCTGGCCCACACGCCGGATGTCTCCCACCTCATGGAGGACCTCGCCCGGTTCAAGCCCACGTTCATCCTGGCCGTGCCCCGCGTGTTCGAGAAGATTCTGGTGGGCGCGCGGTTCAAGGCCCAGACCGGTTCGCCCGTGAAGAAGCTGATCTTCGAGCGGGCCGTTGCGACCGCCGTCGCGTGGTCACGCGCCGCCGTGAAGGGCCCCGTGCCGCCGCTGCTCGAAGCCCGCCACCGCCTCTACGACAAGCTCGTGTACTCCACGCTGCGCCAGGCCATGGGCGGGGACGTGCGCTATGCCGTCTCCGGGGGTGCGAGTCTGGGCGACTACCTCGCGCACTTCTTCAACGGGATCGGTGTGTACGTGGTCGAGGGCTACGGGCTCACTGAGACGACCGCCCCCATCGCGGCGAACTTCCCGAGCCTCAACCGGCTCGGCACGGTGGGCCACCCGATCCCCGGCAACGAAGTCGCGATCGCCGCGGACGGGGAAATCCTCGTGCGCGGCGCCAACGTGTTCAAGGGCTACCACGGGCTGCCCGATAAGACCGCCGAGGCGTTCTTCGACGGTTGGTTCGCCACCGGGGACCTGGGCCACCTGGACGACGAGGGGCTGCTCACGGTCACGGGGCGCAAGAAGGAGATCATCGTCACCGCGGGCGGCAAGAACGTGATCCCCAACCAACTCGAGGACCCCATCCGCGCCTCCGCGACCGTGGGGCAGATCATGGTCGTCGGGGACGACCGCCCCTTCGTGGCCGCCCTGATCACCCTGGACCCCGAGACGCTGCCCAAGGTGCTGCCCGGACTCGGGCTGGATCCGCACATGAGCGTCGACCGGGCCGCACGCGAGGAGGCCGTCATCGACCACGTCCAGAAGATCGTGGACCACGCCAACGCCAAGGTCTCCCGCGCGGAGGGCATCAAGGCCTTCCGCATCCTGGACCGTGACCTCACGATCGAGGACGGCCACCTCACTCCGTCCATGAAGCTCAAGCGGGCCAAGGTCGCCCAGGACTTTGCGCGCGAGATCGAGGACATCTACGCGCGCTGACAGCCCGCCGACGCCGTGGGGTGCCCGGGCCAGGAACTGCGCTTCGCATACCGGGCTCCGGGGGCCCGGTTTAGTCCTCCGTGCGCTGCCCGGGGACGTCCAGACCCAGTAGCGCGTTCTCCACCACCTCCGCGAGCGCGGGGTGGATCCAGTACTGGCCGCGTGCCATTTCGTGGGCCCGCAGCCCGAAGGACATGCCCTGGACGAGCGGCTGGATCAGGTTGGAGGAATCGCGGCCGATGAGGTGTGCCCCCAGCAGCTCGCCGGTGCGGGCGTTCGCGATGAGTTTGCAGATCCCGGCGTGGTCCTCCATGGCCCAGCCGTAGGCCACGTCCCCGAAGTCCTGTTCCTTGATCGTGATCCGCTCGTCGTTCCGGGCGGCCCAGTCGCGGGCCTGGACCTCGGTCATGCCCACGGACGCGATCTGCGGTTCAGTGAACACCGCGGACGGCACGTAGCGGTGATCGGTCGCGCGCAGATCCTGCGGGTGCACCACGTTGTGGGAGACCGTGCGGGCCTCGGCGTTGGCCACGTGCTTGAGCTGGTACGGGGAGCACACGTCCCCGAGGGCCCACACGCCGGTCACGGGTTCCCCGTCCGAGAGCACACGCTGGTACTCGTCCACGGCGAGCAGACCGCCGCCGGTGACGTCCAGGTGGGCGGCTTCCGGGCGCAGCGTGTCCGCATTGGGGACGCGCCCCGTGGCCAGCAGGACGACGTCGGCGGTGCCGTCCCAGTGCTGTGCGGAACCGTCGGAGGCCTGCGCCGACACCGTCAGGCGGCCGTCCTCGGCACGCTCGATCCCGGAGAGCGTCCACCCGAGTTGTAGGTCCCACTGTTCGGCGGCCTCGCGCGTGAAGCGTTCGGCGATCGTGTCGTCGTGTTCGCGCAACAAGCGCTGCGAACGGTTGAGCTGGGTCACGGAGGCGCCCAGTCCGCGGAAAACGTGGCAGAACTCGGCGGCCACGTACCCGCCGCCCACCACGATGACGTCTCGGGGGAACTCGTCCAGGCGCATCACGGTGTCCGAGGTATGCACCCCGGGCAGGTCGGTACCCAGCACGTCGGGGATGCTGACCCGCGAACCGTTGGCCAGCACGATCTCATCGGCGGTGATCCGCTGCCCGGACTCGGTCTCGAGGACCTTGGGTTCCACGAAGTGCACGTACTCCTGGATCACCGTGACGTTGTCGAGCGACTCGCGGTACTGCAGCCCGTTCTTGGAGATCGCGTCGATCCGGGCGAAGATGCGATCCCGCATGCCGGGCCAGTCCACACCCTCGATCACGGCGTCCAGGCCCAGCCGTATGGCGTCCCGCGCTTGGTCCCCCACGGTGGCCGGGTACGCGTACATCTTGGTGGGGATGCACCCCACGTTCAGACACGTCCCCCCGAACCGGCCGGGTTCCACGATGGCGACGTCGAGGTCCGCGTACTCGTCTGTAAGGATGGAGTTGCCGGAGCCGGAGCCCACGATGATCAGGTCGAAAGAACGCATGTGCCCCATCCTAGGCCGCCGCCCCGCGCGTCCGAGGACAGGCGGGGCGGCGGGATCCGTCACTCGGGATCGATCACCAGCACCAGGTCCCCGCCGCTGACGTGCGCGGTGTCCGCAAGTGCCACGCGGGAGACCGTGCCCGAGACCGGCGCAGTGATGGACGCCTCCATCTTCATGGCCTCGATCGTGGCCACTGAGTCCCCCGCGGCGACCTTTGCCCCCTCGGAGACCGTGACCGTGACCGCACCTGCGAAGGGTGCCGCCACGTGCCCGGGCTTGGAGGTGTCCGCCTTCTCGGTCTCCACGGCCTGGGACTTCACCGACTCGTCGCGGATCTCGAGCAGGCGCAGCTGACCATTGAGGGTCACCATGACCGTACGCATCCCCTTCTCGTCCGGTTCGGAGATCGCCTGCAGGGTGACCAGCAGCCGCACCCCCTTGCCGAGCGAGATGACGTGCTCGTGGTCCTGTTTCAGCCCGTACAGGAAGTCGCGGGTGTGCAGGAGGGAGATGTCCCCGTACTTGGTGCGCGAGTTCTGGTAGTCGCGTGTGGGGCCGGGGAAAAGCAGCCGGTTCAGGGCCGCGCGGCGCACCTCGCCCGGCTGGGCGAGCTCCTCGACATCCTGCTCCGAGAGCTCCTCGTCCGCCAGGTGCACGGTGCGTCCCTCCAGCGCCTTGCTGCGGAACGGTTCCGGCCAGCCCGCGGGCGGGGTGCCGAGCTCGCCGGCGAGGAAGTTGATCACGGAGTCGGGGATGTCGAACTTGCGGGGATCGGCCTCGAACTCGGCGGGGTCCACGTCCATGCCCACGAGCTGCAGGGCGAGGTCGCCCACCACCTTGGACGACGGCGTGACCTTGACCAGGTGCCCCAGCATCCGGTCCGCGGCGTGGTACATGTCCTCGATCGCCTCGAACTTCTCCCCGAGCCCCAGCGCGATGGCCTGCTGGCGCAGGTTTGAGAGCTGCCCGCCCGGGATCTCGTGGCGGTACACGCGGCCGGTGGGCCCGGTCAGCCCGGACTCGAAGGGCTTGTAGATGGAGCGCACCACTTCCCAGTAGGGCTCCATGTCGCTCACGGCGTCCAGGTCAAGTCCGGTGTCCCGGTCCGTGTTCTCGAGCGCGGCCACGAGCGCGGAGCCCGAGACCTGGGACGTGGTGCCGGCCATGGACGCGGATGCGGCGTCGACGGCGTCGACCCCGGCCTCCGCAGCGGCGAGCAGCGTGGCGAGCTGCCCGCCCGCGGTGTCGTGGGTGTGCAGGTGCACCGGCAGATCGAAGCGCTCGCGCAGGGCCGCCACGAGACGCCGCGCGGCCTCCGGGCGCAGCAACCCCGCCATGTCCTTGATCGCCAGGATGTGCGCGCCGGCGTCCACGCACTGCTGAGCGAGGTCCAGGTAGTAGTCGAGCGTGTAGACGTTCTCCTGCGGGTCGAGCAGGTTGCCCGTGTAACACAGGGTCACCTCGGCCACCGCGGTGCCCGTGGCCCGCACCGCCTCGATGGCCGGGCGCATCTGCTCGACGTCGTTGAGCGCGTCGAAGATCCGGAAGATGTCGACGCCGGTCTCGGCCGCCTCCGCGACGAACGCGTTGGTCACCTCCACCGGGTACGGCGTGTACCCCACGGTGTTGCGCCCGCGCAGCAGCATCTGGATGGGGATGTTCGGCATCGCCTCGCGCAGCAGCCGCAGCCGCTCCCACGGGTCCTCCCCCAGGAAGCGCAGCGCAACGTCGTACGTGGCACCGCCCCAGGCCTCGACCGAGAGCAGCCCCGGCAGCAGGTGCGCGTACGCGGGTGCCGCCGCGAGCAGGTCGCGGGTGCGCACACGGGTGGCCAGCAGGGACTGGTGGGCGTCACGGAACGTGGTGGACGTCACTGCGAGCGGTTCGTAGTTCCGCAGGGTGCGCGCGAAGCCCTCGGGCCCCTGCTCCTGGAGCACCTGGCGCCAGCCGGAGGGCACCTCGTGGGAGGACGGACCGTCGAACGGGCTGCGGAAGGGTTCGTCCCGCTTGTCCCCCGGGTAGTGCGGGAGCTTGTCGCGCGGGTCCATGCCGTCGATGCGCTCGCCGTGGGGCTTGTTGACCGTCACCTCCGCGAGGTAGTTCAGCGCGCGGGTGCCGCGGTCCGCCGAGCCCTTGCCCTTGAGCAGGTCCGGGTGGTTCTCGATGAAGTCCGTGGCCACGTCCCCGGCCAGGAAGTCCGGATTGTGCAGCACGGCCTGCAGGAACTGGATGTTGGTGGCGATCCCGCGGATGCGAAACTCGGCGAGCGCACGGCGGGCGCGGTGCACCGCGGTGGTGTAGTCGCGTCCGCGGCACGTGAGCTTCACGAGCATCGAGTCGAAGTGCGGGGAGATCTCCGCGCCCGCGTAGAGCGTGCCGCCGTCCAGGCGCACACCGGCGCCACCGGCGGAACGGTAGGCCGAGACCTTCCCCACGTCCGGGCGGAAGTCGTTGGCGGGATCCTCCGTGGTGATGCGGCACTGCAGGGCGGCCCCGCGCACGCGCAGCGCGTCCTGCGAGATGCCCAGGTCGTCCAGGCTCTCACCGGCGGCGATGCGCAACTGGGACTGGACCAGGTCCACGTCCGTGATCTCCTCGGTCACGGTGTGCTCCACCTGGATCCGGGGGTTCATCTCGATGAACACGTGCTGCCCCGCGCGTTCCCCCGCGGTGTCCACGAGGAACTCCACGGTGCCCGCGTTGACGTAGCCGAGCTCTTTGGCGAACTTCACCGCGTCCCGGTGCAGGGCGTCACGGATCTCCTCGTCCAGGTGCGGTGCCGGGGCGATCTCGATGACCTTCTGGTGCCGGCGCTGCAATGAGCAGTCCCGTTCGAACAGGTGCACGATGTTGCCCTCATTGTCCGCGAGGATCTGCACCTCGATGTGCCGCGGACGCAACACGGCCTGCTCGATGAACACGGTGGGGTCACCGAACGCGGTGTCCGCCTCGCGCATCGCGGCGTCGAGCGCTTCCGCCAACTGTTCGGGCTTCTCCACGCGCCGCATCCCGCGGCCACCGCCACCGGCGACCGCCTTGACGAACACCGGGAAGCCGATCTTCTCCGCGGCCTCGATCAACGTCTCCTTGTCCGAGGAGGGGTCCGAGGACTCGAGCGTGGGGATGCCCGCGCGCCGCGCGGCCCGCAACGCCTCGACCTTGTTCCCGGCGAGTTCCAGGATCTCGGCGCGCGGACCCACGAACGTGATGCCCTCCGCCTCGGCCGCGCGCGCCAGGTCCGGGTTCTCGGACAGGAAACCGTAGCCCGGGTAGATGGCGTCCGCCCCGGACTCCTTGGCCACGCGCACAATCTCGGCCACGTCCAGGTACGCGCGGACCGGGTGGCCCTCCTCCCCGATGTGGTAGGCCTCGTCCGACTTCTGGCGGTGGATCGAATTGCGGTCCTCGTACGGGAAGACGGCAACGGTCTTGGCGCCGAGTTCGTACGCCGCTCGGAACGCGCGAATGGCAATCTCGCCGCGGTTGGCCACCAGGATCTTGGAGAACATGACTACCGTTTCCGCACGCGGCGCCCTGTGGGGCCCGCGCACTGAGTGAGGAGACGACTACCGGGACAGCTTACGTGAGCCACGCCTCGGTAGGGTAGCCCGGATGTCGTGTCCCCTGCGCCGGTCCAGGCAACATCCGCCGCTCGTGGTGACACCTACCGCTCATGACGACGACGCCGCGCGGCACCGCCCGGCCCGGCTCGCGACGTGCGGTGATCCACCCACTAGCATGGAACAGGCTGGTGGACAGCCCCCATTTCAGGTGACAGAAGGGTGATCCGTGCAGATCGTCAGCATCAGCAGCCTCAAGGGCGGGGTGGGCAAGTCCTCCGTGGTCCTGGGGTTGGCCTCCGCCGCTCTCGAAGCACACGTCCCCACGCTCGTGGTGGACCTGGACCCCCACGGCGACGCCTCCACGGCGCTCGGCGTCCACGCCCGCCCGGGGCACGAGGTGGGCACCGTGCTGCGCCGCCCCCGCAAGGGTGCACTGGCCTCCGTGGCCACGGCGTCCTCGTGGACCAAGCATCCCATCACCCCGCACACCGTGCCCGCGGGCCCGGGCGCGCCTGCCGACGGGTCATCGACCGGGGACGGCGCACGAGCCGTGCTGGACGTGGCACCCGGCTCCGCGGCGTCGTCGCACCTGGACCACGCCGCGTTCCGGAGCAAGGACCTCAAGCGTCTCGAGACCGCGCTGCGGGGACTGGCCCGCTACGAGCTCGTGCTGATCGACTGCCCGCCCACCCTGAGCGCGCTGACCCGCATGGCGTGGGCCGCGTCCCACAAGGTGCTCTCCGTGGCCGAGCCGTCCCTGTTCTCCGTGGCGGGTACCAAGCGCACCATGACGGCGCTCGCGCAGTTCGAGACCTCGCGGATCTGGGCCGTCCCGGAGGCCGGGGTGGTGATCAACCGCGTGCGCGACGACTCGGTCGAACAGCGTCACCGCATGCGGGAACTGCAGGAGTTGTTCGGACCGCTCGTGGTGGATCCCGTGCTGCCGGACCTGTCCGTGATGCAGCAGATCCAGGGGGCCGCGTGGCCCGTCCACCGCTGGCCGGGTGCCCCGGCTCAGGATCTCGCGCAGCGCTTCGGCACCATTCTGGCGGGCCTCACGCGCTGATCCCGCAACCCGCGGCGGCGGGGTGCGGTGGCGGGTCAGCCCGCGTTCTTCTTGCGACGGCGTGCGCGCCGGGCGGACAGCTCGTCCTCCGGGAACGGATCCGCGGCGGGGGCCCCGTCCAGGCTCGTGTGTTCGCCCGGCATGGAGGCCAGCGTGCCCTCGACCTCGCGCCACACCCGACCCACCGCGATCCCGAACACGCCCTGACCGCCCTGGACCAGGTCGATGACCTCGTGGGGGGACGTGCATTCGTAGACGCTCGCGCCATCGGACATGAGCGTCAACCGCGTGAGGTCCTCGATGTTGCGCAGCCGCAGCGCGCCCACCGCCGAGCGGATCTGCTGCAGGGAGACACCGGTGTCGAGCAGGCGCTTGACGACCTTGAGCACCAGGATGTCCCGGAAGCTGTAGAGCCGCTGCGACCCGGAACCCTTGGCGCCGCGCACGGTGGGTTCCACGAGATCGGTCCGGGCCCAGTAGTCGAGCTGGCGGTACGTGATCCCCGCGGCCTTGCACGCGGTGGGACCACGGAAGCCCACGGTCTCGTCGTAGCCGCCCAGGTTGTCAGTGAACAACATCTCCTGGGTGCCGCCGGCGAGGGAAGATGCGCGCAGCCGTGCCGCGTCCAGCGGCAGCTCCGGATTGCTCAAGCGTCCTCCTCATGCGTGGGTAGGGGTGTCCGATCCCCCGGACACGGGCACCAGCTCGCTGACGCCTCCTCGACGGTAAACCCACGGGTGGAGCGGGTCAAAGACATTGTCCACGGGCGGGCCCGTGTCGTCAGCCTACCCGCACGGGGCCCGGACGGGGTGGAATCAGGACTGGAAATCGTCCGGATCCACGTGGTCCAGGAAATCCCGGAATTCCCGGACCTGGGCCTCGGCCTCCTGCGGCTGGTCCCCCGCCTGTTCCCGCAGCTCCCCGTCCGGGCTGAGCACCAGACCGGCCTCGTCCAGCACGGCCGCGGCGCACAGGATGGGGCACGACGTGCGCGCGGCGATCGCGAGGGCGTCCGAAGCGCGGGCGTCCACCACGGTGCCGTCGTCGAAGGAGATGGCCGCGTGGAACACCGTGTTCTCCACCGTGTGCACCACGACGTCCCGCACGCTGCGCCCGAGCTGGTCCACCACGGACAACAGGAGATCGTGTGTAAGGGGGCGCGGGGGCTCGATGCCCTGCAGCGCGAACACGATGGACGTGGCCTCGTTGGTCCCCATCCAGATGGGTAGACGCCGGGCGCCCTGGAGTTCGCGCAGCACGACCACGGGCTGGCCCGTGGGCACGTCCATGCGCACCCCGGCGATCTCCATGCGCACGTTCGGGCTCATTGCGCGCTCCCGTCCGTGTCCGGCGAGGCGAACGGTTGCACCGTCTCCTCCACCTGCGAGGTCACAAGCGCGGTCATCACGGTGAGGCACAGCGAGGCGATCTCTCGAGCCCGCTGCACGGCCCTCCGCCGCGTCTCGGGGTCCCTGCGGTTGCGCAACGGTGAGATGCTGCCCTCGACCAGGGCGATCACGCGCTCCGAGGCGCCCCGCAGCACCCGCAGGTGCCGCGGTTCGATCCCGTACCCGTTGAGCTTGCCCGCAGCCACGGCCACGGTAAGTGCGTGGCCGTCGAACGCGCCGACCCGTTCCACGAGCAGGCCGTGGTTGAGCAGTTCCCGCAGCAGCGGCACGTCCGTGCCCGACCGCGCCGCGAGCTCGCGCAGGGTGTACCGCCGACCGCCGTCCGGAACCGGTGAAGTGGGTTCGGGGTCGACGCCGTCCCCGGAGCGTCCGGTCCCCGGTTCCTGCCGCTCGGTGTCCTGCGCGGGATCCTCGCCCCGGTCCAAGCGGTCACGGATGACCCGCAACGGGAGGTAGCGCTCACGCTGCAGCGTCAACACGGTCTCCAACCGGGCGACGTCCTCGTGGGAGTACTTGCGGTACCCCGAGGCGCTCCGCAACGGGTGCACGAGTCCCTGGTCCTCGAGGAAGCGCACCTTGGACGCGGTCAGTTCAGGGAACTGCGGCTGCAATCGGCGCAGTAACGCCCCGATACCCACCCGCGGGATCTGCGGTCGTTCGGAATCAGGCATGGAGCGCGTCAGGAACCGTTCTGCACGGAGTGGTAGTACGTAAACCGGAACTTGCCGATCTGGACCTGGTCGCCGTTCTCCAGCACCTTGGTGGCGACCCGGTCACCGTTGACGTAGGTGCCGTTGAGGGAGGACTGGTCCACTGCCTCGAACGTACCGCTGCGTCGGATGAACTCCACATGACGGCGGGACACCGTGACGTCGTCCAGGAACACCGAGCACGCCGGGTGACGACCCGCGACGATCTCGTCCCGGTCCAGCAGGAACCGGGCACCGGTCAGCCCGCCGTTCGTCTCCAGCAGCAGCGCGGAGCCCGGGGGCAGGGAGGCCACCGCGTTCTGCTCGCTCTCGGAAAGTTTGTGGTGAGCGGCATGGGCCAGCACATCCCCCACGATCTGGATGGATGTGGTCTCCGGACCCGCCTGGGTACCGGATTTCTCATGGTTCGACATCAGGGTTCCCTCACCTCACGTGAAGTTGGCGTATTCAGTCCAGCAACTGCTGGTAAGCATCGGCGTCCAATAGCTGCCCGGTGGCATCCGAGGAGTCCACGCGCACGGTGAACAGCCAGCCGGATCCGTACGGGGACTCGTTGAGCGCGCCGGGGTTGTCCACGAGGTCGTCGTTGACGCTCACGATCTCGCCGCTGACGGGCGCGAAGAGATCGCTCACGGACTTGGTGGACTCGACCTCCCCCACCACGTCCCCGGCGGAGACGGTGTCCCCGACCTCCGGTAGCTGGACGAACACGACCTCGCCCAGTTCGTTCTGTGCGTGGTCCGTGATGCCCACGCGGAAAGTGTTGTCCTCGTGGAGGTCCTCGACCCACTCGTGTTCTTCGGTGTACGCGAGTTCCGCGGGAATGTTGGTCATGTCGGTCAGTTTAGGGCACGACTCACGCAGTCGGGTTCATCACACGTGCGAGTGTGCAGCGCGCCGGTGTCAGCTGAACGGCCTACGAGGTTCAGGCGCGCTCACGCGGCGCTTAGCCGGTACCGCCCCGGCGGGTGTACTTTGACCCCGTGCCCATCACCGAGGCCCTCCGCCAGGCCGCGATCCGCGCGCGCACGCACGGGTCCAGGATCCCCCGCGCCGTCCCCCTGAGCCGACGACGCCGCGATCCGCTGCACCTGCACGAACTCACCCCCGCCCGGTCCGCACGGATCATCGTCACGGCCTTCCTGGTGGCGGTGCTCACGGGCACCGCGCTACTCATGATGCCCCCAGCCACCACGGCTCCCGGGGGCACGGACGTGCTCACGGCGGCGTTCACCGCGACCTCCGCGTTGTGCGTAACCGGCCTGGTCACGGTGGACACCGCGACCTACTGGACGCCATTCGGTCAGGTGGTCATCATCTGTCTGATCCAGGTGGGTGGCCTGGGTGTCATGACGTTCACGACCATGCTGGGGATCCTGCTGGCCCGTAAATTCGGCCTGTCCTCCCGGTTGCTCGCCAACGCGGAGACGAAATCCCGCGGCGGAGCGCGCAAGGTGGTCGCACGCATCGTGGCGACCACCGCCGTGATCGAGAGCATCGCGGCGCTCATCCTGTTCCTGCGGTTCTGGGGCCACTACCACTACCCGCCGGGCACCGCCCTGGCCCACGCGGGGTTCCACGCCGTGTCCGCGTTCAACAACGCGGGATTCGCGCTGTACACGCTCAACGTCATGGACTTCGCGGGCGACGCATGGATCCTGCTCACGCTCGCGGCGTGCGTGATCCTGGGCGGGCTAGGCTTCCCGGTGCTCTACGAACTGCGCCGCCACATCCGGGTGCCCCGGCGCTGGAGCATGAACACTCGGCTCGTGCTGCTCGCGACCCCCGTGCTGCTCGCGGGAGGCACGCTGTTCCTGCTGATGCTCGAGTGGAACAACCCGGGCACCCTGGGCGGCCAACCGCCCGCGGTCAAGCTGCTCAACGCGTTCTTCCAGTCCACGATCTCCCGCACCGCGGGCTTCAACAGCATCGACATCGGTCACATGCACCCGGTGTCGTGGCTCGGGATGGACATCCTGATGTTCATCGGCGGCGGCCCCGCGGGCACGGCCGGCGGTCTCAAGGTCACGACGTTCGGGGTGCTGTTCTTCGTGGCCCTCACCGAAATCCGGGGTGGCGCCGCGGTACCCGTGCTCGGCAAGCAGCTCTCCCGCTCCGTCCAGCGCGAGGCCATCACGGTCGTGGTGCTCGCGACCGTGGCGGTGATCGGTGGCACGATGCTCATCATGCTCACGGACACCGGCCTGGGCCTGGACCGTGTCCTGTTCGAGTCCGTCTCCGCGTTCGCGACCGTGGGACTGAGCACGGGGATCACCCCCACGCTCGCCCCGTTCGCGCAGTGGGTGTTGATCGCCCTGATGTTCACGGGCAGACTCGGCCCGGTCACCGTGGCCGCGGCCATCGCATTCGGCCGCCGCCCACCCCGTTACGAACTGCCCAAGGAACGACCGCTCATCGGATGAGCCCGGGCCAGCCCGCGCCACCCGTGGACCCGGTGCTCGACGACCACGACCCACGAAGGAAGCCCCATGTTCGGATCCCACCCCGCCGCGTCATCCCGCAACGCCATGGCCAACGCCGTGGTCGTGATCGGGCTGGGCCGCTTCGGCGGTGCCCTGGCCACGGAACTGATGCGCAACGGCACGGACGTGCTGGGCGTGGACATGGACGAGACGGTGGTCCAGCGCTTCAACGGCAAGCTCACGTCCGTGGTGCGCGCGGACGCCACGGACGAGGACGTGCTGCGGGAGCTGTCCGTGGACGAGTTCGACCGCGCGGTCGTGGGCATCGGTTCGGACATCCAGGCGAGCATTCTCGCGGCGTCCCGGCTCGTGAAGTTCGGGTGCCCCGCGATCTGGGCCAAGGCCATCACGGAGCCCCACGCGGAGATCCTGACCCAGATCGGCGTGCAGCACGTGGTCAATCCCGAGAGCGACATGGGCACGCGTGCCGCGCACCTGATCCAGCACCGGATCCTGGACTTCGTGCCCATCGACGCGGACTACGCCCTGGTGCGGTGCACCCCGCCGGAACCCATCCAGCAACGACCCATGGACCTGCTCAACGTGCGGCGTCGGTTGGGGGTCTCGGTGGTGGCCGTGTGCCGCCCGGGCGGTCAGTGGGAGCCCATCGAACCCGGCACCATGCTCTACGACGACGACCAGATCCTCGTGACCGGGCCCACCGCCAAGGTAGAGCACTTCTCGAACCTGACCTGAGGGTGTTCCTATAGGAACCGAGTCAGTCGGCGCAGCTCACGGGCCGTGGCCGCGGGAGCGCCGTCGGGGCGCACGAGGGCGTCGAGGCGGCGGCGCAGTGCGGCGTCGTCGCACTCCAGGCCGATGGCCACGACCCGGGACCGCGCGGGCTCGTCGGAGGGCCGTGACACCCGGTCCACCGAGACGTATCCCGCCACGGAGTGCGCCACGAACCGGCGGATCCCCCGGCCCGCGGCGACATCCACGATCGCCTTGATCCGGTGGACGGACGCGGGCGGGTCCTCAAGCAGCTCGGCGAGCGCCGCGGGGTCCACGACCGAGGGCGCGTCCAGGGCCGTGGCGCGGTGGTGGACGTGGTGGTCGTGGCCGGGGGCCCGGCCGAACTCCCACAGCGCGAGCTGGCCGCCCTCGGGTACGGGGTGCTCGGCGGCGTCGAAGAACAACCGGGGATCGGCCGCCCCGTGGGGCGCGTCGATGACGAGCGCGTGGGGATTGGCGTGCGCGATCCGTTCGCGCACCGCGGCGGTCTCCCGGGGATCGGCGAGGTCGGTCGTGGTCAGCAGCACGACCGCCGCGGCCTTGACGTGCTGCGCGAGGTCCCAGCCGCTGGCCTCCGCGAGCGCCACGCGGGCCACGGCGATCACCTCGACGAGCCCGCCGAAGCGTACGTCGCGCACCTCGCTGCCCAGGACCATGTGGATGAGCCCCGGGGGCTCGGCGATCCCGGAGCCCTCGATCACGACCGCGTCGAGCTCGAGGGAGGGCCGGGACAGCGCACGCAGGGCGTCGTCGAGCTGGCGGGGGTCCTCGATGCAGCACAGGCACCCGCCCGCGATCGACACGGGTTCGGCAACGTGCCCCGCCACGAGCGCGGCATCGACATTCACGTCCCCGAAGTCGTTGATGATCACACCGATTCGCGCGCCGCCGGTCGCGAGGAAGTGGTTGAGCACCGTGGTCTTGCCGGAACCCAGGTAGCCGGTGAGGATCAGGACGGGAAGCGAGCTCGGCATGGGTCCATGCTTATCAGTCCGCGAGCATGTCCCGCACGAGGGGCGCAACACGCGTGCCGTAGAGCTCGATACTACGCATGAGCTTTCCGTGGGACAGCGGGCCCGTGGAGATCTTCAGGTCGAAGCGCGAGGCACCCAGGGCCCGCACGCCCGCGGCGATCTTACGGGCCACGGTCTCGGGAGATCCCACAGCCATGGACCCGTGCTCCACCTCCTCCAGGAAGGACTCCTCGGTGGGTGCGGGCCACCCGCGCTCGGCTCCGATGCGCTCGGTGGAGATCGTGTAGGGGCGGAAGAACTCCTCGCGGGCCTGCTCGTCGGTGTCGGCGACGTACCCGTAGGAGTGGTAGGCCACGGGGTTGTCGGAATGGCCGAACTCGGCGAGCGCGCGGCGGTAGAGGTCGCTGAACGGCGAGAACCGCTCCACGGGCCCGCCGATGATCGCGAGCATGAGCGGGAGGTCGTAGTGCGCGGCCCGCACAACCGATTGCGGGGAACCACCCACCGCGATCCACGTGGGCAGCGGTCCGTTCTCGAGCGGCGGGTAGAGGCTCACGTCCCGCAGGTCCTGGGTCAGCGTGCCCTTCCACGTCACCGGCTGACTCGTGCGCAGCGCCGCGAACAGCGCGAGCTTCTCCTCGAACAGTGCCTCGTAGTCCTGCAGGTCGTATCCGAACAGCGGAAAGGACTCGGTGAACGAGCCACGGCCCAGCACGACCTCAGCCCGCCCGTGGGACAGCGCGTCCAGCGTGGCGAAGCGTTCGTACACGCGCACCGGGTCGTCCGAGCTGAGCACCGTCACGGCCGTGCCCAGGCGCAACCGCTCGGTGCGCGTGGCGATCCCCGCGAGCACGACGTCCGGGGCGGAGATCGCGAAGTCGTCCCGGTGGTGCTCCCCGATCCCGATCGAGTGCAGCCCCACCTGATCCGCGAGCACCGCTTGCTCCACCACGTTGCGGACGGTCTGCGCGTGCGAGACGGGGCGGTCGTCGTCGTCCCACGTGACGTCCCCGAAGGTGTCGATTCCCAGTTCAACGGCCATGCCACGCACAACATTGTGGACACGTCAGCTATTCCGGTGGCGGCCCATGCGGGTGGCCGGTCGCTTCCCCACCCCGCGGGCTCTTGCTAGGCTCGATCGCGATGCCCACGTTCCCGATCGCCACTGCCGCGCGCCCGCACGCCGTCCCTCGCGGCAGCGTGTCTCCGGGTCTGCTCGTCCGATCCGTGGGTACGAACGGCCAGGTGTCCTCGTGGGGCGCCAACCAGGCCGGCGCACCGCCGTCGGCCTCCGTCCACTGACCCCGGAGCCGTTGCCGGCGCTCGTGAGCGCCCACACCGTCCTCCGGCCCGCTCTGACCTCATGTCACCCCGGACCTAGGTGGACCCTTGCTACTTGCCTGCCTCGCGGGCGCACTCCTCACGTGCGCGCTCGCCCCTCTATTGACCCGCGCGATCGGCCGCAACGTCGGATGGCTGCTCGCGGTGCCCCTGCTCGGCGCCGCAGCGCTGATCGCGCTGGGGTACGACGACGCCGCGCACTCCCCCGCCGAGCCCACCCCCGCGGTGGTCGAGTCGCTGCCGTGGATCCCGTCCCTGGACGTGGGGCTCGACCTGCGCCTGGACGGGCTCTCGCTGGTCTTCTCCCTCCTGGTCCTGGTGATCGGGGCCGCGGTGCTGTGTTACGCCACGCGCTACCTCGAGCGCACGGACCGGGCCGATCGCGGGAAGCACGCGGGGTTCTATGCGCTCATGACTGGCTTCGCGGCGGCCATGCTGGCCCTCGTGCTCGCCGACGACCTCGTGGTGTTCTACGTCGCGTGGGAGGCCACCACGCTGTGTTCGTTCCTGCTCATCGCACGCTCGGGGGACGGCGCACGGGAACCCGCGATCCGCACATTGCTCGTGACCGTGGCCGGCGGGCTCGTGCTGCTCGCGGCCGTCACCGTCATGATCGTGGCCACCGGCACCACCCGGATCAGCGCCGTCCTGACGCACGACGTGTGGGGTGCGCAGCCCGGGCTGACCACGCTCGTGGCCGTCCTCGTGGCGGTCGCCGCGTTCACCAAGTCCGCCCAGTTCCCGTTCCAGGCGTGGTTGCCGGACTCTATGGTCGCGATCACCCCGGTCTCCGCGTACCTGCACGCCGCGGCCATGGTCAAAGCCGGCATCTACCTTCTCTTGCGCTTCTCCCCCGTCTTCTCCGGAGTTCCCGCGTGGACCGTCCTGCTCGTCACGGCAGGACTCGTCACCGCGATGTTCGGTGCCGTGGCCGCGCTGCGCCGCTACGACCTCAAGGAACTGCTGGCCTACTCAACCATGAGCCAGCTGGGTCTGTTAACCGCGATGATCGGGGTGGGCACCACGGCCGCACTGTCCGCCGCGGTGGTGCACACGATCGCGCACGCGCTGTTCAAGTCCGCCCTGTTCATGGGCGTGGGCGTGATCGATCACAGCGCCCACACCCGGGATCTGCGCGAGCTGGCCCGGATGAACCCGCGGATGCCCGTGACCGCCACCCTCATGGTGCTGGCCGCCGCCTCCATGGCGGGGATCCCGCTGTTGCTCGGTTTCGTGAGCAAAGAGTCCATGCTCGCGGCCTTCCTCGAGGCTCCCGGTCCCGCGTGGGCCCCGTGGCTGCTCACCGCCACAGCCGCCCTCGCCTCGGTCTTCACGGTCGCCTACGCTGCGCGCCTCGTGCTGGGCGCGCTCGGTGGCCGCAACGGCACCGTGGTGCGCGAGGCCCCGGTGTCCTTCTGGGCCGCGCCCGCCTCGGGTGCCCTCGCGGGGCTCGTCCTGGGTCTCGTGCCGTTCCTGCTGGACGGACTCGCCTCCGCGGGTGCGAGCGCGGCCGCCGGGTCCACCGTGGAGAAGCACCTCGCGGTGTGGCACGGCCCGGTCCCCGAACTGTTCGTCTCCCTCGCCGTGCTCGCCTCGGGTGCCGCACTCGTCCTCACCCGACGCCGCGTGCACGCCGTCCTGGCCCCGCGCGCCTTCCCGTTCTCCGCCCTGGACGGCGTGGACCGGGCGCGCGATGGGACCATCCGGCTCGGCGGCGTCGTGGGCTCGTGGACGAACAGCCCCGCCCCCGCGCGGCACCTGTCGATCCCCGCGGTGTGCCTGAGCGTCGTCGCGCTGCTCGCCGTGTGGAGCACGACCGAGTTGCCGCCGGTGCGGATCGCGGCGAGCGAGCCCTTCGACTGGCTGCTCGCGCTGCTGATCGCGTGCGGTGTGGCGGCCATGATGAACGCGCGCAGCCTGATCTCCGCGATCGTGGTGACCGGGGTGGTGGGCTTCTCGATCACCGTGTGGTTCTTCGACCTGGGCGCCACGGACGTGGCCATGACCCAGCTGCTCGTGGAGATTCTCACGGTGTGCGTCATGGTCCTATTGCTGCGCCGCCTGCCCGCGCGCTTCTCCTCTCCCGGCGCACGACGCCGCGTGGTCGCGCTGCTCGTGGCGGGCGCCGCGGGGCTGGCGACCACCGCGGGCGTGTGGATGCTGACCGGACGGCGCGAGGCCTCACCCGCGTCCGAGTACTACCTGACCCACGGCTACAACGAGACCGGCGGGTCCAACCTGGTCAACACGATCCTCGTGGACTTCCGCGCCCTGGACACCCTGGGCGAACTGACGGTGCTGGGTGTCGCCGGGCTCACGATCGCCGCCCTGCTGCACGGGCGCCGCCCCGCCGCGGACGACCCCGCCCCGATCGACGAGCAATCTCCCGTGAGCGACCCGGAGACCAACACTGTGTTCGTGCGCACCGCCGCGCGCCTGCTCGGGCCCGTGATCGTGGCGATGTCCGTGATCCTGCTGCTGCGCGGACACCACGAACCCGGCGGCGGCTTCATCTCCGCGCTCGTGGGCGGGGCCGGCTTCATTCTGAGCTACCTGGCCGCGCCGTCCGACGAACGCGCCCGCGTGCGCCTGCCGTACCTGTGGTTGATCGGGGCCGGCGTGGCCGTAGGAACCGTCACGGGCCTGCTGGGGTACCTGGACGGGTCCTTCCTGCGGCCCCTGCACCCGCGCATCCTCGGATTCGAGATCACCACCGCGCTCGTGTTCGACGGGGGCGTGTACCTCGCGGTGATCGGCGTGATCCTGGCCGCGTTCAACCTGCTGGGGCGGCCGCCGTCGGACACCACCAAGGTGCTGCCCCGCGAACCCGAACCCGGTGCCGCGGGGCCGGACGACCAGCCCGGTTCCGGCGCGTCCCCGGGCGCGCGCGCCGGGGCCGGCGAGCGCCGTCGTGCCGCCCGGAGCGGTACCGCCGCGAGTCCCGCGACGACCCGTTCGTCACACACGACCCACGAGACCGGAGAGGTGACCCCCCGATGAGCGCAGCCGTGATCGCCGGACTCCTCGTGTTCGGTGCCGTGTACCTGCTCATGCAGCGCGAGATGCTGCGTGTGATTCTGGGCTTCGTGCTCCTGGGCCACGCGGGCAACGTGGTGCTCATGGCCGCGGGCGGCAGCGCGCGGCGCCACGAGCCCTTCGGTGCCCCCGAGGACCTGTCCACCGTGGCGGATCCCCTGCCCCAGGCGTTCGTGCTCACGGCGATCGTGATTGCGTTCTCGATCACGATCGTGATGCTCGTGCTGGCCGTGACCGGCCGGGACGATGACGACGACACCGAGGCGAAGCCCGAGGAGGTGCGCTCATGAGCGGCGCCCTCCTCCCTCTGTTCGTCGCACTTCCCCTGCTCGTGTCCGCGGTGTTGTTGATCGTGGGCGACCGCCGCGTGCTGCACGCCGCGGGTCTCCTCGGGACCCTGTTGCTCGTGATCGCCGGAGGCGTGTGGCTCGTGACCGATTTCGCCGGCAGCGGCGGGGCCGTGGCCCACGGTGTGGCGCAGTGGCCCGTGGGGATCTCCATCCCGTTCGTTGCGGACATGTTCGCCGCGCTCATGCTCACGGTCACCGGGGTGCTGACTCTGGTGTGCTCGTGGTTCGCTTACGCCTCCGGCCGGGCGGCCACCGTGTACTTCGCCCCGCTCGTGCTCGTGCTCACGGCGGGCGTGAACGGCGCGCTGCTGACCGTGGACCTGTTCAACCTGTTCGTGTTCGTCGAGGTCATGCTGCTGCCGTCCTACGGGCTGTTCGTCCTCGCGGCGCGGCACCGGGGCACCGAGCGGCAGGTCATGGGTGCACGGTTGTACGTGACCCTGAACCTGCTCACCTCCACGATCTTCCTCATGGGCGTGGGCTTCATCTATGGCACCGCGGGCACCGTGAACATGGCCGAACTGGCCGGCCGCGCCGCGACCGACGGCACCGTGGCGATCTCGACCGCCGTGTGCTTGTTCGCCTTGGCGATCAAGGCCGCGGTGGTCCCCATCCACGGGTGGCTCGCGGTCGCCTATCCGGCCACCTCCCCCGCGATCACCGCGCTGTTCTCCGGGCTGCACACCAAGGTGGCCAGCTACGCGATCTACCGGATCTACGCCGTGGTCTTCGACGGCGACGCCCATTGGCTGTGGATCGGCGTGGCACTGTGCTGCCTCACGATGGTCGCAGGCGTGCTGGGCGCCGTGGGCGAGAAGACCACACGCTCGATCCTGGCGTTCCACATGATCAGCCAGATCGGGTACATCCTGCTGGGGGTCGCACTGTTCACCCTGGCCGGGCTCGCGGCGGGCATCTTCTACCTGCTTCACCACATGATCGTGAAGGCCTCCCTGTTCCTGTCCACCGGCGCGATCGAGGTGCGCTACACGACCGGGAGGATCGGCGCGCTGTCCGGGATGGCGACGCGCGAACCGGTCATCGCGGTCGCGTTCTTCGTGGCCGCGCTGTCCCTGGCCGGGCTGCCGCCGTTCTCCGGGTTCGTGGCCAAGTTCTCGCTCATCCTCGCGGCGGTCGACACCGGTCACGTGATCGCGGTGATCGTGATGCTCGCGGTCAGTCTCATCACGCTGCTGTCGATGCTCAAGATCTGGAACGGCGTGTTCTGGGGCTCCGCGCGCGAGTCGTCGCTCGAGAACGGGGGCGGTTCCGGGGCCGGTGGTGGTCCCGCCGCCCGCACTGCCGGTTCCGGTGCGGGGGCCGTGCCGGAACCTGCCCCGGCCACCCGTGACGACGGCGCCGTGGCCACCGCGAGCGGGCGACGCATCTCCGCGGCCCTGGCGGGGCCCGCCGTCGTCACCGCGTGCCTGACGCTCGCGCTGGGCCTCGGCGCGGAAGTGCTCATGGGCGTATCCACGACCGCCGCGGAGGGCCTGCTGGACACCTCGACCTACGTGAAAGCGGTGATGGACTCATGAGTTGGCTCACCTGGCCTGTCCGGGTCGTGGGGTTCCTGGTGTGGTACGCCGGGCAGATCATCTCCTCGAGCACCGCGGTGCTGCGGGACAACCTGACCCCGGGGCAGAACTCGACTCCCGGTGTGGCCCGCGTGCGGACGCGCTGCCGCTCGGACCTGGAAGTGACCCTGCTGGCCGCCCTCATCACGCTCACCCCCGGCACGCTCACGCTGGGGATGCACGACGCACCCGTGGCGGCGCAGCGCCGTCGTGACGAGGACGAGATCCGCACGCTGTACGTCCACTCGCTGTACTCGGGTAACGCCGACAGCGTGCGGGTCGAGGTCCGGGAACTTGAGACACGACTGCTGCGCGCGGTGCGCCGCACGGGAGGGACGTCATGATCGGTGTGACCGTGGGGATCGTGATCCTCGCCGTGGCCTGCCTCGCGGCGGCCTTCCGGATCCTGCGCGGACCCACGGAGGCGGACCGCGCGGTCGCGGGTGACCTGTTGCTGTTCGGGTTCGTCGGTCTGATCGCGTTGTTCGGTGTGCGCGTGGCCAACGAGTACACCTTCGACATCGTGCTCGTGGCCGCGCTCGTGGGATTCCTCAGCGCGCTGTCCCTGGCACGGGCTCTGACCAGGGGGAAGCGATGAACGAAATCCTGACCGTGCTGGGCAACGTCCTGATCGTGGCCGGGGCCCTCGTGTTCGCGACCGCCGCCCTGGGGGTGGCCCGTTTCCGGGACGCGTACATGCGGGTCTCGGCCGTGGGGACCGCGGGCGGGCTCGGCATCGTGTTCGTGGTGACGGGGGCATTGCTGCTGCAGCCGTCCGTGTCCAACGTGGTCAAGGTCGTGCTCATCATCACGATCCACCTGATCACGTCCGCGGTGGGGACCATGGCGATCGCGCGATCGGCATATCTCACGGGGACTCCCCTGGAGCGGTACGCGTTCGACGAGCTGGCCGCGGATTCGCCCGGCACGGAGCGGGACCCGGAACCCGCACGGAAGCCTGCCGTGGACTGAGGACCGCACGTCCCGCCCCCCGTCACCGGGTGTGGACCGCGGTCCCTCGTGGCGTACGGCTGGCGCTTCAGCGCCCGGAACGGCCACCCGGGGTCAGTGTGCGGCCCCGCTGAGCCGGTCTACCGCCTCCACGACGGTCTCGGGCGCGCACGCGAGGTTCATCCGGGCGAAGCCCTTGCCCGCGCCACCGAACATGGGTCCATTGGACAGTGCCACCCCGGCGTGCTCGAGTGCGTAGGCGGCGGGATCATCGCCCCATCCCAGGGCGCGCATGTCGAGCCACGCGAGATAGGTCGCGTGACCTCGGCGCACGACGACGCCCGGGAGCTTCTCGCTCACTTCGCGCTCGAGCAGCTCGGTATTGTCCTGGATCGCGGTGATCGTCTCGTCCAGCCAGTCGAGGCTGTTGCGGAAACCCTCCCGCGTGGCGAGCAGGCCGAAGCTGCCGGTGCGGTAGGACACCTCGTCCGGCAACTGCTCGAGCCACCGCATCATGGGTTCGGAATCCACCACGAACATGGCAGTCTTCAAACCGGCCAGGTTGAACGCCTTGCTCCCCGATTCCGCGGCCACGCCGTGCGCGCGCGCGGCATCGGACACCGAAAGGTATGGCGTGAACTTGGTCCCGTGATGCGTGAGCGGGGCATGGATCTCGTCGCTGACCACGAATCCGTCGTGCTCGGCCACGATCTCGGAGAGCCGTTCGAGCTCCTCGCGGGAATGTACGAGCCCCACGGGGTTGTGGGGATTGCACAGCAGCACGCCGCGGGCACCCGCGCGCAGGGCGGCGTCGATGCCGCGCAGATCAAGACGGTAGCTCGCGGCGTCGTCGAGCAGCGGGACCTCCACGACCCGCCCGCCGGCCTCGACCACGAGGTCGAAGAACGGCGGGTAGACGGGCGGGGTGATGATCACGCCGTCGCCGGGCGCCATGAGACGGCGCAGCGACTCCACGATCACCACGCTCACGTCCGTGGTGTAGGAGATCCGCGCCGGGTCCGGGCGCCACCCCCACCGCTGCGCGGCGAAGTCCGCGAACGCCTCCGCGGCGCCGCGGTCGGTCGGGGTGGCGTACCCGGTGTCGCTGTTCTCGATCGCATTCTGTAGCGCCGCCTTGATGGCCGGCGGCGTGGGGAAGTCCATTTCCGCGACGAACATGGGCAACACGTCCCGCGGGTACGTGCGCCACTTGGCGCTCGTACGACGTCGCAGGGCGGGCATGTCATCGGCGGTCGTCATGGTCCCTCCTCCCGTTACTGTCTGGTCCTCAGGACTCCGTGAGTTTCTTGGCCTGGCCCAGACGCAGCGACTCGAGGGTCTTCTCCTGCTCCTGCGCGCGCTCGTAGAGGTTCTGCAACAGGTCCTTGTCCAACCGCTCGTCCGGGACCTCCAGGAGCAGCCGCCAGCCGAGGCCCTTGGCGTGCACGGCGGCCACGAGACCCTCGAGTTCCTCGATGTCCGACAGCGGCGAACGTTCCTTGATCCGCTCGTTCGGCTTGAGGCGTGCGAGCTTCTCCCCCGCCTTCGCAGGGAGATCCTTGTGCAGGGCAGGCTTGGCCCCGACCATGGACATGATGTCCTCCAGGGACTTCTGATCGCGGGCGATCTCCGGGACCAGTCGCTCGACCTGTTCCCGCACCTCCGGGTCCCCGTGGCCTTCGGCCACACGGCGGAACACATCCACCCCCGCGGCCGATCCGGCGTGGTGGTCCTGCAGGTACGTGGTGATGACGTTGCTCATGGGATACCCCTTTCGTCGTGTCCCTCCACCTAAGCATGCTGAGCGCCGGACGGTCACACCCGGGTGGGTACATGACGTGCGCATTTGCCCGATGACTCGCGCCACCCCGCCTGCCACACCCGCGTTCTAATGGAGCAAAAGCAGCTTCGGTGCACCGGATCACGCCTTAGCTCAATAAAGGCAGAGGGGTGCGGCGTCGTCGTCCGGGGTGCGGGCGCGGCATACTGGACGGGTACGCGCCGTGCCGGGGGAATCGGGGCGGATCATCTCAGGGGGGACAGTGGCACCGGAAACTTTCGTGGACTTCACCGCGCCGAACGGACTGAGCTCGTGGTACCACGTGTGGGACTCGGGCACCGCGGGGATCATGTACTACTTCGACGGCGACTACTGGGACCTGGACGACACGTCCATCAACTGGCCGGACGAGGGCGATCTGGCCCGGCTCGCGGTGGCAGCACGGGCCCGGGACCTCATGTTCGTGGCCGTGAACACGCCGGACGAGGACGGCTCCGGCGACGGCTACACGTGGTGGGAGGACTGCAAGGCGAACGGCAAGTACTTCCGGGCGCTGCACGAGCACATCGTCGAGCGGAACCCGCAGGTGGACGCGAGCAACATCTGGCTCCTGGGGTACAGCGGCGGCGCCGAGTTCATCACCTACGAACTGCTGGACCGGGGTATTCCCGGGATGACGCACGGCGGCGCGGTGATCATCGGCGGCGGCGGAGCGAACGCGCCGGTGGCCACCAAGAAGAAGGCCCGGCCGTGCATCGGCAACACGACCATGCACTGGTGGGTGGGCGATCAGGACGTGGACGGTGCCACGAACCCGCCCGAGTGGAGCGCGCTGGGCGCCGCCGAGGAGGGCGTCGCCGCGTTCCAGGCCGCGGGCTTCGACACGAACCTGCACGTCCTGCCGGGCGTGGACCACTCCGGGTACGACGCCGTGGCATGCCTTTCGCACGCACTGCCCGCGGTCTCGCGCAAGGCGGGCCTGCGCGCTGCGCTGTCCGACGGATGGGTGCGGCTCACGCGGGACACCTGATGAGTGACGAGGAACGGCCGAGTGGCGGGTCATGATTTCTAGTGAAGTTAAAACAGCTTCGCCGCACCGAAATGTGCTCTAACGCCGCTAGAAATTCGGGTGGTAGCCATGAGCGGGACCGTGCACCAAAAACCGGCTCCGGCCAAGGATTTCTGCCTGGCCGGAGCCGGTTCACTCGGTCGGGATGACAGGATTTGAACCTGCGACCCCTTGACCCCCAGACGTCCAGACTGCTCCGGCCAGACCGGATTCTGCGTGATTCCTGGCGTCAGATCATGCAGAACACGTCACGAGATGCATGGAGTGCATGATTCTGGTCCCCTTCTGGTCCCCCTCGTGGGCAAGCTCACTTCGCGGCCAGAACCGTGAGAGGCGCTACGGCGGCGTGGAACCTGTTGCCCACGAGCAGCACGACGATCTTGTGGCTGGCGCTGCCTTGCTGCGGTTCTCCGGGTGGTGATGTCGGGGGCGGACGGGCCAGCTCAGGCCGGTTGCGGGATGGCGGCGATGTTCGCGAAGACCGCGACGATCGCGGCTGCCCAGGGCCACGTCTCCGGGATCTTCAGGCGAGTTGATATGTCCGAGACGCTATAGGGCAGGAGAGTCGCCATCCTCGCCGCCGACGGGGTCGAGCGAGTCGAGCTCGAACAGCCCCGCGAGGCACTGGAGCGGGCTGGCGCACAGACCGAGGTGCTGTCGATCCATGACGGTGAGATTCGGGCGCGTGAGAACGATCTGGATGCAGCAGGCACGTTCACCGTTGACGGGTTGGTCGCGGACGCCTCTGTCACCCACTATGACGCCCTGCTTCTCCCGGGCGGCACGGTGAATCCCGACCAATTCCGGGTTGACCCCGACGCGGTCTCCTTCGTCCGCGAGTTCGTCGAAAGCGGCAAGCCCGTTGCGGCAATCTGTCACGGGCCGTGGACGCTGATCGAGGCCGGTGTGGTCGAAGGCCGCACCTTGACGTCCTTCCCGAGCATCCGCACGGTCCTGCGCAACGCCGGTGCTGACGTCGTCGACCAGGACGTCGTGGTGGACGGGAACCTGATCACCAGCCGCTCGCCCGATGACCTGCCTGTGTTCTGCGATACAATCGTGGTGAAATTTGCGAGCAATTCGGCCCAGGAAGAGGTGATGTCATGAGCGTCACGAAGGGACTGCTTGTCAGGCTGGAGGCCCTGCCCGGCAAGGAAGACGAGGTCCAGGAATTCCTCGGCATCGGGCGAGGGCTCGTCGAGGAGGAACCGGCCACCGTCGCGTGGTTCGCGATCCGTCTCGGTCCGTCCTCCTTCGGGATCTTCGACGTGTTCCCCGATGACGTCGGCCGCGACGCGCACCTGTCCGGCGCAGTTGCGACCGCTCTCGGCGAGCAGACCGGCAAACTGTTCAGCGAGCCCACGATCGAGAAGTTGGACGTCCTGGGCTCCAAACTTCCCGCCTGACACCACAGACCGGCAGTACTGGCCCAGAGAGGAGGGGTCGTTGCGCGCGGTGACTTCGGGCTTACACAGCCCGCTGACGTCGTGGCAGCGGCCCCTTCTCTTGTGGCCTATCGCTCATCACCAACAGATCGAGGAACCGCGATGACAGGAACTGACAACGGCGTTACCACGACGCGTTCACCCGAGGTAGCAGTGATCGGGGGCGGGATCGTCGGTCTGTCGACGGCGTACGCGCTGCAGGAGCAGGGCGTGCCGGTGCGCTTGTACGAGGCTGGTCTGCCCGGGACGGGTCAGTCCGCAGGCGAGTCGCGGATCTTCCGGCATGCCCACGACGACCCGCGACTCGTCGCTTTCGCGCGCGAAAGCCGCGGCGTATGGGATGAGTGGGCCGAACGCTTCGACGTCGAGCTGGTCTCATCAGACGGTGTCCTGGCGATCGGAGACAGCGCCCTGGCGCGGCTGCGGGTGCTCGACCAGGTCGGCGGCGTGGAAGCGCACGAGATCGACGCGGCCGAGGTCGCCCAGCGGATGCCGCTGCTCGCTGGGTACTCGGGGCCAGCGGTGCTCGACGAGTCGGGCGGCGCGATCCGCACCCGCGCCGCGATCACGGCACTCACGGGTGCCCTCGCAGATGCGGTCACCACCAGTGAGGTCATCTCCATCGATCCCCGCGCCGACGGGACGGTCGAGGTGCGCAGCGTCACCGACCGGGCTGTCTACTCCAAGGTGGTCGTGTGCGCCGGCCGCGAAACCGCCCGCCTGGCACGCAGCGTGGGCCTGTCGCTGCCGGTTCGTCTCGCCGCACACGTACGGCTGACCTTCGACGTGAAAGCCGCCGCCCCGACACGAGTCGCGTGCCTGCAGGACAGCAGCGGCGTCTTCGGCGAAGTCGGCGTCTACGCGACGCCGCTACCGGGCAACAGCAGCTATTCGGTCGGACTCAGCGACACCGTCGGCGTCCGCGACGACGGAACTTTCATCGACCCGGCGGCGATTCGATCGCTGGACGAACGCGCACGCGAATACGTGACACGGGCGCTGCCCGGTCTCCACCCAGAGCCGCGCGACTTCCTCCACTGCTGGGTGACCGACCTCCCGTGGAGTGAGGACGGCGTGGCCGTGTGGGAGGCAGGCTCTGTCTTCTTCGTGGCCGGTCACAATTTGTTCAAGCAGGCACCTGCGCTGGGTCGCGCTCTTGCCCGGGCTGCGACCGGCGGCGGTCTCCGCGCCGAGCTCACGCCCGAAGCGCGCCTCGGCGAGGCCCAGGGCTAGCCCCGGTCTTTCATGACGGCGGTCGGGATCGTGTCGGAGCCGTGTGGTCGAGTGCGCCCGTGTGCGGAGTGACTGCGGGTACGACGACGGGCCGGCTGGCGCTGTCGGGCTGCGGTTCTCCGGGTGGTGATGTCGGGGGCGCACCGGCCAGCTCAGGCCGGTTGCGGGATGGCGGCGATGTGCGCGAAGACCGCGACGATCGCGGCTGCCCAGGGCCACGACCCCGGGATCTTAAGGCGACGTCGGCGTGCGCTGTGAGCGAGTCGGGCGGGCACGTGGAGGAATCGGTAGCGCAGCGCCTTCGGCTCGCAGGTTGCCAACATGGCGGCGGAGCCGCTGCAGCCGAGCAGGCGGGTCCACGCGGTTAGGTCGCCCGCGATCTGGGTGATCATCAGCCAGGTCTGGTTGATGTTGAACTTCCGCGACGGAAACCGTCCCAGGCCGCTGTCCTTGGCGTGGCGGATGCGGTCCTCGACCCGTGCATGGGCCCGGTGCCGGGCCTCGAGAAAGGCGAGATGGCCGGCCGTGGTGTTGGTGTCGAAGACTTCGTAGCGCCAGCCGTCGCGTTCCTCGAACAGAGACAGTTGCGCGCCGGGGTGGGGGCGTTCGCGGCGCACGATCACCCGCATCCCGGCTGGCCACTTGGCGAGAACCTTCGGGTCGATGAGGCCGGTCAGCTCGGCGACGTCGCCGCCCTCACGAACGCCGCCGTTGGCATCGAGTGCTGGGGTCCAGACCTTCTTCGGGACCAGATCGATGGCATCGCGGAGCTTTCCGGTGATCGCGAATCCCACGCTGTACTCGACGCTGCGGCCGCGGACCGTGCCCCGTCCGGTGAAGGAAGGGGGTTCAAGGCGCTCCGTTCGGCCACAGGCGACCGCCGGCGAGAGCGCCGGGGGGACCAGAAGGGGACCACGAAAAACGACCGCCGGACATGATGAAGCCCAGGTGAGAAACCTGCTCTCACCTGGGCTTTTTTGTCGGGATGACAGGATTTGAACCTGCGACCCCTTGACCCCCAGTCAAGTGCGCTACCAAGCTGCGCCACATCCCGCGACCGTGTTCGACACCGTTTCCGGCCCCGAACACCCGAGTTACATTACCCCAACCCTGCCCGAATTTCACATCGGCGCGAGCGACTCGCGAGCCGCCCGCGCCGACTGGAAACCGAGCCAGTAGGGGCAACCACTCAGCGCTTGCGCTGGCGCTTCTCCCGCACCCGCATGGTGACCTCCAGCGGGGTGCCCTCGAAACCGAAGGTCTCACGGATCCGACGCTGGATGAACCGGCGGTAACCGGGGTCCAGGAACCCGGTGGTGAACAGCACGAACTTGGGCGGCCGGGAGGCCACCTGCGTCCCGAAGAGGATCCGGGGCTGCTTGCCACCGCGCACGGGGTGCGGGTGGGCCGCCACGATCTCGCCCAGGAACGCATTGAGCCGCCCGGTGGGGATGCGGCGGTCCCAGGAGTCCAGGGAGGTGTGCAGCGCCGGGACCAGCTTGTCCTTGTGCCACCCGGTCTTGGCCGAGAGGTTCACCCGGGGAGCCCAGGACACGTGGGCCAGATCCCGTTCGATCTCGCGTTCCAGGTAGAACCGGCGCTCGTCGTCCAGGGTGTCCCACTTGTTGAACGCGAGCACCAGCGCGCGGCCCGAGTCCACGGCCATTTGCAGGATGCGCACGTCCTGTTCGGAGAGCACCTCGTCCACGGCGAGCAGCACCACGGCCACCTCGGCGCGTTCTAGAGCGGTCTGGGTGCGCAGCGACGCGTAGAAGTCCGCCCCCTGCTGCAGGTGCACGCGGCGGCGGATGCCGGCGGTGTCGATGAACCGCCACGGTTCCCCGCCGAGCATCACGATCTCGTCCACGGGGTCACGCGTGGTGCCGGCGGTCTCGTCCACGACCACGCGCTCGGAACCGGCGAGCTTGTTCAACAGGGAGGACTTGCCCACGTTGGGCCGCCCGATCAGGGCCACGCGGCGCGGTCCACCCTCGAGCTCGGCCTCGGCCACCTCCGAGTACTCGGGCAGCGCCGCCACGAGGGCGTCCAGCGCGTCGCCAGAGCCCTTGCCATGCAGCGCGGAGACCGGGAACGGCTCCCCCATGCCCAGGGACCACAGCGCGGTGGCCTCGATCTCGAGCTGCGGGGAATCCGCCTTGTTGGCCACCACGATGATCGGCTTGGTCACGCGCCGCAGCATGGACACCACGGCCTCGTCGGTCGCGGTGACCCCCACGGTCACGTCCAGCACGAGCAGCACGGCGTCCGCGTTCTCCACGGCCAACTCCGCCTGATCGGCCACGCGCTTGTGGATGCCCTTGGCGTCCTGCTCCCACCCGCCGGTGTCCACCAGGGTGAAGTTCTTCCCGTTCCACTCCGCCTTGTAGGACACGCGGTCGCGCGTGACGCCCGGGGTGTCCTCGACCACGGCCTCGCGGCGCCCGATCACGCGGTTGACCAGTGTGGACTTGCCCACGTTGGGCCGGCCGACCACGGCCACCACGGGGTCGGGGCGGCGGGCGTCCCGCTCGTCGTCTCCGTCGACCCAGTCCGCGAGCAGCGCGGCGTCCTCGTCGTCCAGCTCGTAGTCGGCCAGCCCTTCGCGCAGGGCCTGCGCACGGGCCTCGGCCTCGGCGTCGTCGATCGCGGCCAGGCGCTGGGAGATGTCCTCGTTGCCCCCGCCCAGGACGGACTGTTCGTAGGAGTCCACCGTGGGCTCGTCCGATGCGCTCATGGTTACCTCGCTTCCTCGGGGGCGTTGGCGCCCGTGTCGTGAGGCGCGGCGAGCGCCCCGTCGTGTGTGGTGGCGCGGATGATCAGGTCGATCACGCCCTGCACCGTTTGTTCCATGGTCAGTTCGGAGGAGTCGAGCAGGTGCACACCGTCCTGCGCCGTAGTGAAGTTCACCACGGTGGAGTCCTTGGCGTCCCTGCCCACCACACGGGCCTCCAGGTCCGACGACGCCGCTGCGCCCACCTGTTTGCCCCGCCGCGCCATCCGCGCGGCCTCCGAGGCGGTCAGCAGGATCCGCACCTGGGCGTCCGGGGCCACGACCGTGGTGATGTCCCGGCCCTCGGCCACGATCCGGTACCCGCTGTCCCGGATGATGTCCTGCTGCATGCGCACCAGGACCTCGCGGGCGGGGATGGTCGTGGAGACCGCAGAGACGTGGTCCGTGACCCGGTTACCGCGGATCGCCGTGCGCACGTTCTGCCCGGCCACCGTTATCCGCTCCTCGTGGGGATCGGTGCCCATCTCCAGGGGGACGGTCTCGGTTGCGGCCGTGACGGCCTGCGGATCGGTGAGATCCACCCCGGATTCGAGGCACCACCAGGTCACCGCGCGGTACATGGCTCCCGTGTCCAGGTAGGCCAGGTCGAAGCGGCGGGCCACCTCCTTGGACACCGAGGACTTCCCGGAGCCCGAGGGCCCGTCGATCGCGACCACGAGTCGCGCGTTCGTGTCCCATGCGTTCATCACTGCACCACCTTCCAGCCGCGTTCCTGCAGCTCGTCCACGAGGCCTTCCCGGCGGTTGGGATCCACCGAGGCCACGACCAGGCCCACCGGTTGCCCGGGTGAGTGTTCCAGGCGCAGGTCCTCCAGGTTGACTCCGATCTCCCCGATCTCCGTGAGCAACTTGGCAATGGTCCCGGGGGTGTCGTCCACGGCCACGGTGAAGGTCGCGAAGGCCCGCGGTGCCCCGCCGTGCTTGCCGGGGATCCGCGCCTGGCCCGCATTGCCCTCGGCCATGAGTTGGGCGATGTCCAATCGCGCACCGTCCGCCGCCGGGTCCTCCAGCGTGGCGATGAGCCGTTCGATGTCCTCGCGCACCTCGTACAGCGAGCGCACCACGGGCCGGGCGTTCGCGGAGAGGATCTGCACCCACAGGCCGGGGTCCGAGCCCGCGATCCGGGTGGTGTCCCGCAACCCCTGCCCCGCGAGGGACAGGTGGTGCAGCGGGGTGTCCTGCAAGCGGGAGGCCAGCAGGGAGGACATCACCTGCGGTACGTGGGAGATCAGCGCGACGGTCTCGTCGTGTTCGGTGGGGTCCAACACCGTGATCGTGGCGCCGAGGTCCACCGCGAGGTTCTTCGCCGCCGTGATGGCGCCCGCACCGGTCTCAGGACCGGGGCAGATCACCCACGGCATGGATGTGAACAACTCCCCGCGCGCGGCCACGGGCCCGGACTTCTCCCGCCCGGTCATGGGGTGGGTCCCCACGTACCGGGTGAGGTCCGCACCGGACGCCGTGACGGCGGCCAGGATGGGGGCCTTGACGGAGGCGATGTCCAGCACCGTGGCACCCGGGTGATCGGTCAGTGCCTGCACCACGAGCTCGGCCACGACGTCCGGAGGGGCCGCGACCACCACGAGCACGGGCTCGGGCACGTCCCCGCCCGCGGCGCGCACGCTGCGCCCCGCGCCGATGTCCTGGGCCACGGCCTCCGTGGTGGGCGAGGAGTCCCGCAAGTACACGCTCACACCCAGGTGCCGCAGGCCAAGGCCGATGCTCGCCCCGAGCAGACCGGAACCGATGACCAGCACCGGTCCGGTCGTGGATGCTGTCACGGGAACCACGATCACATCCCCACGGACGCGAGGAGGTTGCCCACCTCGGTGTGCGAGAGCTTGCGCACGGTGCCCTGGCGCTGGTCCCCGATCGCAATGGGGCCCACGTGGGTGCGCGCGAGCTTCTCCACGGGGTGGTTCACGGCGTCGAACATGCGGCGCACGATCCGGTTGCGCCCGGAGTGCAGCACCACCTCGATGAGCACGTGCCCGGGGGTGGAGTCCACGAGGCGGAAGTCGTCCACCTTCGCATCGCCGTCCTCGAGCCGGATGCCCTGCTTCATCTGATTGCCCACACCCTTCTCCACGGGCCCGTGCACCTGGACCAGGTACGTCTTGGGGACCTCGTAGGAGGGGTGGGTCAGGCGGTTGGTGAGCTCGCCGTCGTTGGTGAGCAGCAGCAGACCCTCGGTCTCCACGTCCAAGCGGCCCACGTGGAACACGCGTTCGTGCTTGCGCGGGTCCAGGAAGTCGCTCACGCAGCGCCGGCCGTCCGGGTCCTCCATGGTGGAGACCACACCGGCGGGCTTGTTGAACGCGTAGTAGACGAGCTTCTCGTCGGTCTGGATGCGCATCCCGTCCACGTGCACGGCCTGCAGCACAGGATCCACGCGCACGCCCAGCTCGGTGACGATCTCACCGTCCACGGACACGCGCCCGTCCTGGATCATCTCCTCGCACACGCGCCGGCTCGCCACGCCCGCCTGGGCCATGAGCTTCTGCAGCCGCACGCCGTTCTCGTCGTGCACCTCCAGCCGGTCCACGGGCGGGTTCTTGGGACGACGACGCCGGTGCGGGCCGTGCTCCTTGATTGCCGCCGCGCGGCGCTCGTACTTGTCCACGCCCGCGAACGCGCGAGGCTTCTGGGGTCCCTTGCGGGACGCCGCGGCCTTGGGCTTGCCCGCCGCCTTGCCGCGCCCGGCACCCGGGCCCTTGGAGTAGCCGCGCCCGGCTGCGTCGCCCGAGCGGGATCCGGAGGCCTTACCGGGACCCGAGCGGAAGCCGGCCTTGGGCCCGGATTTGGAGCCCTTGCCGCGACCCTGGGGGCCGCGGGCTCCCCCGCCGCGGGATGGGTTGTTGCGTGATTGTGCCATGCGTCGATCAGTCCTCTATGTCGTCAAGTTGGTCGGTTCCCGGCAGCAGGGGTGCGATGTCCGGGAGCTCGTCCAGCGAGCCGAGACCGAGTTTTTCCAGGAAGAGCGGGGTGGTGGAGTACAGGACGGAGCCCGTGGCTTCCTCGCGCTCGTGGGCCGTAAGCAGCCCGCGCTGCACCAGGGTGCGTACCACGCCGTCCACGTTCACGCCGCGGATCGCCGAGACGCGGGAACGGGAGACCGGTTGCAGGTAGGCCACCACGGCCAGGGTCTCCAGGGCGGCCTGCGACAACCGCGAGCTGCTGCCCTCCACCACGAAGTCCGTGACGAGCTGCGCATGCTCGCTGCGGGAGTAGATTCGCCACCCGCCGGCCACTTCGCGCAGTTCGAAACCACGCACGCGGGCGGCGGGCACCGCGTCGTCACGGGAGGCCGACCGTCCATCATATCCGGCGGCGCCGTCCCGTGGTGAGTGCGCCGGGGTGTTTCCGATCACGCCGTCGTAGTCGGCCTTGAGGTGTTCCAAGGCGCTGCGTACCCGGTGCACGGGCTCGCCCGTGACGCGCGCGAACTCCTCGAGCTGCACGGGGGCCGCGGCCACCATGAGCACGGCCTCCAGGGCCGAATACAACTGCGCGTCGTCGAGCCCTGTGGACTGTTCCGAGTCGTGGGTGTCGACGATGTCGACATTGGGGGGTCGTGCGGGGCTGGGTTCCGCCACGCGCTCATCATCTCCTTCGGTACGGTTCACACCGATCCTGTGCGGGAATCATTCTCCCAGGTTTTGTTCCCCGGCGCTCGCCGCCGGATCCGCCTCCGCGCCCGTGTACTCGCTGCTCAGGGAATCGGCGGTCCAGTCGTCGGAGCCGTCCCAGCGCACGAGCAGGGGTCCAAGCACCTCGTCCTGGCGCATACGCACCACCCGGTCTCGGTACATCTCGAGCAGGGCCAGGAACCTCACGACGATCACGAGCGTGGACGTCGCGTCCGCGATCAGTGACCGGAACGTGTGTTCCTCGCCGTCCCGCAGCGCCTCGGCGATCGTCTCGGCCTCGTCCGCGACCCGCACCCGCGCGCCGTGGAGGTGAGCGACGTCGACCTCTTCAGGGACGTGCCGCTCGGGGTCCAGCACCACGACGGCCAGGTGCGCGAGCTGACCGGGTGTGAGCGTCCACATGAGCGGCGGCAGGGCCGTGACGACCGCGGGGTCCAGGTCCACGTGGCGCGGGATCCGCACGGACTCCGCGGCGAAGCGCGCGTTGAGCTGCCCCGCGACCTCCTTGAACGCCTTGTACTGCAGCAGGCGTGCGAACAGCAGGTCGCGCGCTTCGAGCACTTCGACGTCGTACTCGTCCTCGACCTCGCCGCGCGGCAACAAGCGCGCCGCCTTGAGATCCAACAGGGTGGCCGCGACCACGAGGAACTCGCTCGCCTCGTCGAGCGCCTTGGGCGAGGCGATCTCCTGCAACTCTCGCACGTACTGGATGAACTCGTCCGTGACCGCGGACAGGGACACCTGGGTGATGTCCATCTCGTGCTTGGCGATCAGGGACAGCAGGACGTCGAACGGACCCTGGAAGTTCTCGAGCGCAACGGTGAAACCCGCGGCCGCCCCGGACGGCGCGTCCGACGGCTCGCCGGAGGACCCACCCGACGCCGCATTCGCCTCGAGCTCGATGGTGCTCACGGGTGCGTGGGGATCACGGCGCCCCGCCGCGCGAGATCAGCTCGCGCGCGAGCTGACGGTAGGACTCGGCACCGGGGTGGTTGCTCGCGAAGTTGAGGATCGGCTCCGCGGCCACGGTGGCGTCCGGGAACTTCACGGTGCGCTTGATGACGGTGTCGAAGACCTTGTCCCCGAACGCGTCCACGATGCGCGCGATGACCTCGCGCGAGTGCAGGGTGCGGGAGTCGAACATGGTGGCCAGCACGCCGTCGATCTGCAGCTTGGGGTTGATCCGCTCCTGGACCTTAGAGATCGAATCCACGAGCAGTGCGACCGCGCGCAGCGCGAAGAACTCGCAGATCAGCGGGATGATCACGCCGTGGGAGGCCGTGAGCGCATTGACCGTGAGCAGCCCCAGGGACGGCTGGCAGTCGATCAGGATGACGTCGTAGTAGTCCTCGACCTTGCGCAGCGCGGACGCGAGCACCTGCTCGCGGGCCACCTCGGTCACGAGCTGGACCTCCGCGGCGGAGAGGTCGATGTTGGCGGGTAACAGGTCCACGTTTTCCACATGGGTCTGCTGCACCACATCCCACACGTCCACGGAACGGTCCATCATGACGTTGTAGATGGTCAGGTCCAGCTCGTGGGGGTTGGACCCGAAGCCCGCGGACAGCGCGCCCTGCGGGTCGAAGTCCACGAGCAGCACCTTGCGCCCCAGCTCGGCGAGCGCGGCCCCCAGGTTGATCGTGGACGTGGTCTTACCCACCCCGCCCTTCTGGTTGACCATCGCGATG
>NZ_JABFAW010000001.1:325660-350960 GCF_017168375.1 Kocuria sp. KRD140
TGGTTGACCATCGCGATGATGCGGGCGGGGCCGTGTTCCGTGAGCTCGGGCGGGTCCGGGAAGGTCCGCACGGGGCGGCCGGTGGGGCCTACGGCGTCCGACGCCGGGTTCTGCTGGGGCGTCTCATCACTGGCGTTGCTCACGGGCGACAGCCTTCCTTCCTGGGCGTCCGTTCAAGTCTCAACGCCCTACCCTACCGCCCGGGGGTGCACCCGACCGGTACCAGCTGCGCTCCCCCGCACGAACGTGGACATGCACCGGGCCCCACCGCGGTGACGGTGGGGCCCGGTACGGGGGCTCGGCGGCGTGACCTGGGGAGTCAGTGCTCCCGCGGGGTCACGGGCCGGGATTCCGGATGTCCCTCGAGGGCCTGCTCCGGGGCGGTCGGGGAGCCGTGCGGGTCCACCGTGAGGGATTCCTCGTCGAAGGGCTCGGCACCCGAGAGCACCCGGCGCACCCGGTCCTTGTCCACCTGCTTGACCCACGTGCCCAGCACCAGGGTGGCCACCGCGTTACCGGAGAAGTTGGTCAGGGCGCGGGCCTCGGACATGAAGCGGTCGATCCCCACGATCAATCCCACGCCGTCCACGAGGTCCGGGCGGTGGGACTGCAGGCCGGCGGCCAGTGTGGCGATGCCCGCGCCGGAGACACCGGCCGCACCCTTGGACGCGATGATCATGAACAGCAGCAGCGTGATCTGCTCCCCCAGCGCCAGCGGCTTGCCCATGGCGTCCGCGACGAACAGCGCGCCCATGGTCAGGTAGATCGCGGTGCCGTCCAGGTTGAACGAGTAACCCGTGGGCACCACCACACCCACGACCGGCTTGGACACACCCAGGTGCTCCATCTTGGCGATCAACCGCGGCAGGGCCGCCTCGGAGGAGGACGTGGAGAAGATCAGCAGGTACTCGCGGGCCAGGTACCTCATGAGCGAGAAGATGTTGACCCCGGAGACGAGCTTGAGGATCAACCCCAGGACCACCACGATGAACAGGATGCACGTGACGTAGAACGCGAGCATGAGCCCAATCATGGACACGATGGCTTTCATGCCGGTGGCACCGACCACCGCGGCGATCGCCCCGAGCGCACCGATGGGTGCGAGCCACATGACCATCATGAGCAGCCGGAACACGAGCGCCTGGATGTAGGTCACGGCCTTGAGCACGGGCTTGCCGGACTCCCCCATGGCCTGCAGTGCGAAGCCCACGAGCAGCGCGACCAGCAGGGTCTGCAGGATGTTCCCGGAGGTCAGGGCGGAGAACAGCGTGGTGGGAACGATGCCCAGCACGAAGCCCACGGCACCGCCCTCGGCCGAGTGGTCTCCCCCGGAGGCCAGCCCCGAGGAGTCGTAGTGCGCGTTGGCCAGGTCCAGTCCGGATCCGGGCTGGACGATGTTGCCGACCACCAGACCGATCGCGAGCGCGAACGTGGACATCACGATGAAGTAGGTCAGCGCGAGCCCACCCACCTTGCCCACCGTGGCGGCGTGGGCGATGGACCCCACCCCGAGCACGATCGTGCAGAAGATCACCGGTGCGATCATCATCTTAATCAGGGCGATGAACCCCGTGCCGAGCGGCTTCAGCGCCACACCGACGTCCGGGAACAACAACCCGATCAGCGCGCCGAGCACCACGCCGGCGATCACGAAGATGTAGAGGTAGTGGGTGCGGTCCTTCTTCCGCGGACCGGCGCCCGCGGCGCGGGCTCCCCCGGGGACGCTGCCCCGGACGCGCGTGTCTGACATGGTGTCTCCTGACGGATCGGAGGTGGTTCGGTGGTGGAATGGTGACCAGCCTCACGCAGCATCCGCGCCCGCGTCGCGTTGTGGTCATATCGTTCATGACCGGGATCACAGTGCCCGCCGCGGACCTCCCACTGCCCGCCCGCACGACCCGCACCATTCGCTCGGAGCCGCCATGTCCCTCGCCCGCCGTTTCCTCGCCCTGCAGTTGGGGCTCGTGGTAGTCATCTCGCTCGTGGTGGCCGGTGTGATGGTGTGGCAGACCCACACTCGGGTCACGGAGCAGGCCCAGGCGGTCACGCGGGTGGCCACGGGAACACTCGTGGACGATCCGTTCGTGCGGGACGCACTGCTCTCCTCCGACCCCCACCCGAGGCTGCAGGAGTTGACGAGCACCCTCGAACGGGACACCGCGGTGGACTTCATCACGATCATGACCCCGGACGGCACCCGGATCACCCACCACGACGAGGGCCTCGTGGGTCAGCAGTACCTGGGCGACCGTTCGCAATCGCTACGCGGCGAGGTGCACACCGCGACCGAGGTGGGTCGGCTGGGTCCCTCCGTGCGCACGATCGCGCCCGTGCGGGACCGGGACGGGACCATCATCGGACTCGTGTCCTCGGGGGTGCTCGTGAACCGGATCGCCGCGGAGAGCCGCCACGAGCTGCCAGGACTCGCCCTGATCGTGGGTGCGCTGCTCGCGGCGGCCTCGGTGGTCTGCGTCCTGGTGGCGCGCTACCTCAACCGCGTCACGGACGGGCGCTCCCCCGAATCCCTCGTGCGCGGTCTCGCGCTCAACCGCGCGGTGCTGTCCCGCGCACGGGAGGGGCTGGTGCTGCTGGACCCCGCCGACCGCCCGGTGCTGAGCAACACGCGCGCCGGTGAGCTGCTCGGCGTCACCCCCGGCGAGCAGCGCGGCTCCTCGCCGGAGGACGCCCGCTTCGAGCCGTACGACAACGCCCGCTCCGGCCCCGGGAGCCCACGACGCGGTCGCGGTCTCTCGGGTTCACGCGGGATCGCCCGACGACGACGCCGCCCCGCCGCCGAGCCCGTGCCCCCGGCCGTGGCCGAGCTGCTCGCCCGGGCGGGCACGTTCGCGGACGAACGCTGCACCGTGGCAGGACGCACCCTGGTGGCCTCGTGCACCCGGGTCTCGGAGGACTCCGGGCTGCGTGTGCTGATGGTCCAGGACCAGACGGAGCTGAGCAGGATGTCCGGCGAGCTGGACACCGTGCGCACGATGGCCGCCGGGCTGCGCGCCCAGACCCACGAGCACGCCAACCGGATGCACACCGTGGTCTCGCTGCTCGAACTCGAGCGCTACCCCCAGGCCCGGGAATTCGCGGCCTCGACCCTCGAGGGGTCAGTGCGATTGGGTGTGACCGCCCGGGAGATCGAGGACCCGTACGTCGCGGCATTGCTCGCGGGTAAGACCGCCACGGCCCACGAACGCGGCGTGGAACTCGTGGTCGTGACCCACGAGCGGGTGCCACCGCTCGCCGTGGACCCCTCCGAGCTCGTGAGCGTCCTCGGCAACCTCGTCGACAATGCCGTGGATGCGGTCAGCGATGTCGAACGGGACGAACGTCCGGACGACGAACCGCCCACCGTGGAGGTGGAACTCGTCCCGTCCCGAGACGGGCGGTTCGTGCACCTCACGGTCGCCGACAACGGGCCCGGCATCCGACCGGACGTCCGGGAGCGGCTCTTCGACCCCGGGGTCACCACCAAGCCCGCCACGGACGCACCCCGCGGGGTGGGCCTGGACGTCGTGCGCCGGGCGGTGGAGGGCTGGGGTACAGAACTCACGGTGTCCCACGAGGCGGGCGCAGTGTTCTCGGTGGACATCCCCGCGCAGCACCCCGCCCTCGATCGAAAGGAGAACCGATGATCCGCGTGCTCGTGGTGGACGACGAAGCCCTGACGGCGTCCGCGCACGCCGAGTACGTGGCCCGCTGCGCGGGATTCGAGGTGGCAGGGGTCGCGCGCAACGGCACGGCGGCCGTGCGCGCGGTGCGGGAGCGGGCGGCGTCGTCGACCCCGGTGGACCTCGTACTGCTGGACCTCACGCTCCCGGACATCTCCGGGCTCGAGGTGGCCCGGGCCCTGCGAGCACAGCGCGCGGCCGTGGACCTGCTGATCGTCACCGCACACCGGGACGTGGCCACGGTGCGGGACGCCACCGCGGTGGGGGTGGTGGGCTACCTCGTGAAACCGTTCACGTTCGACGAGCTGCGGCGCAAGCTCGAGGCCTACGCCGCCTACCACCGGGTGCTCGCGGCGGCCACGCCGGACGACGCCGCGATCGAGCAAGCGGAGCTCGACCGGATCTTCGCCGCCCTGGTTGCTCACCCCGCTCCCGCGCCGCCCAAGGGTCTCGCTCCCGACACCCTCGAAGCGGTCGCCGGCTTCCTGCGGGAGGCCCCCGACTACCACTCCGCGGGTGAGCTCGCCCGTGAACTGGGGCTGGCCCGCGTGACCGCGCGGCGTTACCTCGAGCACCTGTGCGCGGCGGGATCCGTGGAGCGGCGGGCGCGACACGGCACCCCCGGGCGCCCCGAACTGGAATACGGGTGGCGCCGCTGAACCCAGCGGCGCCACCCGTCACGTGGTCGATCGGTCGTGGGGGGGGGACTACTCGGAGGTCACGGCGCTGCTTTCCGCGCGGGCACGACGGCGCTCGCGGCGCCGTCGTGAGAGCGGGACGTGGACCCTGGCCACGAGCCCGCGGTGCGCGCGGTGCCTCAGCATCTTCAGGGGCCCCGGTGCGGGTACGGCGCGCGTAGAACGCGGCCACCAGCCCGAGCACGCCGAAGGCCACCATGGACGAGGTCCCGTAACGGGACAGGGAGCTCGTGGTTTCCGCCCACAGGGTGCGGCACGCGATGTCCAGGGGCAGGCCCACCAGGAACCCCAAGGCGCCCACGAGGAACAGGCCCAGACCCATCGTGAACATGATGGGATGTCGAAGCGCACGGCCACGAAAGTCCCCAGGCCTTCCGCGACCATCCCCCGTACGACTCGGTGTTGCGCAGCCCACCGCCGCCGTTGCCGACGGCGCCCAGGATCGCCGGCGCCGATGGACGAACGGCTCGAGGACTGGCCGGGCAGCAGGGTGAGCACCGTGATCATCACGGCGTGCAGCGCCAGGCCGATCCAGAGCCAGATCTTCTAGGCCTGGGGACTCGTGGCCAGGCCCGCCGCGACCACCAGGGCCGCGAGACTGCTTACGGACGAGCTCGAGAAGAGCCAGATGTTGGTCAACAGGGTGCCCAGGATCGCCAGGCCGCGCAGGACTTGCAGCGCCACGAGCCGTCTGCTCGTACTCAGGGCGAGGGCCTGGGTCCCCGTCCACCGCGCCTGCCGAGTCACCGGACGGCGGGTGGCAACACCCCGCGAGCGGTCCTTGATCGCGCGGGCGGGGAGTGTTTGTGCGGAGTCAGAGTGTCTACGCGACTGCGGAGTGCCCGCGCGGATCCTGTCGGTCCGCGCGAGCCGCTACCCCTGCTCGCGCGGTGCCAGCACGGCGTGCAGCGCCTCAAGTACGGAATCGTCCTCGATGGTCGAGGGCACCGTGTACTTCTCCCCGTCCGCCATCTGACGCATGGTCTTGCGCAGGATCTTCCCCGAGCGGGTCTTGGGCAGGGCGTCCACCACGGCCACGTCCTTGAAGTCCGCCACGGGCCCTATCTGCGAACGCACCATGCCCACGAGGTCCTCGCGCAGCTTCTGGGGTTCGATGTCCGATCCGGTCTTGAGCACCACATACCCGCTGGGGCGCTGACCCTTGAGAGGATCGTTCACACCGATCACCGCGCACTCGGCCACGTCCGGGTGGGTCGCCACGACCTGCTCCATGTGCCCCGTGGACAACCGGTGCCCGGAGACGTTGATGACGTCGTCGGTGCGGCCCATCACGAACACGTACCCGTTCTCATCGATGTAGCCCGAGTCCCCCGTGGCGTAGTAGCCCGGGAACGCCGAGAGGTAGGAGGACACGAACCGCTCGTCGTTGCGCCACAGGGTCACCAGGGTGCCCGGCGGCAGGGGCAGCCGCACCGCGATGTTGCCCTCTTCCCCCGGACCCAGCGGCTCACCCACGGGGTCGAGGATCTCCACGTTGAACCCGGGCACGGGGACCGTGGGCGAGCCCGACACTATTGGCAGCTTCTCGATCCCGAAGGGGTTGGCGCAGATGGCCCACCCGGTCTCGGTCTGCCACCAGTGGTCCACCACGGGCACCCCGAGCACGTCCGAGGCCCAGCGGTGGGTCTCCGGGTCCAGTCGCTCACCGGCCACGAACAGCGCCTGCAGCGAGGAGATGTCGTATTCGCGCACGAGGTCCCCCTGCGGATCGGCCTTGCGGATCGCGCGCAGCGCCGTGGGGGCGGTGAACAGCACCTTGACCCCATGCTCGGCCACGCGCTTCCAGAAGGCCCCGGCGTCCGGGGTGCCCACGGGCTTGCCCTCGTAGACCACGGTGGTCGCGCCGGCCAACAGGGGCCCGTAGACGATGTAGGAATGGCCCACGACCCATCCCACGTCCGAGGCGGTCCACATCACGTCCCCGGCGCCGATGTCGTAGATGTTGCGCATGGACCAGCTCAGGGCCACCGCGTGTCCGCCGTTGTCCCGCACCACGCCCTTGGGGGTGCCCGTGGTGCCGGAGGTGTAGAGGATGTAGAGCGGGTCGGTGGCCTTGACCGTCACGGGCTCCGCGGGCGTCACGCCGTCCTGCGCCTCGGTCCACGACAGCCACGCGGGCCCGCCGTCGCCGGCCCGCTCGCGCGCCTGGGCCACGGTCGTGACGAAACCGTCCCGTTCGTGCACGAGCACCGCCGACGGCGCGTGGTCGCTCAACTGCAGGGCCTCCTCGATCGCGGGCAGGTACTCGATCCGGCGCTTGGGCTCCACGCCACCGGACGCGGTGACGACTACCACCGGGGCGGAGTCGTCGACCCGGCTCGCCAGTTCCTTGGGGGCGAAACCCCCGAACACGACGGAGTGCACCGCACCCAGTCGCGCGCACGCGAGCATCGCGATCAGGGACTCCGCGATCATGGGCATGTAGAGCAGTACCCGGTCCCCCTTGGCCACACCCTGGGCGGCGAGCGCACCGGCGAAGCGGGCCACGCGCTCCTGCAACTGCGCGTACGTGATGTGTTCCTGGGTGTCCAGCACGGCGGAGTCGTAGATCAATGCCGTGCGTTCCCCGTGCCCCGCGGCCACGTGACGGTCCACGGCGTTGACGCACGTGTTGAGCTCCCCGTCCGGGAACCACCGGTAGAGGGGTGCGGCGGAGTCGTCGAGTGCGCGGGTGGGTGGGCTCACCCAGTCCACGGCGTCGGCGGCGTCGAGCCAGAACCGCTCGGGGTCCTCCACGCTGGAACGGTAGACGGATGCGTACGTGGCCTCGGACATGGCTTCCTCCGCGGGTGGTCGTGGTGAGGATCGTGCCACCAGGATAGTGTCCCTGATCACACAAAACAAGAGCTTTGTATACACACGACGCGTAACCTCCTCTTAGTTCGAGAAAACTCTTGGATCATGACGGGCTCGTGTATACACTGAAGAAACTTTCGATCTTCAGGAGGAGCCATGCGAGCGGGTGAGCGTGCCTACCGCGAACTGCGCGCGGACATCGTGTCGTGGCGCCTGGTCCCCGGGCAGGTCCTGGGCGAAGTGGACCTCTCCGAACGGCTCGGCATCTCCCGCACCCCCGTGCGCGAAGCGCTGTCCCGGCTCACCGCGGACGGGCTCACCGAGCCGCACAACGGCCGCGGCGTCGTCGTCAGTGCCCTATCCGCGGACGACGTGCGCGCCCTCTACGAACTGCGCGACACGCTCGACTGCCGGGCCGCCGAACTCGCCGCCCAGCGCGGCGACCCCGAGACGTTCCGAGCGCTCGCGGACGAACTGTCCCACGCGGCGGAGCGGCTCTCGGACGACCCCGACCACCCTGCGTACTACGAGCTCGTGGACCGCATGGACGAACAGATCGACGCCGCCGCGGGCAACCCCTACCTGCAACAGGCTCTTGAGAACGTGCGTCTGCACCTCGCCCGCGTGCGCCGGCTCGCTACCTCCGATCCGCAGCGGCTGGCCGCCGCGGCTGCCGAACACGAGGCGATCGCCCGCGCGATCGCGCACGGGGACGCACCCCTGGCCGTCGCGACCACGCGCGTGCACCTGAAGAACGCCCTGAGCAAGGCCCTCGGCTCCCCCGCGCTCGCCGTGGCCCGCCCGGAGGCCTCCTGACCGGGGCGTACGCCCCACGAACCATCCGCAAACCCGCGGAGACATCCCAGAGACACCTCGCAGCGAAAGGAACGCCCGTGACCGTCGAACACACCGTGCGCACATACTCGTCCAAGGAGGAACTGCCCCGCGAGGAGCAGCTCGCCCACAAGCTCGCGAGCGTCGCGACCGACCCGGTGGCCGTGGAGCCCGAGGTCGTGGACATGGTCATCAACCGGATCATCGACAACGCGTCCGTGGCCGTGGCCTCCCTCAACCGCGGGCCCATCGTCTCCGCGCGCTCGCAGGCCCTGTGCCACCGGGTCGTCGACGGCGGCGGCTTCTCGGGCACCGGCGCGCTGCTCTACGGCGCCCCGGACGACGACGCCGCGGTCTCCCCAGAGTGGGCCGCGTGGGCCAACGGCGTGGCCGTGCGCGAGCTGGACTACCACGACACGTTCCTGGCCGCGGAGTACTCCCACCCCGGGGACAACATCCCGCCCATCCTGGCGGTGGCCCAGCACGTGGGCAGCTCGGGCGAGGACCTCGTGCGCGCGATCGCCACCGGGTACGAGATCCAGGTGGACCTGGTCAAGGGCATGTGCCTGCACGAGCACAAGATCGACCACATTGCGCACATCGGTCCGTCCGCCGCCGCGGGCATCGGCACGCTGCTCGGCCTGGACACCGAGACCATCTTCCAGGCGATCGGTCAGGCACTGCACACGACCACCCAGACCCGGCAGTCCCGCAAGGGCGAGATCTCCACGTGGAAGGCCCACGCGCCCGCGTTCGCCGGGAAGATGGCGGTCGAGGCCGTGGACCGCGCAATGCGCGGGCAGACCTCCCCGACCCCCATCTACGAGGGCGAGGACGGCGTGATCGCGTGGCTGCTCTCGGGCCCGGAGGCCCGCTACACGGTGCCCCTGCCGGCCCCGGGTGAGCCCAAGCGCGCGATCCTGGACACGTACACCAAGGAGCACTCGGCGGAGTACCAGGCCCAGGCGTGGATCGACCTGGCGCGCAAGCTGCACCGCGAGCACCCGGAGGTCACCGACCCCGCCAACGTGGCCTCGGTGCTCATCAAGTCCTCCCACCACACCCACTATGTGATCGGTTCCGGGGCCAACGACCCCCAGAAGTACGATCCCACGGCGTCGCGTGAGACCCTTGACCACTCGATCCCGTACATCTTCACCGTGGCCCTGCAGGACGGCGCGTGGCACCACGTGGACTCCTACGCCCCCGAGCGTGCGGCCCGCCAGGACACCGTGGAGCTGTGGCACAAGGTCACCACGCAGGAGGACCCGGAGTGGACCCGCCGGTACCACTCCCTGGACATCTCCGAAAAGGCGTTCGGCGGTTCCGTGGAGATCATCCTCACGGACGGCACCGTGATCACGGACCAGATCGCCGTGGCGGACGCCCACCCGCTCGGTGCCCGCCCGTTCGCGCGGGAACAGTACATCACCAAGTTCCGCACCCTGGCCGAGGGCATCGTGGCCCCGGAGGAGATCGAGCGGTTCCTGGACGCGGTCCAGCGCGTCCCCGAACTGGGTGCCGGGGAGCTCGGGCAGCTGAACATCACGGCCGCCGTGGAGCTGGAGACCTCAGCGAAGGGAATCTTCTGATCATGCTGTACACCACCGTGACCCCGGCCGAGAAGCGCGAACGGTTCCGCGAACTGCTCGCGGCCCCGGAGATCGCCCGTTTCCCCGGAGCGTTCACGCCCCTGTCCACCAAGCTCATCCAGGAGCAGGGCTTCGAGGGCGTCTACATCTCCGGCGGCGTGCTCGCCAACGAACTGGGCCTGCCGGACATCGGTCTCACGACCCTGACCGAGGTGGCCACGCGCGCCGGTCAGATCGCGCGCAGCACGGACCTGCCGTGCCTCGTGGACGCGGACACCGGATTCGGTGAGCCCATGAACGTTGCCCGCACCGTCCAGGAACTCGAGGACGCCGGCCTGGCCGGTTGCCACATCGAGGACCAGTTCAATCCCAAGCGCTGCGGCCACCTGGACGGGAAGAACGTGGTGGACACCGCCACGGCCACCAAGCGGATCAAGGCCGCCGTGGAAGCCCGCCGGGACCCGAACTTCGTGGTCATGGCCCGCACGGACCTGCGCGGTGTGGACGGACTGGATGCCGCGATCGACCGGGCCAAGGCCCTCGCCGACGCCGGCGCGGACGTGATCTTCCCCGAGGCCATGGCGGACCTCTCGGAGTTCGAGCGCATGGCTGAGGCCCTGGACGTGCCGATCCTGGCCAACATGACCGAATTCGGCAAGTCACAGCTGTTCACCACGCAGCAACTGCACGGTGCAGGGGTGTCCATGATCATCTACCCCGTGTCCCTGCAGCGCCAGGCCCTCGGCGCCATGGAACGCCTGCTCACCACCATCCGGGAGGACGGCACCCAGCAGGCGCAGGTAGAGAACATGCTCACCCGTAAGCGGCTGTACGAACTCGTGGACTACAACGGGTACAACCAGTTCGATTCCGGGGTGTTCAATTTCGAGGTCCCCGAGACCCCGGACGCCTGAACCCCTCTGTTCCCACCACGCCAAGTGTGGTGTGGTGGGAACACTCAGTCCGTGCACGAGCCCGATCGTCGAAGGAGATCACCGTGGCCGATACCGAGATCCACAAAGGACTCGCCGGGGTGGTGGCTGACACCACCGCCGTGTCCAAGGTCAATGCAGAGACCAACTCGCTGCTCTACCGGGGCTACCCGGTGCAGGAACTCGCGCAGAACTGTTCCGCGGAACAGGTGGCGCTGCTGTTGTGGAACGGCGAGCTGCCGTCCGAGGACGAGCTCACCGCGTTCCAAAAGGTGGAGCGTTCCCACCGCGCGCTGACGCCCGAGCTCAAGCGCGTCATCGACGAGCTGCCCACCACGTGCCACCCCATGGACGTGTGCCGCACCGCCGCCTCGGTGATCGGCGCGCAGCACCCGCACGCAGAGGACAACTCCCCCGAGGCGGAGCTGCGCAAGGCCCAGGAACTGTTCGCCGTCATGCCCGCCGTGGTGTGCTACGACCAGCGCCGCCGTCACGGCCAGGACCTCGTGGATCCCCGCGAGGACCTCGATTACTCCCAGAACTTCCTGTGGATGGCCTTCGGCGAGGAACCCGCCCCGGAGGTCGTGGACGCGTTCCGGGTGTCGATCATCCTGTACGCGGAACACTCGTTCAACGCCTCCACCTTCACGGCGCGCGTGATCACCTCCACGCTCGCGGACCTGCACTCGGCAGTGACCGGGGCCATCGGCGCCCTCAAGGGCCCCCTGCACGGCGGTGCCAACGAGGCCGTGATGCACACGTTCGAGGAGCTCGGGATCCGCAAGGACGAATCCGCCGAGGAAGCGGAGAAGCGCGCCAAGGAGTGGATGGACCAGGCGCTCGCGGAGAAGAAGAAGGTCATGGGCTTCGGCCACCGCGTGTACAAGCACGGTGACTCGCGCGTGCCCACCATGCAGGACGCCCTGTTCCGCATGCTCGAGCACTACGACCGGCCCGAGGTCCTCGGGCTCTACAACGGTCTGGCCAAGTCCATGGACGAGGCCAAGTCCATCAAGCCCAACCTGGACTACCCCGCGGGCCCCACGTACTGGCTCATGGGGTTCGATATCCCCGCGTTCACGCCCATCTTCGTGGCCGCGCGGATCGTGGGCTGGACCGCGCACATCATGGAGCAGCGCGCAAACAACTCGCTGATCCGCCCGCTCTCGGACTACAGCGGCCCGGACGAGCGTCACCTGTCCTGAGCTTGGGACACCACGACGGCCCGCCGCCCCTTCACACGTGAGAGGTGGTGGGCCGTCGTCAGTACTTCGGGGCCCGCGGCAGACCCATGTAGGACTCCACCGTCGCGGACTTGTTGTTCTTCAAACTCGTGGCCGTGGCGGTGCCCACGTAGCGCAGGTGCCACGGTTCGTAGGCGTACCCGGTGGTTGCGGTGTGCCCGTTGGGGTAGCGCACCACGAACCCGTAGGTGTGCCCATTCGCGGCGATCCACTTCCCCTGTGGGGTGTTGCCGAAGCACGGGAGCAGACCGCAGGTGGCCCCGGGGGCGCCCACGTCGATCGCGAGGCCGGTCTGATGTTCGGAGTGACCGGCCCGCGCGGAAATGGTGTCGGCGGTGGCCTGTCCGTACAGGGCCGTGTACTCGCGGTAGAGGCGCGCTTGGGTGTCGTAGTCGCGGTACCCGCTCACCGGGACCAGCGTGACCCCCTGTGCGGCCGCGGCACGGCTCATGCGCTGGTAGGCCGCTGCAGCGTCGTCCCGTAGCAGGACTCCCCCGCCCACCGAACGTAACGGAGCCGGGGCGTAGGTGCGCGGGGACAGCGGGCGTTTCTTGTTCACGACCACGGACACGCTGCGGGCATCGTCGATGTCCCGGTGCACCCGCGCTCCTCCCTGGGCGGTCCAGGTGATGCGGCCGCGCTGGTAGCGGACCTCGCACGTGCCACCCGTGCAAGTCTCACGCGTCACGGGGTACCCCAGGGCCCCGTGCTCGGAACCCTCCGCGCGCCACTTCGCCAGGATCCCGCCGCGCTGGGCCCGCGCACCGGTCGTGGACGTCCAGTGGATCGTGCCCTTCTGGTACTGCCGATAGCAGCCGCGGTCCCGCAGGCCACAGCGTTCGGCGGACGTGGGCTTGCCCAACCATGCGCCAGGATTCGGCAGGGCGCGGTACTCGTTGTCGATCCCCGCCCCGGCGTGGGCCGGTACCATGCCGCCCACGAGCAGCAGCGCGGCCAACAGGGCGGTGAGCAGGGCCGGACGATGCATGACGGTTCGCATGAGGCCACGATAGATGCTGCGCGTGACGCGCGGTCGGCCTAGGGGCGAACAGCCGACGACGCCGCTCCCCGCCCCTCGCGGGCCCGGCGCCCACGCGCGGGAGGTCCCGGGCTCCGGGCGGTGCGGCGGGCGACGTCGCCGGCTCGGTGTGCGGGCGGAACGTCACCCACTCCGTGTGCTGCGGCTCCCGACGTGGTCGGCTCAGTGCGCGGCCCCGACGCTGCCGGCTCAGCGCGCTCGCGGGTGGGACGTCGCGTAGACCTCGCGCAGGGACTCCACGGACACGCGCGTGTAGATCTGGGTCGTGGCCAGGGAGGCGTGACCCAGCAGTTCCTGCACGACCCGCAGGTCCGCGCCGCCCTCGAGCAGGTGCGTGGCGAACGAGTGGCGCAGCGTGTGCGGCGTGATCCGCTCCTCCTGGTGGATCGTGCGCGCGGCGTCCTTGACCATGTTCCACGCCGTCTGCCGCGAGATCCGCGTGCCGCGAGCATTGAGGAACACCGCCGGGCTCCCCCGACCGTGCCGCGCCAACTCGGGGCGGGCCCGGACGAGGTAGCGGTCCAGGGCCGCCACGGCGAACGATCCCACGGGCACGAGCCGTTGCTTGGCGCCCTTGCCCGTCACACGGATCAGGGCGAGGTCCTCATCGTGCAGACCGGCGAGGTCGTCCACATCCAGCGCGACGGCCTCGGAGATACGCGCACCCGTGGCGTACAGCAGTTCGAGGAACGCCCGGGCCCGCAGTCCCGCGGGTGTGTCCGGGTCCGGGGCGGCCAGGAGGTTCTCGACCTCCGTGACGCCGATGGCCTTGGGCAGCCGCTGCGGCGGCATGGGCGGGCTCACGCGGGACGCGACGTCCGTGTCCACGCTCGACTCCGTGACCCAGAACGCGTGGGCCCCCCGCACCGCCGCGAGCACCCGCGCACTGCTGCGCGCGGACAGCACCGGGTGGCCGGCGTCGCCCTCGCGGATGCTCCGCACGAACGCCCGCACGTGATCGGCCGTGATGTCCCTGGGCACGCGCACGTGCGCGGCGGTCGCCGTGAGGTGCTGCAGGTAGCGCGCGAGGTCCCGGCGGTACGCGCTCACGGTGTTCGCTGCGAGTCCGCGCTCGACCACGAGGTGGTCCAGGTAACGCGCCACGGCCCGCCGCAGTTCCGGTGCGGCCTCCGCCTCGGTCGTCGAGTCCGACGGCGCCGCACCCGCCCTCGGTCCCCCGTCCACGATCGGCAGTGGTTCGGTGATGGGACCGTGCGGCTCGAGGGAGTCGTTCACCCCTCGTGCCGCGGCCGCGAGGTCCATTCGGCGTCCGGTGCGCGCAGCGTGGCCCAGTCCCGGGACCGCGCGATGTGCGTGGCGAGGATGCCGAGCGTGGCCGTAGGGGACGTGATCCGCCCGGCCATGACCGCGGCCACGGCGTCGTCGAGGTCCGCGAAACCAGCCACGATCTCCGCCTCCTCGCCCTCGCGTTCGAACCGCTCGGACTCGGGGACCTCGCTCAGGTCACGGGCCAAGAAGATCCGGTTGGCCTCCGCCGAGGAGCCCGGCGAGTTGTCGAAGTCCACGAGCGTGTGCCAGGTCCGGGCCGTGAGATCCGCTTCCTCGCCCAGCTCGCGCTGGGCCGCCTGCAGCGCGGGTTCCCCGGACACGTCGAGCAGCCCCGCTGGGATCTCCCACATCCGCTTGCGCACGGGGTGGCGGTACTGGTTGATGAGCAGGATCCGTTCCTTCTCGTCCAGCACGACCACGGACACCGCCCCCGGGTGCGTGATGAACTCCCGGGTCAGCGGTTCCTCCTGGCCCGTCATGCGGAAGGACTCACTGCACACGTCCCAGATGGCGCCGTCGTAGACGGCCCGCGAATCCGTGACGGTGTGCGGATCCGGGCGATCCGTCAGCTGCTCGGCGGTGATGCTCGTGTACTCCACGGCTCAGCCCTTGGCCTGGACGCCCCGGCGCTCGAGAGCGGCCTTGACGAGACCGTCGAACAGCGGGTGCGGACGGGTCGGGCGGGAGGCCAGCTCGGGGTGTGCCTGCGTGGCCACGTAGTAGGGGTGCTCCTCACGGGGCAGCTCCACGAATTCCACGAGCGTGCCTTCTGGGGACGTGCCCGAGATCCGCAGCCCGGCCTCCGAGAGGGCGTCGCGGTACGCGTTGTTGACCTCGTAGCGGTGGCGGTGACGCTCGGAGACCTCCGTGGCACCGTAGGCCTCGGCCACCACGGAACCCTCGGCCAGCGCGGCGGGGTACAGGCCCAGACGCATGGTGCCGCCCAGGTCACCGGCGCCCTCCACGAACTGCTTCTGCTCCTCCATGGTCGCGATCACGGGAGTGTCCGTGTCCGGGTCGAACTCGGTGGAGGAGGCGTTGGGCAGGCCCACGACGTCGCGCGCGTACTCGATGACCATGCACTGCAACCCGAGGCACAGCCCCAGGGTGGGCACCTTGTGCTCACGGGACCAGCGCAGGGCGCCGAGCTTGCCCTCGAGCCCGCGGATGCCGAAGCCCCCGGGGATCAGGACGGCGTCCACGTCACCGAGTTCGCGCTGGGCGCCCTCTGGGGTGTCGCACAGGTCGGAGGCGACCCACTTGATGTGCACGCGGGCGTTGTTCGCGAATCCACCGGCCCGTAGCGCCTCGGACACGGACAGGTACGCGTCCGGGAGGTCGATGTACTTGCCCACGAGCGCGACCGTCACGTGGTGCTCGGGCTCGTGCACCGCGGTGAGCAGCCGGGACCACTGCCGTAGATCGGCGTCCTGGTAGTCCAGACCCAGGTAGTCCAGGATGTAGGTGTCCAGACCCTGGCTGTGCAGGGTGTTGGGAATGTCGTAGATGCTGGGGGCGTCCGCGCACGAGATCACGGCGTCCAGGTCCACGTCGCACGCGGCACCGATCTTGCGCAGCATCGCGTCCGGGACGTCCCGGTCGCAGCGCAGCACGAGGGCGTCGGGCTGGATGCCCAGACCGCGCAGCGAGGCCACGGAGTGCTGGGTGGGCTTGGTCTTGAGCTCACCGGACGGGCCGATGAACGGGATCAGGGACACGTGCAGGTAGAACACATTGCGCCGACCCACGTCCTGGCGCACCTGGCGCGCGGCCTCGATGAAGGGCTGGGACTCGATGTCACCGACCGTGCCGCCGATCTCGGTGATGATGATGTCCGGGGCGTTCTCGTCCTCGGCGCGGCGGCGCATCCGGCGCTTGAGCTCGTCCGTGATGTGCGGGATGACCTGCACGGTGTCACCCAGGTACTCGCCGCGGCGTTCCTTGGCGATCACCGTGGAGTACACCTGACCGGTGGTCACGTTCGCGGAGGCGTCCAGGTTCTCGTCCAGGAAGCGCTCGTAGTGACCGATGTCCAGGTCCGTCTCGGCGCCGTCGTCCGTGACGAAGACCTCACCGTGCTGGAAGGGGTTCATGGTTCCGGGATCCACGTTGAGGTACGGATCCAATTTCTGCATGGTCACGGACAGGCCGCGCGAACGCAGAAGCATTCCGAGTGAGGACGCAGTGAGCCCCTTGCCGAGGGACGAGGCCACACCTCCCGTGACGAAGATCTGCCGGGTCACCTTGCCGTCGTTCTTTTCTGTGCCTGCCTCGTGGGCGGCGTCCTGAGCATTCACCACGGGATTCGAGCCTACCATTCGTGTCTCGTCGGGGCGTTGGGGGTCGTCGGTCATGCGGTGGCGTCCCGCATGAGTTCTCGCGCGTGTTCGCGGGCCGCACTGGAGTCCTCGTGGCCCGCGAGCATGCGGGCCAGCTCCACCACGCGTTCCTCGTCCGTGAGCACTTTCACGTCCGAGACGCTCGAGTCCGAGGACTTGGTCACCAGGATGTGCTGATCCGCGAACGCAGCGACCTGGGGAAGGTGGGTCACCACGAGCACCTGCACGTTCTTGGCGAGCATCTTCAGCCGCCGGCCGATCTCCACGGCAGCCTTGCCGCCCACACCGGAATCGACTTCATCGAACACGAACGTAGGGACGGGGTCCACCTCGGAGAGCACCACCTCGAGCGCAAGCATGATGCGCGAGAGCTCACCACCGGAGGCACCCTTGCCGAGCGGGCGGGGTGTGGCCTGCGGGTGGGGCGCGAGCATGAACTCGATCGTGTCCCTGCCGTCGTCCGTGAAGCGCTCGGAGGGTTCCACCGCCACCACGAGGGACGCGTTGGGCATGGCCAGCGCGCTCAGTTCCTCGCTCACGGCGCCCGCGAGTTTCTTGGCGGCCACCCGTCGCAGCTCCAACAGCCTGGTCGCGTGCTTCACGAGGGCCGCATGCAGGCTCTCGCCCTCCGCGCGCAGTTGTTCCTCGCGTTGGGGGTCCACCACGAGCCCCTCGAGCCGGGTCCGGGCCTCGTCCGCCCAGGACAGCACTTCGTCGATGCTCGCACCGTACTTCTTGGTCAGCGCGCGCAGGGCACTGCGGCGGGCCTCGACCTCGGCGAGCCGCGCGGGGCCGTCCTCGTCCAGACCGCTCGCGTATCCCGAGAGGTCCGCGGCGACGTCGGCGGCGACCACGGTCAGCTCACGCACCCGGGTGGCCAGGGCCACGAGTTCGGGGTCGGACTCCGCCACGAGGTCGAGCGCCTGGTGCGCGTGGGACAGCAGGGCGACGGCGTTGAGGTCCGGTTCGTCGTCCGCGTCGGATCCACTCAGGGCCCCGTGGGCGGACAATGCCGCGCCGCGCAGGGCCTCGAGGTTAGTGAGCTTCTCGCTCTCCGCGTCCAACTGGGCGTCCTCGCCCGGAACGGGCTCCACGGCGTCGATCTCCGCGAGCGCGGTGGTCAACGCCTGGGCCTGCAGCGCTCGTTCGCGGGAGTTTTCCTTGGCCGCGCGCAACGTGGCCACGACCTCCCGGTAGCGCGCGAGTTTGCCGCGGTAGGTGGCGAGCTCCTCGGCAACGTCCGCGCCGGCGTAGTCGTCGAGCGCCGTGCGCTGGGCCGCCGGGGACTTCAGGCGTAGCTGGTCGGACTGCCCGTGGACGGCTACGAGGGTCTCACCGACGGCGCCGAGCGTGCCCACCGGTGCGGAACGGCCGCCCACATGGGCGCGACTGCGCCCCTCGGCCGAGACGGTGCGGGAGAGCAGGACCAGGGACTCCTCGGTGCCATTGACCGTCTCGCTGTCCACCGCACCACCGGATTCCTCCACGAGCGCCACAGCGGCGTGGTCCGACGGCACCCGCACGGTGGCTTCCGCTAGTGCCTTGGTGCTGCCCGAGCGCACGGACCCGGCGTCCGCGCGGTTGCCGAGCAGCATGCCGAGCGCGGTGACCACCATGGTCTTCCCCGCGCCGGTCTCACCCGAGAGGATCGACAACCCGGGGCCCAGGGGCAGGACGGCGTCCGTGATGACGCCGAGGTCGTGGATGTGGATCTCCTCGATCATGACCGGGAGGTCCCGTCCGGTCGGTCGCCGGTCCGCTCACCGGTCGAGGAGCCGCCATCGAGCCAGGGCGCGTCGTTGTGGTGCGGGATCTCCCGGCCCACGCTGAGCTTGACTTGTTCCTCGTCCTGAGCGACCACCTTGGTGGTGGGCTGCACGACAGACAGGGCCGAGGTGAGGGCCTCGAGCTGTTCCTTGGGCATGGGGCCACGCCATCCGGCGATCGGCAGTTCGAACTTCCTGACGAGGCGTTCGGAGAACGGGGTCGCGTGCATGCGGGCCAGGTTCACGGACTTCTCGGACCGGCGCACCTCGATGCGCGATCCCGGGGGCAGGTCCACGGTTCGCCGTCCGTCGCACCACAGGACACCGCGGGCATCCGTGCGGGTGAGCACCTCCACGGCCATCATGGAGCGCGGGGAGATCACGAGGGGGCGGGAGAACAGGGCATGGGCGGACAGCGGGACCATGAGCAGGGCCTCGACCTCCGGCCAGACCACGGGACCACCCGCGGAGAACGCGTAGGCCGTGGATCCGGTGGGGGTGGCCATGACCACGCCGTCGCACCCGAACGTGGACAGCGGCCTGCGGTCCACCTCCGTGACGACCTCGATCATCTTCTCCCGGTTGCCCTTCTCCACGGAGGCCTCGTTGAGCGCCCACGTGTGCAGGACTTTTCGGCGCTGCTCCCACACGGTGATGTCCAGGGCCATGCGCCGCTCCACCGTGTAGCGACCGTCGACGATGGCCTCCACGGTCTCGCTCAGCGCGGAACGCTCGGACTCGGCGAGGAAGCCCACGTGACCCAGATTGACGCCCAGCAGAGGGGTGTCCACTCCGCGCACCAGTTCCGCCGCGCGCAGGATGGAGCCGTCACCGCCGAGCACCATGACGATCTCGATCTCGCGCAGCGCCACGTCCTCCTCGAGGATCTCCACGGGTGCCATGTCCGACCCGTCCGCACGCAGGGCCTCGAGGTCCGGGCGGCAGAGGACAGGTACGAGCCCGGCGTCGTGCAGTTGTTCGCAGGACTGGCGGGCCGCTTCCTTGGCCTCGTGCCGCCCCGTGTGGGTCATCACCAAGATTTTCCGGCTCACGAGCTGAAGACCATCCTCCTGTGATCGACTCCCACGGTGGGCTGACTCAGCCAACACTACGCGAGCGCCCCGACGCGGTCAGTGCTTCGGGCTGCGGCACCACACGAAGAACTCCACGTTGCCGTCCTGGCCCGGCAGCGGACTGGGCGCCGTGCCGAGGACCTCGAGCCCGACGTCGCGCGCGCACGCCCGTACGCGCTCCACCGCCGCTTCCCGCGCGGCGTCGGACGTCACGACGCCGGTGCGGGACAGCGCGTGCGCCCCCACCTCGAACTGGGGTTTGACCATGAGCAGCAGGTCCCCTCCACGCTCCGTGGCCGCCGCGAGCGCCGGGACCACGAGGGTCAGGGAGATGAAGGAGAGGTCGCACACCGTGAGTTGGGCGGGGCCGCCGATCTCGGCGGAATCCAGGTAGCGCACGTTCAGCCCCTCGTGGACCCGGACGCGGGGGTCCGCGCGCAGTTCGGGGACCAATTGGTCGTGCCCCACGTCCACCGCCACGACCTCGCGCGCACCACGGCGCAACAGGACGTCCGTGAACCCTCCGGTGGACGCCCCCGCATCCAGACAGCGCTTGCCCGCGGGGTACACGTCCGGGAACCGTTCGAGCGCGCCGGCCAGTTTGTGCCCGGCGCGGCTCACGTACTCCTCGCCCTCGGCTGCCGCGACCTCGAGCGTAGCCTCCGAGGTGACCACGGCGGAGGGTTTCGTGGCCGCGGACCCGTTCACACTCACGCGCCCGGCCTTGATCAGAGCGGCGGCCACGGTGCGGGACCGGGCGAGACCGCGCGCGGTCAGCGCCCGGTCGAGCCGATCGTTCACGGGTGCTCCCGCTCCCCCGCGGCGTCCGACCCAGGCTCCATCACGGAGTCGATGAGCCCGGCGGGCAACGAACCCGGCGACGCGTTGAGGATCCGCTCCAGTTCCTCGTGCAGGACCTCGTACGCCGCCGCCTGTTCCGTGACGGGGAGCGCGGCGATGTTTGCTTCACGCGCGAGCACGCGGTCCACGGGGTCCAGGCCGGTGTGCGGGGGCTCGGGGTGTTCCTCGTTCACGCGGGGTCCTGCCACGTCAGCGACGGTTCGTGAGCGACGTCGACGTCGGGATGGGCGGCCCACCACGCGGCGCACGCAGCGCGCCAACCGTCCAGGCTGTCGCGAGGCGCGGTGACCGTCACGGCGGTGCTGTCGGTCTCCGCGACGGCCTCGCGGCACCGCGCGCGGAACCGGCCGCCGTCGTGCGTGACGTCCACCCGGGGATACGGTTCGAACAGTTCACGCAGGTTCCCCAGGAGGTAGGTGGGGCGCTGGGACGTGCACGCGGCGAGCACCGAACGCGGCGAGTCCACCCCCGTGAACACTTCGATCCCGGGCATGCCCGCGTTGTTGGCCCCGAGGATGTCGGTGTCCAGCCGGTCCCCCACGACTGCGGGGTTGCGGGCGCCGACGCGCTCGGCCGCCTCGCGGAAGATGGGGGCCTCGGGTTTGCCCGCGACCACGGGTTCCCGGCCCGACGCCGCGGCAACAGCGGCCACGAGCGTCCCGTTGCCGGGGGCGATCCCCCGTTCCTTGGGGATGGTGCGGTCGGTGTTGGTCGCGCACCACAGCACGGCGTCGTCCGCGAGGGTGAAGGCGGCCTCGGCGAGGTGCTCCCATCCGATGTGCGGGTCGAAGCCCTGCACCACGGCCTCCGGTTGCTCGTCCTGGGAGGTCACGGGGGTCAATCCCACGGCGCGGATCTCGTCCGCGAGCGCCTGTGCCCCCGTGATCAACACTTTCGCCGACCGCGGGAGCCGCTCCGCCAGCAAAGCCGCGGCCGCCTGGGCGGAACTCACCACGTCCTGCGTCCGAGCGGGAGCGCCGAGGGACGAGATGTGCTCGGCCACCGCTTCGGGGGATCGGGATGCGTTGTTGGTCACGTACATCACCGCGCGCCCCGAGTCCTTCACTCGCTTGAGGCTCTCCGGGGCGCCGTCGATCGCGTGCGGTCCCGCGTAGACCACACCGTCCAGATCGCACAGCAAGGCGTCGAACCGTTCGATGAGCGTCGCGTCCTCGCTCCCCTCCTCGCGGGCGGGATCAGTTGCGGTCATGACCGGTGTCCGTCCCGTGCTCGCCGTCGGCGCTCTCGGCGGGTGCGTGGTTGTCGGCTGACGCGTCACCCGGAGCAGCCGCGTCGTCCGACGGCGCTGTCTCCTCCCGCGCAGGGGCCGCCTCCTCGTCGGAGTCCGTGCTCACTTCGGGGGCGTCATCACTGCGGCGGTCCGCGCTGTGTCGCTTCTGGGCCTCCCGGACGGTGCGCCGAGCGTCGTCCTCGTCCAGGTCGTCACCCAGGTCCACGATCTCGGGCTCGGAGAACTGGCCCATGCCCAGCGCCGCCTCCGCGACGATGGCCTGGCGATCCCACGACATGGCCTCGCTGTCGCGACCCACCGCGCGCAGGGCGTCCGCGTACGCGCGGAAGAGTTTGGGGCTGTAGGAGAACCCGCGGTTCTTGTCGAGCTGCGGGATCTCGAGCGCCGCGAGCGCGGCCTGTTCGTCACCGGCGTCGGCGTGGATCCCGGACACGACCATGGCGAGCTCGGCCTTGCCCTCGGCGTCCAGCGCATCAGCGGCATCCGAGATGGCCTCTTCCATGGCCTTGTCCACGCGGCCCAGGGCACGCTGGGCGTCCACCATGAGCGGCAGGTGTGCCTGCGAACCGGAGATCCGCCGGTGGGTGCGCAACTCCTTCAGGGCGAGCGCGTAGTCACCGGCCGCATACGCCGCGATCCCGGCAACCTCGCGCACAGCGCCGATCCGCCCCGCCTTACGCACGGCGGCGTTCGCGTGTTCAAGGGCGAATTCGGGATCGTCGTCGAGATAGCGCGCCGCCATCACGAGGTGCTTGGACACCCGCTCGGCATTACTCGCCTCGAGGGCCTGCAGTTCCCGGCGCACGGTCCGGTCGATCTCCCGACCCGTGACGTCCGCGTCGATGTCCGGGGCCACGAACCGCGGCTGGGCATCTCGGCGGTCATCGCGCTCGGGGCCACGTGCGTCACCGCGCCGGTCGTCGCGGTAGTCGCGGCGCTCGTCGCGCGCTCCGAAGCCGCGCCCACCGCCCGGGCGATCCCGGTCACCGCCCCGGCCCGCGAAGCCCCCGTCCCGGCGATCCCGGTCCCCGCGATCATCACGTCGCCCGTAGCCGCCCTCACGCCTGTCGTCCCGACGTCCATAGCCGCCCTCACGACGGTCCCGGTCACCACGCTCGTCCCGACGCCCGTAGCCGCCCTCACGCCTGTCGTCCCGACGCCCGTAGCCGCCCCGTTCCTCACCACGAGCGCCGTCGCGCGGACCGCGTCGATCGTCGTCACGGCGGTAGCCGCCTCGCCGGTCATCATTCCTGCGCTCGTCACCGCGCCCGCCGTAACTCCCCGCCCGCCCGTCCCGCACCGCATACACCCCTCACCCCGGCCACGCCGACGGGGTCCACACCGCGCCCGGAACCGGTCCGACCGCGCACGGTGCGGCGGGGGCGGGAACGGGCGGACGACGACGCCGCTGCCGCACCGGGAGCGTCCTCGGCCGCCTCGGCCGCCGAAACCGTCCCGATCTCCGGGACGGCCCCCCGAGCCCCCGCGGTACGAGGAGCGATCGGAGCCACGGCGATCCGTGCCCCGACGATCGTCGTCGCCCCGGGAGAACCGGCGGTCTCCCCCACCGCGGGATGAACCGCGCTCGTCACGGCCCCACCGGCCGCCGCGGTCACCCCCGCTGCGTCGACGATCGGAACGATCGTGGGAACCGTGCTGTTCAGATTCGCTCAAGGGGTGTCTCCTACTGCGGCCTGCGGCCATGGTGCGGGGGCGGGATCTGGCACCGCCGGATGTTCTCGAAGAGCATTCTACAAACGGTGCGCGGAGCACTCCCAACGCCATGGACGGGCCGCTCGCGGCACTCGAACGGGACGCGGCGGGATGATCCGCGCGCGGAGTGAACCGCAGGAGGGTGGGCGCCGTACATAATGAAGCATGCGTTTGAGATCCCTCTCCAAAAACCTGCTTCTGCGGGTCCTCGTGGCCATCGTCATGGGCGTCGTCTTCGGCCTCTTCTTCCCGGAATGGCTCGCACGGGTGTTCATAACCTTCAACGGCATCTTCAGCCAGTTCCTGGGGTTTCTGATCCCCCTGATCATCGTGGGCCTCGTGACACCGGCCATTGCGGATCTGGGGCGGGGCGCGGGCAAGTGGTTGGCCGTGACGGCGGCCATCGCGTACGGGTCCACCATTTTCGCCGGTCTCCTGGCGTTCCTCGTGGCCAAGGCGAGCTACCCGTGGCTGCTGGGCGGTGACAGGTCCGTCAACGGGCTGGAGAACCCGGAGGACCACGCCCTGAGCGGGTTCTTCGACATCACCATGCCACCCGTGTTCGACGTGATGACAGCTCTCATCCTGGCCTTCTGCATCGGCGTGGGGATCACGTTCGTCAAGGGCAACTACCTGCACCACGGGTTCGGGGAGCTGCGCACGATCGTGATGCGGATCGTGGAGAAGATCATCATCCCGCTGTTGCCCGTCTACATCTTCGGCATGTTCCTGAGCCTCACCATGAACGGGCAGATCGTCCTGGTGATCTCCACCTTCCTGCGCGTGGTGATCCTGGCGTTCATCATGACCGTGGTGATCCTGATCATCCAGTACTGCGTGGCGGGCCTCGTGGCCAAGCGCAACCCGCTCGTGATGCTCAAGAACATGCTCCCGGCGTACGCCACGGCGCTGGGCACGTCATCGTCCGCGGCGACCATCCCCGTGACCTTGGAATGTACCAAGCGCAACGGCGTGGACGAGCGCGTCGCCGGGTTCACCATTCCCCTGTGCGCCACGATCCACCTCTCCGGGTCCACCATGAAGATCGTGCTGTTCTCCCTGGCGATCATGACCATCTCGGGGATGCCCATCAACACGTGGCAGTACATCGGGTTCATCCTGCTGCTGGGCGTGACCATGGTCGCCGCGCCCGGTGTCCCCGGCGGCGCGATCATGGCCGCGGTCGGCATCCTGCAGTCCACCCTGGGCTTCGACGAGACCGCCGTGGGGCTCATGATCGCCACCTACGTGGCCATCGACTCGTTCGGCACCGCATGTAACGTCACCGGCGACGGCGCCATCGCCGCCGTCATGGACCGCATGCTCAAGGACAAGAGCGGGCGCCTGCGTGACGCCCCCGCGGAGTCGACCGTCTGACCATCTCGTGCGGGCCTCGCAGCCCGCACCTGCGATCCATCACGACGGCGCGTCGCACTGTGCGACGCGCCGTCGTCATCTCGTGGCCGGGTGCCGGTACGGGTGGCCCGCTCAGGGAGCACCCGCTCAGGAGACCCCGGTGATCACGGAGAGTCCCGCCGAGGCGAGGCCGGCGAACAGGACACCCCACAGCACGATCGAGATGCACTGCCAGAAGATGATCTTCCCCTTGGCCACGCCAGCCCCGGCCATCATGGACGAGGTGATCTGACTGGGCAGCACGGCCTGACCCAGGATTGACACCCCGGCTACCCCGTACTTCTCGAACATCCTCACGAAACGCTGCTGACGTTTGCTCGGCTCCTTGCGCTCGTCCCGATTGCGCGTGAAGAACTTCCGGACCCGCTCCGCGAACAGGACCAACAGGGTCATGGAGACGATGTTGCCGATCACGGCGAAGAGCACCGCCATCACGGGATGGATCCCCGCGATGACCCCCACCGCCGAGGCCCCGTAGGACTCGATGAACGGGATCGCCCCGCCCAGCATCAGGAACAGGGCCTGAACGGTCTGCCCCGCGGCCTCCACATTCTCCTGCAACCACTGCATGGCGTTCTTCCTCTCCTCCGGCGGGTGCTTGAGCGCCGCGCTGTGGACGTGTGTTCGGGCTGGGCCGCCCCCTTCATTCGGTCCGGTCGCTGTGCGAGTCGTCGGTTTCCGATTGATGGGTGCATTGCCGAGCGTAGTCGACGGGTGCGAGGTAGCCGAGCGATGAATGCCGGCGGTCGTGGTTGTA
>NZ_JABFAW010000001.1:351060-378359 GCF_017168375.1 Kocuria sp. KRD140
CGGACGACCTGCTCCGAGGTGTGACGCTTCCTGCTGTTCGTCATGATCTGACCAGTCTCACTGCCCGGACCCCCGGGCAACAGGACGACTCACACAACCACCGGACCTACCAAACGGGGTCAGCCCAGGGCTGTCGTGCCCTTCTGCCCACCACTCTTCCGCGCGGGGACCGTTCGCGGCAGTGAGCCCGCGTCATCACCTTGGCCACGGATGTCATCAGCCCACATGACACGTGTCATATCCGGATCACCCGGCCCCTAGGGTGGAGGCATGTCGGCGATCCCTACGTCCGCGCCGGTCCACGGCGCAGAACAGCACGAGCTCGACCTCGCGCGGCAACGCCGGAACATGAGCCTGGTGTGGTGGAGCACCTACCTCACGCTGGTGGGCATCCTGCTCTACGTGTTCTTCCTGAACTTCGCGGCCATCGCGTTCAGGCCATCGGCGGCCGCGTACGTCACGACGGGGATCATCGGCGTGACGAGCCTGCTGTGCTGGGCCGCAGGGCTGTTGCGGATTCGTCGGGGTGTGAGTCGGGCGGCCGTGTTGACTCCCTTCATGGGTGTGGCTGCGATCCTGGGGATTGTGTGCGCCGTTCTCGCGGCGAGCGTCGGCCCCCGAGGGGTTTACGCCGCACTCCCCCTGGCCGTCGTGGTCATGACGGCCGGCCTGCAGCCCGAGCACCGCTGGCGTTGGTTGTTCCTCGTGGCCGCTGCGATCCCGCCCGTGTACCTCTTGGTCTGTTGGGCCATGGGGGTGATGAACCCGACCGCGATGGACGTCGCCATGACCATCCAGTACGCGGGGATCGTCCTGCTCGCCATCCCCTCCTCGTTGTGGGTCTGGGGCGTCATGCTACAGCTGGAGGCCGCTCAGCGCCGTGCCGCGGACCTGGCCATCGCGAACGAGCGGCTGCGCTTCGCGGCGGACCTGCACGACGTCCAGGGGCACCACCTGCAGGTCATCAGCCTCACCACGGATCTCGCGGCCCGCCTGCTCGGCAAACAGCAGTACGACGCCGCCCGCGAGCAGGTCCTCGCGGCTCACGCAGGCGCGCAGGAAGCCCTGCGTGACACACGCTCCCTGGTCCAGGGTTATCGCTCCACCACTCTCCTGGACGAGCTCGAGAACGCGTCCTCCGTTCTCGACGCGGCCGGGATCCACACGGACGTGGACCTGCCCCCGATGCTGCGGACCTGGGCCGGTCGCTCACGACCCTTCCCCGACTCCACCGAGGACGGCCGCGGTGACACCGTCACGAGCAATGTGCTGGGCCTCGTTGTGCGGGAGGGCACGACCAACATCCTGCGGCACTCCCACGCCTCCTCCGCGCGGATCTCGCTGCGTTTGATCTCGTCCACGGGTCGTGACGACGACGCCGCACCCACCGGTCGTGCCGCACGGCGCCGACGCCTGCCGGGCGGGGGCGCTCATCTCGAACTCGTCATCCACAACGACGGCGCGTCCCCGTCCTCGGAATCCACGCCGGACGCCTCCACCGGGAACGGATTGGCGGGGCTGCGTGAACGACTGTCGGCGCTGGGAGGCACGCTCACGTACACCTTCGATCCCGCGCACGCCGGTTTCACCCTGACCGCGCGCGTGCCCATGACACGAGACGACCATGAATGACGAGCGGATCACGATCCTTCTCGCGGACGACGAGCACCTGATCCGCGGGGCCCTTGCTGCCCTGCTGCGCCTCGAGGACGACTTCGATGTGGTGGCCGATGTCGCAGACGGGGCCGAGGCTCTACGGGCGGCTCAGCAGCACTCCCCCACCGTGTGCATCCTGGACCTGGAGATGCCGCCCACGGATGGCGTGGACACGGCGCAGCGCATCGTGAGCTCGGTGGACACCCGCATCCTCATGGTCACGCGCCACGCCCGTCCCGGAGTACTGCGCCGCACCCTATCTGCGGGCGTGTCCGGGTTCCTCCCCAAGTCCACGCCCTCCGAGAAGCTGGCCCAGGTGGTGCGGGACATCGCGGCTGGCAAGCGGTACGTGGATCCGGAAATCGCCGCCAGTGCGCTATCGGGCTCCGCATGTCCTCTGAGTGACCGGGAACTGGACGTGCTGCGTGAATCCGCGCAGCAGGCCACTCTCGCGGACGCGGCTGCGGCCCTGCATCTCGCACCGGGAACCGTTCGGAACTACGTCTCCTCGGCCCTGGCCAAGTTGCGCGTGTCCACCCGTCAGGAGGCCGTGCAGCGGGCATGGGACGAGGGATGGATCTGAGAGTGAGAGAGCGTGACGCTGTCAACTCGCATCGGGGTGCGGCAGAAGAACCCGATCTAGTGGTGGCCCGAATGAACCCATCGCCGCTGGCGCCATGGTGAAGCCCACCGTGGCGTTTACACTGCACGATCGCGGGCTTGTGTGCGTTCCGGTGTGTTAAATGGTGGGAGGCCGCGCCCCCTAAGGGGTGCGGCCTCGACCACTTCTTTCTTTCATGTTAATCCCGGCGGTGTCTTACTCTCCCACACCCTTCCGAGTGCAGTACCATCAGCGCTGTGGGTCTTAGCTACCGGGTTCGGGATGGGACCGGGTACAACCACGACCGCCGGCATTCATCGCTCGGCTACCTCGCACCCGTCGACTACGCTCGGCAATGCACCCATCAATCGGAAACCGACGACTCGCACAGCGACCGGACCGAATGAAGGGGGCGGCCCACCCGGCCCGGCGAATCCGGGTGGTGGAAGGCCGAGGCCCAGACCAGGTCATCTCCAGAACCTTTCGAGAGCCCACAAAGAGTTCCAGGCCGTTACCGCGAAGCACGGGACGAGTACCCGCGCCGAGATGCCAACGAAGAACGTAGTCGTGTTCGTGCCCGTCGTCAGTCGTGACCTGATCATCCACATGGACAGCGGTCCGCGGTGCCTGCGCATCTTCTAGCTGTGCTGTCGAAATGTCACGGATGTGGCAGAAATGATCGGAACGTCTGTTGACACCTTGGACCAGCAGCTCCCCGGTGGGTTCGCTTCCGTGATCAGTGAACTCGATGCCCCCGGGCTCCCGGTCCGCACGGGGTTGGCTGACGCCATCGACGGTGATGACATTATGAGCGAACTGGGAGAACGCGTACTTGGTAAGCGGGTCAGAATAGTCATAGCCGAATGGTCCCGCCTCCCCCAACACCAGGTGACCGTGGGTGTACACCAGCAACGAGAGGTCATCCGCGTGATGGTGGTAGTTCGACCGGTACCCGGACTTGAAGACCAGCCAGTCGGCGTCTTGGACTTCCCATGATGAACGGTGCACCGCATAGCCCCCGTCCGGGAAAACGGCGGTGGTTTCCGACGGCGCAACTCCTCTGGTCCCCTGGTGGACGGCATAGTCGTAGGCCGGTGAGGAGAACGTACTTCTGTGGGACATGTCCCTCACACGGGCCACTTTGGTGTCCCCGAGGGGCGGCAGAAACCCGTTCGGCATGATCATGTGGGTCGCGAAACGTTCAGCACCCTCGTAGATTCCGTGCAAGGATGCGGATGTACCGGGTTCCAGCAGGTCCAGTACCGGAATCAGATCGCGAAGATAGCGGCTGACCATCAAGTGATATCCCGGGCTGTTCTCCACGTGGACGCCATCGCGGGTGAAGCTTGAGGTGAAGTAACGGTGCAGCCTGTCTGCGGCCAAGTGCAGTAGGTCGTCCCTGTGCTGAGGGTCCGTGACTGCCATACCCACGTCCGACGTCACCAGGCGAAGTAGAGCAATGTCCTGGAACATCCCGTGATTGTTGTTACCGGCATAGAACGAGGCAGCCGATAACAGATCGACATGCAGCGTCACCAGCGCTTGCACGGCCGATACGTACTCCTCGGGCACACCACCCGGGAACTCATCCAGCAAGCGCGCCATCTGTAGGCTTCGTTGCGCGGTGGTTTCATCGTGAAAGGCCATGTCTGAGGAACCTGGAACGCCGGTGTTGCAAGTGGCCCAAGAGAGGACCAAGTTCAGCGCATGCTGATGGGCCGTCTCTTTTCCCCCAGGAGTGGCGAGAACGGTGGCATGCCAATCCGCGAAGAACAGGAAGCCATGGAGATAACGTCCGTGGGTCCGAGGCAGCGGGGTCTGCCACACCGTCACCCGAGAGGCGTCGATCCCACCCAGTGTGGGATGCATGATGACCCGCTCATTCAGAAAGCAGCGGGCGCGCTGGCGGGCCGCATCGTTGGCGATCTCAGGCACGAATGAGTCCGTGATGCGCCTGATGACTTCGTAGGTTGCTGGCTCCATGGGCCTTTCCGAAAGATGACCGACGACTCCGTGAACCCGCCGGAAAACTGCTCGATAGCTTACTTGGAATTTTCTACGGTTAGTTCGATCTTGTGTCGCGGTTCGAAAGGCGTGCCAGCAGAGGGAGTTTGCGAGACAACTTTCCATTCTCGCGTGTTCTTGGTTTCTGGGGTGTGTCCCTTGCGGTCTTTCACCGTGTAGGAGACGTCGTTATCCCGCGCGAAGATGATGGCGTCGTACAGGGGTTTGTCATTGAAGTCCGGCAGGGTGTTCGAGGCCGACGTCTGTTCAGCCGGCACGGCGCTCGTCTGACCCGCTGCGGTTTCTCCGGGCTGAGACGAGCCGCAGCCGATCAACGTCAGCGGGAGGATGACAGCCGCAGTTGAGGTCAAGAAAAGGCGCCGGGCAAGGGAACGAGCAGAGCTGTGCGAGATCATGTCCGAGACTTTCTGTGGGGGGCGAAAAGGAATTAAATTGCATGGATAGGCGATTGTCGCCGAATAGCCCGAGGAAGCGAACTTGCGAACCACCCGGGGCGGTTTCCGTATATCGAAAGAGGGGATAGCTTATGCAAGGTTCTACGGGTCATCGTACAGCTGACGTGGGCGTGAAAGGCTTATTGGGGGTTCTTTGCGTGCGCAGTATTTCTCGAAACCGATATTATATCCATCATGGGTATAGCATTCTCTGTGGGGTCATGCCGCTGTCACCGTCCTTACCTTGATCGTCTGCGCGTTGTCACGGGAGAACACGCGGATACGGCAGGACGCCGAATCGTCGGCGTAGAACGTGTGAGACGAGCGCCGGTTGTATGGCGTCCGTTCAATGGCGCCATCGGACCGAATGAGGTAGAACGCGTAGAGAGGCCCGCCACCGCGGACAACCACGCGTACCAGGCCACGGTCCGTGCGGGACACCGTGACCGCCATCCCGGTGTTGTCCTGGGCGTGTTCGACGACTGAAACCGTATGATCCCGTGCCAGTAGCGCGGACGGGATCACGTCTTCGACCCGTCCGTGCAATGCAACGTGCGTCATGCGGGAGCCGAGCACGTCAACCGCCGCCTCGTCCCACGGGCCGATCAGAGTCGGGAAGAAACACGAGGGTCCCTGCCCGGTGACGGCCAGCTGCTCCACGGGTGAAGCCCTCCGCCATCCCGTGGACGTCCAGCCCGCCAGGGGGTTCTCTTCCCCGCGGCGGACCTCCGTCGGACCGCCGTTCAAGGTGCTCACGTGGATGCTCTTCTTCTCGCGGCGAAGGATGAAACCCGTGCGGAGACGCTGGGCCTCTACGTCGCGACCACAATTCCAGCACTGTTCCACGACGGTGGATTCCGGGGTTTCCACGGAGTCGAGGACGAGGAGTTGACGCCGGGCCTTGAGGTAGATGAGTCGCCGAAGGATTCCGACGTCGTCGTACCCGGGATCGCTGAACGTCAGGTCCACGTGGTCACCGGTTTCCGAGTGGCCGATTAAGGAGACCTCGGTGTCCCTCCGGTACGTCTTTCCGGGCACGACGACGGCATTGTGACTTTCCCGGCCCACGACGTAGTCCCGCATGGGACTCTTTCCGTAGTAGTACTTGCCCGAGTCATCGAGCCATTGCACCCCATCGGTAGCAAAAGTCACCGAACCACCGTCGCGGTGACCGTGGACCTTGTCCTGCCGGCCCCATACCGCCGTGACGAATGTTTCATCCTGGTAGGGGCGATCTTCTCCCCAACCACTACGCAGGAATGCATAGCCGGCGTCGTAAATGGCGGTGGTCGAATCGGGCTTAATTCCCTCTCGCCCTTGAGTGACCACGAAACGAGTGAGCGGGTGGTTGATCCTGCGGGGATTGCCACCGTCGGTGTCCCCGATCCGGGCAAACCGTCCCAGCGGACTCGTCGCGTGGGCCAACAGCTGCGGTGCCAGGTCGAGTCGATGCGAGAGTTCCGGGCGGGGAATCCCCTCCAGATCCAGGCGTCTCAGAGCATCGTTCCACCACTCGTAGTTTTGCAGGTGGTAGCCGAGAGAACCCTCTTCATTCGCGCCCTGTTCGTCGTAGGCCGCCGCGAGCTGGTCGAAGAGCCGCTCGAGCGCGAGTTCGGTCACCTCAGGATCTTCCAATACCACGCCCAGTACGAACAGCCCCACATGTTGGTGGAATCCGTGATTACCCCGTTTGAGATGGGAGGGTTCGGACAGCCAGGCCACATGGTCGTGGAGAGAGCTCAGGAGCCACTCCTGCTCCCCCACCACCGTGAGACCGTGACATAGTTCCATGGCTCGAATCCCGTCGCTCATGTCAATCCACGACCACCGCGTCTGTCCCGCGCCGGGTGGGTTGGCGGCGATCCACGAATGCGCCAAGAATTCCCACCGTTGCGCCGCCTCGACATCTCCGCGGTTGGCGGCGCGCCGCAGCGGGTCCAGCCACCGCAGCATGTGGTACTGGAACTGCCAGTTGTTGTCCTGAAAAGGGTTTTCCCGCCAGGTGGGTTCTTCCGGGAGCGACCACGCTTTGTGCGGCGCCATGGTGAGACGGCCCGCCTTGAGATCGTTGACCTTGGCGTCCTCATCGGCTGATGGACGGAAGTGGGTGCCCAGCGCCTGTCGCCGAGCCGCGTCGAGGTTCACCATGCGGGTCAGTTCTCCGCGCCGACGAGGACATCCGCGGGCGCGAGTTGCTCCTCCGCGGGCCGGGGCACAACGCGCAGTGGCGACGCCGGCTCCTGCGGGTCGTCGTGTGTGAGTTCAACCTCGTAGAGCGCGCACAATTCGTCCAGCAACGCGCGACACTCGGCCTTCTGCTCCGCGGGCACGAAACGGTTGAACTTGTTCACGAGCCACCCGTCGAAGAATGCGTCCACCCGGGTATGGCAATAGGCGTCGTACAGCCCCTCCCGTCGGAGCCACTCCACCCGGTAGTGCTCCAGGGGTAGGTATTTGCGGAACAGGCTCGGCCCCACCGTGTTGATCATCGAGTTGGACACGGCCCCGTAATAGACGTGGATGGGCAGGCGGACCGTAGCGATCCGCCTGGCCCCGTGGAGCATCTGCTGGAACGCCAGGGAATCCTGGCCCAGGGCACCCACCGGTTGATGCAGACCGATGGCGCGCAACCATTGCGTGTTCGCCACGAGTGCCTGGATGCTCATGGGCTGGAAGTTGATCCGCTGCAGGGCGTCCTCCGGGACCATCAGACCGCCCGTGGGATCCTCCGGTAGGTTCTTCGTCAGGATCTTGACGTTCGGGACGTGCCGGCGGTACGAGGAGAGCTTGATCATGTCCCCGATCGCGAATTGCACCCCTAGCTCGCGGACGGTCTCCAGCAACACGCGGAACCCATCGTTGAGCGCTTCGTTGTCCGGGTCCAAGTACGTGATGTAGGGCGCCGTCGCGAGTTTCAGTCCCTCGTTTCGCGGCCGGGACGCGCTGCCCGATCCGCCTGTCTCGAAGAAGTGGGCGCGCACGTTGTCGTACCGCGCCGCGAGTTCGCGCACCGCGAGCACCGTGTCGTGATCGGTGGAGCCGTCGTCGATGAGCAGGATCTCCATGTCCCTGAAGATCGTGGAGCGTTCCAGGGAGCGGAAGCACTTGGAGACCAGGTGTTTGCCGTTGTTGAACACCGGGACCACCACGGTCAACTGTGGGGCGTCGGTGAGCGTGACCTCGATGCGCTCGCCAACCCGGGGCCCCGCGCCGAACGGCGCGGTGCTGTAGGCCCGCCCCTCGACCCGCCCGGAGTCGAGCCACGTCTGCAGCACCGGGGTGTCCGCCTGGACGCGGAGGCCGCTGCGAGCACTGCTGCGAACCCGGCCCGTGAGCTCGTGATCGTCGAGGCTCGTGATCCCGCCGTTCGTCTCGAAGCCGTTCTTCGTGGCCACGTCCACGTCCGCGTACCTGAATACGTTGAGCAGGTCGCGCACGTGGCCGCTCGCGTAGTCATGATCGGCGGACACGGGCACGACGACGTCGAAGTCATCCCGGCGCTGCGCCAACTCGCCCCGAGTGAGGACGCTCACGAGTGCTGTCTGCGTGTCGGCGATCTCACGCGCGTGGTCGATCGTGGTGTCACCGTCCGGAACGACCGCCACTCGTTCGTGCAAGGACGCGACGGGGGCACCCACGGCGGAGAGCATGTCCGACATGCGCTGCCACGCCGTGTCGTGTTCCCACACGCGCCGCAAACCGTCGGACTGTGCGCGGTAGAGCCGCTCCCCCGTCATGCCGTCCAGGATGAGGGGTACCTCCCGCGGCCGGTCGATCAGCTGGACCTCGGGGTAACGATCGTTGACGGCGAGCGAGTAGTTGGAGAGAACGAACGCGCCCATCGCCTGCAGCTCCACCACTCGGTTGGCGTACATGGTCCCGGAATTGGTGACCGAGTTGAGGTTGAGATGGACGTCTACGCTGCGTTGGACCTTCATGAGTTCACGGTGGCCCAGCCCTGGGCCCACGTGGTCCACGAACTCCCGGGGGTAGAAGTACTTGGGATCGCCCAGGGAGGAGTTCCGATCCACGATCAACAGATCCCGTCCGGCATCCAGGACGCCCGAGAACAGGAACCGCGCCGCCGATTGTCTGGCGGGGTACTTGTGAGAGAGCCAGGACCCGGCGAACAAGACTTCGGAGTGGCGTACCCGCCGGGATCCTACGGGCGTGTGCAGTAGGGGGTTGACACCGAAGGTCAGGGGGCGGATGTCCCCCACCTCGGGGCAATCCGCGGCGTAGCTCGGGATCATTTCCTGTGCGGACGTGAAGATCACGTCCGCTTCCTGGGCGAGGGGACGGAACCGGGCGTAGTTGGGCGGGTCTTCCTTGGAGTAGAAGATCACGGGCACATCGCGTGCGCGGAAGGCCGGGATGACCTCGGAGCGCACGAGCCCCGCGGACGCCGTGGTGCCGTGCCAGTCCTCGAACCGGCCCCGCCACGTGGATGTCAGGATGAGCACATCGCTGGTGCGAGCCACGTCCCGGAAGTTCTCCGGTGTCACGTACGTGATGTTCGCCGTGCCCTCGTACGTCTCGTACAGGAACGTATCCGCGATCATGGCCACCCGGGCCGGGTGCGGGGTCAAGACACGGGTACCGGTGTGATCGGGCAGCCCCGCCACGGATTCCACGAGGTCGCGGACCTGCTCGGCTCGCCCGTTGTGTGACAACCACTCGGGATACTGCTCCTGCGCGATCACCGGGTTCAACCGGTCCGTGCGGTTACGGCGCGCGTAGTCCTTGAACGCCCGGGAGTGGAACCAGTGCTGGTCCGTTGCAGCCGTGGCTTCCCTCAGCTGTAGTTCCTTGATCCGCGTTCGAACCTTCGCACGCCGTCGCTTCACCTGGTCCATGTTCATCGCCATGACCGCACCGCCTTCCGCAGCTTCCACACGCGTCGTTGCAACCTGAAGGTACGCGAGGCCCTAGTGCGCTCCCACTGTTCGCGGGCAGTGTCCCGCTCCTCACGCGTTTTACGGAGTTCGGACTCCAACCACCACACCTTCTTCAGGTAGGTCCGTTCCTGCGTCTTCAGTTGCTCGTCCCGGGACTCGAGGTTCTGGAAGAACCGGATCTCCTTCTCGTAACTGGCCACCAGTTCCTCGCTCAGTCGGCGAATTTCCTGCGCTTGTTGGGCCAGAAGGTCACTGAGGACATCGACCGCGTCGGCGTGGTCGGCGGCGGCGCCCACTGGGGTCGGGTGCGCATTCATGATCGTGGGCCTCCGATGGGGGCTAGGGCGCGGTCCAACTGCTCATGGACGGCGGCGGCGTCGAACGTGGATGTCGTGAAGTCGTGTGCGTTGTGGCTGAACGAACGGCGCGTCTCCGGGTCTCGCGAGAGATCCAGGATGCGTTGCGCCATCTCGTGGACGGACGAGACCAGCCATTCCCTGGGATAGATGAGATCCGCACCGGGCCAGTCCAGGGACACGGGAACACCACCGGATGCTGCGACATCCGGGAGGGTCAGGTGGAATGACTCGTGGTCGCTCACCGAGATGCCGTATCCCACACCCCGGTACCACTCGGCCATGTCGTTGCCGTGCGGGTCGAAGCGGATGACCTCCCGGCCGGCGCGTTGATTGAGCTCGTCGACGCGGCGGTAGCACGCCCGGTACCACTCGAGTTCCTCGGGTCGCTTGTGCATCCACTCGTAGTCCTCGGGACGCTTACCCTTGACCCGCAACGAGAACTCGGGATCCACGGCCACGAGCTGCTCCATGAGATCCACGGCGCGGTCGAGCCGTTTCAACTGAGGGACGATCCCCACGAACCCCACGGTCTTCAGCGCGCTCTCGTGCTTGTCACGGGCCAGGTCCGCCGTGCGGACCACGTTGGGGATCACCGTGCACGTGGCGCGGGGAAGCCCGTGACTCGTGATCGCGGCCTCGCGCATGAGATCACTCACGAACACGTACTGGGACACCTGCTCGTGCCGGATCCGGCGCAGGTAGGGCCCGCGCAATTCCTGCGCGTGAACCCGCACGATCAGCCGCTGGTGGTCGTTCACGTGTTCCGAGTACCAGATCGCATTGCCCAGACCCCATTCGCAGAACACCACGTCCGCTTCCGCGAGCAACTCCGCGGAGCGCTGTTCATCGTGATGCGCGTGGTTGTCCCACTGATCCACCAGCACTCGTGCCCCTGCGGCACGAAGGTGATTCAGCCACGAGGAGATGAACTTCAGGTCGTGTCCCGCCACAAGGATCGTGCCGGCCCGCTCCACCGCACTCTCACCGGATGGGGTGGCCACGAGCTGACGCGTGGGCTCGTCCGATGGCGGAAGCGTCACCGTGAGGGTGGCGGCCGAGTCCACGGCACGGAACGACGTGTCCGGGTCTTTCACGAGGGTCGCCCGAAGCATTCCCCAGGCATCGTGCGTGTTCGTACCGGCAACCGCGAACACTCGAGCATCCTCGTCCGCCCCGCGCGAGTGCGCAACGATCTTGTCCCAGTGCCCCCAGCGCGTGGTCTGCAGCAGGTCCTCCGCCCATGTCCGTGCAGGGTCCTCGGGCGGGTACGCCCAGAACTCGACGTCGTGGGGATAGGGTTCGCGATAGCCGAGCACGCGTACGCCGTGCGCCTCGAGCGCGGCGCGGGCAGCGGCGTCGTCGTCCGTCAACCGCACCGTGCTGGGCAGGACGGATTGACGCAGGATCCCCGGGACCTGTTCGGGGCGCGCGGTGAGACCCCACCGTGGCAGCGAGAACGCCTCGATCGGTAGACCCGCGGTACGTGCGAGGATCACCAGGGCTGTGTCCACCGTGTGCGCGCGCAAGACCGTGCGCAGCTGCAGCCACACCTCGCGCAACCGCTCTTCCGGATCGGCGCTCCATGCCCCCAGAAGAGCCTTGGCGTATGCCGCGTTGTTGGTGCAGGGAATGCCACCGTCGAACGTCTCGGTGATGCCCCGCGCCCAGCTCGAGAGGACCGCTCCCCCACACGCCGCGATCTCCACGACCCGGCGGGAGAACATGGTGGGTGAGTACGGGGCGGAATTGACGTTGAGGCTGGCCACGTGCGCGCGGTAGCTGTCGATCACCTCGTCGTAGGGCAATGCCCCCCGCACCCATTGCCTGAACTCGGGTGGGAATCGGTACGGTGAGTCCGGGATGGCCAATTGCCGGTCGTAAATGGCCAGCCCGTACGGCTTGGCCGTGCCGAGCAATTGCTCGAGCTGCTGGGAGCGCTCGGGGTATCGCTGCCCGTAGTAGGTCCCGGCATAGGCAATGGTGTCCTCCGGCGCCCGTGCACCCGGGAGGGGGTTGTGGATCGCGGGTTGGGCATAGAAGGGTAGGGAAGAGGACGTAACGGCGCGACCGCCGCTCAGGAAACGCGCTGCGTGAAGATACTCCGGGATCATGTCCGCGTCCGTGGTGAACACGTGATCGCACAGCGCCCCGGTCCTGCGGAACCGGTTGATGTGCACCGGATCCTCTTTGTTCCAGAACACGGTGGGAATCCCGGCGTGGCGGCACCGCGCCAGGAGGTCCCGCAGCTGCATGTGCTCCTCGTCCGAGTAGTACCCCACCCTGTGATGCCACGCACCGCCGTTGCCCGACCACGCCGATTCGACGAACACCAGGTCCAGGTTCTCGCCGGCCAGTTGCTCGGCGTAATCGGCCGGGCCGAGCGGGATGATCGTGGCCGAGCGGCGCAGGGTCTCCGTGGTGAACTCGTCCGCGATCAGACCGATCCGCAGATCCTTGAGGGACCGGCCACCGTGTGCCAGGGCGTCGTGGTCCGCCGTGGCCTGGGCATAGACCCGGCGGACCACCGGGCCGAGGTTCCTCCACTGCCGCTCGTCCACGGCCCACAGACGGCCGGCTTGCCCCTGCGACACGCGCAGTTCAGGATCCTCGATGAGCTTCTGCAGCGCGTTCGCGAGGGACTTGGGGTTCCCGGCTCGGCTCAGCAGACCGCGCGGCCCGGCGCTCTCTCCCTCCACGGCACCCACGAGTGCACGGTGCGGTGAGACGTCCGAGAGCACCACCGGTTTGGCTGCGCTGAACGCCTCGAGTGGCTTGAGCGGCGAAACCATCTCCGTCACGGGCAAGCTGGTGCGGGGGCACGCCACGATGTCCACGCAGCTCATGAACCGGGCGATCTCACTCGCGGGCCGCCGGCCCACGAATTTCACTCGCGACTGCAGCTTATTGCGGACCTGATAACTCTTCAGGTCGGGGTACACCCCACCGGAGCCGGCGATCACCACCTGGAAGTCCACCTTGCGCCCGCGCAGGATGTTGGCCGCTTGCAGCAGCGTGTCCAGACCCTCGTAGGCCACGAGCGAGCCCGCAAACCCGATCACGGGCACATCCGTGCGGATCCCGCGTTTCGCGGCGTAGCCGGTGTCCCGGGGCAGCGGCAGGAATTCATCCGTGTTCACACCATTGGGCAGCAGCGTGATCTTGTTCTCGGACACCCCACGGCGCACGAGCTCGTCCGCGACCTCTTGCGTGATGGCCAGCACGGCATCCGCCTCACGAGCGACCAGGGTCTCCATGGCTGCCTGGTTCACATACCGCTGCGTCTCGTCCCATCCCGGTTTCAGAGAGGCCTCCGTGACCTCCCACAAACCCCTCACCTCGTAGACGAACGGCACACCGAGCCGCCGGGCGGCGGCCAGCGCCGGAAGCGCGTTGAGATAGTTCGACGCCGCATGGATCACGGACGGGCGCAGCAACCGGGCCTGCCGCACCACGGCATCGGCCGCGACATTGACGTAGACGTCCGGCGCGAGGTGGTTGATGTTGCCTTCCGGCACGTGCACCCAGTCCACGCCGTTGCGCGTTTCCACGTGGCGCCGCTTGCGAGGCTTGACGCGCGCGGTCGAGATGTCCCACGGATAGCCCGAGCGCCCCATCACGGTCACGTCAGCGCCGGCGGCCTTCAGCCCGGCCACCACTCCCTCGGTGCGCACGCTGTACCCGTTCGAATGGAAGATCGGCGTGGAGTACGCGCAGTACAGGACGCGTTGCCGCTCGGGCAGGTACGCCGCACCGCGGGAGCGCGGGGGCACGAGTCGCGCCGCAGTGCGGTCCAATGCCACGGTGCCCAGGATGCGGTCGGTCAAGTAGCGCTGTTTCTCGGTGAGATCCGGCAGCAGGCCGCGGTGGCGGTCGACCAGTTCCGCCGCACGTGTGATGTCCCCTTCGCGATACCACAGCCGGTTGAGGGCAGCGGACAAGTGCGCCGCGATGGGCTCGGCCTCCAGGGTGGCCAGGACGTCCTCGAGGGAGGGCTCGACCTCTGCGGTCGGTTCGGTACCGGCCGACGACGCGTGGGGCGTCTGGTACGACGGGCCGGTGGCCGCGGCGTCGTCGTGAACCCGGGTTGCTGGGCTCGTGGCGGCCGCCGACGTACCGTCCTCGACCGGGGCCCCGGTTCCGTCGCCGGCGGGTTCCGCGGCAGACTCCGATGCCCGTTCCTCCGTAGTCGTCGACGAGGCGGCCAATGTGCGGTTCTGCGCGGTGAGCTTCTCGATCCGAGACCGGGCCGTGGCGGCCGCGGCCTCCAAGGACCGGATCCTGCGTTGTGCTGCTTCCAGCTGATCGAACGTGCCACGCGGATCCCGGGCGACCTGGCGGTACACCAGTTCCCGCAACCGGGCCGGATCGCGGCGTTCGTCTGGATGCATGGGGGTGCTCCTGGGGGATACGGCGCGCCGGGGGTGCGCGCGAGAAGACGATGCGGGGGCGGCGGGGACGGTGCTCCCACCGCCCCCGCCTCAGTGACTCAGCGCCACAGACCCTTGGTGTCCACCACGGCCTTGCCCTTCAGAGCGGTGGCCGGCAGGGTCTTGAACTCGTCGTGGTCCACGAGCAGCAGGATCACGTCCGCGCGCTCGATCGCGTCCTGGTAGTCCGCGAACTCCACATTCGCCAGGCCTTGCAGAGCCTTCGGCAGCTCGGAGACATTCGGCTCCACGGCCAGGACCGTCGCGTGGCTCACGTGCTCCGCGAGTTCCTTGGTGATGTTCATGGCCGGCGATTCACGCAGGTCGTCGATGTTGGCCTTGAACGCGAGGCCCAGGGCTGCGATCACCGGGGACTCCACGTGGGAGCAGGCTTCCTCCACCTTGGAGATGACCCACTGGGGCTTGCGGTCGTTGACCTCACGCGCGGTGCGGATGAGGTTCGAGTTCTCCCGGTCCGCGGCCACGATGAACCACGGGTCCACCGCGATGCAGTGCCCGCCCACGCCGGGGCCCGGCTGCAAGATGTTCACGCGCGGGTGGTGGTTGGCCAGCTCGATGAGCTCCCACACATCGATGCCCAACGTGTCCGCGATCAGGGACAGCTCGTTGGCGAACGCGATGTTCACGTCCCGGAACGAGTTCTCCGTGAGCTTTGACAACTCTGCCGTGACGTCGTCTGTGGCGAGCAGTTCACCCTGACAGAAGGACGCGTAGACCTCCTTGGCGCGGCGCGCGGCCTCGGGGGTGCTGCCGCCGATGATGCGGTCGTTGCTGATCAGTTCCTCGAGTGCTTTGCCCGGCAGGATGCGCTCGGGGCAGTACGCGAAGTACACCACGGGCTTGCCGTCCTCGCCGTCCAGGGACAGGTCCGGCCGCAGCTCCATGATCTTACGGGCGAGCGTCTGGGTGGTGCGCGGCGGGGAGGTGGATTCGAGGATCACGGTCTCGTCCCCGCGCAGCTGCGGGGCGATGGATTCCGCGGCGGAGAGGATGTAGGACAGGTCGCCCTCGTAGTTCTCCTTGAACGGGGTGGGCACCGCGATCACGAACGCGTCACCGTGCTGCATCTCGGTCGTCGCGGTGAGCTGGCCGCTGTCGATCGCCTTCTTGAGCTGCTCCTCGAGCCCCGGCTCCACGATCGTGACCTCGCCGCGCTGGATCCGCTCCACCGCGGAGGCGTTCACGTCCACGCCGTGGACCCGCGCCCCGTGATTCGCCATGACTACGGCGGTGGGTAACCCGATGTACCCCAGCCCCACGAACACGACTTCCAACGGCTCACTCATTGACGCACCTCACCACGCGTTTGCTGGTTCGTTCCGATTGACCGGAACTTCCATTCATTTTCAACGTAAACATGCAGAATCCTTAGGATCATATCGTCACATGACGGGTGCTGTCCCCGAACATGACGACACGTCCCGAGGCCAGCGCAGCGGCGTCGGACACCTGCCACGTGTGGCTGTCCGAGCCGCGGAACTGGACGAAATTGAAGCGGTCCGCCGAGTAGATGACGTAGCCGGCTTCGCGCACCGCGGCCAGGAAGGACGTGTCCTCCCCCGTGCTGCGCCGCTGGAACGGGATCTGCCGGAAGACCTCGCGGTAGCCCGTGATCGTGGGCCCCATGACGAAGTCCGTGTATCGGTGCTCGCGGTGTGGGAAGCGCACCAGGGTGGCGTCCTGAGACTCCACGTACATGTAGTGCCCCTGCTTGCCCACCACGTCCGCGTTCGCATAGCGCAGGGCGTCCAGGAGGTCGGCGAGGTAGCGCGGGGCGTAGTAGTCGTCGTCGTCCATCTTGGACAGCACGTCCCCGGTGGCGTGCTCGACCGCGAGGTTGAGGCACTCCCCCAGCGTGAGGGACGCGTCCGCGGCCACGGTGGTCACGCGCTGGATCCCGCAGTCCTCGACGACGCGCTGGACGTCCCGCGCCCGCGGGTCGAAGCCGTGGGCCACGAGCACCACGTCCAGCTCCGCGTCCACCTGGGCCGCGATCCCGCGCAGGGCGTCCGGGAGTCGATGCGGGCGGTTGGTGCACAGCAACACGGTGACGCTGGGCCGGGTGCGGGCGACGGCGAGCTGCGGGACGGCGCGTTCCACGATCGTCTCCACGCGGTGCGTGTAGGTGTGCTGCGCCCAGATCTCGCGCTGCGCGCGGTGTACCATGCGATCTGCCAGTTCCGGGCTGCGCACGAGGGCACGGATGACGTCCGCGGCGTGCTCGCGGTCCGCCACAACGGACAGTTGGTCGTGGGAGAAATACCGTCGCACGGCATCGGACGGTGTGGAGACCACGGGGGTGCCGCACGCGGTGATCTCGAAGATCCTCCGCGCGCACATGGACGGGGAATCCACGACCGAGTTCACGTTGAGGAAGACCCGGTACGCCTTGTAGGCGGTGAGCATCTGGTCGTAACCCAGCGAGCCCACCACATGCTGGTCCAGGGGCTCGGGGAACTGGTAGCGCTCGTCCTGGCCCAGGTAGCGGGAGAAGATCTCGAGCCCCCTGTCAAGTTTCGCCGAGGCATCATGTGCGCCGCCGAGCAGCACGTCCATCTGCTCGCGCCGCTCGGGGAACTTGTGGGCGAAGTACATCCCCCCGAAGGCCACGTCCCGCTCGTGGAACCCGTTGCGGGGCCGCGCGGGGTTGTGCACGGCGGGTTGCGCGGCGAAGGGCAGCACCCCCACGCGCTCGTGCCCCAGGTCCCGGTGGTAGTCGGGGATCTTGTTGACGTCCGTGGTGAACACGGTGTCGAACAGTCGCGCGCACTCCAGGAAGTCGTCGTAGTGCGGCGGGTCCTCCTTGTTCCAGAACACCGTGGGGATTCCCTGCTCGCGGCAGTGGGCCACGAGCTCGCGCATCGACCCCTTCACGCCCGAGGTCCCGGTGAGTTGGTACTGCCACTCGTCCGCGTTGCCGTGCCACGCGGACTCCACGAACAGCAGGTCCACGGGCTGCGCAGCCAGTTCGGCGCGCCAGTTCCGCCGTGTGAGCACCACCTGGTGCCACTCGTAGTGGAAAGCGCGCAAGGAGAAGTCGTCCAGGATCACCGCGGCGGTGAGGTCCCCGCGCACCGGTGCGCGCTCGGGCCACTCCTGTGCCGCGAACGAGACCGTGCGCTGCGCGCCGTCGTTCCCGGCGGAGGCGGCGTCGCGGCCGGCTCCGGTGACGACGGCGCTCGCGGACGGTCCCGCGGGCAGTCCCGCCCGGCGCCGGTAGGTCCGCCACTGGGACACCCCGCCGTGGCGCAGGTGCCACAACTGGGTGCGCAGATCACCGGTCAGCGAGCGGGGACTCACGCGTGCACCTCCCGCAGTTCGGTGCGCACGAGCCGATCCATCAGCTCGAACTTACGTTTGTGGGCGGCCAGGTTGTTGCCGGCGGCGAGCTGCTTCATGAACTGCTCGTACTCCTCCGTGACGGTCTCGGGGTCCCCATCCATGAGGGTGTCCCCCTGGTCCAGCCACACCACCCGGGTGCACATCTCCCGTACCTCGTTCATCGAGTGGGACACGAACAGCACACACCCGGCTTGTTCGCGGATCTGGGCCATGCGGGCCTGCCCGCGTTCGCGGAACTGGGCGTCCCCGGTGGACAGAGCCTCGTCCAGGATGAGGATGTGCGGGTCTGTGGCGGTGGCCACGGCGAACCGCAAGCGCGCGGCCATCCCGGAGGAGTACGCCTTCATGGGCCAGTGGATGGCTTTGCCCAGCGCAGCTACCTCCACGAGCTCGGGCAACAATTCGTCCACCCGGCGCGGGTGCATACCCTGCGCCAGGCAGCCCAGGCGGATGTTCTTCTCCCCGGACAGCGCCGGGACCAGGGAGACGTTGACCCCCAGTTTCACAGGGGTGTCCACTGAGTAGACCCGCCCCGACGTAGGATTCATCTGCCCGGCCACGATGTTCATGAGCGTGGACTTCCCGGACCCGTTGCGCCCGATGAAGCCCACGAACTCGCCCTGGTGTACCGCGAGCGTGACGTCGTGGACGGCCAGGTTACGCACGATCGGGGGCCGCCCGAGCGCTCGCCGGGCCCATCGCACCGGCGCGGAGACCGGGACCTCGTCCCCACCGCCCGTGGACGTGACGTTGTAGATCATGCTCACGTGGTCGATCACCACGGCGGGCCCGGCGCCGGGTTCCCGCGCAGGTGCGGGAGCGCCGTCGCCGGGGGCGGGCACACCGCTGAGGCGCTGCGCGGAAACGCCCGACATACCCGGGGCGTGCGACGCGACGTCGTCGTGCCTAGCGTTCATCCGCGTAGTTCTCCTCGTTGCGCCAGAACACGAGGAAACCGATGATCAGGATCCCGAGGGATGCCGTGACCAACACGGCCCATGAGGACCAGCTGGGAACCTGCGCGCGCAGCACCAGATCGCGGCTGATGTAGAGCACCTGGTACAGGGGGTTGAAGTGGAACAGGGCCAGAATGCGCTCGTCGTCCACGAAGCGGGAAGGGTCGTAGAAGATGCCGGACGAGTACATCCACAGCCGCATGAAGAAGGACAGGATGTTGGAGACGTCCGGGATCCGGTGCACCGCCGGGGCCAGGAGCATGCCCAGTCCCCAGTTGAAGATGCTCTGCAGTACGAAGACGGGGATCAGCAGCAGCCACGTCCACGAGATGGGCTCCAGGGGCGGGACGATCAGCAGGAACACCAGGATCGCCGCGAGAGCGTAGAGCTGTGTCATGGCATCCCGCACCACGATGGACAGCGTGAGCGCGGCACGCGGGAACATGAAGCCGCGCACAAGCGCCTTGGCGGAGGTCATGGAGCGGGAGACGGAGACGACGGAGCGGGAACTGTACAAGAACATCGTGAGTCCGAGCACGATGAACGCGACGAAGTTGTCGATTCCCCGGCCGGTGCGCAGCAGCAGCCCGAAGATGAGATAGAACGTAAAGCCCAGTAGCAGTGGGTTGAGCACGATCCACGCCTTGCCCAGCAGGGTGTGGTCCTGGCTCACGGCCAGGCGGACGCGGGCGTCGTAGAGGATGAAGTAACGGGAGGCCCACAGGTCCTGGAGGTACTTGCGCAGGGGCGGGCGGGCGCCCACGGCATGCATCGCGGTGGGGTCGAAGGTCTCGACGGTGCGGTCCTCCGGTTGCCCGAGTCCCCCGCTGACCTGGGCGGTGTTGCTAGTCATGCTCCGGTCTCCTCGGGGGGGGGGTAGATCGCTGTCCGGGGGACGTCTTCATTCAATTCACCATACCGCGTGGAGGCTTGCTGGGCGATCACCCGCCACGTCCTGTGTGCGACCACCCAGTCCCGCCCGGCGTTCGCGAGACGTTCGCGGTGATCGGGGTCCCGGGCCAGGCCGAACAGTGTCTCGGCAAGGGTGTCCGGGTCCTCGGGCGGTGTGAGCAGCCCGGTCTCGTCGTGGCGCACGCTCTCGCGCAGGGCGGGCAGATCACTTGCGACCACGGCGGTGCGCGCAGCCATGGCCTCGACCGGCTTCAGGGGGGTCACCGCGCGGGTCACGGAGCGGTCCTTGCGCGGGATCACAAAGACGTCCAGGGCCGCGGTGTACTGCGGTGCGAGGGCTCGGTCCACGCGGCCGGTGAAGGTCACGACGTCCTCGAGACCGAGCTCGCGGGCCCACCGCTGCAGGGTGGGGCGGGCCACGCCGTCCCCCACCACGAGCACCGCCAGGGACGGTATGTGCGGGCGCAGTTGGGCCGCGGCGCGCAACAGGTCATCAATGCCCTCGTAGTCCACCACGGAGGTCACGGTGCCGATCAGAAACGTCTCCTGGGCGAGGCCCAGGGCGGCGCGGGCGTCGTGTCGGGACGGTGCGTTCTCCACGAGGGCCCCGCCCACGGCGTTGGGGGCCAGGTCCACGCGCAGGGGGTTTTCGGAGGCGGATGCCGGTGTAGGCAGCTCCTCGAGTCGTCGGGCCATTTCCGTGCCCAGCGTCACGGTGCGGTCCGCGGTGGTCACGGCCCACGCCTCGCGAGCCTGGAAGCGCTCGTAGCGCTCGGACGTGAGGGCCTCCGGCGGGCGGGTCGCGGCCCACGTGTCCGCGAGGAGTCCGCGAACCTCATAGACCCACGGGATACCCAAAGCCTGGGCCACCGCGTGTACGGCCAACGCGTTGACATAGTGGCTCGTGGTGTGCAGGACAGCGGGCCGCGTGCGCAGCGCGAGCTCCAGCAGCGCGTGCGCGTGTTGCTGCACACGTCCCGTGGCGGTCGCGGACAGCCGCCGCGGGAGCACGCGGTGGTACGGGATGCCGTCCACGACGTCGGTGTGGCGGGCGAGCACCTTGCCCACCTGCACGGGGTACCCCGGGCGGGTCATGGCGTGGACGTCCCACCCCTCGTCCCGCAGTGCGGTGAGGTACGAGTGCGAGCGCTGCGCGTAGCCGCTCGCAGTGTGCGGCAGGGAGTTGGTCACGGCGTAGAGCACGGTGCGGTCCCTGGGCCGGTAATCGCGTACAGGTTCCAGCCGCGGGAAGAAGTCGCCCAGCAGATCCCGCTCGGCGGCCAGGCGGCGCGCGAGGGCTCGTTCACCGCGGGTGGTCCGCCGGAGGGCCTCGGCGTCGCCCAGCACCTCCACGGCGCGGTCCACGTTGCCGTGGTACCACTCGAGGCGCGCGCGGGTCGCAGCCGCTCCCGGATGGTCGGCGGGGAGTGCGGCGAGCAAGCTCGCGGTGAGGCCGGTGTCCCCCATGCTCAGGGCTACTTCCGCGCCGCCGCGTAACGACGCCGTTGTGTCCCCGTTCCTGCCCCCCCGCGCCAGGGCGCTCAGCGCCGTTCTCGGCCGCGGCGGGCCCGGACGCGTCTGGTCCGACCCTGCGTGTTCCCGGTGCTCGTGCTCCGGGTCCTGCGTCGTGAGCTCCGAATCCCCTGCAGAGGCGAGGGCGCGGGAGAGGGCGGCGCGAGCGGCGTCGTCGTCCCCCAGGACATGCAGGGCGGTGGCCCGGGCGGCGAGACAACGCGGGCCGGGGACCCGTGAGAGGACGTGGGCCGCGGGGGCGACCCAGCGCCGCGGCAACCGGCGGGAGACCTGCAACCAGAAGACCACGGGGTCGTCGGTGACGTGCTGGCCGATCGTGCGAGCCGTGAGCCACGCGTTGACCGCGAGTTCACGGGACCGTTCGCGGCGCCGTGAGCTCATGAGGCCATCCGCTCGACGCCCCCGAGGCCCCCGTCCGCGACGCCCTGGCGTCGAGAGGCGTGGTCGGTATCAGGGGTGCCGGAATCCGCCTCGGCGGCGGGACGACCCTGCGCAGCACCGCCGTCGGCCGTACGGGCGGTGAACGGCGACTCGCGCGAACCCGCCCCCGCGACGCCGCGCGTGACGGCACGCAGCACCCTGCCCAGGCGGGGCAGCACGCCCTGACCGCACACGCGCGAGTACTCGCGGACGGTGGCGCGCAGGTGCTGGTCGTACTGCACGGACAGGTCCGCGTAGTCCGCGTTGTGCCGCACCCATTCCCGGCCGGACCCACTGGGGACCAGTCGCGAACGGTCGGCCTCGAGCGCGCGCCACAGCGCGGCGATCTGCTCGGGATCGGAGGCCACGATGTCCCCCTCGCCCGCGTCGGTGAGCACGTGGGCGGCCTCGCCGCGAACGACCGCGGTGATGTGCCGGCCCACGGCGAGCACCTCGTAGGTCTTGGAGGGGATGGTGTCCTCGAACGACTTCCAGTCGTCACGCAGGGAGATCACGACCGAATCCGCGTCGCGATAGCGCTCGAACACGCGCTCGCGGTACTCCGGGGGCAGGAACTCCACGTTGGCGCCGAGCCGGTGCGCCAGCTGCTGCAGTGCGGGCTTGCGGCTGCCGTGACCCACGAGTGTGAGATGGACCGAGTCCCCGGCCAGGTGGGCGGCGCGGATGAGCCGGTCCAGGGACTGGGACTCGCCGTGGTTGCCCAGGTACAGCACCCGCAGCCCGCGCCGTCGTGCCGGAGGAGGGGGCAGCTGCGGTGTGCGCTCCAGGAGGATGCCGTTGCGCACCGTGACCACGTTGTGCACCCCTCGTTCGCGCAGGGTGCGCGCGAAGCCCTGGGTCACCGTGACCACGAGGTCCGCGCGGTTCTGCACGTACACCACGGCGCGGTTGACCACGGACTTGGACCCGCCGCGCACCAGGGAGGCGTCCTCGGCCAGGTTGGGCCACGCGTCCCGCATCTCCACGACCAGGGGGATCCCCTTGACGCGCGCCACGAGCAACGCGGACGCCAGCAACGGTAACGACGGCGCCGTGACCACCACGACGTTCTGGCGGCCCGTGAACAGCCCGCGCCCCACGGACGCGGCCGCGCTCACGAGCTGGTCCAGCAACTTCCCGGCACGATTGTCCCCGAGGAACACGTAGGGCACCCGGTAGATGTGTTCACCCAGGAACCCCGCCTGCCGCCGCCACGCCCGACCGCGCGTTTGCGTCGAGTAGTCCGGGCCCGCCCCGTAGTGCGCCACGGGACACACCACGGACACGGTCCACCCCCGCTCCCGCAGGTGGCTCACGAGCGAGTACCACCGCCGCTGGGGCGGCGAATGCTCGGGCCAGTAGGAACTGGCCATGAGCAGCACCCTCAACGGAGGCTGGTCACCCGGTGAGGTACCGGATGCGGGGGGTTGTGTGCGGTTCATGGGCCTCTCGCGGGGGGTCACGAGTCGGGATGGGTGGGGGTGGTCGAGCGGTTACTGGCCTTGCTGGTCCAGGGACGTGGCGTACTGGTCCAGGGTGCCGTCGGAGATGGCCTTGCCGATCCGTTGCATGGCGTCGGTGTCCGCGACGATGATCGACTGGCCGTCCGCGGAGGTGCCCACGCCGTTGTTGGGCACCGTGAACATGTGGATGTCACTGCTGCTCAGGCCCACGAGCTTGGGGGCCTGTTGGGCGATCCACCCGGAGGTGAGGCCGTCACTCACGGTCAGGTACGGGGAGATCTCCTTGACCACCTCGTTGAGTTTCAGCGGATTGGTCAGGGTGCCGGCGCTGACGAGCTTGTTGATCATGGCCTGCAGGTACGCGCGCTGATTGCGCACCCGCTGGTAGTCACCGTCCGAGAACGCATAGCGCTCCCGCACAAACGCGAGCGCCTGTTCCCCGCTCAGCTCCTGGGGCCCGGCCTCGAAGCGATGTCCGTCCTGGGAGGTGAAGGCCTCGGGGACGTTGACCGTCACCCCGCCCAGGGCGTTGGTGAGGCCCTCGAAGCCCGCGAAGTCCACGAGCGCGACCTCATCCACGCGGGTTCCGAAGTTCTGCTCGATGGTCTCGACCATGAGCGGCATCCCGCCGTGGTCCAGGGCGGCGTTGATCTTGGACTCCCCCACCCCGGGGATGTCCACCCACGTGTCGCGCATGATGGACATGACGTACATCTGCCCCCCGTCCTCGGGGATGTGCAGCAGCATGATGGAGTCCGCGCGGGAGCCGGTGACGTTGGGGTCCACACCGTCGGGGCGCTTGTCCGAACCCAGGAGCAACACGGTGGTGCCGGCGTCCTGGGCGGAGCCCTTGGCCGGGCGGGCCGACTCCTCGGGGAACGCCGATTCCAGGGTCGAGGCCCCACGGTCGAAGTTGCGACCCAGGTTCCACACGAACAGACCGGCGACCACGCCCACGACCAGCAGGAGTGCGAGCACCGTGAGCAGGATGTTGCGTCCGGTGTGTTTTCCGCGCGGGCGGGACTGTTCTTCGTCGAACTCGAACTGGTTCATGGACACGTGGCACTCCGTGGGTGGGGGGTCGGAATCGAGCGACACTCACCGGACAACGCTGCCGCCACGGCGACGCTGGGGATCACGTCCCGGGGGGCGGGCCGTCGGTCAGCGGAGCCGTTGATTGCTATCGCACATAGTACCTACGGCACGCGGTGAATCCATCCCTCGGTCCCGAATTTGTGCTCCACCAGCTCCCGGGCGGCGGCGAGTTCGCTGTCTGAGACCTTACCAACACCGGCCGAGTAGCGTTGCGTGAACGTGCGGGTCAGCGCCGAGATCACGTCCCGGCGGGCCAACCCCGTCTGGCGTCGCAACGGGTCCACGCGCTTCTTCGCGGAGCGGGTGCCCTTGTCCGAGAGCTTCTCCTTGCCGATGCGCAACACGTCCGTCATCTTCTCGGCGTCGATGTCGTAACTCATGGTCACGTGATGCACCATCCCGCCGTTGGCGAAGCGCTTCTGCGCCGCCCCCCCGATCTTGCCCTGGGGCGTGGCGATGTCATTGAGTGGTACATAGAACGCCTCGACCCCCAGGTCCGCGAAGGCCTGCATGACCCACGCGTCCAGGAACGGGTAGGAATCCGCGAAGCTCATCCCGTCCACCAGGGTCTGCGGCACGTACAGCGAGTACGTGATGCAGTTACCGGCCTCCATGAACATGGCCCCACCCCCGGAGACCCGGCGTACCACCTGTATCCCGTGACGCGCGGCCCCCTCCGGGTCCACCTCGTTGCGCACGGACTGGAACGATCCGATCACCACGGCGGGTTCGTCCCAGTCCCAGATCCGCAGCGTGGGATGGCGGTGTCCCGCGCCCACCTCCTTGGCGAGCACCTCGTCCAGCGCGAGGTTCTCGAGGGTGGGGCGCACCTGCGCGGGGATCACCTCCCACGCGTGATCGGACCAGCTCGTGGCCCGGGCCAGCGCTCGGCGCACCGCGATCACCACGGCGCGCGGGTCGAAGCCGAACAGCACGGCGTTGCGCGGCACGGCCGCCTCGATCCGCTCGACCATGTCCTGCGGCGACGTATCCTCGGCCAGACCGGTCAGGGCCGCATTGATGTCCGCGAGCGCCTCGTCCGGTTCCAGGAAGAAGTCCCCGTTGATGGACACGTTCTCCAGGTGTCCGTCCGTGACGTCGAAGTCCGCGACCACCAGTTTCCCGCCGGGGACCTTGTACTCCCCGTGTGCGCTCGTCGTGTTCATTCACTGACCTCCGCTGCGTGTGGTGGCCCGGGGCACCCCCGGTGTGGCCTTCGGGGTGGGGGTCCCGTCCCCGGAGGGCGACGCGGTGGCGCTCGGCCGGGCCGTGGCGTGTTCCGTCTCGATGGTAAGCACTGTGGTGGTGCCGGCGGGCAGCGAAACCGCGAACGACGTCGCTCCCGACCGCACCCCAGCGACCTCGGGTCGGTCGGCGGGCGGGGTGATGGGCAGGCCGTAGCCGTCCACGCTCACCGCGCCGTCGGCCGAGGAGCGTAGTGCGTTCTCCACGCTCAGGTGCACGCGCGGGTCCGCGGGGTACGACGACGTCGCCCCCGGTGCGGCGTCGTCCGTCGCCTGCTCCTCGGCTGTAGCGCCGTCGGGTGAGCCCGGGGCGTCCGCGGCGCCGCGCACCGGAGCGGTGGCGCGCCACGAGCCGCCGCGCAACTGGGACTGCGTGACGCGCTGCACCGGCCCGGGCGTGGTGACCGTGGTGGTGCGGGGGCCCGCGGTGGCCGGGTCCCGGAAGTCGGAGAGCACGAGCGAGGTGCTCCCGTCCGCGTGGGTCACCGCGAACGCCGTGAGGTCCTCGGACCCGGTGCGCGCCGGAGTCATGGTGCCCTGCGGAATGCTCGCGATCAACGCGAGCGCGAGGCCGTTGGCGCGCAGCCCGAAGCGTTCGCCGGGCGAGCCCACGGTGCCGTCCGAGCACAGCGGGGACATGGGCGGGCCACCGTGGCACGGGCCCAGGGACGAGTGCGCGGTGACCCGTTCCGCGGCGAGCGCCTGGACCCGGACGGAGTAGTCGGCCTGGTAGACGGCGGCGGCCAGGGTCTCCGTGATCTGGTTCCCGCCGGGGCACGAGGACAGCGAGGTCTCGGTGATCCACAGCGGTACGCGGTGCTCGTCCGCCACGGAGCGGGCGCGGGAGACCAGGGCGTCCACGCGCTCGCGGGTCTGCGGGGCCACCGCGTTGGTCACCGTGGGCTTCTGCCGGGCCCACCGCGTCCCACACTCGGAGAGTGGGTATTGGTGCAGTGCGAGCGCGAAGGGAGCCGTGCCCGGGGCCTCGGCGGCGACTTCCCACCACGGATCGGAATAGGCCCCCGGTGCCACGATGCGCAGGTGCGGAACCTTCCGGTGCACCGCGCGGGCGTAGGCGGTGAGTTGACGAGCGTAGACCGTCCGGTTCCACTCCGGTCCCTTGACGTTGAGGGGATCGTCCGAGCCCCGGTGAAACCCGTTGGGCTCGTTACCGATCATCAGCCCCACGAGCCGGTCCCCGAACGCCGCACGCGCGTGTGCGGCCAGATCCGCTGCCCGGTCCGGGTCGTAGCGAGCCAGGTTGGCGCTCAGGATCACGGACGTACCCGTGCGGTGCGCGAGTGCCGCGACGCGTTCCAGGTCCGCCGGGGTGACCTTCGTGATCTTCTCCTCCTTGGCAAGGGGCCAATTGGTGGGGATCGGTTCGTCGGTCGAGGTGAAGAAGAAGCGCCGGTCCGTGGAGTTGCCACCGAAGCGCAGGGTCGGTTCATGGAGGGACTGCAGGATCGAGATGAGGTCGTGATTGTCCTCCCCCAACCGAGGGTCCGCCAGATCCGTGGACTCCAAGGACAGCCCCACGGAACCGTGCCGGTAGTCCTCGTCCCCGGGACTCGTCCGGCTCAGGGTCACCCGCACGGTGGGATCGTTCTTGCGGGGTGCACTCCCCGGATAGGTCTCGGGGAGGTCCCGGACGGCCGCCACGAGACCCGGGTCCACGGCATGCAACGGCGCATTACGGGCCACCCCGGGAACGGGTCCGGTGGGCTCGGGCGCCGACGACGCGGACGGGTCGGGCTGCGGTCCCGCGCAGGCGGTCGCGCACAACAGGACGGTGCTCAGGATGGCGAGCGCGCGGCGTCGTACCGGGAGCCTGCGGTGTGGGAGGGACGATGCGCGCGGCCCGGAGCACGCGGGGGCCTGCGACGAACGGGACGGATTGGGTGACGGTGCGG
>NZ_JABFAW010000001.1:378459-379019 GCF_017168375.1 Kocuria sp. KRD140
CGGGAGGGCGGGGGGAGGTCCTCACGGGCCCAGCGTACCGGGATGCGCGCGGCCCGGATCGACTGTGCGTCGCCACGGGCGTATCATAGTGCGTTGGTGTGCCCACGTTCGGGTGCGCCGCATCCGAGCAACGCCGTGCCTGGCAAAATCCAGACACCTACAGAAGGTTGACACCATGAAGGCTGACATTCACCCGGATTACCACCCGGTCCTGTTCCGCGATCTCGCGTCCGGCAAGGTCGTGCTGACCCGTTCCACCGCCACCTCCCCCAAGACGGAGACGTGGGAGGACGGCAACGAGTACCCCATCATTGAGGTCGAGATCTCCTCCGAGTCACACCCGTTCTACACCGGCAAGCAGCGCATCATGGACTCCGCCGGCCGTGTGGAGCGCTTCAACCAGCGGTTCGCGAACTTCGGGAAGTCCGGCAAGTAAGTCCGAACTTCTCCCCCGACGCCCGGTCCACCCTTCGGTGGGCCGGGCGTCGTCGTGTGCGGGCACGTGACGACATGAAACATGCAATCGTCATCAAAATGTGATCTCTCCCCTAGGATGGTCG
>NZ_JABFAW010000001.1:379119-387390 GCF_017168375.1 Kocuria sp. KRD140
CACCTGCACTCCCCCCTGCCCCCTGCCACCACTCCTCCGTCGGTTGGTTCCATGGGCGCCCTGGTGCGCCGCGCGGTCCTGCCTCTCGCCGTCACCGCCGCATTGGCACTGACCGCACAACCCGCCGTGGCCGCACCCACCAACCCGGCCGCCGGCCCGGACGCCCCCGCCGCCACGGTGCCCTCCGACCCGCCCACCGAATCCGATCGCGTGATCGTGAAGTTCCGCGACACGGCGGCCCCGGAGGCCGCCAAAGAGAAGGTCGTAGACACCGCCGCCCAACAGGCACTGGGTGACACCAAGACCCCCGAGGTCGAGGAACACGTCAAGCAGACCACCACGCGAGCGGACGTCATCAAACTGGACCGCGAGTTGGACGAGTCCGAGCAGAAGGACCTCGTGCGCGAGATCCAGGCCAACCCCGCCGTCGAATACGCGGAAGCGGACCGGCTCGCCTCCGCGTCCTGGGTGCCCAACGACACCTATACCCAGTTCCAGTGGAGCCTGCTCCCCCAGCAGGGCGGCGTGAACTTCCCCGCCGCGTGGGACATGTCCCGCGGCAACGGACAGACCATCGCCGTGCTGGACACCGGGATCACCCCGCACGGGGACTTGGGCTCCAAGGTGGTGCCCGGACGGGACTTCATCAACGACACGAACCTCTCCCGCGACTACGACCTGCGTGACGCCAACCCCCGCGACGAGGGCGACTGGAGTGCTCCCGGCGAGTGCTCCGCTGGAGCCCGCAACTCCTCGTGGCACGGGACCCACGTGGCCGGTCTCGCCGCCGGTGTGACCCACAACGGTGCGGGGATCAGCGGCGCGGCACCCGGCGCCAAGATCCTCCCCGTGCGCGTGCTCGGCAAGTGCACCAACGGGTGGGTCTCGGACATCGCGGACGGCATCTCGTGGTCCGCGGGTGCTCCCGTGGCCGGACAGCCGGCCAACCGCAATCCCGCGTCCGTGATCAACCTGTCCCTGAACTACCCGGGCCAGTGCGGCACCACGATGCAGAACGCGATCAACACCGCGGTCAGCCGTAAGGTCCCCGTGGTCGTGGCCGCAGGCAACAGCTCGGTCAACGCCGGTGGCACGGCCCCCGCCAACTGCGCGAACACCATCGTGGTGGGCGCCTCGGACACCACGGGCTACACCGCGGGCTACTCCAACACCGGCGCGGTCGTGGACATCCTGGCCCCGGGCGGGACCGTCGCCAACCCCATGCTCTCCACGTTCAACTCCGGCACCACGGTCCCGGGTGCTCCTACTTACGGCAACCTCTACGGGACCTCGATGGCCACCCCGCTGGTCTCCGGCACCGTGGCGCTCATGAAGCAGCGGGACCCCGGGATCACCCCTGCGCGGATCGAGCAGCTGCTGACCTCCACCGCGAGCGGCCCGCTGGGTTCGCTCAACCTGGACCCCGCCGCCGCCGTGCGCGCCGTCACGCCTCGCACCACCGTCCAGGCGTCCTACACCACCGCGGGTGGGATCGGTTCCAAGTGGCGTGCCACCGGTGGCGCCGCCAAGTGGGGCAACCCCGTGATGAACGAGGCCAACGCCGCCAACGGTGGTCGCTACCAGGAGTTCGTGAAGAACGGACGCAAGACCACCATTTACTGGAGCCGCTCCACGGGCGCCTACGTGGTGGAGAACCCCACGGCCATCGGTTCCAGGTTCATCGCCGCCGGCCGCGAGCGCGGTTACGGGTACCCCAGCTCGGACGAGCGCCGGGTCCCCGGCGGCGCCTACCAGCTCTTCCGCAACGGGTCCTCGCTCACCAAGGTGCTGTGGACCCCCGCCATGGGCCCTCATGCCGTGAAGGAGACCGGCGGGATCGGTGGCGCGTGGAAGCGCGCGGGCTTCGAACGCGGATGGGGTTGGCCCGTCACGGATGAGTACCGCAGCGGCGGCGAGGTGCTCCAGCGCTTCTCCAACGGCGTGACCGCCCACTGGACCCCCCAGCGCGGCGTGTGGACCACCCGCTGACCGGTCGCCCCTCCCTCGTGAGGGACATCGACAACGCCGCAGGGCGGTTCCCTTCCCGGGGAACCACCCTGCGGTCATTCCCAGCCCGTATCCGCCGACGGCGCACTGCCACCTCTGCGCCTCGCGCAGCTCCCAGCTACCACCGCGCCGTCCAGCAACTCCGAGGCACTCCGAGGACACCTGGGCAACTCCTCGGCACTCCGAGGCCACGAAAGACCCCCGCGAATGGCCTCGGGGTGCCCAGAAACTCGTGGCTGGCCTTAGGGTGCCTGGAAGTTCATGGGCGGGCATGCGGTGCGGGGCAGCAAGATGGGCCAGGGTGGCACCCGGACGAAATCGCGACGGTCACCCTTGCGGGCGGGTCTCCCAGAACGCCACCGCGCTCGCCGCGGCCACGTTGAGCGAGTCCACGCCGTGGCTCATGGGGATGATCACGTGCCGCTCGGCGTGATGCAGCGTGGCCGCGCTCAGCCCCTGGCCCTCGGTCCCGAGGATCAGCGCCAACTTCTCCGGGTGCTCGGCCGCGAGCTCGTCCACCGTGACGGCGTCGTCGGACAGGGCGAGGGCCGCCGTGAGAAACCCTGCATCCTTGACCTGCTGCAGATCCGCGGTCCAGTGCTCCAGGCGCACCCACGGGACCTGGAACACGGTTCCCATGGACACCCGCACGGCACGGCGGTAGAGCGGGTCGGCGCAGCGCGGGGTGACCAGAACGGCGTCGACGTCCAGGGCCGCGGCGGAACGGAAGATCGCGCCCACGTTGGTGTGGTCCACGATGTCCTCGAGGATCGCCACGCGCCGTGACCGTGCGAGGACCTCGGTGAGCTCGAGGGACTCGGGGCGCTGCATGGCCGCGATCGCGCCGCGATGCAGGTGGAACCCGGTGATCTGCTCGAGCACCTCGTCGGAGCCCACGTACACGGGCACGTCGTAGCGTTCGAGCACGTCGCGCAGCCCCTCAACCCACTTCTCGGCCATGAAGAACGAGCGCGGCCGGTGGCCGGCGTCGAGCGCTCTCCGCAGCACCTTGGACGATTCCGCGAGGTAGAGCCCGCGCTCGGGTTCCAGCCGACGCCGCAGGGCCACGTCCGTGAGGCTCGTGTAGTCGGCCACGCGCGGATCCGCGGGGTCGGTCAGCGGGACGATGCGTTCGGACAGGGGCGCGGGAGTGCTCACGGACATCCTGGGAATCGGAGGAACAAGGCTTTGAACGGACTGGGTTTCGGAAGAACGGGACCCGTCGGACGACAGGAGGGGGGACGAGGAAGGGTCAGAACACCTGGGAAACCATGTTGGTCAGCGCCACGAGACCGAGGACCACGATCACGGCGCGCAGCGCCACCGGGGACAGCCGCTTACCGATCTTGGCGCCCAGCCACGACCCCAGAGTGGAGCTCAGGGCGATGAACACCACGACCCACCAGTTGATCCGGTCGAATGCGAGCAGCACGTAGGACACCGCCGCCACGATGTTCACCGCCGCGACCAGGGCGTTCTTGACCGCGTTCGCCGATTGCAGCGGGGCCAGCAGGAACACACCCAGGATGCCCACGAGCAACACGCCCTGCGCGGCCACGAAGTACCCGCCGTAGATGCCTGCGAAAAACACGAGCACGTACAACATCAGGGGCTGCGGGGACCGGTCCACGGCCTCGGTGCCCGTGGCCGTCTCCCCCGCCTGCGGGGCATCCAGGCCGCCGGCCGCGGCGTCCCGGGCCTGACGTTCCTTGCGCTCGCGTACCTTGGCCTGGAGCGTGGGTTGGAATACCACGAACAGCAGCGCGACCACGATCAGCACGGGCGCGGCCACGCCGAAGACTTCCTCGGGCAGGTGCAGCAGCAGGGAAGCGCCGATCACACCGCCCAGGATCGAGCACGGCAGCAGTTTCACCAGCGTGCGGGTCAGCCCACGCAGTTCACTGCGGTAGCTCCACGCGCCGGTGAGGTTACCGGCGATCAGCCCCATGGCGTTGGACATGGACGCCGTGACCGGGGGAACCCCCATGGTCACGAGCACCGGGAACGTCACGAGCGTGCCGGACCCCACGATGGTGTTGATCGTCCCGGCCCATAACCCGGCCACGAGGATCAGCAGCACCTGCCACCACTCGAAGCCCACGGTCCCGCCGGAACCGAAGAACTCCGCGGGGACAATGGCGGAGGACAGTGTCAGCATGGAGGCGGATCAGCGGGCGAACGCCGCGTAACGATCGGCCACGCGCACGAGCTTGAGGGGCATGTCGAAGGTGTGGGAGAGATTCTTCTGCGTCATCACCTGCGCCACCGGACCGGCTGCCACGATGGCACCCTCACGCAGCAACAGCGCGTGGGTGAACCCGTCCGGGACCTCCTCGAGGTGGTGGGTCACCATGACCGTGGCCGGGGCGGCCTCGTCCCGGGCGAGTTCATCGAGGCGCTGCACGAGCTTCTCGCGCCCGCCCACATCCAGACCGGCGGCGGGTTCGTCGAGCAACAACAGTTCGGGGTCGGTCATCAGGGCGCGGGCGATCAGAACACGCTTGCGCTCGCCCTCGGACAAGGTGCCGTACGTGCGCTCGCGCAGGGCCCCCAAGCCCCAGGCCTCGAGCAGTTCCTCACTGCGCTGGACGTCGGCGTCGTCGTACTCCTCGCGCCAGCGCCCCGTGACGCCGTAGGCCGCGGTGAGCACCACGTTGGCCACGGTCTCCGCATGCGGGATCTGACCGGCCAGGGGTGCGGAGCTCACACCGATCCGCGGGCGCAGCTCGAAGACGTCCACCGCGCCGAGGATCTCGTCGAGGATGTCCACCATGCCGCGCGTGGGGTGCAACCGGGCGGCGGCGATCGACAACAGCGTGGACTTACCCGCGCCGTTGGGGCCCAGGATGACCCACCGTTCCCCGTCCCGCACGGTCCAGTTCACGCCGTCCAACAGGGTCTTCTCGCCGCGGACCACCGTGACGTCCACCAGATCAAGCACTGAACTCATGACGGCAACTCTAGTGCCCCGCGCGCGCCGGTTCGCGGTCCGGCGCTCCGTGGCAACCCGGCTCGGTCACAGATCCAGGAAGAACCGCAGGGCGTCCAGGTTGGGGATGCTCACCTGGGTGTCCGCGACCTCCCGCAGCGCGGGCTTGGCCCGGTACGCCACGGACAGCCCGGCTGCGCGGGCCATGTCGATGTCGTTGGCGCCGTCCCCCACGGCCATGACGTCCTCCGGTGCCACGCCCAATTCCTGGGCCCATTGCCCCATGACCTCCGCCTTCATGGCGCGGTCCACGATGCGCCCGGCCACGCGTCCCGTGAGCACGCCGTCCTGGATCTCGAGCTCGTTGGCGGCCGCGCGGGTGAGTTCCAGGTGCGCCGCGAGCGGGTCCAGCACCTGGCTGAAGCCACCCGAGACCGCGGCCACCGCGTGTCCCTCGCGCAGCAGGGTCTGCACGAGCACCTTGGCTCCGGGCGAGAGCCGTACGGCGGCAGCGACGTCGTCGATCGCCGAGGCGGGCAGTCCCTCCAGGACGGCCACGCGCTCGCGCAGGGACGCCGCGAAGTCGATCTCACCGCGCATCGCGCGTTCCGTGACCGCGGCGACCTCCGCCTCGCGGCCCACGTGGGCGGCGAGCAGTTCGATGACCTCCTGGCGGATGAGCGTGGAATCCACGTCCAGCACCACGAGCTTCTTGCGAGACTGGTCGAACCAGGTGTGCGGCACCACGTTGAGGTCGATCCCCGGCAGCAACTGCCGTTGCGGGTCCGGTTGCAAGGCGCGGCGCAACTGCTGCGGGTCCTCGGTCTGCACGCGCACGGTCAGGGCGTTGTAGCCCTCCACGTCCGCAGCCTGCCCGTCCGACGCGGTCCCCGTGACCCGCACCCAGTTGTGCGTCTCGACCACGGCACCGGCACGTTCCACGGCGTCGAGGACGGCTTCGGTGGCGCCGTCCTCCGGGGACACGGCCAGGGCGACGACAGCACAGTTCTGGGACATGGTCGCAGTTTATCGGCCCCGCGGAAGCGCGCACAAAGAAGGCACCGGCACGACGCCGCTCGGCCCGTTCCCGGGCCGCGGGCACGTAAGCCGAGCGGCGTTAGGAAGACTCAGCGCGGCGTCGTCGGCAGGGCGCGGTGCTTCCCGGGGCTGCCCACGCGCGAGGGCCACCACGAGCGGGGGCCGATGTCCAGGGCCAGGGCGGGCACCAGCAGCGAGCGCACGATGATCGTGTCCATGAGCACGCCGATCGTCACGATGATGGCCAGCTGCACCAGGAACAGGATGGGCAGCACGGCCAGCGCGGCGAACGTCGCGGCCAGCACGATGCCCGCGGAGGTGATGACCCCGCCGGTGGTGATGAGTCCGGCCAGCACGCCCTTGCGGTGGCCCGCGGTGACGACTTCCTCGCGCACGCGGCTCATGAGGAAGATGTTGTAGTCGATCCCCAGCGCCACGAGGAACACGAAGCTGAACAGTGGCACGGTGGGGTCTGCCTGGTTGATGTCCATGAGGTGGAACACCAGGGTGGCCATGCCGAGCGCGGAGAAGAAGGACAGCACGGTGGTGGCGATCAACAGCACGGGCATCAGGATGCTGCGCAGCAACACCATGAGGATGAGCAGGATCACCGCCAGGATGATGGGGATGATCAGCGCGCGGTCACGTTCGGACGCGGCGATCGTGTCCACCTGCACGGCGGTGGTCCCGCCGATCTTCGCGTCGGGGGTGATCCCGGCGAGATCGTCGCGTAAGCGGGTGACCGTGGCCTGGGCCTCCTCGGAGTCGGACGCGTAGGTGAGGGTCGCCTGGATCAGCACGTCCCCGTTGCTCACGGTGGGTTCCGCGTTCGCCAGGGGTCCGCCCTGCGGCGTGGGATACGGCAGGGTCCCGTTCGGGGAGTCCTGGGCGGTGAACGCGACGGACGCGACGTCGTCGTCCTGGGACAACCGCTCGGCAACCGCCTGGGCGTCCTCCTGCGGGGCCAGGACGTACACGGGATCCCCCGCGCCGCCCGGGAAGTGACGCTCGATGACCGCCAGACCGTCGCGGGCCTCGGACTCCCCCAGCACGAATTCGGACTGCGGGACGCCGTCCGCGTCGAGCTGGCTCGCGCCCACGGCGGCGGCGCCCAGCACGACGGCGCACACGAGCCACACCGCGCGCGACCTCCGGTCCACGAGGCGCGCCACGGAGGGCCACAGCCCCTTGTGGTCGTAGGGGTTCATGGCCTGCTCGTGGGTCTCGGGGTTCTCGTCCACGCGCGGCATCTGGGGCCACAGGGCCACCCGACCGAACAGGGCGAGCAGCGCCGGCAACAGCGTGAGACCGGCGAGGATCGCGAAGACCACGCCCATGGCGGTGGCCGGACCCACGCCGCGGTTGGAGGTCAGGGCGGAGAACAGCAGGCACAACAGACCCGCGATGACCGTGGTCCCGGACGCCAGCACGGCGGGCACGGTGCCCTTCCAGGCCATACGGGTCGCGGTCCAGCGCGACGGCGTGTGGTGCAGGGCCTCGCGGAACCGCGCGGTGTAGAGCAGCCCGTAGTCGGTGGCCGCACCGATCACCACGATCGACATGATCCCCTGCGTCTGCCCGCTGAGATCGATCCAGCCCTGCTGGGCCAGGAAGTAGACGGTGATGATCGCCCCGCACAGCGCGCCCACACTCGTGAGCAACACCAGGAACGGCAACAGCGGCGAGCGGTAGACGATCACCAGGATCACGAGCACCGCCACGAGGGCCACGATCAGCAGCAACCCGTCGATACCCGCGAACGCCGCCGAGAGGTCCGCCACGAGTCCCGCCGGACCGGTCACGGCCACCGACAGTCCCTCGGGGGTGTCCTCGGCCAGTCGCTCGCGCAGGTGTTCGACCACGGTGCCGGTGTCCGCCTCCGAGCTCACCAGGGCGATGATCTCCACGGCCTTGCCGTCCTCGCTCGGGATGGGCGGGGAGACCTCCAGGACGTCCTGGATCTCACCCAGGGCCTGCGCGTTCGTCCCGATCGCGCGTAGTTGCCGCGGCGTGATCTCGTTCTCGGACTCCATGACCACGATGGCCGGCACACCGTCCGAGTCCTGGAACTCCCCGAGCCGGTCCTGGACCTGTGTGGCCTGCGAGTCCACGGGCAGGAAGTCCGTCTGCGAGTTGGACACCACGTCCGAGAGCTTGCCGAACGTGGGTCCGCCCACGCCCATGACCCCCAGCCACGCAAGCACGAGCACCACGGGGATCAGCCGGCGCACCCACCCCGGCCGCTTTCCGCCCGCGTCCGGTCCGGCGCTCTTGGTGTCCTCCGCGTGCTCGGGGAC
>NZ_JABFAW010000001.1:387490-422833 GCF_017168375.1 Kocuria sp. KRD140
CCCCCGAGACGCATCCCGCCCCGGGCGTTCGGGCGGGCATGCGAAAAGCCCCCGACCCGGAACTCATGTCTCCGGATTGGGGGCTTCCCGAATCGTGTGCGCGAGGGGGGACTTGAACCCCCACCCTCTAATACGAGGACTAGCACCTCAAGCTAGCGCGTCTGCCTATTCCGCCACCCGCGCAGGTGTCCGAACCGCGGCGTTTCCGATCTCCCGGAAACCTTCTCGGCCCGTGGCAACGACAAGAAACCTACCACAGTTGCGCGGTCCGTTCGAACTCGACCGGGGCCGGACCGCGCACTCCGCGGGAGCACGGCCCGGTGCAGGTGCTACCGACCTGCCTGCGCCAGGAAGTCCTCCGCGCCACCCACGAGTTCCACGTGACCGGTGGGGACGTCCGCAGTGACCATCGCGGCGATCTCCTGGGCGAACTCATTGACGGTGTAGAGCTTCCCGGCGGCCTCGCGGCGCTCATCGAGTGCTCCCGGGCGGGCCCGGTTGAGCAGCGTGGCCGTGACGGTGCCCTCGATCATGTCTGCGGAGACCACCACGAAGCCGATGCCCTTGTCCTGCAGCTCGGGCACGCGAGCCGTCAGGGTGTCTTCCCCGGCGCGCTTGGACTTGGCCACGGCCTCGTACTCGGGCATCGTCTCCACGTCGTTGATGAAGTGTGCCTGGTGGCTCGTGACGAACACCACGCGGCCACCCTGGGGAAGCGTCCGCAGGGCCTCGGTCAGGGTGTCGTTCTGGGCGTCACGGTTCAACCGCAGGGCGTAGTCCTCACCCATCTCGGTCTCCATGCCCCCGGAGGCGTTGAGGATCAGCACGTCCACGCCACCGAACTCGTCCACGGCGGCACGGAACAGACCCGCGCGAGACTCGGCGTCCGTGATGTCCGCCTGCACGGCGATCGCGTGGCCGCCGGCCTCCGTGATCTCCTTGACCACCTTGTTGGCCCGGGGGGCCTTCTGACGGTAGTTGACCACCACGTTAGCGCCCTCACCGGCGAGGATCTTGGCGGTGTCCGCGCCCACGCCTCGCGAGGATCCGGTGATGACCACGGTCTTGCCTGCCACTGAACTCATGCGGTTTCTCCTTCGAGGGGTGCGGGTGCGGGAATCGGCGGTATCAGTGCCCCAGGCCCAACCCGCCGTCTACGGGGATGATAGCGCCGGAGACGTAGGCCGCGGCGTCGGAGGCAAGGTATTCCACCGCTCCGGCGACCTCTTCCACGTGCCCGAAACGCTGGGCCGGGATCATGGAGAGGTAGTTGTCCTTGACCTCGTCGGAGAGCTCGTGGGTCATGGCGGTGTCGATGTAGCCGGGGGCCACCACGTTGGCGGTGATCCCGCGGGAACCGAGTTCGCGGGTGATGGCGCGGGCCATGCCGACCAGGCCGGCCTTGGAGGACGCGTAGTTCACCTGACCCGGCGCGCCCGTGTAGCCCACCACGGACGAGATGAAGATGATCCGCCCGTGCTTCAGTCGCATGAACCCCTTGGTCGCGCGCTGCACCACCCGGAACGCGCCGGTGAGGTTGGTGTCGATCACGTCCTGGAAATCGGCTTCCTTCATGCGCACCAACAGGGTGTCCTTGGTGACCCCGGCGTTCGCCACGAGTACCTCCACGGGACCGAACTTCCCCTCGATCTCCCGGAAGGCCGCGTTCACGGAGGCGGTGTCGGTGACGTCCGCCTGCACGGTGTACGCGCCGTCGGGTCCGTCCCCACCGGAGCGCGAGGTGACCACCACGTTGTCCCCGGCGGCGATGAACCGTTCCGCGATCGCGCGGCCGATACCTCGATTGCCTCCGGTGACGAGCACGGTGCGAGCGGCGGAGGACTGGTCAGACATGATGGAACCTTCCGTGGAGGGGCGGGCGCGGCGGGGAAGCCCACCCTCGTATCAAGACCTCACAGCATCCTAACCGGCCTCTGACCGGCGGACATCCCCCGCTTGGGCGCCACACACAACGGTGAGATAATGCTCAGAACGCTCACAGTCAGCCGTGGCAGTGTCGCTCCGCGGGTACACCCCCAGATCGTTCGCCGAAGGACCGGTTCCCATCTCACGTTCCCAGCCGCAGTCGCATGGTTCCACCGAGGTTCATTCGATCACCTCGGCGGCAGATCCGCACACCACCGACATGGCACACCGCATGAAGGTCTATTCCTTCCAGATGGCGCTGCGCGTGGTGTGCATCATCGGAGTGGTGCTGATCGACAACCTGATCGCGCGGATCCTGCTCGTGCTGGGCGCTGCGATCCTGCCGTGGCTCGCGGTCATGATGGCCAACCGCGGCGCGGACCGCTCCGAACGCTCGGGTTCCGCGTACCGCCCGCCCACGCGCACCGAGTTGCCCACGAGCGCCGAGTCGCAGGAGCGGGCACCGGATCCGGAGACCGTGGTCCTGGACGGCTACTGGGCATGTCTCACCTGTGGGGTCTCGGCGCGGGGGTGGTCACCGGTCGTGCCCCCGCGGGGCCGACTCCGACGACGCTGCGCTGCGGGCAGCTGCTCCCATCGTAGGGGTTACACCCGTCACCTTCGTGGTCATCGGGGGCCACAAACGCCCGCCCGTGGATGCTGGTCGTACAGTGGGTGCCCGTGGCCACCCGTTTCCAGCCCGAACCCTCCCCGGACGACTCCTCGACCGGGGAGGCGTCGAGCGCATCCTCCGGCCCGGACGACGGCGACTCGATGAGCAGCTGGGTCACGTGGGCCCGTAACGCCGCACTGATCCTGGTGCTCGTGCTCATGGTGTGGCTCGCGTTCACCGTGCACCTGCCGAGCCAGGCCGAACTCGAGGCCACGATTGACGGCTACGGCTGGGCCGGCTGGCTCGTGTTCATCCTCATCTATGCAATCGTGGCGATGACCCCGATCCCCGTGACGATCATGGCGGTCACGGCCGGCGTGCTCTTCGGTGCGACCCTGGGCAGCGTGTTCTCCGTCGTGGCCGCGCTGATCGGCGGCTGGGGTGGCTATTGGCTCGCGCGGGGACTCGGGAAGCAGACAACCCGCAAGATCATGGGCAAGCACGCGGACACCGTGGAGAACTACCTCACCGGGGCGGGCTTCGAGGCTGTGGCCACGCTGCGATTGGCCCCCGGGATCCCCTATTGGCCGGTCAATTACGGATGCGGCGCGTTGGGAATCTCCCAGAGCGTGTTCCTCTCCGCGAGTGCCCTGACCGTGATCCCCGGACAGGTGGCCCTCGTGGGGCTGGGGGCGCTGGCCACGGATCCCACGTGGGCACACCTGATCGTGTTCGGTGTGGCGTGCCTGGTGAGTGTCGTGGCAACGATCATCGCGTTTCGCCGCTGGCGCTCGGTGGCCGCGCAGAACCGCAGAGGGCACTAGCCGGCGGAGGGCACCGCCGACGCCTGACCGGGTCCGCCCCGGTCCACATACATCTGTGCCCCGATACGGCAGGCTCCACGGCTGATCTGGTGCGGTTTCGGGCCTCAGATGTACTTAGCGCACCCCGCCCCCGAGACGCATCCCCCACCGCACCGCACGATTTCTGGGAGGATTTTTCACCGTGGGATTCGATCTGCTCGGCTCTCTGGACCCGCAACGCCCCGCGCCCGACGACGCCGCACCCCGACCCCGCGCGGCGGCACCCGAGGCCGTGTGCTCTCGCCGGGGCTGTTCGCGTCCCGCGCAGTGGACCCTGCTGTGGAACAACCCCCGCGTGCACACCCCCGAGCGCCGCAAGGCGTGGCTCGCCTGCGACGAGCACCGGGAGCACCTGGCCGACTTCCTGGGCCAGCGTGGCTTCCTCAAGACCATCACACCGTTCGAGGCCCCCGAGGACGCGACGCCCGACGCCGCTGCGAGCCAGGACATCCCGCACGAGCCCGGCGCGGGTGACGGCCGCGCCGAGGTCGGGGACGGCGGCGTCGTCCGACCCGAGGAATCGGGGCGCACACCCTGATGCGCAAGTACAAGTTCCTGGGCACCCCCACGTGGCTCGGCTGGTTCGCGCTGTGCTGCGTAGCTGCGGTGCTGTGCCTCTACCTGGCCCACTGGCAGATGTCCCGCAACGACTACCTGGTCGCGGAGAACGCCAAGATCAGCAAGAACTACGACGCCCCGGCCTATGACTCCGCCCGCGGCATCCCCCTGTTCCAGGACTACGACGACTCGCAGACCTGGCACCCCGTGGAACTGCGCGGCACGTATGTGCCCGAGGAGACCGTGCTGATCCGCAACCGTCCGCACGACGGGCGCGTGGGGTACGACGTCCTGGTCCCGTTCCGCACCGTGGAGGGACCCGTGATCGCGATCGACCGCGGCTGGATCCCCACGGACGACTCCGCGAACGGGATGCCGTCCGCGGTGCCCCCTCCCCGGTCCGGGACCGTGACCGTGACCGCCCGGCTGCGCCCCACCGAGGGCACCGTGGACCGCGGGGCACCCGAGGGCCAGTCCGCCTCGATCGACCTGCCCGCGTTCGCCGAACGCTGGGGTGGCGCGCTGGCCACGGGCGGGTACGGAGAACTGGTCTCCGAGGACCCGCCCTCGAGCGTGACCCCGCAGGCCGGTGAACGACCGGCCATCGAGTACGGTCCGCACCTGTCCTACTCGCTGCAGTGGTACGCGTTCGCGGTCCTGGTGTTCGTGGCCTACGGGTACTCGGCGCGCCAGCACGTGAAGAACCTCGAGTGGGATCGCGCGTACGCCGCGGAGGTGGAACGCCGGCTGGCGCAGTACTACGACGCCGAGGGCAACTACATCGGGGAGATGGACGAGTCGCTGATCATCCGTCAGTTGCAGATGGCCGACGACATGCCCGCGCATCTGAAGTCGCTGTACCGACCCAAGCGCCGTCGGGCCTCCACCGGTGTGAGCAACGAAGACGAGGAGGACGCCCTACTGGACGCCCTCGAGGCCGACAGGCGACACTGAGACGCAGACCCGCGCCCGCTTACGGCACCCGAGGAAGCCGTCCAGGCGGGCGGTCCGCCCGAGCGGACGTTGCCTTGTCGGACGGGTCACCCGTGATGAAGGAGTCGCCGTGAAGATCACCGCCGCCGTGCTCGAGGAGATCGGGCTGCCTCGCCCGTACGCCGAGTCCCATCCGCTGCGCCTCCAGGAGGTGGAGCTCGCGGACCCCGGTCCGGGCGAGCTGCTGATCCAGGTCCGGGCGGCGGGACTGTGTCACTCGGACCTGTCCGTGGTGGACGGCAACCGGGTGCGTCCCACGCCCATGGTGCTGGGACACGAGGCCTCCGGGATCGTGGAGGCGGTGGGTGAGGGTGTCACGGACATCGCCGTGGGTGATCAGGTCACGACCGTGTTCCTGCCCCGCTGCGAGGAGTGCGACCAATGCGCCACGGACGGGAAGCTGCCGTGCGGTCCCGGTTCCCGCAGTAACGACGCCGGGCTGTTGCCCGGTGGTGAGCGCCGATTGCACCGCGGTGAGGAGGAGCTGTTCCACCACCTGGGGGTTTCGGGTTTCGCGACCCACGCGGTGGTCAACCGCCAATCGGTGGTGCCCGTGGACAAGGACGTGCCCCCGGAGATCGCCGCCGTGGTGGGCTGCGCGGTGCTCACGGGCGGCGGCGCCGTGATCAATGCGGGCCGTCCCAACGACGGTGACACGGTGCTCATCGTGGGTCTGGGCGGCGTGGGCATGGCTGCGCTGCTGACCGCGGTCTCGCTCGAGAAGGGCCCGGTGATCGGGGTGGACGCGAACCCGGAGAAGCTCGCGCGCGCCGTCGAACTCGGAGCGAGCGCGGTGTACTCCCCCGAGGAGCTCGCCGAGCAGGGGGTGACGGCGGCCGTGGTGATCGAGGCCGCGGGCCACCCCCGCGCGTTCGAGACGGCGGTCGCGGCGACCTCGCCCGGGGGCATCACGGTGACGGTGGGGTTGCCCTCGCCGGACGCCCGGTCCACGATCTCCCCGCTGGGGCTCACCGCGCAGGCGCGCACGATCGTGGGTTCCTACCTGGGTTCGGCGGTCCCCGCGCGGGATATCCCCGTGTACCTGGGACTGTGGCGGGAGGGGAAGCTACCCATCGAGGAGCTGATCTCCCAGCGGATCGGTTTCGAGCAGATCAACGAGGGTCTCGACGCCCTCGCCGAGGGCCGGGCAGTGCGCCAGGTCGTACTGTTCGAGAACTGAGCCCCGCCGCGCCGGGTGCGGGAGCGGCGTACGTCCCCGCACCGTACGCGCCGCGAAGAGTCCCGCGGCGCGCCAGGCCCGTTGGTCCTCCAGCGGCCGCGGCAGGACGCCCGTGCTACGCGAGGGTGATGAGGTCCTGGTAGTCCTGGCTCCAGAGGTCCTCCACGCCGTCGGGGAGCATGACCACGCGCTCGGGTTCGAGCGCTTCCACGGCGCCTTCGTCGTGGGAGACCAGGACCACGGCGCCCTCGTAACTGTGCAGCGCGTTGAGGATCTCCCGCCGGGACGCGGGGTCCAGGTTGTTGGTGGGCTCGTCCAGCAGCAGCACGTTCGCCGACGACGCTACGAGCGTCGCGAGTGCGAGTCGCGTCTTCTCGCCGCCGGAGAGCACCCCGGCGGGCTTGTCCACGTCGTCGCCCTGGAACAGGAACGAGCCGAGGATCGTGCGCACCTGGGTGTCCTGCAGGTCCGGTGCGGCGCTCTTCATGTTCTCGAGGACGGTGCGCTCGGTGTCCAGGGTGTCGTGTTCCTGCGCGAAGTAGCCGAGTTTCAGGCCGTGACCCGCGACCACCTCGCCGGTGTCCGGGTCCGCCTGGCCCGCGAGCATGCGAAGCAGCGTGGTCTTGCCCGCGCCGTTGAGCCCGAGCACGACCACGCGGGAACCGCGGTCGATCGCGAGGTCCACATCGGTGAAAATCTCGAGTGAGCCGTAGGACTTGGATAGGCCCTTGGCCATGAGCGGGGTCTTGCCGCAATCGGCGGGCTTGGGGAAGCGGATGGCCGCGACCTTGTCCTGCACGCGTTCACCCTCGATCCCGGCCATGAGCCGTTCGGCTCGGCGGATCATCTGCTGGGCGGCCACGGCCTTGGTGGCCTTGGCGCGCATCTTGTTGGCCTGGTCCATGAGCACCCCGGCCTTCTTCTCCGCGTTGGCGCGTTCACGCTTGCGGCGGGCCTGGTCCTGGTCGCGCTGCTGGAGGTAGTTCTTCCACGTCATGTTGTACACATCCACCACGCAGCGGTTGGCATCCAGGTACAACACCTTGTTCACGACCATTTCCATGAGGTCCACATCGTGGGAGATCATGAGGACCCCGCCCTGGTAGGAACGCAGGAACTCGCGCAGCCACACGATCGAGTCGTGGTCCAGGTGGTTGGTGGGCTCGTCGAGGAGCATGGTGTCCGCGTCCGAGAACAGGATCCGGGCGAGCTCCACACGGCGACGCTGCCCACCGGAGAGCGTGTGCAGGGGCTGGTCAAGCACGCGCTGGGGCAGGTTGAGGTTGCTCGTGATGGTCGCGGCCTCGGACTCCGCGGCGTAGCCGCCGCCGGCCAGGAACTCCGACTCGAGGCGGTCGTAGCGGCGCATGGCCTTGGCCCGCACGGCGTCGTCCTCGGAGGCCATCTCCTCCTCCGCGCGGCGCAGCTTGGTGATCACACCGGCGAGGTTACGCGCGGACAGGATGCGGTCCCGGGCCAGCTGGTCCATGTCATCGACCTTGGGGTCCTGCGGCAGGTACCCGATCGATCCCGACCGCGTGACCTCACCCGCGGCGGGGAGCGTGAGCCCCGCGAGCACCTTGGTCATGGTGGTCTTGCCAGCCCCGTTGCGCCCGACCAGGCCCACCTTGTCGCCCTTGTCCACCCGGAAGTTCACCTCGTCCATGAGCAATCGCGCGCCGGCGCGCAGTTCGAGGTTCGTGACGGTGATCAACGGTGCAGGGCCTTTCGTGGGGCGGTCGAGCGAGTGCTCCCGGGACGAGGCCGCACACCGTGCTCGGCGTGCGGCGCCTCGTGGATCGCGCTGGATGGAGGCGCCCGGGACAGACAGAAACCCCGTGGCTGCGGGGTCCTCCACCAGTCTACTCGCGGTCGCAAATCCACTCGACGAGCGGGCGCTGCCGGCGCGCGGGGCACCCGCGACCCATGAGGCGTCGTGCCGTGAGGTGCCGGCGCGGTGCACGGGCCGTGTGACCCGCCGGATGAGCAGGAGCGGTCGGGCGAGCGAGGCTGGGCGGGCGCCGTCGGCCCATACCACCGGGCTCCACTAGACTGCGGACCATGACAGCACCCGCGCGCGACACCCGCACCGTGACCTCATTCGACCTGGCCAACATCGCCGTGTTCGCCGCGCTGACGTGCGTGCTCGCGCTCGCTCCCGCCATCCCCGTGGGTGCGCTCGGGGTGCCCATCACACTGCAGACCCTCGGGGTGTACCTGACCGGCATGATCCTCGGGAGCCGCCGCGGCTTCGCCGCCCTGGCGCTGTACGTGATCGTGGGTCTGCTCGGCGTCCCGGTGTTCGCCGGCTTCGTGGGCGGACCGGCCGTCCTGGGCGGGCCCAGCGTGGGCTATCTGCTCTCCTTCCCGTTCGCCGCCGCCCTCGTGGGTGCACTCGCCCACCGCAGCGTGCGCGCCGAACGCGTACGACGCCGCGCGGGCTCCACCTCCGCAGCCCCCGAACGCCGTGGCGGGCTGGTGATCACACTCTTCGGTGCGGCGCTCGCTGGCCTCGTGCTCTCCCACGTCATGGGCATCGCGGGCATGATGCTCACCGCGGGATTGTCCCTTCGGGCGGCGCTGCTCACCGATCTCGCGTTCGTCCCCGGTGACCTGGTTAAGGCACTCGTGGCGGCCCTGATCGCGGTGGCCGTGCACCGTGCCTTCCCCCGGATGGCCGGGGCGGTCCTCTGAGTGCAGCCCGCACTACGACCGGGCTCCTCCGAGCCCCTGTACTGCGCGGACGTCACCGTCACGGCGGAGGGACCCGCGGGTCCCGTGACCGTCCTGGACCGGGTCACGTGCGAGTTCACCGCGCCGCGCACCGCGGTGGTCGGGCTCAACGGCTCCGGCAAGTCCACGCTGCTGCGGCTGTTCAACGGGCTCGTGACACCAACCTCGGGTGTGGTGCGCACGGGCAGCGTGGACCCCGTGGCCTTCCCCCGGGAGGCCCGCTCGCTCGTGGGGTTCGTGTTCACCGATCCGGCCTCCCAGATCCTGATGCCCACACCGCTCGAGGACATCGAACTGTCCCTGCGGCGTCGCGTCCCGGACCGGGTGCAACGCGCTGAGCAGGCCCTGTCTTGGCTGCGCCGCGTGGGGCTTGAGCACCGCGCACACCACAGCGTGTTCGACCTCTCCGGCGGGGAACGCCAGCTCGTGGCGCTGGCCGCCGTGCTCGCCGTGGAACCCCGGGTGCTCATCCTGGACGAACCCACCACGTTGCTGGACCTGCGCAATCGCCTCAAGCTGCGAGAGCTGCTGGACGGATTACCCCAGCAGCAACTTGTGAGCACGCACGACCTCGACCTCGCCGAGAGCGCCGAGCACGTGGTCGTGGTCCACGAGGCGCGGATCCTCGATCAGGGTCCGCCCGAGCTCGTGCTCCCCCGGTACCGCGCGTGGTGCGCGCACGGTTTCCCCGGGGAGACTGCGTGAGGAGGCCGCGCGCCGACGGCCTGCTGGGCACGTACGTCCCCGGGACCTCGATCCTGCATCGCAGTCCCCTGTGGCTCAAGACCGTGGTGCTGCTCGGCGCGTGCGTGGCGATCATGGCCGTGCGCGCGTGGCCGGTGTCCCTCGCGGCATTCGCGCTCAGCGCGGTGGTGTCCGCGGCCTGTGGTTTGGGGTTACGGCGGTGGGCCCGCTCCCTGCGCCCACTCCTGCTCCTCGTGGGCGTGCTGAGTCTCTACCACCTCGTGGCCAACGGTCCGGCCCGCGCGGCGGACGTCGTGCTCTCCCTGCTGGCCGTCGTGGGGATCACCCGGTTGCTCATCACCACCACACCGCTGCCCCGACTCATCGACGGCCTGGTCACCCTGTGCGCACCGCTGCGCCAGCTGGGTGTGGACCCCGAGCGGGTGGGGCTCGCGGTCTCACTCATGATCCGTTCGGTGCCCTGGTTGTTCGGCGTGCTCTCCGGGCTGCGCGACGCCGCCGCGGCACGCACCGTGCGCCCGTCCCCCGTGCAGCTCGTGACACCGGCCGTGATCGCGACCGTGGACTACGCGCACCGCACCGGGGAGGCGCTCGCCGCGCGCGGACTCGAGTGAGCCCCCGCGCACGCGACGCGGAGGCCGTCCGACGCGCCACGTCGCGGCGCCACGGCCCCGTACCATGCGGTTGCCCCGGTGGGGCCCTATGCTTCCCCCATGAGTTTCAATGACAACTCCCAGCTCAACGGCGGCCGCGTGGGTTCGGGCGGCGGTGGCCGCGGGATCGCCGTGGGAGGCGGGCTGGGCGGCGCCGTCCTGCTGCTGCTCGCGGGACTGTTCTTCGGCCAGGACGGCATCGATGCGCTCACTGGCGGCAATCAGGACGACACCCAGAGCACGCAACAGGTGGACTCCGGGCTCGCGGACCGCTGCCGAACGGGCGAGGACGCCAACCGGGACACCGAGTGCCGCATGGTGGCCACGGTCCAGTCCCTGGACCAGTTCTGGGGAGGGTACTTCCCCGAGGCTACGGGCAGGAAGTACTCGTTGCCGCAGGTGGAACTGTTCCGCGGGACCGATTCCACGTCCTGCGGCCAGGCGTCCTCCGCGACCGGCCCGTTCTACTGCCCGCCGGACTCCACGGTCTACCTGGACACCGGCTTCTTCGACCAGATGCGCAGCCAGTTCGGCGCGGACGCCGACGCCCTGGCCCAGGAGTACGTCATGGCGCACGAGGTGGGGCACCACGTGCAGAACCTGCAGGGCACCCTGGGCCGGGCGCAGCAGGACCCGCACGGCGCGACGTCGGCGGCCGTGCGCACCGAGCTGCAGGCCGACTGCTATGCGGGGATGTGGGCGCATCACGCGACCGAGCCCGGCGGGGCCGTCCAGTTGGAACCGATCACGCGCATGCAGCTCGCCGACGCGATCGAGGCGGCCGGGGCGATCGGTGACGACCGGATCCAGGAGACCACCCAGGGTCGCGCGAACCCGGAGTCCTTCACCCACGGCACCTCGGCGCAGCGCCAGGCGTGGTTCCTCACCGGCTACCAGACCGGGGACATCCGCGCGTGCAACACGTTCACCGCCTCGGACCTGAACCATCCTGCGGCCCTGACGTAACCGTTCACACATCGTCATCCGGTGCGGCACGCCCGGGCCCACTTCGTCGCGTACCTCGGCCAGCGCGGTCAGGGACACCGGGGCCCGGCCCAGGTGCCGGTCGCCGTGGTTCGAGACCACCAGAACGTCGGCGCCCACGCTCAGGGCCCGGCGGGCGTCGTCGGCGGTGAGCACGCCCCCGGTCTCACCCCCCGCATGCATGAACCGCGTGAACCCAGTGGGTGCGATCCGGGTGAAGGAGCCGAGGCGCATGAGGGGTTTCAATTCGGTCAGCTGGGGTAGTTGGCGTTGCAGGGAGCATCTCCCGATCCGGACGTGGGCCGCGGGCCCGACATGGACGTCGGATCCGAACGTAGCACCGCCCGCGCCATGGAATCCCCGGATGGGGCCGAGCACATGGCTGCTCGGGGCTCTGCGCATTCGAGTCATGCGGGAGGGGTCCGGGTACGCGTGAGGGCGCGGGGTGGTTCACCCCGCGCCCTCACGACACGCATCGACTCAGATGTTGAAGCCCAGGGCCCGCATCTGATCGCGTCCGTCCTCCGTGATCCGCTCGGGACCCCACGGGGGCATCCAGATCCAGTTCACGTGCCACTCGTCCACGGTGGGGGCCAGGTTCTGGGCGACCTGTTCCTCGATCACGTCCTGCAGCGGGCACGCGGCCGTGGTGAGCGTCATGTCCAGACGCAGGGAGTCGTCATCCTGGTAGGCCAGCCCGTAGAGCAGCCCCAGGTCCACGATGTTGACACCCAGCTCGGGGTCGATCACGTTTTTCAACAGATCCGTGATCTCGGCAAGCGACGCCTGGCCATTGGGACCGGGGGTCTCCGCCGTGACGGTCTCGGTGGAATCGCTCATCGCGACCTCCTCTGAAGTGGTGTGCGGGGACTTACTTGGCGGGGGCCCGCACGTAGCGGTCGTAGCCCTCGTTCTCGAGCTGGTCGGCGAGCTCGGGACCACCCTGGTCCACCACGCGCCCGTCCGAGAACACGTGCACGAACTGCGGCTTGATGTAGCGCAGGATCCGCGTGTAGTGGGTGATGAGCATGATGCCCGTGTTGTCCTCCTGCAGGGCGCGGTTGACACCCTCGGAGACGATCTTCAGGGCGTCCACGTCCAGACCGGAGTCGGTCTCGTCCAGCAGCGCGATCTTGGGCTTGAGGATCTCGAGTTGCAGGATCTCGTGACGCTTCTTCTCACCACCGGAGAAGCCCTCGTTCACGTTGCGCTGCAACATGTCGTTGTCGATCTTTAGCTTGTCCATGGCGGTGCGCACGTCCTTGGTCCACGTGCGCAGGGACGGGGCCTCGCCCTCGATCGCCGTCTTGGCCGAACGCAGGAAGTTGGAGGTGGTCACACCCGGGATCTCCACGGGGTACTGCATGGCCAGGAAGAGCCCGGCGCGGGCACGCTCGTCCACGGACATCTCCAGCACGTCCTGACCGTCCAGGGTCACGGAACCGGAGTCCACCTGGTACTTGGGGTGACCGGCGATCGTGGAGGCGAGCGTGGACTTCCCGGAACCGTTGGGGCCCATGATCGCGTGCACCTCACCGGAATTGATGGTCAGGTTCACGCCCTTGAGGATGGGCTTGGTGGTCTCGTCGTCCAGGATGACGGACGCGTGGAGGTCCTTGATCTCCAGAGTTGACATGAAGCAATTCTCCTAGTGTTCGTGCGCACCCGATCGGTTCGCGAGCCGGATGCGGGAAGGTCGTGGATGGGAACTGCCGCGGCGCGTGGGCCGGGCGCTCAGTTCTCGGTGCGGGCCAGCTCGTCCTCGAGGGACGCGCGCAGCTGTTCCTCGAGGGACTCGACGCCCACCTGCTGGATGATCTCGAACAGGAACCCGCGCACCACGAGGCGCCGCGCGTCCTGCTCGGGGATCCCGCGGGACATCAGGTAGTACAGGTGCTCGTCGTCCAGCTGACCCGTGGTCGAGGCGTGACCGGCGCCGGCGATCAGGCCGGTCTCGATCTCGAGGTTCGGCACGGAGTCCATGCGGGGGCCGTCGTTGAGGATCAGGTTGCGGTTGAGCTCGTAGGTGTCCGTGCCCTCCGCTTCCGCGCGGATCAGCACGTCGCCGATCCACACGCCGTGGGCGTTCTCGCCCTGCAGCGCGGACTTGTAGGTCACGCGGGAACGGCACCGGGGCACGGAGTGGTCCACGAACAACCGGGATTCCAGGTGCTGGCCGTCGTCCACGAACGTGAGACCGTACATCTCCACGTCACCACCGGGAGCGGTGAAGTGGGTGGACGGAGTGACCCGCACGAGGTCCCCACCGAGGCTCACGAGCACGTGCTTGAAGGTCGCGTCGCGGCCCAGGCTCGCTTGCTGCGAAGAGGCGTGCACGGAGTCGTCGTCCCATTCCTGGAGCGAGACGACCGTGAGGTTGGCACCGTCCGCGACCGAGAACTCCACGTTCTGGGACAGCACGGCGGAGCCCACGTGTCGCAGCACCACGAGCGCGCGGGAGTTCGTCCCGGCCTCGATCACGATGTGCTGGGCTGCGGGCTCGGCCGACTCACCCGTGATCGTGACGATGACCGGCTCGGTGACCTGCGCGTCGCGCGGGACGCTGAGCACGGTGGCCTCGCGGAAGTTGGACCACGCGTTGGCGGAGACCCGGTCCTCGGGGATGCCCACCGAGCCGATGCGGGAGTCCTCGCGGGAGACCGTGGTGAGCTCCACGCCATCGCCACCGGAGACCGACACGGCCGGGGCGGGCCCGTCCAGGGCGGAGTCGTCGAGTCCGCGCAGGCGCTTGATCGGGGTGAATCGCCAGTCCTCGAGCTTGGTGCTCAGCGGCGGGAAGTCCGCGACGTCGTAGGAGGTGAAACGACCCGCGCGCGAGGAATCCGGGACACCGGAGATGTCACCGTGCTCCGTGTGCCTGATCTCGGGCTCACCGGCCTGGTTACGACCCTCCTGGAGGGTCTCGCCCTCCTGGCTCATCCCGGGAATCGCCACGCGGTCCTCACCGGTGGGGACCCCGTTCACCTGTTCGGTGGTGTCCTGGGCGGTCTGATCAGTGGTGGACATATCAGCCAACGGATCCTTCCATTTGCAGTTCGATGAGACGGTTCAGCTCGAGCGCGTACTCCATGGGCAGCTCGCGGGCGATCGGCTCCACGAAGCCGCGCACGATCATGGCCATGGCCTCGTCCTCGGGCAGACCGCGCTGCATGAGGTAGAACAGCTGCTCCTCGGAGACCCGGGAGACCGTGGCCTCGTGACCCATGGTGACGTCGTCCTCGCGGATGTCCACGTACGGGTAGGTGTCCGAGCGGGAGATCGTGTCCACGAGCAGGGCGTCGCACACCACGTTGGACTTGGAGTGCTTGGCGCCCTCGCGCACCTGCACCAGACCGCGGTACGCGGAACGACCGCCGTTACGGGCCACGGACTTGGACACGATCGACGAGGACGTGTTCGGGGCGATGTGCACCATCTTGGAGCCGGTGTCCTGATGCTGGCCCTCACCCGCGAACGCGATCGACAGCGTCTCACCGCGGGCGTGCTCACCGGTCATGTAGACCGCGGGGTACTTCTGGGTGACCTTGGAGCCGATGTTGCCGTCCACCCATTCCATGGTGGCGCCCTCGTGGGCGATCGCGCGCTTGGTCACCAGGTTGTACACGTTGTTCGACCAGTTCTGGATGGTCGTGTAGCGCACCCGGGCGTTCTTCTTGCAGATGATCTCCACCACGGCGGAGTGCAGCGAGTCCGTCTTGTAGATCGGCGCGGTGCAACCCTCGATGTAGTGGACGTAGGAGTCCTCGTCCGCGATGATCAGCGTGCGCTCGAACTGGCCCATGTTCTCCGTGTTGATGCGGAAGTAGGCCTGCAGCGGGATGTCCACGTGCACGCCCTTGGGCACGTACACGAACGACCCGCCGGACCACACGGCCGTGTTCAGTGCGGCGAACTTGTTGTCGCCCACCGGGATCACGGTGCCGAAGTACTCCTCGAAGAACTCGGGGTGCTCCTTCAGCGCGGTGTCCGTGTCCATGAAGATCACGCCCTGGCGCTCCAGGTCCTCGCGGATCTGGTGGTACACGACCTCGGACTCGTACTGCGCGGCCACACCGGCCACCAGACGGTTGCGCTCCGCCTCGGGGATGCCGAGCCTTTCGTACGTGTTGCGGATGTCATCGGGCAGCTCCTCCCAGGAGCCGGCCTGCTGCTCGGTGGAGCGCACGAAGTACTTGATGTTGTCGAAGTCGATCCCGGACAGGTCCGCACCCCACGTGGGCATGGGCTTGCGGTCGAAGAACTTCAGACCCTTGAGCCGCAGCTGGGTCATCCAGTCCGGTTCGCTCTTCTTGGCCGAGATGTCCCGGACCACTTCTTCGTTGACGCCGCGGCGCGCGGAGGCACCGGCGTCGTTCTTGTCGGCCCAGCCGTACTGGTACTGACCGATCCCCTCGAGCTCCGGGTTCATCTCCAGGATCTCGGAAATCGTGGTGTCACCTGACGTGTTGCCCGCGGTCTCCGCGGGCACAATGCGCTCGGTCATGACAACCCTCCCTGTCGTGCGGTTGTGTGGTTGGTGGAATTCGAGTGACCCGCAGTGCGCAGTTGCAGCGGGACGTGTGTGGTGCAGACGTGGGCGCCGGCCGCCATGGTGGACAGCCTGCGGACGTCCACGTCCAACAGTTCGGAGATCAGTGCGGTTTCCTGTTCGCAGAACTCGGGGTACTCGCTCGCGATGTCCTGGATGGGGCAGTGGCCCTGGCACAGTTGCGCCGAGCGCAGCGTAACGCCCTTGGGTCCCCGCGGGGTCACGGTGGTGTGCGAGGCCACGAAGCCGTCGCGGCTCATGGCCGCGGTCAGGGCGTTGAGGCGGTCGTCGACGTCGGGCCCGGCCGCCTCGACCTGCGGGCGGTAGCGTTCGCGCATGCGCTCGATCTGCTCGGCGACGAACGCTTGCACGAGCTTCTCACCGCCCACGCGCTGCATGGTCTCCAGCGCACGGTGTGCGAGTCCGAGGTAGTCGTGGCCAAGCTGTTCGTGGCCTCCGGGGGCGACGACGTAGCGCCGGGCCGGGCGCCCCGCGCCCGATTGCGCGCTGCGCAGGGCGGAGACCTCGATGAACTGTTCGGCCTCGAGCGCGTCCAGATGGCGCCGGACGGCGGCGGGGGTCAACCCCAGGTCCTTGGCGATCTGGGCGGCGGAGATGGGACCGTGGGCGAGCACCAACGAGAGCACCCGGGAACGGGTGGTGTCATCCTGGTCCGTGCGGACCGCACCGCGGTCCGTGGCAGGTGAACTCATGCTCGGTACAACATCCTTCGAGTGATGACGGTTGGCTCGGGGCGCGGCGTCCGCGTCGATCCCACCGGGTGAGCGCCATGCAGCGTAAAAACCCTCGTGGTGGGACACGCAATACATAACGAGGGTATGTCCTAATCCATTCCCGGCCAAACGGCTCCGATAGGGGAACCGGGGCCTAAGACCCTTCGGCGAACCCTCCAGCCAGTACCGGGACGGACGTTCTAGACTATCCGGGTGCAGATCCACCCCGACCCCGCTCCCACGTCCCCGGCGACCGCGACCGACACCGGTCCCGCCCTGCACATCGAGAACCTCGTGAAGACCTTCGAGGGCCGGGGTGAGCCCGTCCGGGCCGTGCGCGGGCTGAGCCTGGCCGCGGAGCACGGGAAAATCACCGCCCTGCTCGGGGCCAACGGGGCCGGCAAGACCACCACACTGCAGTGCGCCCAGGGGCTGCAGCGCCCCACCTCGGGCAGCGTCCGGTTGCTCGGGGAGGACCCGTGGCACGCCTCCCCCGCATTGCGGGCGCGCGTGGGCGTGATGCTCCAGGACGGGGGTCTACCGCCGTCAGTGCGCCCCGGGGAACTGTTGCGCCACGTCAGCCGGCTCTACGCGGACCCCGTGCCCGTGGTCGAACTCGTGGAGCTGCTGGGCATCGAATCGTTCCTGACCACGGGGATCCGGCGCCTGTCCGGCGGGCAGAAGCAACGCGTGGCCCTGGCCGCGGCCCTCGTGGGCCGCCCGGACGTGCTGTTCCTGGACGAACCCTCGGCGGGGTTGGACCCCCGCTCGCGCCACATCGTCTTCGACCTGATCCGGCGCCTGCGGGACAGCGGGGTGTGCATCATCCTGACCACGCACCTCATGGACGACGCCGCCCGCCTGGCCGACTACGTCTACATCGTGGACCGGGGCACGATCGCCGCGCAGGGAACCGTTGCGGAACTGGTCAGCGCCGAACGCCACGCACCGCTCGTGATGAGCATCACGCTCGCCAAGGAGCACGCCGGTCTGCTGCGCGCGGACCCGCCGTGGCGCACCCCGCGGTTCGACGACGTCGAATGGAGCGTCCAGGACCGTACCGTGACGCTAACGGGCCCGCTGGACGCACCACGGATCCGCGAACTGACCGCGTGGGCCACACGGAACGACACCTTGCCGGAGGCGCTGAGCGTGCAACCCCGATCCCTCGAGGACGTCTTCCTGGAAGTCTCCGGGGGGAATGCCCCGTGAGCACCTCGACCCACGAGTCCTCGGTGACCGCAGCGCCGTCGTCCCCCGCCGGGGCCGCGTCCCTGCCCCGGCGCGTGCTCGCTCAGGCGCGCTTCGAGACCATGACCATGATCCGCAACGGCGAACAGTTGCTGCTTCTGCTGATCCTGCCCGTCATGGCACTCGTGGCCCTGACCGTGACCGACCTGTTGGACGGCTACCGCGTGGGGGACGCATCCCGCGTGGACGTGGCCGTGCCCGGGATCCTGGTGCTGTGCGTGATCTCGAGCGCGTTCTCCGGACAGGGGATCCAGACCGGTTTCGACCGTCGCTACGGGGTGCTGCGCTACCTCTCGACCACTCCCCTGGGTCGCGCCGGGCTGATCGCGGGCAAGCTACTGGCCATCCTGGCCGTGCTCGCGGTGCAGTACGCGGTGATTGCGGCCGTGGCCGTGCCCCTGGGCTGGCGGCCGTCCTGGGAGGCCGTGCTGGGGTCCGTTCCCCTGCTGATCCTCGTGGCACTCGCGTTCACCGGGCTCGGCATGCTGATTGCGGGGACCCTGCGCGCCGAGGCGACCCTGGCCGTGCTCAACGTCGTATGGGTCGCGCTCGCGGCCGCCGGCGGCGTCCTCTTCCCGGTGAGCGTGCTGCCCGGGTGGCTCTCGTGGCTCGTGGCGTGGATGCCGTCCTCCGCGGCCGGTGAGGCGCTGCGGGAATGCTTCCTGATGGGTAGTGTCTCCCCCGTGCCGCTGCTCGTGCTCGCCGCGTGGGCCGTGCTCAGCTGGGCGGCCACGGTCGCCTGGTTCAAGTGGGTGTGAGCTCACCCGCGTGAGCCCGCTGCGCCCAGGGGTTTCCCACGCTGTTCTCGCTACACTGGAGGGGTCCCATCCCCTCTGCCCTTGGATGCTCCGTCATGTCTGATGTCGCCCGCCGCACCGCCACCGATTCGTTCTGGTGGCCCGCCACCGTGACCCCGTGGGTGCGGGGACTCGCGGTCGCATCCCTGCTGACCAACTCGCTGTTAATCCTCACGGGCGGGCTCGTGCGCCTGACGGGTTCCGGGTTGGGCTGCCCCACGTGGCCGCGCTGCACCGCCGACTCGTGGACCAGCACCCAGGAGATGGGCGTGCACGGGCTGATCGAGTTCGGCAACCGCCTGCTGACGTTCGTGCTCACCGTGGTCGCGGTGCTCACGTTCCTCTCGGTGCTCAAACTGCGTCACGAGCACCCCAAGCTCTTCCGCCTGGCGCTGTTCCTGCTGATCGGCATTCCCCTGCAGGCCGTGATCGGCGGCATCACCGTCCACGCGGACCTGCACCCGCTCGTGGTGGGGGTGCACTACCTGATCTCGGCCATCATGATCAGCCTGGCCACTCTGCTCGTGCTCAACACCCGCCGGGACGGGCTGTCGGTGGTCGCATACGAGCAGCGACCGGGGCAGTTGCACGGCTCCCGCTCCGCCGCACGCGTGCTGGGGGCGCTGACCGGTGTGCTCACCGCCGTGATCCTCTACCTCGGGACGCTCGTCACGGGCACGGGCCCCCACGCCGGGGACGAGGACAGTGCGCGGCTCGCGTTCGACTCCGTGATGATCGCCCGGGCGCACGCCATCCCCGTCTACCTCCTGACGTTCACGGTGATCGCGGGCATCGCCCTCACCGTCGTGAAGTCCCTGCCGCGGATCCTGCGTAACGCGTACCTCATCATGGCGGTCGTCATCGTGGCCCAGGCGCTGCTGGGGTACTACCAGTACTTCAACGGGGTCCCGGTTCCCGCCGTGGCCCTGCACATGGTGCTCTCGGCCGTGCTGATCTGGGCGGCCACGCGGGTGGTCTCGTTCAGCGTCTACCTCGCACAGGACACCCACGAGTACGCGGCACCCATCGACGAGCCCGCCGACGACGCCGCTCGCGCCACACCCGCGCACACCGTGCGCTGATCGCGAGGCACCGAGCTTATTCTGCGACGAAGGTCGCCGAAGGTGCGGACGAGCGCAGCCGCTCCACGGCGTCCGAGAGCAGCCGCTTGCTGTGGGACGGGATGGGCAGCAGGGGACGGCGGGGAGCGCTCGTTCGCACGCCGCACACCTCCGCCAACGCGTAGAGCACCGACAGGGGCCGTTCCTGACTCATGAGGTGCATGAGGGGATGCAGCGCGGCGCTCCAGGCGGCGGCGTCGTCCGCGCGGCCCTCCGCGACGGCGCGGTGGAAGGCCACGAACTCGGGCGCGAGCAACGCCGCCATGCCGCTGTGCCACGCCGCGCTCGGGTACTCGTCCACGATGAGTTGATCGCGGCTCACACCGTGTACGGTGCCCGGTTCGGCCTGCTGCGCGAAGAGCAGCTGGCGGGAGTGGAAGAGCCGACCGGACGCCGCGGTGTCCTTGAACGCGACCACGTTGTCCAGCCACGACAGCTCCGAGGCCAGTTCCACGGGGTAGGTGAACCCGGTGGTGGTCGGGTTGTTGTACAGGCACAACGGCAGGGACATAGCGGAGGCGACCGTTTCCACCTGGTCCGCGATCTCCTGGGATACCAGCGGGATGTAACTCACGGGGCTCAACACCAGGCCGTCGGCACCGTTGTTCTCGGCGGAGTACGCGAACTGCATGACCTCCCGCGTGGTGATCGCGGAGATCCCCACGCCCACGGGCGTCCCCGAGCCCGACGCCGCGTCCACGGCCGTGCGGACCACATGAGCCCGTTCCTGGGGGTCCAGGTAGGCGAACAGACCGGAGGTCCCGAGTACCACGATCCCGGACACCCCGCTGCGCGCGAGCCGCGCGACACTACGTTCGAGGGAATCCAGGTCCAGCCCGCCACCGGGGAGCAAGGGGGTCACGGGGTAGGCGATCACACCGGAGAAGGTCATCGAGAACATGGACCCATTTTAGGTGACCCTAACCAGCTTTCCAGGACACCCAGCCCGTGCGTGACGTCGAGAACGAAGGGCGGACGGCGTCGTCGTCCGTGGTAACGCCCGGGCGGGATCCCGCACGCTGGAGCGGGCCGGGCGAGACGCAAGCCCGAAGGGCTCCGACGGGAACGGCCCGGGTCAGAAAATGGGCCCACCCAAGAACGGGTCCAGGGCCACGCCCACGAACACGAAGGTGATGTAGGCGATCGAGCCGTGGAACACGTACATGGCCTGCTTGAGCGTGGGCTTGCCGACGCGGGCCAGGCCGTAGAGCTTGTGGCAGTGGTACGTGAACCAGCCGCCGGAGATCAGGGCGATCACACCGTAGACCCACCCGGCGTCACCCACGGGGATCAACAGCAGCGAGCAGATCACGGTGGCCCACGCGTAGAGCACCACCTGGGCGCCCACGGTGCGCGCGGTGTCCACCGCACCGAGCATGGGCACGCCGGCGCGGGAATAGTCCTCCGCGTACTTCATGGACAGCGGCCAGTAGTGCGGCGGGGTCCACAGGAAGATGAACGCGAAGAGCACGAATGCGGGCCACTCAAGGGTCCCGCGCACCGCGGCCCAGCCGATCAGTACGGGCATGCACCCGGCGATCCCGCCCCACACGATGTTCTGCGCGGTGCGGCGTTTGAGCACGATCGAGTAGAACACCGCGTACAGGGCGATGGCCACCACGCCGAGCACACCGCACAAGACGCTGACCCCCAGGGTCAGCCACGCGACGGACACGACCGAAAGCACCCACGCGAAGATCAGGGCCTCACGCTCCCCCACCTCACCGGTCACGAGTGGGCGCTTGGCGGTGCGCCGCATGAGCCGGTCCTCGTTGCGGTCGATGTAACAGTTGAACGCACCCGCCGCACCGGCCGCGAGCGCGCCGCCGATCAGGGTGTTGAGCACGAGCAAGAAATCGGGGACGCCCTGCTGGGCGAAGAACATGGTGGGCACGGTGGCCACGAGGAGCAGTTCGATGATCCGGGGCTTCGTGAGCGCCACGTACGCTTTGAGCTTACGACCCAAGGTCATCCGGCCCTGATACCCCACGGGCTCCACGGTCCCGATGCGGGTCCCGGTCACTCCGTGTCCGTGCGGCGCGTGGGATCCGTGGGATTCCGGGTGCGTCGCGGTGTCAAGGTGATTCACGGAATCAATGCTCCAAAGAACGTGGGTGGCCCGGCCGTGCGCCGGGAGTGCCTGGGGCGGGCGCGCCGCACGCGCACCGATACCCGGTCATCAGTATAGCCGCCGGTCCCGGCCCACGCCGGGGTGATGTCCGGCACGCGCTTGTGCCCGTGGCGCGGGCCGCGGTCGTCCCTGCCACGCGGCGTCCCACCGGACTAAGGTTGATCCCGGAACATGCGTTCCGGGCCGATCGTCGCGGCCGAGTCCGCGGCGGAGTGTTCCGGATCGTGACCGCACAACCCGTCTAGGAAAGGGGCGCGTCACCGTGCCGAACCTCGATCAACCGTTGAACTGGACCGAGAAGGACGCCCGTGCGGTGGACACCGCACGTGTGCTCGCCGCAGACGCCGTACAGAAGGTGGGCAACGGCCACCCCGGCACCGCCATGTCCCTGGCCCCGGTCGCGTACCTGTTGTTCCAGAAGATCATGCGGCACGACCCCTCCGACGACCGCTGGACCGGGCGTGACCGGTTCATCCTCTCCCCCGGTCACACGTCCCTGACCCTGTACCTGCAGCTGTACTTCTCCGGCTACGGCCTGGAGATGGAGGATCTCGAGTCCCTGCGCACGTGGGGTTCCAAGGTCCCGGGCCACCCCGAGTACCGCCACACCACGGGTGTCGAGATCACCACGGGTCCGCTGGGCCAGGGGCTCGCGTCCTCCGTGGGTTTCGCGTACGCGCAGCGCTACACGCGCGGTCTGTTCGACGCCGACGCCGCTCAGGGCACCTCCCCGTTCGACCACACCGTGTTCGTGATCGCCTCCGACGGTGACCTGCAGGAGGGCATCACCTCCGAGGCGTCGTCGCTGGCGGGCACCCAGGAGCTCGGCAACCTCGTGGTGATCTACGACGACAACAAGATCTCCATCGAGGACGACACCAACGTGGCGTTCAACGAGGACGTCCTCAAGCGCTACGAGGCCTACGGCTGGGACACCACGCGCGTGGACTGGCGCAACGGCGGCGAGTACCAGGAGGACGTGCAGGGGCTGTACGACGCGATCGTCGCGGCCACCAAGGTCACGGACAAGCCCTCGATCATCGCCCTGAACACCATCATCGGCTGGCCCGCCCCCACCAAGCAGAACACCGGTGGCGTGCACGGTTCCGCGCTGGGCGAGGACGAGGTCGCCGCGACCAAGAAGATCCTGGGCTTCGACCCGGAGAAGTCCTTCCAGATCGAGCCCGAGATCTTCGAGCACGTGCGCGAGGTCGGCGAACGCGGCAAGCAGGAGCGCGCACAGTGGGAGAAGTCCTTCGCCGACTGGCGTGAGGCCCACCCGGACAAGGCCGCGCTGTACGACCGGATCAAGAACGAGGAACTGCCCGAGAACTACGAGGACGCGTTCCCCACGTTCCCGGCGGGCAAGGCCGTGGCCTCCCGCAAGGCCTCCGGTCAGGTCATCAACGCCATCGCGGATACCTTCCCCGAGCTGTGGGGCGGTTCGGCGGACCTCGCGGGGTCGAACAACACCACGATCGACGACGCCAAGTCCTTCATCCCCGAGGCCCGCTCCACGGCCCAGTGGTCCGGTTCCCCGTACGGCCGGGTGCTGCACTTCGGCATCCGTGAGCACGCTGCCGCAGCGATCGTCAATGGCATCGTGATGAGCAGCCAGACGCGCGCCTACTCCGGCACGTTCCTGATCTTCTCGGACTACCAGCGTCCCGCCGTGCGCCTGGGTGCGCTCATGCGCGTGCCCTCGATCTACGTGTGGACGCACGACTCGATCGGCCTGGGTGAGGACGGTCCCACGCACCAGCCCGTGGAGCAGCTGTCCGCGCTGCGCGCGATCCCGGGGCTCGACGTCGTGCGCCCCGCGGACGCCAACGAGACCTCCGTGGCGTGGCGAACCATTCTCGAGCACCACGAGCACCCGGCCGGGATCGCCCTCACACGCCAGGACCTGCCCACGTTCGCGCGGGAGGACCTTCACCCGGAACACGACGGCGAGAAGTTCGCCTCCGCCGAAGGCGTGGCCCGCGGTGGATACGTCCTCGCGGACACCGAGGGCGCCCCGGACGTAGTGCTCATCGGCACCGGTTCCGAGGTCCAGCTCGCCGTCGAGGCCCGTGAACAGCTCAAGGCCAAGGGCGTGGCCGCCCGCGTGGTGTCCATGCCGTGCCGCGAGTGGTTCGACGCCCAGGACGAGGACTACCGCAACTCCGTCATCCCATCCGACGTCAAGGCCCGCGTGAGCGTGGAGGCCGGGATCCGGATGTCCTGGAACGACCTGCTGGGCGATGCCGGACGCGCCGTGTCCCTCGAGCACTTCGGCGAGTCCGCCGACTACCAGACCCTGTACCGCGAGTTCGGCATCACCGCCGAGGCCGTGGCCCAGGCCGCCGAGGAGTCCATCGCCGCCGCTCGCTGAACCCCGTCCCACGTCGCAGGCGGCCCGCTCGGGCCGCCTGCGATGCCCCAGAACCCTTCGACGTGAAGTGAGGACATCATGACGACTCCCACCCAGAAACTCTCCGACGCCGGCGTCTCCATCTGGCTCGACGACCTCTCCCGCCAGCGCCTGACGAGCGGGAACCTCCAGGAACTGATCGACACCAAGAACGTGGTGGGCGTGACCACCAACCCCACGATCTTCGCCGCGGCACTCGCGGACGGTGAGTCCTACCGCGAACAGGTCGTGGAGCTCGCCAAGGCCGGCGCCTCCGTGGACGACGCCGTGTTCCGGATCACCACCGACGACGTGCGCGATGCGTGCGACCTGTTCACCCCCATCGCCCAGGCCACCCAGGGCGTGGACGGCCGCGTGTCCATCGAGGTGGATCCTCGACTGGCCCAGGACGCCGACGCCACGTCCGCAATGGCCCAGAAGCTCTCGCAGACCATCGACCGGCCCAACGCGCTGATCAAGATCCCCGCCACCGAGAAGGGCCTGCCCTCGATCGCGGCCACGATCGCGGAGGGCATCTCAGTGAACGTGACCCTGATCTTTTCGCTGGACCGCTACCGCGGGGTCATCAACGCGTACATGCAGGGCCTCGAGGAAGCGCTCGAGAACGGCAAGGACCTCTCCACGATCCACTCCGTCGCGTCCTTCTTCGTCTCCCGCGTGGACACCGAGATCGACAAGCGTCTGGACGCCGTGGGCACGGACGAGGCCAAGGCCCTGAAGGGTAAGGCGGGTCTCGCCAACGCGCGCCTGGCCTACCAGGTCTACGAGGAGCAGCTCGAGACCGAGCGTTGGAAGCGCCTGGCCGCGGCCGGGGCCAACCCGCAGCGTCCCCTGTGGGCGTCCACGGGTGTCAAGGACCCGTCGCTGCCGGACACGCTGTACGTGAGCGAACTCGTGGCCCCGAACACCGTGAACACCATGCCGGAGAAGACCCTGGACGCGACCTACGACCACGCCGAGATCACCGGTGACACCGTGACGGGGACCTACCAACAGGCCACGGACGTGCTCAACGCCGTGGCCGAGCAGGGGATTTCCTACGAGGAGGTCGTGGACCAGCTCGAGACCGAGGGGCTGAAGAAGTTCGACAAGTCCTGGGACGAGCTGCTCGCCACGGTGCGCACTGCCCTCGACGAGGCCCGCTGAGCCGAACCCAGCCGCTGCGTCGCGGCTGCGATCCCGCGCCGGGCACCCGCCCGGTGAGCATAGGGTCGGAGCCGCGCCGCGGCGCCGTTGTCCGAAAACCACGTTCCGAGGAGGCTCCCCGTGAGCTCATTGTCATTGCAGGCGGCCGGCGCCGCGCGTGAGGCGATCGACACGCACGTCCCGCGTCTGGTCGCCGAGAACTTCGCGTCCAAACTCTTCGACCAGGACCCCGCGCTGTGGGGCTCCGCCGCGCAGGAGGAAGCCGCGGTACGGCTCGGGTGGACCGACGCCGTGCGCGTCTCGCGCCCCCTGGTGCCCGAGATCGAACAATTGCGCCACGACTTCGCCCGGGAGGGCGTGACCCGTTTCGTGCTCGCGGGCATGGGCGGCTCGTCGCTGGCCCCCGAGGTGATCACGCGCAGCGCGGGGGTGGACCTGTTCGTGCTGGACTCCACCGACCCGGAGATGGTCACCAAGGCACTCGAGGACCTCGAGCACACCGCGCTCGTGGTCTCCTCCAAGTCCGGGTCCACGGTCGAGACGGACTCCGCCCGGCGCGTGTTCGTGAACGCGTTCGAGCGCGCGGGCATCGATGCACCGTCGCGCGTGGTGGTCGTGACGGATCCGGGCTCCCCCATGGACTCCGCGTCCCGTGAGGCCGGCTACCGCAAGGTCTTCACCGCGGACCCGAACGTGGGCGGTCGCTTCTCGGCGCTCACCGCGTTCGGCCTCGTGCCGTCCGGGCTCGCCGGCGTGGACGTCGCGGCGCTGCTCGACGACGCCGAAGAGGCCACCGAGATGCTGCGCGAGGACGACAAGAACAACATCGGTCTGCAGCTCGGCGCCGCCCTGGGCGGGACGTCCCCGCTGCGCGACAAGATCGTGCTCGTGAACCAGGGCGCACCATTCGTGGGCTTCGCGGACTGGGCCGAGCAGCTGATCGCCGAGTCCACGGGCAAGTCCGGAACCGGTGTGCTGCCCGTGGTCGTGAACGACGCCGCTCCCGAAGTGACGTCGGGCGCCCCCGACGTCCTGGTGGTCTCGCTCGTGGACGACGAGGCCGTCACGGAGGAGCAGAGCGAGGGCGTGCGCGTGGCCGGTTCGCTGGCCGGGCTCATGATGGCGTTCGAGGTCGCGATCGCGGTGGTGGGACAGTTGCTGCGCATCGACCCGTTCAACCAGCCGGACGTGGAATCCGCCAAGGCGGCCACCCGCGAGCTGCTGGCCGCCAAGCCCGAGCCCTCCCCCGCCGCCGCCACGGACGGCGCGATCGAGATCCGTGGCAGTGAACAGCTGCTCGACGGTGCCACGACCGTGCCCGAGGCACTCGCCGCACTGCTCGCCCAGCTGCCCGAGAACGGCTACGTGAGCGTGCAGGCGTACTTCGACCGTCTCGAGTGGGCGCAGCTCGAGTCGATCCGCGATCTGCTCGCACGGCACACAGGCCGTCCCGTGACCTTCGGTTGGGGACCCCGGTTCCTGCACTCCACGGGTCAGTACCACAAGGGCGGCCCCGAGCAGGGTGTCTACCTGCAGATCACTGCGGCCACGGGCACTGACGTGGACATCCCCGGGATCCCGTTCACGTTCGGTGAGCTCATCGGCGCGCAGGCCGACGGCGACGCTGGCGTGCTGAGCGATCACCACCGTCCCGTCGTGCGGCTGCGGCTCACGGACCGGGCCGAGGGCGTCGCGCAGCTGCTCAGGGTGGCATCGGAGCTGTGACCCGCCACCAACCGCGAACGAACAGGAACACGCGTGCCTGACAACAAGAACTGCAACCCGCTACGCGATCCCCGCGACCGGCGCCTGACCCGGGTCGCCGCGCCGTCGGCTCTCGTGTTGTTCGGCGTCACGGGTGACCTCGCCAAGAAGAAGCTGCTGCCGGCCATGTACGACCTGGCCAACCGTAGCCTGCTCCCGCCGGCCTTCTCCCTCGTGGGGTTCGGCCGGCGGGACTGGGACGACGCCCAGTTCGCCGAGTACGTCAAGGAACACGTCGCCGAGCACGCGCGCACGCCCTACAACGAGGACCTCTGGAACCAGTTCGCCTCGGGTCTGCGTTTCGTCCACGGCGAGTTCGACGACGACGACGCGTACCACCGGCTCGCGCAGACCCTCGACGAGCTCGATCGGGACCGGGGCACCCGCGGCAACCACGCGTTCTACCTCTCGATTCCGCCCAAGGCGTTCGAGGTGGTGTGCCAACAGCTCGCGGACCACGACCTCGCCGACAGCGAGGACAGCACGGGCTGGCGACGCGTGGTCATCGAGAAGCCCTTCGGGCACGACCTCGAATCCGCGCGGGAGCTCAACGCGATCGTGGAACGCGTGTTCCGCGCGGACAGCGTGTTCCGCATCGACCACTACCTGGGCAAGGAGACGGTGCAGAACATCCTGGCGCTGCGCTTCGCGAACCAGATGTTCGAGCCCTTGTGGGACGCCCGCTACGTGGACCACGTGCAGATCACCATGGCCGAGGAGATCGGGATCGGTTCGCGCGCCGGCTACTACGACGGCGTGGGCGCGGCCCGGGACGTGATCCAGAACCACTTGCTGCAGTTGCTCGCGTTCACCGCCATGGAGGAACCCGCGTCCTTCACGGCGCACAACCTGCGCCGCGAGAAGGCCAAGGTACTCGAATCCGTGGTGCTGCCCGAGGACCTCGGGAAGCATTCCGCGCTGGGCCAGTACACGTCCGGGCTGCAGGGCGGGGACTACGTCAAGGGCTTCCACGAGGAGAAGGACATCCCCGCGGATTCCCGCACGGAGACCTTCGCCGCACTGCGCGTGGACATCAACAACCGCCGCTGGGCGGGCGTGCCGTTCTACCTGCGCGCGGGGAAGCGACTGGGCCGGCGGGTCACCGAGATCGCGGTGGCGTTCAAGAAGTCGCCCAACCTGCTGTTCCGGGACATGGACAACGACGAGTTCGGTCAGAACGCGATCGTGATCCGGATCCAACCGGACGAAGGCGTGACCATCCGGCTCGGCTCCAAGGTCCCGGGCACCCAGTCCGAGATCCGGGACGTGACCATGGACTTCGGTTACGGCCACGCGTTCACGGAGTCGAGCCCCGAGGCCTACGAGCGGTTGATCTTCGACGTCCTGCTGGGTGAGCCCCCGCTGTTCCCGGACCACTCCGAGGTGGAGCTGTCCTGGAAGATCCTGGACCCGTTCGAGGAGCACTGGGCCGAGCAGCGCGTCATGCCCGAGCCGTACGCACCGGGTTCGTGGGGACCGGACTCGGCACACGAGTTGATGGCCCGTGACGGGCGAGTTTGGAGGCGACCGTGATCGTTCAGATGGAGAACACCACCGCGGCGAAGATTGAGAAGAAACTCAATCAGTTGCGGGACGAGAACGGCGTGGTGACGCTGGGCCGCGTGCTGACGCTCGTGGTCCTGGCGCAGGCCGGTCACTCGGAGGTCGCGGTCGAGGCCGCGAACTACGCGAGTCACGAGCACCCGTGCCGGATCATCGTGCACGTAGCGCATTCCCGCACCGACGAGACCCGCTTGGACGCGCAATTGCGCGTGGGCGGGGACGCCGGCGCGTCCGAGGTGATCCTGCTGCACGGCTACGGCGAGCTCGCCGAACCCACTGAGACCCTGGTCTCCGCGCTGTTGCTGCCGGACGCACCCATCGTGGCGTGGTGGCCGCACGACTTCCCCGAGAATCCCAGCACGAGCTCGATCGGGTGCATCGCCCACCGCAGGATCACCGACTCCTCGCGTGCGCCCGCACCCTTCGAGTCCCTGGCACAACTGTCCCAGCAGTACCGCCCCGGGGACACGGACCTGTCCTGGACGCGGATCACCAACTGGCGCATCCAGCTCGCTGCGGTCCTGGACCAGGTGGGGCCCGTGAAGGTGCGCGAGATCGTGCTCGAGGGCTCCACGGTGGCCCCGTCCATGGTGCTGTTGGGGGTGTGGCTGTCCAGCAAGCTCGATGCCCCGGCGACCATCATCACCGACGACACCCGGCGGGGTCTCGACCGCGTGTGCCTGGTCACCGACGACGGATCGGTGCAGCTGCACCGCCCCGGCCGCACCGTGGCCGTGCTCTCCCAGCCGGGTCAGCCGGATCAGCAGATCGCCATGCCCGTGCGGGATCTCAACGCGTGCCTCGCGGAGGAACTGCGACGGTTGGACGCGGACGAGGTCTACGGCGAGGTCATCACCTCGGGGCTCGCGAGTGCCCGGATCACGACCCGCACCGTCGGTGAGGAGGCCGCGGAGCCTTCCGAGAACACCACGGTGCAGGGCCACGATGCCTCGGCTTCCGCACCGGCTGAGGGAGCCGGCGATGAGTGAGCCGTCCCGCCCGGAACCGCGACTCGTCCCGCACGAGGGTGACGAACGCCTTGCCTGGGACACCGCCCGGCGCGTCCTCGAGGTGCTCGAGCACGCCCAGGACGAACGCGGGGAGGCCACCCTCGTGCTGACCGGCGGGAGCATGGGGACCCGCGTGATCGGTGAGCTGGCCGGCCACCCGGACGCCGCCGTGATCGACTGGTCGCGCGTGAACGTGTGGTGGTCGGACGAGCGGTTCCTGCCCGGTGCGGACGGCGAACGCAACGGTGTCCAGGCCGCGGACGCGTGGGACGAAACCCACGAGCTGACGTGGGACCGCGTGCACCCCGTGGCGGGCTCGGACGAGATCGCGTCGGCCGATGCCGCGGCCGAGGACTACGTCGAGGAACTCGCCGCGGCGGCCGAGAACGAGGGATCCGACACGGGCCTGCCGGTCTTCGATCTGGCCTTGCTGAGCCTGGGCCCGGACACCCACGTGGCGTCCCTGTTCCCGGGCCGCGAGGACGTCCTGCGCACGGACGCCCCGGTGTTCGCGGTCGAGGACTCCCCCAAACCGCCGCCCACCCGCATCACCCTGTCCCTACCAGCGATCAATTCCGCGCAGCGGGTCTGGCTGCTGGTCGCCGGTGCCGCGAAGGCCGAGGCCCTCGCCACGATCCGACGGCCGCAGATCACCGCGACCGAGGCCCCGGCCAGCGCGGTACGCGGGACTCGGGAGACCCTGTGGCTCGTCACGGAGGACGCCCTCCCGGGCCTCCCGGGCATGCCCGAGGACCCCGACCCGGCCCCGGGCGGGACCGCGGGCTGAGCCCATGATCCCGCCCCGGGCCCGGCCCGTCACCCGGCACGTACGGGACGACACCGCGCCCCGGATACGACGACGTCGGCCCGGACCTTCACGGTCCGGGCCGACGTCGTCTGCTCTACTGAGTTCTTCTGCTGTGCCGAGTTCTCGTGCTGTGCCGAGTCGTGGCGACCGGATCAGCCGGTTCGCGTGCGGCGGGTCTCAGACCCCCGGGCCGCTGAAGCGCATCAGCAGGCCGTAGCTCACGATGGCCAGGACCCACACGATCGCCAGAACGGTGGTGATCCGCACCACGTTCTTCTGCGCGGCGCCGGAGGTGTTCAGCGACTGGGTCATCCCGCCACCGAACATGTCCGACAGACCGCCGCCCTTGCCCTTGTTGAGCAGCACGAACATGATGCACAGGATGCCGGTGACCACGATGATCACCTGGAGGGCGATCTGGAGGATCTCCACGAATAGCCTCGATTCACGAATCTCGGGGGCGGGTCAACCGTCAGCGATCGGAGGGGATCACTGGTCGGTGACCAGGTGCTGCTCGAACCGGGTAATCTTAGCAAATTCCTCCGCGTCCAGACTGGCACCGCCCACCAAGGCGCCGTCCACGTCCGCTCCCCCGAGGATGTTCGCGACGTTCGAGGACTTCACCGAACCGCCGTAGAGCACCCGCGTGGCCTTCGCGAAGTCCTCGCCGTACAGCGACTCGAGTTCCGCGCGGATCGCGTGGGCCATCTCCTGGGCGTCCTCGGGTCCGGCCACCTCCCCCGTGCCGATGGCCCACACCGGTTCGTAGGCCACCACGAGGCCCTTGAGTTCGCCGGCGTTGAGCTCCGCGAGGCTCCCGCGCAACTGCTCGAGCGTGTACTGCACGTGCTCGCCGGCCTGGCGCTGCTCGAGACCCTCGCCGATGCACAGCATGGGGGTCAGGCCGTGACGGATCGCGGCGCGGACCTTGTCGCGGCACTGCTCATCGGATTCGGCGTGGATACTCCGCCGTTCGGAGTGCCCCACGAGCGCGTAACGGCACCCAAGCTTGGCCAGGAACTGTCCCGAGATGTCTCCCGTGTATGCCCCGGAGTCCTGGTCGGAGAGGTCCTGGGCGCCGTAGACGATTTGCAGTCCGTCGCCGTCCACGAGGGACTGCACGGAGCGCAGGTCGGTGAACGGGGGAAACACCGCGACCTCCACGCGGGAGAAGTCGTGCTTGGCGTCCTTGAGTGTCCACGCGAGCTTCTGCAGCAGGGCGATGCCCTGCGTGTGGTCCATGTTCATCTTCCAGTTGCCCGCGATCAGGGGCGTGCGGTCGAAGACACCGTTGGTCTGGGTGGTCATGGTTGGATCTCCTTCGGTCGTGCGGCGTGGCTGTGTGGACGGGGGCGGGCGCGTGGGGCCCGCGGCGGCGGGCCCCACGCATCACGGTGTGCGGCGGCTCAGGCGCCCAGCGCCACGAGGCCCGGCAGTTCCTTACCCTCGATGTACTCGAGTGACGCGCCACCCCCCGTGGAGATGTGGCCGAACTGGTCGTCCCGGTATCCCAGGTTGCGCACGGCGGAGGCGGAGTCGCCGCCGCCGATCACGCTCATGGCGTCGGAGTCCACGAGGGCCTGCGCCACGGTCTTGGTGCCGTTGGCGAACGCCGGCATCTCGAACACGCCCACGGGACCGTTCCAGAACACGGTCTTCGCCTCGGCGATCGTGCGCGCGAACAGTTCGGCGGACTCGGGGCCGATGTCCAGGCCCAGGCCGGAGTCACCGATCTTCCCACCCTCGATGTCCGAGACCGGGCGGACCTCGTGCTCGGCGTCCTTGGAGAACTCGGAGGCGTACACAACGTCCACGGGCAGCACGATCTCGGTGCCCGCCTCGGCGGCGCGGTCCAGGTAACCCTTGACGGTGTCGATCTGGTCCTTCTCGAGCAGGGACGAACCCACCGCGTGACCCTGGGCCGCGAGGAACGTGAAGACCATGCCGCCGCCGATGAGCAGCGAGTCCGCCTTACCGATCAGGTTGTCGATCACGGCCAGCTTGTCGGAGACCTTGGACCCACCCATGACCACCACGAACGGGCGCTCGGGATCGGAGATGACCTTGCGCAGGACGTCCACCTCGGTCTTGACCAGGTCACCCAGGTAACCGGGCAGCGCGCGGGCGATGTCGTACACGGAGGCGTGCTTGCGGTGCACGGCCCCGAAGGCGTCATCCACGTACGCACCGTTCTCCCCCGTCAGGGACGCGAGCTCGGCCGCGAACTCCTCCCGCTCGGCGTCGTCCTTGGACGTCTCGCGCGGGTCGAAGCGCACGTTCTCGAGCACGAGGATCTGTCCGTCCTGCAAGGCCTCGGCCTTCTCGTGGGCGTCCTGACCCACCACGTCCGAGGCGACGACGACGTCCGCGTCCGCGAGCTCGGCCAGGCGCGCGGCGGCCGGCTCGATCGAGTACTTGGGGTCCACGGTGCCCTTGGGGCGCCCGAGGTGCGCCATGACGATCAGGCGTGCGCCGGCGTCGGCGAGCTTGGTGAGCACCGGTAAGGACGCGCGCACGCGACCGTCGTCGGTCACGGTGGAACCGTCAAGCGGAACGTTGAGGTCCGAGCGCACGAGCACGCGGCGACCCGCGACCCCCTCTGCCATGAGATCGTCCAGTGACTTGGCCATATCCGTCATCCCTTCCTGTGGTGATGCCGTACTGATGACAATGGCGCCGGTACCCGCGGGCACCGGCGCCACTGAGCGGTCTGACTCAGAGCTTATCCGCTACGTAGGAGACGAAGTCCACGAGACGGAGGGTGTAGCCCCACTCGTTGTCGTACCACGCGATGACCTTGACCTGGTTGTCGATGACCTTGGTCAGGGGCGCGTCGAACACGGTGGAGACGTCGTAGCCCTCGATGTCCTTGGAGACGAGCGCTTCCTCGGAGTACTCGATGATGCCCTTGAAGGGGCCCTCGGCGGCCTGCTTGATCGCGGCGTTCACGGACTCGACCGTGACGTCCTTCTCCACGTCCACGGTGAGGTCCACGAGCGAGCCGGTGGGAACCGGGACGCGCACGGCGAAGCCGTCCAGCTTGCCCTTGAGCTCGGGCAGCACGAGGCCCACGGCGGCGGCGGCACCGGTGGTCGTGGGGATCATGCTCAGCGCGGCGGCGCGGGCGCGGCGCAGGTCCTTGTGCGGGGCGTCGTGCAGGCGCTGGTCACCCGTGTAGGCGTGGATCGTGGTCATGAGACCGCGCTCGATGCCGAACTCGTCGTTGATGACCTTGGCCAGCGGCGCGAGGCAGTTGGTGGTGCAGGACGCGGCGGAGACCAGGTTCATGCTGGCCGAGTCGTAGGATTCGTGGTTCACGCCGTAGACGAACGTGCCGTCCACTTCCTTGCCCGGTGCGGAGAGCACGACCTTTTTGGCACCGGCGTCCAGGTGCGCCTGCATCTTGGGGCCGGTCGTGAACCTGCCCGTGCACTCGATCACAATGTCCACGCCTAGCTCGCCCCAGGGCAGCTTGGAGGGATCGGCCTCGGCCAGGAACTTCACCTGGTGGCCGTTCACGGTCATCATGTCACCGTCCAGGGTGACGTCCGCGCCGAGCCGGCCCATGACGGAGTCGAACTCGAACAGGTGCTTCAAGGTCTCCGGATCCGTGAGGTCGTTCACCGCGACCAACTCGATGTCGTGGCCGTGCTCGGTGTACAGGGCCCGCGCGAAGCAGCGTCCGATCCGTCCGAAACCGTTGATGCCAACCTTGACTGTCACTGCGATCTCCTCTGTCTGTCGGGGGTTGGCGGGTACCGGTCCGTCGAGATGTGGGATCCAAACCAAACGGTAGAACTCCCACACTCTGTTCTCGACGTCGTCCGAGGCCCGCCGGGTCTTCCGGTCCTATTCTACCGAGAACTCACGCGGTTCGACAGGGGCTCGACGCACATTCAGGCGACTCCCCCGTAAACCCCACAAAAACCCACAGCACCGGCGTGTTGCCCGCGGGTGCTACTATGCGCGGCGCTGTTCCGACCCAGCGTGCGCGGCGAACTCGGCGGTCGTGGCCACACCCAGTTCCTCGGCACGGCGGTCCGCCATGGCGAGCAGTCGGCGGATCCGCCCGGCGATCGCGTCCTTGGTCAGGGGCGGGTCCGACAACCGACCCAGCTCGTCCAGGCTCGCCTGCTTGTTGGCGACCCGGAGCCGGCCGGCGGCCCGCAGATGCTCCGGGGCGTCGTCCCTGAGCAGGTCCAGGGCACGCTCGACCTTGGCCCCCGCCGTGACCGCGGCCTGCGCGGAGCGGCGCAGGTTGGCGTCGTCGAAGTTCGCGAGCCGGTTGGCCGTGGCGCGGACCTCCTTGCGCATCCGGCGGTCCTCCCACTGCAGCAGCGCGCGGTGCGCGCCCAGGCGCGTGAGCAGCGTGGCGATCGTGTCCCCGTCGCGCACGACGACGCGGTCCGCCCCGCGCACCTGCCGCGCCTTGGCGAGCACGTCCAGCCGACGCGCGGAACCCACGAGCGCGAGCGCTGCCTCGGGACCGGGGCACGTGAATTCCATCGCCGCGGCCCGCCCCGGTTCGGTGAGCGAACCGTGGGCCAGGAAGGCACCTCGGATCACGGCGGCGGACTCCTCGACGCTGCCGTTGACTACGGTGGGCGGCAGACCGCGCACGGGACGACCGTGGGCGTCCAGCAACCCGGTGCGCCGGGCCAGCGCCTCACCGTCGCGGGCAACCCGCACGACCCACGTACGGTCCCGGCGCAGACCACCGCCGCTGATCACCCCGAGCTCGCACTCGTGGCCGAAGACCTCCCCCACGGCGCGTGCCGCGCGGCGCGCGACCGATTCGGTGTCCAGCTCCGCCTGCACCACGATTCGCCCGCCCACGATGTGCAGCCC
>NZ_JABFAW010000001.1:422933-456780 GCF_017168375.1 Kocuria sp. KRD140
CGCCCACGATGTGCAGCCCGCCCGCGAAGCGCAATAGCGCCGAGAGCTCCGCCGCGCGCACCGCAGACTTGCGCACCTGCAGGTGCGAGAGTTCTTCCTTGACCGAAGCGGTCAATGCCATGGTTGTCGATCTCCTTGCCGAGTACGTGTGCTGCGCGGCGGGGGCTCCCGCTCAGCGCTGCGCGTTCATGATCTGCTGGTAGGCCGCGGCCAGTTTGAAGGGGTTGTGCACCGAACTGCCGCTCGTGTCCCGCAGCGAGTCCCAGTGCACGACGGCGCCGAGCTGGGCGGCCGCCGCCTCGACGTCCTTGGGGGACTCCGCGGCGGACGGGTCCGCGAGCACCACGTCCAGGCGCAGGTCCGGGGCGTAGCGCTTGAGCACGCGCAGCTGGTCCCCCGATCCCATGCTGAGGGTCTCGGAATCCCGGGAGAGGTTCAGCGTGACGAGACGCTTGGCCGGGGACCGGCAGATCGCGTCCCGCAGTTCGGACAGCAACAGGTGCGGCAGTACGGAGGTGTGCCACGACCCGGGACCGAGCACGACCCACGCGGCCTCCTCGATCGCGGTGACGGCCTCCGGGCACGCGGGGGCGTCCGCCGGGGACAGGCGCACGTTGCACACGTCCGCCTCCTTGGCGAGCCGTGACTGGCCCGTGACGGTGCGCGTAATCTTCTCCGGGGGGCACTCCTGCGTGGGATTGCTCCCGGGCGAGACATCCCCCTCGATCACGAGCGGGAGGCAACTCATGGGTAGCACCTGGCCGCGCGCACCCAGCAGCGCACCGGCCCAGCGCAGTCCCTCCACGGGGTCGCCGAGCAGCTCCCACAACGTTACGATCAGCAGGTTCCCCAGGGCGTGGTTGTCCAGACCCTCGTCCGGGTGGGTCTTGATGCTGAACCGGTGCTGCATCACGTCGCTCCACGTGCGACCCCATTGGGAGTCGTCGCACAGCGCCGCCAGCGCCATCCGCAGATCGCCGGGCGGCAGGACGCCCAGGTCGTTGCGCAGTCGACCGGACGATCCGCCGTCGTCCGCGACCGTGACCACGGCTGTGAGGGCCGGCGCCAACAGACGCAGGGCGGACAGGCTCGCGGACAACCCGTGACCGCCACCCAGGGCGACCACGGAATCGGCATCCGTCAGGGACGCGCGCGCGGAGGCGTCCAACGAGTGGTAGGGGTCCACGTCGCGTCGGCTGCTCAGCGGCAATCGGGGCAACGCACCCGTCGTAGGAAAGTTAGTCATGGAATCCGTAATTTCTGGGGGCGGGACTACTCTCGGCCCAGGTCCCGGTGCTGGATGTTGACGGTCACGCGGGGGGACTTGCTGAGCCGCCGCGCGACCTCCTCGGTGATCGCCACGGAACGGTGCTTGCCTCCCGTGCACCCGATGGCGATGCTCGCGTAGTGCTTGTTCTCGGTGCGGTAGCCGGCGAACACCGGTTCGAGCATGGCCACGAAGCGGTCCACGAAGGTCGGCGTGCCGTGGTGGCCGAAGACGTAGTCCCGTACCTCGGGGTCCTTGCCCGTGCGCGGGCGCAACGCGGGGACCCAGTGGGGATTGGGGATGAAACGCACGTCCGCGAGGAAGTTCGCGTCCGCGGGCACGCCGTACTTGAACCCGAAGCTCATGACCGTGAGCCGCAGCACCACCGGACCGCTCGTGGAGAACATGTCCGCGACGGCCTTGGTCAGCGCGTGCACGTTGAAGGACGAGGTGTCCAGCACGGAGTCGGCGGTCTCGCGCAGATCGCGCAACAGCTCGCGCTCGGCGCGGATCCCGTCCAGGATCCGGCCGCCCGCCTGCAGGGGGTGGGGGCGGCGCTGGAGCTCGTAGCGCGAGACGATCACCTCGTCCGAGGCCTCGAGGAACAGCACCGAGAACTCCACGCCCGAGCGTTCGAGCGCGGCGAGGGTCTCACGCATGTCGTTGAACAGTGCCTTGCCACGCACGTCGATCACCACGGCGAGCTTGGGCAGGGTCTGCGGGGTCCGCGACACGAGGTCCGCCAGCGTCCCGAGCATCTGCGGGGGCAGGTTGTCCACGACATACCACCCCAGGTCCTCGAGCGCGTTGGCCGCCGTGGAGCGACCCGCCCCGGACATCCCGGTCACGATCAGCAACTCCGCCGTGGGGGGCTTAACCGGTTCCAGGGTGGAGGGCGTGGCTTCCGGGGGTGGGCTGCTCATGTGGTCACGGACCGCCTGATCTTCCGACTGCAGGGTTCGTTTCCAGGGTAGACCAGTTTCAGTCGAGCAGTTCGCCCGTCTCGGTATCCACAGCCGGCTCCCGGGCCTCGGTGCCGCCCCCGAGGGTCTGCGCGACCTTGGTGGCCAACGCGGGCCCGAAGCCCTTGACCTCGAGGATCTCCTCCGCGGTGGCGGCGCGCAGTTTCTTGACCGAGCCGAAGTGCTTGAGCAGGGCCTTCTGCTTGGCCGGGCCCAGCCCAGGCACGTCGTCGAGCGCGGAGACCGTCATGGCTTTGGAGCGCTTCTGCCGGTGGAACGTGATCGCGAAACGGTGGGCCTCGTCGCGCACGCGCTGCATGAGGAACAACCCTTCCGAGGCGCGGGGCAGGATGACCGGGAACTCGTCGTCGGGCACCCACACCTCCTCGAGCCGCTTGGCCAGACCCACCACGTGGACGTCGTCCACGCCGAGGTCGTCCAGGGCGCGCTGGGCCGCCGCGACCTGGGGCGGGCCGCCGTCCACGATCACGAGATTGGGGGGATACGCGAAGGCGCGCGCGGGCGCGTCGTCGGCGTCCGGGGCCACCTCCCCGCTGTGCACGCCCTTCTCCGCGGCCCGGCGCTGCTGTTCGAGGTGGCGGGAGAACCGGCGGTGGATGACGTCGTACATGGACGCGGTGTCGTCCCGTGCGGCGTCGCCAGTGATCGAGAACTTGCGGTACTCCGACTTGCGCGGCAGACCGTCCTCGAACACGACCATGGACGCGACCACATTGGTGCCCTGGACGTGGGAGATGTCGTAGCACTCGATGCGCATGAGGGCGTCCGGGAGGTCCAGGGCCTCCTGCAACTGCTGCAGGGACGCCGAGCGCGTGGTCAGGTCCCCCGCGCGGCGAGACTTGTGCAGGGCCAGCGCCTGGCGCGCGTTCTCCGCGACGGTCTCGAGCAGCTGCGCCTTGTCACCGCGCTGGGGCCGTTGGATGGCCACCTGGGAACCGCGCAGCTCACTGAGCCAGTTGCGCAGCTCGTCCGCCTCGTTCGGTTCCGCGGACACGTACACCGTGCGCGGGATCGTGTCCTGGCGGTACGCGAGCTCGGACGTGCGGCGGTGCTTGGCGACCACGTCCGTGCTCCCGCCTGCGGTCTGTTTCCTGCGGGCCGACGGCGCGGGGGCCAGTTCCGATTGCGCCTCGCCGTAGACCTGTTGCAACAGGTGGGTCATGAGCTGGGCGGTCGTGACGTCCTCGACCTTCTCGGTGACCCACCCGCGCTGACCCCGGATCCGGCCACCACGCACGTAGAACACCTGGACCGCGGCCTCGAGCTCGTCCTCGGCAATCGCGAAGAAGTCCGCGTCCGTGGTGTCCGCGAGCACCACCGTGTTGCGCTCGAAAGCCCGTTCGAGCGCGCCGACGTCGTCGCGGCGTGCCGCAGCGGTCTCGAAGTCCATACGCTCGGCGGCCTCGTTCATTTGCCGCGTGAGCTCCCGGATGTACGGCTTGGCGTGCCCGGCCATGAAGCGGCACAGGTCGTCGGCGAGCCGGCGGTGGTCCTCGCGGGAGATCTCCCCCACGCACGGCGCCGAGCACTTGTCGATGTAACCCAGCAGGCACGGCCGGCCACTGCGCTCGGCGCGCTGGAACACACCCTTGGTGCACGTGCGCACGGGGAAGACCCGCAACAGGGCGTCCAGGGTGTCCCGGATGGCCCACGCCTGGGAATAGGGGCCGAAGTAGCGGTTGCCCGGTTTCTTCTCCCCGCGTGTGACCATGGCCCGCGGGACGTCCTCGGACATCGTGACCGCCAGGTACGGATAGGACTTGTCGTCCCGGTAGGCGATGTTGAACCGGGGCGCGAACTCTTTGATCCACGTGTACTCGAGCTGCAGGGACTCGAACTCCGAGCCCACCACGGTCCACTGCACCGCCGCGGCCGTGGTGACCATGGTGCGGGTCTTGGGCGCGAGCTGGTGCAGGGGCGCGAAGTAGGACGAGAGCCGGTTGCGCAGGTTCTTGGCCTTGCCCACGTAGATCACACGGCCGTGTTCGTCCCGGAACCGGTAGACCCCCGGATTGGTCGGGATGTCCTGTCGGGCCGGTCTGTAGCTCGCCGGGTCAGCCACGCCCGGCGTCCCTCTGCACGGACGGGGACACGTTGTACACGTCCTTGCGCGGTTGCCCGGATAGTCCCGCGATCGTGGTCATGATCTGCTCCACGTGGGTCTTGCGCAGCTTGCCCGTCTGATGCCCGTGGGACTCCGGTGTGGGGATGGGCTCCCCCACGTGCATCTCGAACTTGGCGGGGCGGATCATGGTAGCCCCGGGCGGTTGCAACCGCTGGGTGCCGATCAGCCCCACGGGCACCACCGGGGCGCCCGTGACGTAGGCCAGGTAGGCCACGCCGGAGTGCCCGCGGTACAGGTAACCGTCCCGGGAGCGCGTGCCCTCCGGGTAGATCCCGAACACATTGCCCTGCTTGAGGTGTTCCACGGCGGGATCCAGGGCCGCCACGGACTCGCTCTGCTGACCGCGGGTCACGGGGATGATGTCGATGAACTCGAAGGCCTCGCGCATGAGCTTGCCCTTGATCCCGGGGCTGTTGACGTACTCCGCCTTGGCGATGAACTTGACCCGGCGGGGCATGAACGCGGAGATGATGACCGAGTCCAGGAAGGACAGGTGGTTGGACGCGATGATCACGGGGCCGTCCTGCGGGAGGTTCTCCAGACCCGTGATCACGGGACGACACAGCAGCCTCAGGGCGCGCGCCACCGAGGCCTTGGTCAGGTCGTATTTCGTGATCACTGCTCGCTCCCCTACCGGTCCGTGTATTGCTGGAGCAAGTGTGCCAAATCCCCGGGCTCACGAGCGACAGCGGCACACACGTCCCGCAGTTCCCCGAGTTGCGCGAAGCCCCATCCTGCGCCCAGACAGTCGATGCCGTGGCTGCGGGCACCGTCGGCGTCGTAGCTGCGGTCCCCGATCATCACGGTGCGTGCGGGGTCCGGGGGCAGCGCACCCATGCGCCGCAGCGCCTCCCCGATGATCGCGGGCTTGTCGTGCAGCCGCCCGGACCCGCTCGGTTGCGCGAGATCGTCCGCGGCGCCGCTCACGGTCTCGAAGTACTCTTCCAGCCCGAAACGCGACACGACCTCCACGGCGATGTGTTCGGGCTTCTGGGTGGCCACGGCCTGACGCACGCCGCGCTCGCGCAGCGACCCCAGCACCTCGCGGACACCCGGATAGACGCGCGAGCGGTCCAGGCCCTCCGCGAGGTACCCGGCGCGGTACACCGCGGCGACCTCCGCGATCCGGTCCTCGGGGACGTCCGTGAACCGGCGCAGGGACTCCCCGATCGGCGGTCCCACGAAGCGCCCGAGGTTCTCGGGCACGGCGAAACCGCACGAGCGCAGGGCGCCGGCGATCCCGTCCGTGATGGCCCCGGCGGGATCCAGGACCGTGCCGTCCAGGTCCCACAGGACGATGGGGCTCTGGACGCTCATGCCCGGTCCCCCACCGCGGACTCGGCGCGCTGCCGGTTCTCCTGCGTCCCGTCGGCCGGTTCCGCGTCTTCCTGGGCATCCGCGCCGTCCGCGGTGTTGCCCGGGTCCGCAGCGTCCCCCGGGCGCGCGGCCTCGCCGGAACTCGCAGTGCCGTCCGCGTCGCTGCGGTGGGCGGCCTCCCGGGCGGCGGAGTGCTCGAGCACCTCGCGTACGAACTGCCCCGTGAAGCTGTCCTTGTTGCGAGCGACCTGCTCCGGGGTGCCCTGTGCCACGACCGTGCCACCGCCGGATCCCCCGTTGGGGCCCAGGTCCACGATCCAGTCCGCCGACTTCACGACGTCCAGGTTGTGCTCGATGGTCATGACGCTGTTGCCCTTGTCGACCAGGCTCTGCAGCACCATGAGCAGCTTGCGGATGTCCTCGAAGTGCAGACCCGTGGTGGGCTCGTCCAGGACGTAGATCGTGCGCCCGTTGGAACGCTTCTGCAGTTCCGCGGCGAGCTTGACGCGCTGAGCCTCACCGCCGGAGAGCGTGGTGGCGGGCTGACCCAGCCGCACGTACCCGAGGCCCACCTCCACGAGCGTGGTGAGGTAGCGCGCGATCGCGGTGAACGGCGCGAAGAACTCCGCCGCCTCCTCGATGGGCATGTCCAGGACCTCCGCGATGTTCTTGCCCTTGTAGTGCACCTCGAGGGTCTCGCGGTTGTAGCGCGCGCCCTTGCACACCTCGCACGGGACGTAGACGTCCGGCAGGAAGTTCATCTCGATCTTCAGCGTCCCGTCACCCGAGCATGCCTCGCAGCGCCCGCCCTTGACGTTGAACGAGAACCGGCCTTGCTGGTAGCCGCGGACCTTGGCCTCTTGGGTCTCCGCAAACAGCTTGCGGATCCGGTCGAACACGCCCGTGTACGTGGCCGGGTTGGAGCGCGGGGTGCGCCCGATGGGGCTCTGGTCCACGTGCACGACCTTGTCCAAGTGCTCCAAACCGTCGATGCGCCTGTGCCGACCGGGCACCTGCTTGGCGCCGTTGAGCTGATTGGCCAGGCTCGTGTAAAGGATGTCGTTGACGAGCGTGGACTTCCCCGAACCGGAGACGCCCGTGACGGCCACGAAGACCCCGAGCGGGAAGTCCACCGTGAGGTTCTGCAGGTTGTTCTCCCGCGCACCCACGACCGTGAGCTGCCGCTTCTTGTCCACGGGACGCCGCGTCGTGGGGACTTCGATCAGCTTGCGGCCGGTGAGGTAGTCGGCCGTGATGGATCGGCGGTTCTCGAGCAGCTGGTCGTAGGTCCCAGAGTGGACCACGTCCCCACCGTGCACGCCCGCGCCCGGGCCCACGTCCACGATCCAGTCGGCCTCGCGCATGGTGTCCTCGTCGTGCTCGACCACGATGAGGGTGTTGCCCATGTCCCGCAAGCGCAGCAGGGTGTCGATGAGTCGACGGTTGTCGCGCTGGTGCAGCCCGATGGACGGCTCGTCCAGGACGTAGAGCACGCCCACGAGCCCCGCACCGATCTGGGTGGCGAGCCGGATGCGTTGTGCCTCCCCGCCGGACAGCGTGGCCGCGGCCCGCTCCAGGTTGAGGTAGTCCAACCCGACGTCGATCAGGAACGTCAGGCGCGCGATGATCTCCTTGAGCACCTGGTCACCGATCCTGGCCTCGCGGGTGTCAAGGTCCAGCTGCTGGAAGAACGCGAGGGAATCGCGCATGGGCAGGCGGGTGGCCTCGGCGATGTTCTTCCCGCCCACGGTGACCCCCAGGATCGTGGGGTTCAGCCGCGCTCCCCCGCACTCGGGGCACGCCACCTGGCGCATGTACTGCTCGTAGCGGTCCTTGGCGTGATCGGACTCGGTCTCCTCGTGCTTGCGCTTGATATAGCCGAACACGCCCTCGAAGCCCTGCGTATACCGGCGCTCGCGGCCCCACCGGTTGCGGTAGGCCACGGTGACCTTGTAGTCCTTGCCGTGCAGGATGGCCTTGCGTGCCTTGGCCGGCAGGTCCTTCCACGGGGTCACGAGGTCGAATCCGGCCTCCTCCCCGAGTCCGGCGAGCAAGCGGTTCCAGTAGTCACTCGTGGCTTTGCCCAGGGACCACGGCGCGATGGCACCTTCCACGAGGGACAGGTCCGGGTTGGGAACCACGAGGTCCTCGTCCACCTCGAGGCGCGAACCGATGCCGTCGCACTCGGGGCACGCGCCGAACGGGGCGTTGAACGAGAACGAGCGCGGCTCGATCTCGTCCGTCTGCAGCTCGTGCTCGTTGGGGCACGCGAGGTTCTCGGAAAACGTGCGGCGAGTCTCGTGCCACGGGGACTGCTCGCCCTCACGGGTCACGAGCTCGATGACCACGCGTCCGTCCGCGAGGTTCAGGGCGGTCTCGACCGAGTCGGTGAGCCGCTGCCGGGCGTCCGGCTTGGCCGTGAGGCGGTCCACGACCACGTCGATCGTGTGCTTGTACTGCTTCTTGAGCTTGGGCGCGTTCTCGAGCTGAACGGTCTCGCCGTCCACGACGGCGCGCGCGTATCCCTGGGTGCTCAGCTGCTGGAACAGGTCTTGGAACTCGCCCTTGCGGCCCTTGACCACGGGGGCGAGGACCATGAACCTGGTGCGCTCGGGCAGCTCGAGCAGCTGGTCCACGATCTGCTGGGGCGTCTGCTTGGTGATGGGCTCACCGCACACCGGGCAGTGCGGGTGGCCGATCCGCGCCCACAGCAGACGCATGTAGTCGTAGATCTCGGTGATCGTGCCCACCGTGGAGCGCGGGTTGCGCGAGGTGGACTTCTGGTCGATGGACACCGCCGGGGACAGCCCCTCGATGAAGTCCACGTCCGGCTTGTCCACTCGGCCCAGGAACATCCGGGCGTAGGAGGACAGCGACTCCACGTAGCGGCGCTGACCCTCGGCGAAGATGGTGTCGAAGGCCAGGGAGGACTTCCCGGACCCGGACAACCCCGTGAACACGACCATGGAATCGCGGGGGATGGTCAGATCCACGTTCTTGAGGTTGTGCTCGCGAGCACCCTGCACCACGATCTCGGTCAGGTCCGAGACACCGGAGGCGCGGGTGCGCGGGGCACGGTCGTGGGCCATTCGTTCCGCGAGCACGGAGCTCGACGAACGGTCACTGGGGGTTCGGCGGGTTTGCTCAGACACGGCAGTCACTCTATTACCAGCCACCGACACGACGAGCGGGTCCAGGGACGAATCAGCGCAGCGCGCAATGCGACCTCCCGGCCGGATCGCGCGCTGCGCCGTCGTCCGCCGTGTCCCCTGCGAGTGGACAACTCATTCGGCAGCGGGGCACCCTACTCGGCCCGGTGCCGAGGGTGGGGATGCGGGTGCGCGGTCCCCGCGGCGTCGGGCTCGACCGGCGCGGCGTGGGCCCCGCGGGCCGAACGCGCCGTCTCCTCGGCGCGCTCGCCGTGGGAGCGCCGCAGCCCGGAGGCCCTGGGGTCGACCACGGGCAGCTCACCGGTCTCCGCGTGCTGCATGCGCAGCCCGGCCGCTTCCACGGGGTTGACGCGCTTGGTCACCATGGTGATCTCACCCGTCTCCGGGTCCACCTCCGCGACGTCCACCGTGGTGCGCAGCGGCACCTCCTTCATGAGCAGCACACACACCAGGGTCACCAGCGATGCGATCCCGGCCACGAGGAAGAGCAACCCGGTCCCGGTGCCGTACGCCTCACGAATGGCCTCCAACACTGCCGGGGGCAGCCCCGCGAGGTCGATCGACGCGGCGTCGGGCGTTTGGTGGGCATCCAGACCGTGGTCCGCGGCAAACTGGGACATCTCGCTCGAGAGGTGACGCGTGAGCAGCGCCCCGAACAGAGACACCGCCACGGCGCCACCCACGGTGCGAAAGAACGCGACCGCGGAGGACGCGGAGCCCATGTCCTTCAGGCCCACGGTGTTCTGCACGGCGAGCACGAGGTTCTGGTTCAGCGTGCCCACGCCCAGACCCACGAGGCAGATGAAGATGCCCACGAGCCACGCGGGCGTCGCGTGGGTCAGCTGGGACGCCAGGAACAGACCGATCGCGAGGATTACCGCGCCCGCGATCAACACCCGCTTCCACCGGCCGAAACGCGTGATGAGCTGGCCTGCGATCATGGAGCCCAGGAACGATCCCACGACCTGCGGGAGCATGAGCAGCCCGGATTCGGTGGGCGTGTAGCCCTGGCCCAGCTGGAAGTACTGACCCAGGTACGTCGTGGACGCGAACATGGCGCCACCCGTGGCGATCGCCGCGATGATCGCGAGCACGGTGGTGTGCTCGGTGACCACGTGCAGGGGCATGGTCGGTTCGCTCGCGCGCCGCTCCACCAGGATGAACGCCAAGGTGCTGAGCACGCCCACCACGATCAGCAGGATGGACTCCCACGAACCCCAGTCGAAGAGCTTGCCCGCGAAGGACACCCACAACAGCAGGGAGGACGTGGCCACCGCGAGCAGGGCCATACCCAGGAAGTCCACTGTGGGCGCCGTCTCACGCGTGGTCTCGGGCAGGTGCAGCGTGCGCACGATCAGCACGGCCGCGAGGATCGACAGCGGCACGGGGATCAGGAAGCACCAGCGCCACCCGAACGCGTCCACGATGAGCCCGCCCAGGAGCGGGCCCACCGACGTGGCCACGGCCATGACCGCGCCCATGTACCCGGCGTACCGGCCGCGCTCGCGCGGCGGGATGATCGTGCCCAGGATCGTCTGGGCCAGCGCCATCAGGCCGCCCATGCCCACGCCCTGGATCACGCGTGCCACCACGAGCATGGTGATGGATCCCGCAAGACCCGCGGCGGCGGAACCGATCACGAAGATCGCGATGGCCATGAGCAGCAGCTTTTTCTTGTCGAAAAGGTCCGCGAGTTTGCCCCACATGGGGGTCGTGACGGCGTTGGCCAACAGGGTGCCCGTGACCGTCCAGGACAGTGCCGTCTGGTCTCCGCCCAGGTCCGCCATGATGACGGGCAGTGCCGTGCCGATGATGGTCAGGGTGACCATGGCCATGAAGAACGCGGCCAGGATGCCGGTCAACGCCCGCAGGACGTCCCGATGCTCCTGGTCGCTCGTTCGTGTAGTACGCGCCTTACCGCGCGTGTCCTGGGCTGCCGTCACGGGCTGTTCTCCTTTCCGCGACCGGGGTCACCGGACGCCGTGGGGTGCGGGGATCCGGGCTGTGCCCCGGGCTCCGGCGCGGTCGTGGCCGCCGTGACCCGGGACATGCCCAGTGATGTCAGGAAGAGTTCGGTGAGCCGGTTGAGGTCCACGCGTGTGCGTTCTGCCTCGTCCTCGCCCAGGTCGCCCAGACGGGCGACGAGGGTCTCGGCGTCCGCGCGCAGGTTCGCCTCGAGGGCCTTGCGACCCTCGGCGGTGATCTCCACGATCTGCGCGCGTCCGTCCTCGAGATCCCGTGTGCGGGTCACGTACCCGAGGTGTTCGAGGGCGCTCAGGTGTCGGCTCATCCCTGAAGCCCCGAGGCCGGACTCGGCCACGATGTCCTTTGCCCGGCGTCCGGGCACGCACGCGAGATAGCTCAGGATGTTGGTGTGCACCATGGACAGTTCCCGGTGCAGCGCCGCTGCCTTGAGCACCTTGCGGGTCACGCGTTGCAGCTCGAACAAGTCGCGCACGAGTTCCTCGGCGGTCGCGTGTGACACGCCCATCCACTCCCCCGTTCCTCGGGTGCCGGGTCCGTAGCGCGCGGTCCGCACCCGGTGCGGGCGGTCATGAGTTCATTGCTGCCCACCCGGGCGATCCGCTGGGTTCGCAGGACTCGGCGGTCGACGCCGTTCAGTCGGGCGAGCACGCGGCGCTCGGACGCCGCCAGCTTATTTATTTGCTTCGCGCAACTATATATCTTTACGCTCCGGTGGCCCATCCCCGGGCGTGTCGTCTGCATTACACGCACCTCCCCGCGCGCGGGTGCGTATTAGCCCGGCGTGACTCGGCGGCCTAGAATCGTGGGCATGATCGCTACCCAGACCGAGATCACGGAACTCGCCGACATCACCATCCGCCGCATTTCGGTGAGCGAGATGGACAACAACGTGTACCTCCTCACCTCCAAGGAGCACGGCACGCAGGTGCTCATCGACGCCGCGGACGACGCCCGCGCCATCGCCGGTCTCGTGGCCGCCGGGTCCGGGGACTGCTCCGACTGGGGGAACCTGCAGTTGATCATCACGACCCACTCGCACTGGGACCACGTGCGCGCGCTGGAGTCCGTGGCCTTGCACTCGGAGGCCATGACGGCGTGCGGTGCCGCGGACGAGAACGACATCTCGGTGCCCATGGACCTCACGTTCGAGAACGGGGACACCGCCGAGCTCGACGGTTTCGAGCTGGACATCATCGAGCTGCGCGGGCACACCCCAGGCTCCATCGCGGTGGTGTACCGGGACCCGTCCCGGCCCGCCCACATCTTCTCGGGTGACTCCCTCTTCCCCGGCGGTCTCGGCAAGACGAACTCCCCCGAGGACTTCCAGCAGCTCTACCAGGACGTCACCGAGCGGATCTTCGACGAGTTCCCGGACGACACCGTGATCCACCCGGGCCACGGCGACCCCACGACCCTGGGCGCCGAACGCCCGCACCTGCAGGAGTGGAAAGAACGCGGCTGGTGAGCGCCGCCTCGTCCGGGGCCGCGGCCCCGGCGCGTAACACGGCGGACCGGGCCGCGTACGTCGCCGTCTTGGCCTTCCCCCTGTTGGTGCTCGCGGGCGGGGTGGTCGGATACGCGTTCGCCCCCACGGTGCACCAGGCCGCGGGCTGGACGAATCCCCTGCTGGGTCTCGTGATGTTCGGGATGGGACTCACTCTGCGTCCCGTGGACTTCGCGCTCGTGGCCAAGCGCCCGGTCCCGATCGTCGTGGGTGTGTTGGCCCAGTACGTCCTCATGCCGACCATCGCGCTGCTCGTGACCTGGCTGCTGCGACTGCCCCCGGAAATCGCGGCCGGCGTGATCCTCGTGGGCTGCGCCCCGGGCGGCACGTCCTCCAACGTGGTGTCCTACCTGGCCCGCGGTGACGTGGCCGTGTCCGTGACCATGACGTCCATCTCCACGCTGCTCGCCCCGCTGCTCACCCCGTTCCTCACGCTGTGGCTCGCGGGCGCGTATATGCCGCTCGACGGCGCCGCCATGGCCAAGTCGATCGCCCTGATCGTCCTACTGCCCGTGCTCGCGGGACTCGTGGTGCGCCTCACGCTACCCCGCGTGGTCGAGCGTTTGCTACCCGTGCTGCCGTGGGTGTCGGTACTCGGCATCGCCGTGATCGTGGCGGTCGTGGTCTCTGGCTCGGCGGACAAGATCATCCAGGCGGGACTGCTCGTGCTCGCCGCCGTCGCGATCCACAACGTGCTCGGGTATTTGCTGGGTTACGCGGTCGGCCGGGTAACCGGACAGCCGGCTCCCGTGCGCCGGACCACCGCGGTGGAGGTCGGCATGCAGAACTCCGGACTCGCCGCGGGTCTCGCGGCGCAGTACATGTCCCCGCTCGCAGCCCTGCCCGGCGCGGTGTTCTCGGTGTGGCACAACCTCTCCGGCGCGGTCTTCGCGCTGCTGTGCCGCCGGGCGGATTCGGCCGCGGCGCGGCGCGCGAACATCTGACGACGTCGCGACGTCGTTCCCGCGCACCCCCGCAGGACACGCCCGTATGCATGTCCGCGGGGGCCGATAGGCTGACGGGGATGAAACTCCTCGATTCCCTGGCCCCCGATCTCTCCGCCCCCGGGCACCGGTACCTGCGCGGTGATTTCGCGTCCAACCCCCTGAGCGAGGACGAGATCTACGAGGGGTTCCTCGGCTGGATCGCCTCACGGGACATGGAGCTGTACCCCGCCCAGGACGAAGCCGTGCTGGAGGTCGCCAACGGGTCCAACGTGATCCTCGCGACCCCCACGGGGTCGGGTAAGTCCACCGTGGCCGTGGCCGCGCACTTCGCGGGGCTCGCTCGCGGGGCTCGCTCGTACTACACCGCGCCCATCAAGGCCCTGGTGTCCGAGAAGTTCTTCGACCTGTGCGAGATCTTCGGCGCCGAGAACGTAGGCATGGTCACGGGTGATTCCGCTGTCAACCAGAACGCCCCGATCGTGTGCTGCACCGCGGAGATCCTCGCGAACGTGGCCCTGCGTGAGGGTGCGGACGCGGACCTCGGCGTGGTGATCATGGACGAGTTCCACTTCTACTCCGATCCCCAGCGCGGCTGGGCGTGGCAGGTGCCGCTCATCGAACTGCCCCAGGCGCAGTTCCTGCTCATGAGCGCGACCCTCGGGGACGTCACCCGCATCGAGAACCGCCTGAACGAGACCACGGGCCGTTCCACCGCGCTCGTCTCCTCCGCGGAACGCCCCATCCCCCTGTACCACTATTACTCCGAGCGCCCCGTCCACGAGGAGCTCGAGGAACTGCTCAGCACCCACCAGGCCCCGGTGTACGTGGTGCACTTCTCGCAGCTGCAGGCCGCGGAACAGGCCCAGAACCTGATGTCCGTGGACGTCCTCAGCAAGGACGAGAAGCAGCGCGTGGCGGAGCTGATCAAGGACTTCCGCTTCTCCGCGGGCTTCGGCAAGACGCTCAACCGGCTCGTGCGGCACGGGATCGGGGTGCACCACGCGGGCATGCTGCCCAAGTACCGCCGCCTCGTGGAACAGCTCGCCCAGACCGGGCTGCTCAAGGTGATCTGCGGGACGGACACCCTAGGCGTGGGGATCAACGTGCCCATCCGCACCGTGCTGATCACGGCGCTGTCCAAGTTCGACGGTCGCCGCACCCGCCGGCTCAGCGCCCGCGAGTTCCACCAGATCGCGGGCCGCGCGGGCCGCGCCGGCTACGACACCGCGGGGACCGTGGTGGTCCAGGCCCCCGAGCACGTCATCGAGAACGAACGCGCCATGGCCAAGGCCCGGGCCAAGCACGGGGACGATCAGAAGAAACTGCGTCAGGTGCCCAAGAAGAAGCCGCCGGAGGGTTTCGTGTCCTGGAGCCGCAAGACGTTCGAGTCGCTCGTGGCCGCCCAGCCCGAACAGCTCACGTCCTCCTTCGCGATCACCCACTCCATGGTCCTGAACATGCTGCAGCGGCCCGGGGACAACATCGGCGCCGGGTACCGCTTGCTCACGAGCGTGGACGAACCACGGCCGCGCCAACGCCTGCTGCTGCGCCAGGCGCTCGCGATCCTCAAGGAACTGCTGCGCGCGGGCGTCGTCGTACGCCTGCCTGAGCCGGACGAGACCGGGCGCCGCTACCGGCTCACGGTCGAGCTGCAGGAGAACTTCGCGCTGAACCAGCCGCTGTCCCCGTTCGCGCTGGCCGCGCTCACCCTGCTGGACCCGGAGTCGGAGACGTACGCGCTCGACGTCGTCTCGGTCATCGAGGCCACGCTGGAGAAACCGCGCCAGGTGCTGAACCTGCAGGAGAAGAAGGTCAAGGGCGAGGCGCTCGCGACCATGAAGGCCGACGGCCTCGAGTACATGGAACGCATGCGCGAGTTGGACAAGATCACGTACCCCCAGCCGTTGCGGGAACTGCTCGAGCAGTCGTTCGAGACCTACCGATCCTCCGCCCCGTGGGTCGCACAGTTCGAGCTTTCCCCCAAGTCCGTGGTGCGGGACATGTACGAGCGCGCCATGACGTTCGGGGACTACGTGCAGTTTTACGGTCTCGCCCGCTCCGAGGGCATCCTGCTGCGCTACCTCTCGGACGCGTACAAGGCCCTGCGCCAGACGGTCCCGGTGGACGCCACGACCGAGTCGCTCACCGACCTGGTGGAATGGCTCGGGGAGAGCATCCGCCAGACCGACAACTCCCTGCTGGACGAATGGGAGAAGCTGGCCTCCGGGGAGGAATCCCCCATGGGCACGGGCGCGGACTCCCTCAAGGAACTCGTGGCCGAACAGCCGGAGGGCGTCACCGCGAACCCCCGTGCGTTCCGCGTGATGGTGCGTAATGCCCTGTTCCAGCGCGTGGAACTGTTCGCGCAGGAGAAGGACAAGGTGCTCGGGGCCCTGGACGAGAGGACCGGGTGGGACCGCGACCGCTGGGCGGACGCGATGGACACGTACTTCGACGAGTACGAGGATATCTACACGGACGCCCAGTCCCGCGGGCCGTCCCTGATCCGCATCACCGAGGACCCCGAGGGAATGACCGGGTTCTGGACCGTCACGCAGGTCTTCGACGATCCGGACGGGCACCACGACTGGGGTATCAACGCGCGCGTCGACCTCGCGGCGTCGGACGAGGACGGCTTCCCCGTGGTCCTCGTGGACAACGTGGGTCCCGTCACCGACACGAGCCGCTGAGCACCGGTCATCCCGGAAGCCATGCATGTGGAGACGCATCATCGGATAATATGCACTTTAGGATGCATAGGGTGAGGAGGAGTTCGTGTTCGCCCTGACGATCGACCGACGCGATTCCCGCGGCCGCGCCGCCGAGCTGCACATGGGACGGCAGCGCACGGCTCTGCAGGAGGAACTCCCCCGCCCGGTCCTCGATTGGGAGATCAGCGCGGGCGATGAGCTGCAGGCGCTCTACGACGACGCCGCCGCGATCGTCCGTGTGGTCCTCGCGCTCGCCGATGCCGGGCACTGGCACGTGGGCGTGGGCATCGGCGCGGTGGACGCCCCCCTGCCGTCGTCCGTGCGCGAAGCTACGGGCGAGGCCTTCGTGGCGGCGCGGGATGCCGTGAACGCCGCGAAGGAGCGCGGCCGTCCGGTCGTGGCCGGCAACGAGTGGGCGCGGCGCGCGGGCAGCGTGGTGGATCTGGTGTGCGCCGTGCGGGCCCGGCGTTCCGAGGCCGGGGCGCAGGCCACGGAACTCGCCGACCGGGGGCTCACGCAACAGGAGATCGCCGAGGGGCTCGGGATCACCCAGTCCTCGGTGTCCCGGCGGCTCAGCGCAGCGTTGTGGCACGAGGAACACACGGTCCACGAGACCCTCGAGGCGTTGTTCCGACTCGCGGACGAGCACTCCCCCTCCGGCCACGCTCCGGACGCCGCGGCCCCCTCAGTGCAGGAAGCCACCTCCTCGAAGGACGCCCACCCATTGAAGGACGTCTCCTCGCCGGAGGATGTCGCCTCGAGCGGCGACACCACCTCGGCCGGTGACGCGTGAGCTTGCTGCGCCCGCTCACCACCGCGGTCCTCCCCGCAGCCCTGGTGTTGACCACCGCGATCTGGGCCGTGCTCGCGGGGACCGTGCCCCGGGAATGGGCCTATCCCGCGCTGCTGATCGCCGGGGCCCTGTCCGGCGACCCTGTGGTGCGCGGGGTCTTCCGTTTCGCGGACGTCTCCCACGAACGCCCGCGTCCGGTGGAGAGCCCGTGGGACGACTCCGAGGCCACCGCGGAACCCGTGGACCCGCCGCTGCGCGGAGGTCTCGTTATCGGTGCGCTGGAACGTGCCGGCGCCATCGTCTCGCTGCTCACGGGCATGGTCGCCGGGATCGGCGTGGTCGTGGCGATCAAGGGCCTGGCCCGCTACGGCGAGTTCACCAACGCCCAGCAGCGCGAACAGTTCATCATCGGCACCCTCGTGTCCCTGCTATGGGCCGCGTTGTTCGCCGGTGCTGCGCTGTGGTGCACGACGCCGCGGGGCCCGTTCCCAGGATAGGGAACGGGCCCCGCGGACCGGTTCGAGCGGCGTCGTCGTACGCCTCGGGCAGCCGGGTGGCTACCGCGCCGCGGTCGAGCCCCCGCCCGAGGAGTCGCCGCGGGCGGTCCCCGCACCCGGCGTGGCGTCCGCGGCCGTTTCACCCGCCGGAGCGGCCTTGCCCGTGTTGGCCCCCGGGGCGGCCGGGGAGGCGGTGTCGTCGTGGTGGCTCTCCTCGGCGAAGTCCGGGGAGGGGGTCTGCACCCGGCCGGTCTCCTCGAACTCGCGGTGCTGACCCCGGGCGGTCTCGAGCATCTTACGGAACCGAGCGCGGGAATCGATCAGCTCGTTCTTGTGCTTCTCCGAGATCCGCGGGAAACGCTTCTGCAGCCGCGCGAGCTCCCCGGCGATCTTGTGACGCTCCTCGGCGTCCGCGTCCTGCGGGAGAGCCAGGTACTTCTCGGTGAGGTCCTGCGTCTTCTGGATGGTGCGCAGCGCGCGGCCCTTGGGGCTGTACAGCGAGATGAGGACGGTGAGCACGAGCACGGAGATGATCACCGTGAGGGACGTGCCGATCCCAATCTCGGCGACGGCCACGTGCTCGCCGTCGTTGATGAACGGCAGGGTGTTCTCGTGCAGCGCGTGCAGGATGAGCTTCACACCGATGAACGCGAGGATGATGGACAGGCCCCACGAGAGGTAGATCAACCGGTCCAGCAGACCGTCGATCAGGAAGTACAACTGGCGCAGACCCATGAGCGAGAACGCGGTGGCCGTGAACACGATGTACGGCTCCTGCGTGAGGCCGAAGATCGCGGGGATCGAGTCCAGGGCAAAGAGGATGTCCGTGCCACCGATCGCGACCATCACGAGCAGCATGGGGGTCAGCGCGCGCTTGCCGTTGTGCCTCGTGAACAGCTTGTCGCCGTCGTAGTAGTCCGTGGTGTGGAAGACCTTCTTGGCCAGGCGCACCACGATGTTGTTGGCCTCGTCCGACTTGTCGTCCGTGACCTCGCCCTTGATCAGGTTGCCCGCGGTGAAGATCAGGATCAGGCCGAAGAGGTAGAAGACCCACGCGAAGGTGTTGATCGCGGCCGCGCCGATGAAGATGAATACCGTGCGGGCGATCAACGCGAAGATGATGCCGAACAGCAGCACCTTCTGCTGGTCCGCCCGGGGCACCGCGAACGAGCCGATGATGATCAGGAACACGAAGAGGTTGTCCACCGACAACGCCTTCTCCGTGACGTAGCCGCCGTAGTACTCGGCCATGAGCGTGGGGCCGTCCAGCCACAGGATCACGAAGCCGAACAGCAACGCGATGCCCACGTACGCCGCGGACCAGATGGCCGCTTCCTTGATCGACGGTTCGTGCGCCTTACGCACGTGGAAGATGAAGTCGTAGGCCAGCAGGCCCACGATCAGGGCGATCGTGATGCCCCATTGGAAGGATGTGATCTCCACGGAGGGTCTCCTTGTGGGTGAGGTGTACCGCACAAGTCTCTCCCCCACGCGCCGGCCCTCACGCGGAGGACGGGGTGCGGCGTGGTCCGTGCCCGGCCCGGCGACGGCGCCCGACGTACTGACGTGCACGGAAGTGATGGGATACTCCCTTGATCAGGCAAGAGTGTACCGGTTTCCCGGCGTGGAGGCACGCGGTGACGGGCGAGGCCCCACCGGTGCACCGGCGGGGCCTCGTGGCGGATCCGTGAGCGGGCCACGGTGGCGGCCCCTGGACGGGCACTCGGGCGAGACGCGAGCTCAGCGGTTCTCGGTCCGGGCGAGCCGGTGCTGACGCAATCCGTGGGCCCGTTCGAGCAGGTCGTGGTAGCGGGCCTCGGACTCGATGAGCTCGTCCCGGTACTTCTCCTTCACGGTGGGCAGCAGTTCCCGGTACTTGGTCATCTTCTCCGCGGCCTTGACCCGCTCGTCCCGGGGCGCGTCCTCGGGCAGGTCCAGGTAGCGTTCGGCCCAGTCGCGCGCGCCGTTGACGATGCGCACCGCGCGGCCCTTGGGGCTGAACAGCGATGCGAGCACGGTCACGATCAACACCCCCAGGATCACGGCCAGTGAGAACCCGGTGGTCACCTCGACCACGTGCACGGGCTCGCCGTCGTCGATGAACGGCAGGGTGTTCTCGTGCAGGGCGTGCAGGATGAGCTTCACGCCGATGAAGCCCAGGATGATCGCGAGACCCCACGAGAGGTAGATCAACCGGTCCAGCAGACCGTCGATCAGGAAGTACAGCTGACGCAGACCCATGAGGGAGAACGCGGTGGCCGTGAACACGATGTAGGTCTCCTGGGTGAGACCGAAGATCGCGGGAATGGAGTCCAGGGCGAACATGATGTCCGTGAGCCCGATGGCCACCATGACCAGCAGCATGGGGGTCATCACGCGCTTGCCGTCGACCTCGGTGAACAGCCTGTCGCCGTCGTACTCGTCCGTGGTCTTGAGGAAGCGCTTGGCCAGACGAACCATCACGTTGTTGGCCTCGTCTCCCTCGTCCTTGTCCGTGACCTCACCCTTGACCAGGTTGCCCGCGGTGTAGAGCAGGAACAGACCGAACACGTAGAACAGCGCGGACCACCGGTTGATCGCGGCCGCGCCGATGAAGATGAACACCGTGCGGGCGATCAGAGCCACCACGATGCCGAACAGGAGCACCTTTTGCTGGTCCGCCCGGGGCACCTTGAAGGATGCCATGATGATCAAGAACACGAACAGATTGTCCACGGACAGTGCCTGCTCGGTCACGAAGCCCGCGTAGTACTGTGCCGCGAAGCCCGGGCCGTCCCAGAACAGGATCAGCAGGCCGAAGATCAGGGCCAGGGACACGTACAGGCTGGTCCACAGCGCCGCTTCCTTGATGCTGGGTTCGTGCGGTTTGCGCGCGTGGAAGATGAAGTCGTACGCGAGCAACCCCACGATCACCGCGATGGTGACCCCCCATTGCAGACCGGAAACCTCCACGAGCACCCCTTAGGCGAGAACGACGTATGCAGCAGCCCGGGAACGGGCTGGGTAACTCGGGAAGTTTACCTGACTAACAACTCGCCGTAAGAGGTGCGATCGGCTCACGCGTGGCCGGCGTCCTTCATGCGCCGCAGTTCCTTCTTGAGGTCCGCGATCTCGTCCCGCAGCCGCCCGGCCAGCTCGAACTTCAGCTCGGCGGCGGCGTTGCGCATCTGCTCGCTGAGGTCCTCGATCAGATCCACGAGGTCCTCGGCGGGTGCGGCCGCGACACCGTCGCGCAGCAGTTTGGACTCCGCGGCGGCCGCGGCCTGATCCTTGCCCGTGGCCTTGCCTGTGGCCTTGCCCTTACCGCCCTTGACGGGAGCGGTGTGATTGTTGGCGGCGGCGCGCTGGGCCAGCAGGGTGCGGGTGTCCTCGTCCTCGCGTGCCAACTGATCGGTGATGTCCGCGATCCGCTTGCGCAGCGGTTGCGGATCGATCCCGTGTTCCTCGTTGTACGCGACCTGGATCTCCCGGCGGCGGTTGGTCTCCTCGATCGCAACGTTCATGGAATTGGTGATCTTGTCCGCGTACATGTGGACTTCACCCGAGACGTTACGGGCGGCGCGACCGATCGTCTGGATCAGGGACGTGGTGGAACGCAGGAAGCCTTCCTTGTCCGCGTCCAGGATGGCCACGAGGGAGACCTCGGGCAGGTCCAGGCCCTCGCGCAACAGGTTGATGCCCACGAGGACGTCGAACGTGCCCATGCGCAGGTCCCGCAGCAGTTCCACGCGCTTGAGGGTGTCCACGTCCGAGTGCAGGTACTGGACCCGCACACCGTGTTCCATGAGGTACTCGGTGAGGTCCTCCGCCATGCGCTTGGTCAGCGTGGTCACCAGGACGCGTTCGTCGCGTTCCACGCGCAGCTCGATCTGTTCCAGCAGGTCGTCGATCTGGCCCTTGGTGGGTTTGACGATCACCTGGGGGTCCACGAGTCCCGTGGGGCGGATGATCTGCTCCACCACGGAGTCCACCTTGGACATCTCGTACGGCCCCGGGGTCGCGGACATGTACATGGTCTGCCCGATTCGTTCCAGGAACTCGTCCCATTTCAGGGGGCGGTTGTCCATGGCGGACGGCAACCGGAAGCCGTGTTCCACCAGCGTGCGCTTGCGGGACATGTCCCCCTCGTACATGCCACCGATCTGCGGCACGGTCACGTGGGACTCGTCGATGATGAGCAGGAAGTCGTCCGGGAAGTAATCCAGCAGACAGTGGGGAGCGGAACCGCGCGGGCGGCCGTCGATGTGCAGCGAGTAGTTCTCGATCCCGTTGCAGTAGCCCATTTGTTCCATCATCTCGAGGTCGTAGGTGGTGCGCATGCGCAACCGCTGGGCCTCCACGAGCTTGTTCTGCGACTCGAGCTCCTGCAGCCGCTCCTGCAGCTCCTTCTGGATGGACTCGATCGCCGAGGCCATGCGTTCCGCACCGGCCACGTAGTGCGAGGCGGGGAAGACGTACATCTCCTGCTCCTCGTTTACGATCTCCCCCGTGAGCGGGTGCAGCGTGTAGATCGCCTCGATCTCGTCCCCGAAGAACTCGATGCGCACCGCGAGTTCCTCGTACATGGGGATGATCTCCACGGTGTCCCCGCGCACGCGGAACGTCCCGCGGTGGAAGTCCACGTCGTTGCGCACATACTGCATGTTCACGAACTGACGCAGCAGGGTGTCCCTGTCCATCTCCTGGCCCACGGCCAGGGTGACCATTTGCTTGACGTACTCCTCCGGGGTGCCCAGACCGTAGATGCAGGACACGGTGGAGACCACCACGGTGTCGCGGCGGGTCAGCAGGGCATTGGTCGCGGAGTGCCGCAACCGCTCGACCTCCTCGTTGATCGAGGAGTCCTTCTCGATGAAGGTGTCCGTCTGGGGGACGTAGGCCTCCGGCTGGTAGTAGTCGTAGTAGGAGACGAAGTACTCGACGGCGTTGTGGGGCAGCAGTTCGCGCAGCTCGTTGGCCAGCTGGGCGGCCAGGGTCTTGTTCTGCACGAGCAACAGCGTGGGCCGCTGGACGGCCTCGATGAGCCACGCGGCGGTCGCGGACTTACCCGTGCCCGTGGCGCCCATGAGTACCACGTCCTTCTCCCCGCCCTCGATCCGGCGGGACAGGTCCGCGATGGCCTTGGGCTGGTCACCGGCGGGCTGGTACTCGGACACGACCTCGAACGGGGCGACCACACGATTGATCTTCTGTGCGAGCGACATGGACCCAGCGTACGCGCCGACTCAGACACGGATCCGGGCGGCTCGCATCGCTCCGGAACTGCTCACAGGACCCGCGTGCGCCACCACTCGTCCACCTGCGCGAGCAGGTCCTCGACGGTCGTGGAATTGTCGAGGACTGCCGTGGCCACCGCCCGGCGCTGCTCGTCGGTGGCCTGGGTCGCGATCCGGCGGCGGGCGTCCTCCGGGCTCATCCCGCGGTCCTCGACCATCCGCCGCACCCGCTCGTCCTCGGGCGCCTGCACCACGAGCACCTCGTCCATCGTCCCGTACTGACCGGTCTCCACGAGCAGCGGGATGTCGTGGACCACCACTCCCCCCGGCGGCACCTCACTCACGAGCCGCGCGGTCTCGCGCCGCACGAGCGGGTGGATGATCCCGTTCAGGGCCGCGAGCTGCTCGGGGTCGTCGAACACGATGGCCGCGACCGCCGCGCGGTCCAGTGCGCCCGAATCCGGCTGCACGATCCGCTCACCGAAGTGGGCCACCATGGCCTCGTAGCCTGGTTCCCCCGGTTCCTGCAGGGCCCGGGCGATCGCGTCCGCGTCCACGACGAGCGCCCCGAGCTCACTCAACCGCCGCGAGACGGTGGACTTGCCCGAGGCGATCCCGCCCGTCAGCCCGACCCGCAGGGTCTCGGTGTGGCCGGGTCTGCGCAACAGCTCAGTCATGACGGTGTCCTTCCGTGTCCTGGTCCCGGCCCAGTGCCGGGAGCACGTGGTCGCGCCAGATCTCGCGGGAGCGCTCCCGCAGACCGTGGAGGTCACCGTCGTTGACGATCACCTCGTCCGCGACCGCCCGGATCTCCTCCGGCCCGGCGGCCACGTCCACCCGGTCCCACGCGTCCTCGGCGAGCAGGCCCTTACCCGCGCGCAACCTCCGCACCCGGTCCTCCACGGGCGCGTCGACGGCCACGACGAGGTCGAACCGGTCCCCCTGGTCCGCCTCGAGCGGGTCCCGGATCACCTGCACGACCACGCTGTCGGGTCCCGCCTCCCGGGCACGACGCCGCGCCGCCTCCCGCAGCGCGGGGAGCAACAGTTCGTGGGTGCGGGCCCTGGCGGCGTCGTTGTGAGTCATCAGGTCGTCGAGCGCCTCGGCCGCAGCGGCCTTGTCCTGCGAAGAGACCCCCCGGGCGCGCAACTGCTCCCCGAAGACGCGCTCGACGTCCGCGCGCGTGTCCGTGCCCGGGCTCAGGAGCTCGCCCCACAGCGCTGAGCTGTCCACGACGACGGCGCCCAGCGCCTCGAACTCGCGGGCCACGGTGTGCTTGCCCGCCGACGGCCCACCGGTGAGCGCGAGCTGGAACACCGGCCGGCCCTCCTGCTCCCGCTGCCAGTGCCACGTGCGGGGCTGATGGGTGTCGTGATCGGGTTCGGTGCCCACCTCGTACTCGGGACGGATGACGTAGTCCTCGATCGCGGCGGTGTCCTGCTGCGCCCTGCGGTGGTACTCCTCCGCGGGCAGCACCTTCTTCCACTGCCGCGTGCGCATGGGACGCGCGGTACCGGCGTCCTGGCGTAACGCCCGCAACAGCATCCCGGCCTGCATGACCTCCAGGACCATCACGGGAGCACCGATCACGATGATGACCTCCTGCAGGGCGTTGAGCCCGTTCTCGCCGGAGGTCGTGATGATCGCGGCACACACCGCGCCCACGGCGAGCGTCCAGAAGATCCGCTGCCGGCGCGGGCCTTCGTCCTCGTGGCCATTGGCCATTGCGTCCATCACGAGCGCGCCGGAGTCGATCGAGGTGATGAAGAAGATCGTGATGACCACGAGCGCCACGAGCGCGGTGACCGCGAACCACGGCATGGACCCGAGCAACTGGAACAGCGCGGCCTCCACGTTGCCCTGCGTGACGATGGTGTCCGTGAGACTGCCCTGCGTCTCGGGAGCGCGGTCGATGCGGATCGCGCTGTATCCGTAGATGGCCATCCACACCGCCACGAACGACGACGGGACGCCGAGCACCCCCACCACGAACTGGCGGATCGTGCGCCCGCGCGAGATCTTGGCCACGAACATCCCCACGAACGGCGCCCATGTGACGGTCCAGGCCCAGTAGAACACCGTCCAGTCACCGGACCACGTGCCGCCGCCGAACGTGTCGTTGAAGAACGCGAGCGTGGGCAACTGGTTCACGTAGCCACCCACGGACTCCACGATGCTGCGCATCGTGTCCATGGTGGCCCCGGCCATGAGCACGAACAGCAACAGGGCCACGGCCAGGACGATGTTCGCGTACGACAGTCGCTTGACGCCCTTCTCCATGCCCGCGAGCACGGACGCCAGGCCCACCGCCGTGATCAGCGCGATGATGGCCGCCTGGATCCACCCCTCCATCGGGATGCCGTAGACGTATGTGAGGCCGCTGTTGATCTGCAGCGCCCCGAGCCCCACGGACACCGCGAGCCCGAACACGGTCGCGACGATCGAGAGCACGTCGATCGCTTTTCCCCACGGGCCGTGGATCCCGTCCCCGAGCACCGGGTGGAACGCGGACGAGACGCGCGGGGGCAGTTTGCGCTTGTACGTGAAGTACCCGAACGTCAGACCGGGGACGGCGAGGATCGCCCACATGTGCACGCCGAAGTGGAAGTTGGCGATGTTCAGGGCCTCCACTGCGGCGCGGTCCGAGGCGGGTTCGGTGCCGTACATGGGTGGGTTCGCGTAGTGGTTGACGGGTTCGGCCACACCCCAGAACATCAGCACGGCGCCCACGCCCGCCGCGAAGAGCATCCCGAACCACGCGATCCCGGAGTACTCCGGGACGGAATCGTCGTCGCCGATCTTCACGCGACCGTAGCGGCTCAGTGCCAGACCGATCGCGAAGATCACGAGAGCGGTCACGCTGAAGGTGTAGAACCATCCCGTCTGGTAGCGCAACGCATGGGAGACCACGCCGAAGACCGATTGCACGGGCCCCGGGAACAGACTCATGGCGAGCGTGAAGACAACGATCAGCGCGGCCGAGACGAAGAAGATGGACGGGGTCGTGCGCAACCCCAGTCGGTCGTGAAGACGATTGAGCACAGGTCAGCTTTCCGATGGGAGGCGGTGGCACGTGGCCGCGTCGGCGCGGCAGGTCTCACTGTAGTGGCCCTCCCGTGCTCAGCGGGCGCCCCGGGACCGTCCCGGCCCCCCGCGCGACCACGAGCCCCCGGATCGGCGCGTCCCTACACTGGTGGTGTGCCCGCCGAATCCCTCTCCCACGACGCCGCGGACTCGCGCGTGTCCTACACCGTCCCGCGCCGGGGCATCGTGCACAGCGTGGAGCTCGAGATTAAGAAGTCCCGGTTCCTGGCACTACTCACCCGCGTGGACACGGAAGCGGAAGCCCGCGAGTTCATCACCCGTGTGGCCGCCGAACACCGGGACGCCCGTCACCACTGCTCGGCGTTCGTGCTCGGACCCACGCGCGCCACGACGCGCTCGTCCGACGACGGCGAACCGGCGGGTACCGCGGGCATGCCCATGCTGCAGGCGCTGACCGCGCACGCCACGACCCGGCAACGCACCGCGGACGAGGCCGGTGACCTCTCGGACGTGTGTGCCGTGGTCGTGCGGTGGTTCGGCGGGGTCAAGCTCGGGGCCGGCGGGCTCGTGCGCGCCTACTCCGGTGCCGTGGCCGCCGCGCTGGACACCGCCCCGCTCGTGCGCAGGATGCGCTGCCGCGAACTGACCCTGCTGCTCCCCTACGCCGAGGCCGGCCGCGTGGAGTCCCAGATGCGCGCTCGCGGGTTCACGGTCCTGCCCACCGGTTACGGCTCCGCGGACGCGACCCTGCGCCTGCTCGTGGCGGACCTCCCCGGCGCCATCGACGATGCCCGGGCAGCCCTTGCGAGTATCACCGCGGGCCACGCGAGCGTCCACGAGGGACCCGCCCGGTGGGAGGACGTCCCGGACATGTGAAAGGTCCCGCTCCCCGTGACGGGGAGCGGGACCTCTCGGATTCACCTCACGGCGAGCTCACGGGCCGCCGCGTGCGACTCAGTGACCGGTAAGCTTCTCGCGCAGAGCGGCGAGGGCCTCGTCGGACGCGAGCGTCCCGGCGTCCTCGGCCGGAGCCTCGGAAGAGTAGCTCGTGGGGCCGGAGGAGTGGCTCGGGGAGGACGAGGAGGACGAAGTGGTCGCCGCATCCTGGTCTTCCTGCAGGTGCTTGCGCACCTGCTCCTTGTGCGCCTCCCAGCGGGCCTGGGCCTGAGCGTACTGCTCCTCCCACGCGGCGCGCTGTTCCTCATAACCCTCGATCCACTCGTTGGTCTCGGGATCGAAGCCCTCGGGGTACTTGTAGTTGCCCTGCTCGTCGTACTCGGCGGCCATGCCGTACTGGGCGGGATCGAACTCGGTGGAGTCCGGGTCCACACCCTCGTTGGCCTGCTTGAGGGACAACGAGATCCGGCGGCGGTCCAGGTCGATGTCGATGACCTTGACGAACAGCTCCTCGTTCACGGAGACGACCTGCTCGGCCATGTCCACGTGACGCTGAGCCAGCTCGGAGATGTGCACGAGGCCCTCGATGCCGTCCTCGACGCGAACGAACGCACCGAAGGGAACCAGCTTGGTGACCTTGCCGGGGACGACCTGGCCCAGGGCGTGGGTGCGGGCGAACAGCTGCCACGGATCTTCCTGGGTGGCCTTGAGCGAGAGCGACACACGCTCGCGATCCATGTCCACGTCCAGCACCTCGACGGTGACTTCCTGACCGACCTCGACGACCTCGGAGGGGTGGTCGATGTGCTTCCAGGACAGCTCGGAGACGTGCACCAGACCGTCAACACCGCCGAGGTCCACGAACGCACCGAAGTTGACGATCGAGGACACGGTGCCCGTGCGGACCTGGCCCTTCTGCAGCTGCTGCAGGAAGTTGGCGCGCACCTCGGACTGGGTCTGCTCGAGCCACGCACGGCGGGAGAGCACCACGTTGTTGCGGTTCTTGTCCAGCTCGATGATCTTGGCCTCGAGCTGCTGACCGATGTACGGAGCGAGGTCGCGGACGCGGCGCATCTCCACGAGGGAGGCGGGCAGGAAGCCACGCAGGCCGATGTCCAGGATGAGGCCGCCCTTGACGACCTCGATAACGGTGCCGGTGACGACGCCGTCCTCGTCCTTGACCTTCTCGATGTCGCCCCAGGCGCGCTCGTACTGAGCGCGCTTCTTGGAGAGGATCAGGCGACCTTCCTTGTCCTCCTTGGTGAGGACCAGAGCCTCCACCTCGTCACCCACAGCCACGACGTCATCGGGGTTGATGTCGTGCTTGATGGACAACTCACGAGAGGGGATGACACCTTCGGTCTTGTACCCGATGTCCAGGAGGACCTCGTCGCGGTCGACCTTGACGACGGTGCCTTCCACGAGGTCGCCGTCGTTGAAGTACTTGATGGTCGCGTCGACAGCGGCGAGGAAATCCTCTTCGGTTCCGATGTCGTTGACGGCGACCTGCTGGGTGGTGGTGGTCATGTAGTAGGGACTCCGATGAAATTGATGTGATGGTTTGGTGTCGCCGACCCCGCCCTGTGGGGCGCACCGGATTGGCGACGTCACGCTTGATGTGGGCGTGCGAATACACGCACCACTCCAGTCTAGGCCCGAAACCGTGCCGGTTCAAGCCTGGAGGGTGCGTCGGCGCGCTGCGCGAGCCGCGCTCAGAACGGGGAGATGCAGTACGGGTGGGTGGGCGTGGACATGAGCGCCTGGATGTCCCGCAGGGCGGCGTCGTCGCGCACGCGCAGCAGGCCCGCGTAGTGCAGCGTGGACGCCTTGACCGCCCCAAGGTACAGCGAGCCGAGCGAATCGACGTTCAGGGCGACGTCCGCGCCGTCGGGCAGTTCCACGGCGGGCATGGACTTCCCCGCGAGATCGTCCTGTGTGCGCGGGCGGTCCGCTACGCGTTCCACGCGGGGGGCATCACCGGTGGTGTCGATCTCGTAGATTCCGTCCGCGAAGCCCATGGAGTCCACGACCGACATCCTGACCTTGCGGTGGGACGTGTAGTGCCGGGCGGACAGGGCTGCCACCGGGTCCAGGACGCGCAACCACAGTCGCTCGTAGCGCTTGCGCACGGTGTAGGCGGACATGTCCACCATGCCCCACATGAGCGGGTCCTCCATCTGGGCGCTGTTGTAGCGCACCTCCGTGACGAGGTCCAGGTTGCACAGGTACTCCCACAGGGCGATGCGCACCTGCGAGCTCGGGGACACGAGGTCCACGACCTTCAGGTATCCCTGGAACCCCTGGGTGGAGACGAACTTGTAGCTCACGTAGCCGTCCGCCTCACCCCGGGCGTCGTAGTGCACCGCGGTGCGGATCTCAGGATCCGCGCCCTCCTGGTCCCAGTTCCACCGACCGGAGATAATGTCCCACCACTTCTGAGTGCGCGTGAGGGAGCCCGCCGTCACGCAGTGGAAGCGATCGAAAATGCTCGGCGCCAGCTCGGCCACGGCGTGGTTGTCGGCCATTTCCACCGTGCCCACGGTCGGGGCCTTCAACTGCAACCGCGTGTGCGCGTCCACCGTGATCTCGGTGTTGAACGTGCCCGCACCGAAACCGAAGCGACCGTAGATCGTGGCCTCGGAGGCGGTAAGCGCCGCGATCGGGAACCCCGCCTCGTGGGCCTCGGTCAGGTCGGTGGTCATGAGCCGGCGCAACAGTCCTCGCCGGGCATGGGTTGGGCGCACCGTGACCTCAGAGACCAACCATGCGGGCACGCTGCTCCCTTCCCCGAGCGTCAGCTCCGAGTCCCACGAGCAGAACGTGGCCACGGGTCGCTCGGCCCCCAGCGCGGCTGTGGGCACGGGGTCCGCGGTGTATGCGGCGCGGAAGCGGGTGCCAGCGGCGCGCATCGATCGCAGGTTGCGCTCGGTGGCCTCCTGCCCCGGTTCACGGCCGTGGAACCCCTGGGCGACCGCCCGGTTCCACTCCACGAACTCGGGGTTCGCGTCCGTGCCACCCTCGTTCGCGAGAAAGCGGCGCAGGACGTAGTCGTTCCCGCGGGCGCTGTACTCGCTCTCGCGGGTCTGCTCGTGCCGGGGTGTCGCGTTCATGATGCTCCTCGTCGTGACTCGGGCGGTTCGGGTGTGCCGTGGCCCGCCGCGCGGTGGCGGGTGTCGTGCTGGGTGCGCGGCCTGCTGCGGCGTCGAGCGGCGGGCTGAGTGGTCCGTGCGCTCAGGCGGTCAGTGGGCGGCCTGGTGCCATGTCCGCCCCGTGCCCACGTTGACGTCCAGGGGCACGGTCAGTTCCGCGGCCCCGGCCATCTCGGTGCGCAGGATCTCCTCGACCCGCTCCGTCTCCCCCGGGGCGACCTCCACGATGAGTTCGTCGTGGACCTGCAGCAGCACCCGCGAGCGCAGGTCGTCCTCGCGCAGGGCCCGGTCCACGCCGATCATGGCCTTCTTGATGATGTCCGCGGCGGAGCCCTGGATGGGTGCGTTCAGGGCCATGCGCTCGGCGGCCTGGCGGGCCTGGCGGTTGTCGCTCGTGAGGTCCGGGAGGTAGCGGCGTCGCCCGTCGATCGTTTCGGTGTAGCCCTTGGAACGGGCTTCCTCGACGACGCCGCGCAGGAAGTCCCGCACGCCGCCGAAGCGTTCGAAGTAGCCGCTCATCATGGTGCGGGCCTCGTCCACGCCGATGTTCAGCTGCTGGGACAGGCCGTAGGAGCTCAGCCCGTAGACGAGGCCGTAGCTCATGGCCTTGACCTTGGAACGCATCTGAGGGGTGACGTCCTCCGGGGCCACGTCGAACACGCGCGAGCCCACGAACCGGTGCAGGTCCTCCCCGCCGCGGAACGCCTCGATCAGGCCCTCGTCCCCGGACAGGTGGGCCATGATCCGCATCTCGATCTGGGAGTAGTCCGCGGTCATGAGGCATTCGAACGGGCCCTGGGAGTCCTCCCCCACCACGAACACGTCGCGGATGCGCTGGCCCTGCTCGGTGCGCACGGGGATGTTCTGCAGGTTGGGACCCGTGGAGGACAGCCGTCCGGTGGCCGCCACGGTCTGCTGGTACGTGGTGTGGATGCGCCCGTCCTCGGCGATCGCGTCCCGCAATCCGGCCACGATCTGCTTGAGCTTGGAGTACTCGCGCCAGTTCATGAGCGCCACGAGGAACCGCGAACCCTGGGTCTCGGGGTCCACGCGTCCGAGCAGGTCCGCGACCGCCGCGGCGTCCGTGGTGTACCCGGTCTTGGTCTTCTTGGTCTTGGGCAGGCCGAGTTCCTCGAACATCACGGCCTGCAGTTGCTTGGTGGAACCCAGGTTGATCTCGTGGTCGATCTGCGCCTGCGCCTGCTCGAAGGCCTGGTCGATCGGTTGCTGGAGGTCGTCGAACAACGGGTCGATACCTGGGCGGTCCATCGCGATCCCCGTGGCCTCCATCCGGGCGAGGATCACGGCGAGGGGCATCTCCAGATCCGTGAGCAGCCCCAGTTGGCCGTCGGCCTCGAGCAGCCCGCGCAGGTGTTCGCTCAACTGCCGGCACGCGGAACCGAGCGTGGCCTGGCGACGCAGTTCGGCGTCGCTCACACCGGCCAGCTCGTCCTGTTCGTCCGACGCGTCCAGCGCGAGTTCGGTCTGTCCGTTTTTCTCCGACGCCGCGGACTCGTCCGCGCGGGGCACCTCCACCTCCAGGTGGTGGCTCAGTTGGGCGTCCAGCTCGTAGGAACGCAGCGCGGGCCGCACGAGGTAGCCGGAGAGCTGGACGTCGTCCACGACACCGGCGAGCTCGATCCCGCGCTGGATCAGACCGTGGTACAGGTCCTTGAGGCCATCCACGATCTTGGGCGCCACCGGATCTGCGAGCCATTCCTCGACGGCGATGGTCAGCTCCTGGTCCGCGGTCACGAGGTCCACGGCGGCACCGCGCTGGTTCATGAGCATGAGGGTGGTCACCTCCGCGCCGGAGGGTGGCTTGGGGTCGTGCGCCAAGCGGCGGACGACGATGGGCACGTCCTTCTCCCCCGCGTCCAGCCAATCGCTGAACTCCTGGGCGGTGCGCACCCGGGTGACGTCGGTGACCTCGGGAACCGTGGCGGCGGCGTCGTCGGAAGCGTGGGAACCGAAGGCCTCGAGCAGACGCCCGCGCAACTGGGCACCGAACTCGAGCTCGTCGAAGACCACGCCGACCCGCTCGGGATCGGCCTCGGGCAGTACCGCGTGATCCAGGTTCACGTCGAGGGGCAGGTCCGTGACCAGGCGGTTGAGTTTGCGGTTGCGCCGCACGAGGTCCTCGTGCTCGCGCAGGGCCTCGCCCTTCTTGCCGGTGATCCGGTCCGCGTGCTCGAGCAGCGATTCCACGGGACCGTAGGACGTGATCCACTTGGCCGCGAAGCCGGGACCCACGCCCGGTACACCCGGTAGGTTGTCCGCGGTCTCCCCCGTCAGCGCGGCGAGATCCGGGTAGTTCTGCGGGGCGACCTTGTACTTCTCGAAGACCGCCTGCGCGTCCATGCGGCGCAGGTCCGACGGCGTGCGGCCCGGGTAGACCACCGTCACGTGGTCCGTGATCATCTGGAACGCGTCCCGGTCACCCGAGAACACGAGCACCTCGAAGTCCTCGGCGGCGGCCGTGGTGGCGAGCGTGGCCAGGACATCGTCCGCCTCGTGGCCCTCGCTCGTGACGATCGGAATGCCAACAGCCTCGAGGATGCGTCGGATGTTGGGGACCTGTCCGTGGAACTCCTCCGGGGTCTCGTCCCGGCCGCCCTTGTACTCCCCGTACTCCTGGGAGCGCAGGGTAGGGCCCTCGAGGTCGAAGGAGACGACCAGGTGGGTGGGCTTCTCCTCGCGCACGAGCTTGACCATGGTGTTCACGAATCCGTAGACGCCCTCGGTGTGGACGCCGTCGGACGTCACGAAACCGGGGCCCCCACCGTACTCGGCAGCGCGGGAGAGCGCGAAGAATGCGCGGAACGCCAGGGAGTGGCCGTCGATCAGTAGCAAGCGCTTCTCGGGCCGGGACACCGGAACGGGCAGCGAGACCTCCTGCGGGTGCTCGGTCTTCTCACCGATCACCACGGTGCGGGTCTCAGGGGCGTCCTGGCTGGCCTGCTTGCTCGTCTCAGTCACGGCTCCATCCTAGGGCCACCCCCCGACAGGCCCCGGCGGAACACGGGCTCGGGCGCGGGACGCCGCACGGCCAGGGACAGCTTCGGGCGCGTTCCGCGTGCGGCCCGGGACGAGCTGGGCCCCGGGGGCGTCAGGCCACCTGGCTGATGATCGCCTCGGCCACCTCGCGCATCGACAGCCTGCGATCCATGGACGTCTTCTGGATCCAGCGGAACGCCTCGGGCTCGGACAGACCCATCTTGGTCTGCAGCAGCGATTTGGCGCGTTCCACGAGCTTGCGCGTGGCGAACTGTTCCTTCATGTCCGCGACCTCGCTCTCGAGGGCCGTGATCTCCTCGAAACGAGACATCGCGATCTCGATCGCGGGCACCACGTCGTCCACGGTGAACGGCTTGACCACGTACGCCATGGCGCCGGCCTCCCGCGCACGCTCCACGAGCTCGCGCTGGCTGAACGCGGTGAGCAGTACCACGGGCGCGATCCGGTCCTGCGCGATCTGCTCTGCGGCGGTGATCCCGTCCATCACGGGCATCTTCACGTCCATGAGCACGAGGTCCGGGCGGTGCTCGGAGGCCAGGGCGACGGCGCGCTCCCCGTTCTCCGCCTGCGCCACCACGCGGTACCCGGCGTCCTCGAGCATCTCGACGATGTCCATGCGGATCAGCGCCTCGTCCTCCGCGACGACGACCGTCTTGGCTTCGGAACCCTGCGCCTCGGAACGGGCGGCGTGGTCCTGGGCGGGCGCGGCGTCGACGTGGGTCGTCTCGGCGCGGGCGGTGTCGGGCTGCGCGACGCCAGGGTCTGCGGCGCCCGACCGTTGTGCCCCGGGCGCAGTGGGCTCCGGGGTGTTCGACGAATCCGTCACAGGGACTCCTAGGTTTGGGGATAACTTGGTCGTGTCGACACGGCATCCAACCACGAGTGCCGCGAACGCGCCTCATGGGACACAGCACACCCCCGGGCGCGGAAGGGGCGGACCGGTCTCCAGCCTAGACCCATCATGTATGCTGTTATCCGCACCGGCGGCGGTGGCCCGCACTACGGTCCCCTTCCCGGACATGCCCAAGTGGCGGAATTGGCAGACGCGCTGCACTCAAAATGCAGTATGGAGACATGTGTGGGTTCGAGTCCCACCTTGGGCACGACAACTCGCTCCGTCGGAGCACCTTTGGAACGGCCTCGCACCCGCGGGGCCGTTTTTCGTGGCCGAACACAGGGCGAATGCACGGGGGTCGTGGGTCTTCCCGCATCTGTGGTCGGG
>NZ_JABFAW010000001.1:456880-497546 GCF_017168375.1 Kocuria sp. KRD140
GTCGGGAACCTGTCAGCAATGGGGAGACCTGCCCGTGGTCGACTTCCCAGGATGGGGCCGACAGCCTGAGCACCTCCGACACAGCTCACACCACGACGGGAGACCCCATGCCGATGCCCAAGCGGATCGATGCCGAGGACTATTCCGCTCGACTGGAGCCCCACCAACGTCCCCACCTCGAGGCGCTTCGAGACCTCAGCCGTGGCGTGGCGCCGCACGCGCGGGAGGTCCTGAAGTGGAACCAGCCCACGTACGTGCTCGACGACAACACCACTCTGTGCATGCTGTAGAACTTCAAGCACCACTGCTCCCTGCGGTCCACCCCCGAGTTCTTCGCACCCCACCAGTCACGGGTAGCGGCTGTGGGGGAGGCGTACGGCGCCGGGTTCATCAAGCTTCCCTACGACCGGCCCCTGCCCATCACGCTGCTCGAATCCCTCATGCGGGACCGGCTCCGCGATCAAGGCGCGTAGCAAAACCTTTCGGAGACCGTAGGGCCCCAGCCGCTGTTCGCGCGATCGATCACAGCGTCCACGGTCAGGACGCAGAGTGGAGTAAAGGCAGCTCGGACGGCGTCCGGACTGCCTTTACTCCACTAGAACATCGGATCGACACCCACACGCAGATGCCGCGACGAGAACAGCTCGCAGCGGTCCGCCATACGGCCGACCCGCGTGGGTCAGCGACCGATCACGGCTCCCGCCACGTGGCGGAACCGGCCATGCCGCCCCACGGCCCCACGCGCTCGCGGGGTTCGCGCTGGGGTGCCTCGCCGGCGTCCTGGAGGTCGCCCACGCGGTGCACCTTCACGAGGTTGGTGGACCCGGCGTGGCCCGGGGGCGAACCGGCGCAGATGATGACCATGTCCTCGGTGTTGGCGAGATCATGCTGGAGCAGGTAGTGGTCCACCTGACGAGTCATGTCGTCGGTGTGCTCCACGCGATCCACCCGGATGGGCTGGACGCCCCACAGCAACTGCAGCCACGCCTGCACGCTCTTCTCGGGGGTGAACGCGAGGATCGGGCGTTCCGGGCGCAACCGGGACAACCGGCGGGCCGAGTCACCCGTCTGGGTGAACGTGCAGATGTAGTTCACGTCCAGCTGCCGGGCGATGGTCACCGCCGCGCGGGTGATGGCGCCGCCGCGCGTGCGGGGCTCGGTGCCCAGCGGGGGCATGCGGTCCATGCCCTGCGTCTCGGTGGCCAGGATAATGTTCGACATGGTCTCGAGCGTCTTGATGGGGTACTTGCCCACCGAGGTCTCGCCCGAGAGCATCACGGCGTCCGCGCCGTCGAGCACGGCGTTCGCGCAGTCCGAGGCCTCGGCGCGCGTGGGGCGCGGGTTGTCGATCATGGACTCGAGCACCTGGGTGGCCACGATCACGGGCTTCGCCCAGCGGCGGGCGAGCTCGATCGCGCGCTTCTGCACGATCGGCACGGCCTCCAGCGGCAGCTCCACACCGAGGTCGCCGCGGGCAACCATGATGCCGTCGAACGCGTCGATGATCTCGTGCAGCGCATCCACGGCCTGAGGCTTCTCGATCTTGGCGATCACGGGGATCTTGCGATCCTCCTCCGCCATGATCTCGTGCACCCGGGTGATGTCCTGGGCGTCCCGCACGAAGGACAGCGCGATGATGTCGACGCCGCGCTGCAGGGCCCAGCGCAGGTCCGCCTCGTCCTTCTCGCTCAGTGCGGGGACGTTGACGGCCACGCCGGGGAGGTTGATGCCCTTGTGGTCGGACACGGTCCCGGCGACCACGACCTCGGTGGTGACGGCGGTGTCCGACACGGCCGTGGCGCGCAGGGCGACCTTGCCGTCGTCGATCAGCAGCGGGTCCCCCACGTTGACGTCGCCGGGCAGGCCCTTGTGGGTCGTGGAGCACAGCTCCTTGGAGCCGGGGACGTCCTCGATCGTGATCGTGAAGGTGTCACCCACGTCCAGCGCATGGGGGCCGTCCGCGAAGTTGCCCAGCCGGATCTTGGGCCCCTGCAGGTCCGCGAGGATCGCGACCGTGGTGCCCAGCTCTTCGCTGGCCCGGCGCAGGTTCTCGTAGGACGTATTGTGCACGGTGTGGTCACCGTGACTCATGTTGAGGCGAGCCACGTTCATTCCGGCCTGGATCGCCTGGGTGACGTTCTCGTACGAGGAGATGGCGGGGCCGATGGTGGCCACGATCTTCGCTCGACGCATGGGTGACTCCCTTTCGAATGGCGGATGGTTGGCGCATATGACGAAGCGGCCGGGTCGAGCAGCCTGGTGCTGCCCGACCGCGGCCGCTTCGCCGATGTCCGTTCCTAGCTTAGCAACGAGCCCTGGGAATTGATATGGCAGAACTCATGGCGGGTGCCGGGAGGATCACGGATGCGTGCGGGTCACAGGCTCAGGTCGATCGCCCGCTCGGACGGGGTCACGGGTTCTGGCAACCGGGTCTGGCCTGTCAGGTGGCGTTCCACGTGAGCGGCGCACGCCCGGCCCTCCGCGATGGCCCACACCACGAGGGACTGCCCACGACCTGCGTCACCGCACGAGAACACCCCGTCCACGGCGGTCATGTAGGTCTCGTCCCGCGCCACGTTGTCCCGGGAGTCCAGCGCCACGGGTAGCTGCTCGGTGAGCTCGCGGGACTCATTGCCCGTGAATCCCAGGGCGAGCAGGATCAGGTCCGCAGGCAACACCTTCTCGGTGCCGGCCACGGGACCGCGGGAGCCGTCCTCGCGGTACTCGGTCTCCGCCACGCGCAGTCCCGTGACCCGGCCGTCCTGCCCCACGAACTCCACCGTAGAGGCCAGGTACGTTCGTTCGCCGCCCTCCTCGTGGGACGTGGAGACCTCGAAGACCCGGGGCATCATGGGCCACGGTTCCTCGTCCGCGCGGTCCACGGGAGGCTTGCGACCGATCGCGAGCGACGTCACGGACGCCGCACCCTGGCGCAGCGCGGTGCCGATGCAGTCGGAACCGGTGTCACCGCCGCCCAACACGATCACGTGCTTGCCGCGCGCGTCGATGGGGTCGGGGACGTGGTCCTCGGCCACCAGGTGGTTGGCTCGCACGAGGAAGTCCATGGCGTAGTGGATCCCCGCGAGCTCACGGCCGGGGATCGCGAGCTCACGGGGCCGCGTGGCACCCGTGGCCACGATCACGGCGTCGTAACGCCTGCGCAGCGCGTCCCACGTGATGTCCGTGCCGATCTCCACGCCCGGGCGGAACTTGGTGCCCTCCTGGCGCATGATCTCGAGCCGGCGTTCGAGCACGGACTTCTCGAGCTTGAAGTCGGGGATGCCATAGCGCAGCAGACCGCCGATCCGGTCGTCCCGTTCGTACACGGCCACCGTGAACCCCGCCTGCGTGAGCTGCTGGGCCGCTGCGAGTCCGGCGGGACCGGAACCGACCACCGCGACCGTCTTGCCCACGAGCCGCTGCGGGACGTAGGGCTTGATGAGGTCGTCGTCGAACGCCTTCTCGCCGATCGCGTACTCGACCTGCTTGATGGTCACGGGCTCCTGGTTGATCCCGAGCACGCACGAGGACTCGCACGGCGCGGGGCACACGCGCCCGGTGAACTCCGGGAAGTTGTTGGTCGCGTGCATCCGCTCGGAGGCCTCGTCCCACCGGTCACGCCACACGAGGTCGTTCCACTCGGGGATGAGGTTGCCCAGGGGACACCCCTGGTGACAGAACGGCACACCGCAGTCCATGCAGCGCCCGGCCTGCTCGTGCAGCGTCCCCGCCTCCTGGCGTTGCTGCACCTCCGCCCAGTCCATGAGGCGCACCGGGACGGGGCGCTTGGGACGGTCCTCGCGTGTGCGGACCTTGAGAAAACCACGGGGATCAGCCACGGCCGGTCACCTCCAGAATCTTGTGCCAGGTGCCGTCGCCGTCCGGGTCGTCCCCGGCGGCTTCGGCCTCGTTGCGCAGTGCAAGCACCGCGGAGTAGTCCCGCGGCAGCAGTTTGGTGAAGCGCGACATCGTGCGGTCCGGGTCCGCGAGCAGTTGACGCGCGAACTCGGACCCGGTCTCCTCACCGTGGCGCTTGATGAGGTCGGCGAGCAACTCACGGTCGTTGGCGTCCGGGTGCTCGAGGTGCAGTTCACCGCTCTCGCGGGCCTGCTTGTTCACGTCCCGCTCGTCCAGGTCCAGCACGTATGCCACACCGCCGGACATCCCGGCCCCGAAGTTGCGGCCCGTCTCACCCAGCACCACGGCCACACCCCCGGTCATGTACTCGCAGCCGTGGTCACCGATGCCCTCGACCACCGCGGTGGCCCCGGAATTGCGCACCAGGAAGCGCTCCCCCACGGTGCCGTTGAAGAACATCTCGCCGCTCGTGGCGCCGTAACCGATCACGTTGCCCGCGATCACGTTCTCGTGGGCCACGAACCCGGCGTCGCGCGGGGGCCGCACGACGATCCGTCCGCCGGAAAGACCCTTGCCCGTGTAGTCGTTCGCGTCCCCCTCGAGCCGCAGCGTGATACCGCGGGGCACGAAGGCGCCCAGCGACTGGCCGGCCTGACCGGTCAGGGTCACGTCGATCGTGTCATCCGGCAGTTCCCGGGTCCCGAGCGCGCTGGTCACGGTGTATCCGAGCATCGTGCCCACGGCGCGGTCCGTGTTGATCACGCGTTCCTGTACGCGCACGGGTTCACCGCGTTCGATCGCCGGTTGCGCGAGCGGGATGAGCTTCGTGTCGAAGTGCTTCTCGAGTTCGTGGTCCTGGACGCCGGTATTGCGCAGTCCGCCCGTGACCCCTTCCGCGCGGAACGAATCGAGCACGGGGCTCAGGTCCAGCCCCTTGGCCTTCCAGTGCGCCACGGCCTCCCGCGTGCGCAGTACCTCGGCGTGCCCCACGGCCTCCGCGATGCTGCGGAACCCGAGTTCGGCGAGGATCTCGCGCACCTCTTGGGCAATGAACTCGAAGAAGTTCACCACGTGCTCGGCCTTGCCCGTGAAGCGCTTGCGCAGTTCGGGGTTCTGCGTGGCAACTCCCACGGGGCACGTGTCCAGATGGCACTTGCGCATCATGATGCAGCCCTCCACCACGAGCGGCGCCGTGGCGAAGCCGAATTCCTCGGCGCCCAGCAACGCGGCGACGACGACGTCGCGCCCCGTCTTGAGCTGGCCGTCCGCCTGCACGACCACGCGCTCGCGCAGCCCGTTCAGCCGCAGGGTCTGCTGGGTCTCCGCGAGTCCCAGCTCCCACGGCATGCCCGCGTGCTTGAGCGAGTTCAGGGGCGCCGCGCCCGTGCCGCCGTCGTGGCCGGAGACCAGTACGACGTCGGCCTTGGCCTTGGTCACGCCCGCCGCGACCGTCCCAATCCCGCGTTCCGACACGAGCTTGACGTGCACGCGAGCGCGAGGGTTGGCGTGCTTGAGGTCGTAGATCAGCTGCGCGAGGTCCTCGATCGAGTAGATGTCGTGGTGCGGCGGCGGGGAGATCAGCGAAACCCCCGGGGTCGCGTGGCGCGTGCGCGCGATCCATGGGTAGACCTTCTGCGCCATGAGCTGCCCGCCCTCGCCGGGCTTGGCGCCCTGGGCCATCTTGATCTGCAGGTCGTCCGCGGTCGCGAGGTACAGGCTCGTGACCCCGAACCGGCCAGAGGCCACCTGCTTGATCGCCGAACGCCGCTCGGGGTCGATCAGCCGCTCGACGTCCTCACCGCCCTCGCCCGTGTTGGACTTGGCGCCCAGACGGTTCATGGCGATCGCGAGCGTCTCGTGGGCCTCCGCGGAGATCGAGCCGTAGCTCATGGCACCCGTGGAGAACCGCTTGACGATCTCGCTCACGGGCTCCACCTCGTCGATGTCCACGGGCTCGCGCGTGGACGCGAAACTCATGAGTCCGCGCAGGGTCGCGAGCTCCTTGGCCTGGTCGTCCACACGGGACGTGTAGGACTTGAAGATGTCGTAGCGGCCCGTGCGGGTCGCGTGCTGCAACCGGAAGACCGTGTGCGGGTCGAACAGGTGCCGCGGTCCCTCGCGGCGCCAGTCGTACTCGCCGCCCGTGGCGAGGTCCCGGTGCGGTTCGGTGACGCCGTCCTCCGGATAGGCCAGGCGGTGTCGGGACTGGATCTCCGCGGCGATCACGTCCAGACCCACACCCTCGATCTGGGTCCGTGTGCCCGCGAAGTAGTCGTCCACGAGCTCGCTCGACAGGCCCAGGGCCTCGAACGTCTGCGCACCGCAGTACGACTGCACGGTGGAGATGCCCATCTTGGACATGATCTTCTGCACGCCCTTGCCCAGCGCCTTGATGAGGTTCGCCACGGCCTGTTCTTCCGTGACCCCCCGGATCTCCCCGCGGCGCACGAGTTCCTCGGCGGATTCCATGGCCAGGTAGGGGTTCACGGCCGACGCCCCGTAGCCCAGCAGCAGGGCCACGTGGTGGACCTCCCGCACGTCCCCCGATTCCACGATCAGGGCCACCTTGGTGCGGGTCGCCGAGCGCAACAGGTGGTGGTGCACGGCGGAGGTCAGCAGCAGGGACGGGATGGGAGCCCACACGCCGTTGGAGTCCCGGTCGGAGATGATGACGAACTGCACCCCGCGGTTCACGGCCGCGGAGACCTTCTCGCAGATCTCCGCGATCCGGGCCCGCAGCGAGTCCGCACCGTCCACGGGACGGTACAGCCCGCGCACGCGCAGGCTCAGGGGCACGCCGTCGTCGTCCAGGTGCACGAACTGGTCCAGCTGGTCGTTGTCGATCACCGGGAAGTTCAGCTGGATCTGGCGCGTCCGGGTCTGCTGCGTGGAGAGCATGTTGGCCATGGGCCCCACGGCACCGGCCATGGACGTGACGAGTTCCTCGCGGATCGCGTCGAGCGGCGGGTTGGTCACTTGCGCGAAGGACTGCACGAAGTAGTCGAACAACAGCCGCGAGCGGTTGGACAGCACCGCCACGGGCGTGTCCGTGCCCATCGCGTAGATGGGCTCGGCGCCGGCCGCGGCCATGGGACCGATGATCAGCTTGAGCTCTTCCTCGGTGTAGCCGAAGGTCTTCTGTCGTAACCGGATGGAGTGCGGCGGGTGGGTCATGTGCTCGCGTTCGGGCAGCTCCGTGATGGGCAGCACCGAGTCCCGCACCCAGTCCTGCCACGGCTTGGTGGCGGCGAGTTCGGCCTTGATCTCGCTGTCCTCCACGATCCGGCCCTCGTCCGTGTCCACGAGGAACATGGTCCCCGGGGACACCCGGCCCTTGCGGACGACGACGCGCTCCCCCACGTCCACGACGCCCACCTCGGAGGCGAAGATCACCAGACCGTCGTCGGTCTGCCAGAACCGCCCCGGGCGCAACCCGTTACGGTCCAGGACCGAGCCCACGCGCACGCCGTCCGTGAAGGACACGCACGCGGGACCGTCCCACGGCTCCATGAGCGTGGCGTGGTACTGGTAGAAAGCCTTGAGCTGCGGATCCATGGTCTCATGGTTCTGCCACGCCTCCGGGATCAGCATGAGCATGGTCTCGGTCACGGGCCGGCCCGCGAGCTGGAGCAGCTCGGCAACCTCGTCGAGCGACTGCGAGTCGGACGCGCCCTCCGAGCAGATGGGGAACAGGTCCTCGGGCTGGCGGCCCAGCACGGCCCCGGACAGCGAGGACTGGCGTGCGCGCATCCAGTTGCGGTTGCCCACCACGGTGTTGATTTCACCGTTGTGCGCGAGCGTTCGCATGGGCTGGGCGAGCGGCCAGGACGGGAACGTATTGGTGGAGAAGCGCGAGTGCACCACCGCGAGCTTGGTCGTGAACCGCGGATCGGACAGGTCCGGGTAGAACGGTTCGAGCTGAGCCGTGGTGAGCATGCCCTTGTACACGAGCGTGCGGGACGAGAAGGACGGGAAGTACACCCCGAACTTGTTCTGCGCGCGCTTGCGCACGCGGAACGCCTTCTGGTCCAGTTCGAGCTGGGCGGCCACGGGATCGTAGGACGTTGCGTCCTGCGCAAACAGGGACGCCGCCCGCTCGTTGTGACTGCTGTCGGAGACGAAGAACTGCACGAACGTTGGCATCACGGCGCGCGCGGACGCGCCCACGGCGTCGTCGACCACGGGGACGTCCCGCCAGCCCAGGACCGTGAGGCGTTCCATGCGGGCGAGTTCCTCGAGCGAGCGCTTGAGCTCCTCGAGGTGCTTACCGCCGGTGGGCATGAACGCCGTGCCCACCACGTAGGCCCCCTGGGGCGGCAGCGGGAAGTCCACCACCTCGCGCAGGAACTCGTCCGGGATCTGGGTCAGCAGACCGGCGCCGTCCCCGGTGCCCTCGTCCCCACCTACCGCACCGCGGTGCTCGAGGTTGCGCAGGGCCGTGAGCGCGGCGTCCACGATGTCGTGGGAGGCCACGCCGTCCAGGGTGGCCACGACGGCCAGACCGCACGCGTCCTTCTCGTCCTCCGAGCGGTACAGGCCCTGATCCTCGGGCACTGCCGAGAAACGCTCGAACGGGGACACCGGTTCGGCGGCGTCGCGTGGTTCGGGTGCGTCCCGGTGGACGGGATCCGTGGTGCTCACGCGATGCTGCTCGCGGGAGTTCGGGGCTGCTATCTGGTCACTGCTCATGGCGGTACTCCTCACCAAGGGCCGGCAGGTCGAATGCGTCGGACGAGGCCCGGGGAGCACTCGGTGGGTGCGCAGCGGGCGACGCGGGATCCAGGTGACGCGCGTGTCCGCCCCGTTGCGGAAGGAAGCGGCCCGTGGGCCGTGGATCGAACCGGCGGGTCCCACGGATGAGCGGGACAGGCACGGTGCTCGGGTAATTTACCACGTAGGCCACGTCACACGAACATGCGTGACGGATCGCACGGACGACGACGCGGGCCCCGCGGAGTCGTGAAGAGCTCTGCGGGGCCCGCGTGCGGCGTCGTGGTCGGAGACCCGGAGGACGCGTCAGGAACGCACGGCCCGGGCAGGCTCGGCCGCTGCCCCGGCACGAGAGCGGGCACGCCTACCCAGGACCGCGAAGAGGATGATGCCCGCGATGACGATCAGCAGCGAGGTCCACACGTGCACGCGCACACCGGCGATCATCAGGGCCGGGTCCACGCGCAGGAACAGCTCGATGAGCAGTCGCCCGATCCCGTAGTAGATCATGTACAGCGCGAAGATGCGCCCGTGCGGGTCCCGCATGCGGCGGTCGATTGCGAGCAGCAGCACCACACCCAGCAGGTTCCACAGGCTCTCATACAGGAACGTGGGGTGGAACAGCGTGTCCGCGGGCAGCCCCGCGGGGAAGTTCGGGGACGCCGGGGAGATCTCGAGCCCCCACGGCAGTGTGGTGGGTCTGCCGAACAGTTCCTGGTTGAACCAGTTGCCCCACCGTCCCACGGCCTGGGCAAGCAGGAGTCCGGGGGCCACGCAGTCCGCGAACACGGCGAGCGACAACCCGTTCTTGCGCGAGACGAACCACGCGGCCACGGCGCCGAACAGCACGGCGCCCATGATGCCGAGTCCGCCCTCCCAGATCCGGAAGACGGCCAGGGGGTCCGCGCCGGGCCCGAAGTACCCGGCGGGGTCCGTGATCAGCACGTGGTAGGCGCGCGCCCCCACGATCCCGGCGAGCACCGCCCAGAACACGATGTCCCACAGTACGTCCGGGTCCTGACCGCACTGCTTCCAGCGCCGCATGGTGAGCCAGATGGCCAGGGCCATCCCGAGCAGGATGCACAGCGCGTAGAAGTGCACCGTGAGCGGCCCCAGGTGGATGCTGCTGATGCTCGGGGACGGGATGGAGGCGTGCAGCACCGGCGGCATCAGTCGCGTCCCGCGAGGTGCGCGGCGAGCTCACCCACGGCCTGCGGCCCGCCCTCACCGAGCGCGCGCACGAGAGCCGTGCCCACGATCACGCCGTCCGCGTACGCCCCGATCTCCAGCACGTGCTCGCGGCTGGACACCCCCAGGCCCACGCACACCCGCTCCGCACCGGCCCCGCGTGCGCGGGCGACGACGTCCTCGGCGGCCGAGGACACCTGGTCCCGGGTCCCGGTCACGCCCATCACGGACACCGCGTACACGAAGCCGGAGGCCGCGCTCACAGTCATGTCCATGCGCTCACGGGTGGTGGACGGGGCCACCAGGAAGATCCGGTCCAGACCGTGCTCCTCGGAGGCCGCGAACCATTCCGAGGCCTCGTCCGGGATCAGGTCCGGGGTGATGATCCCGGCTCCCCCGGCGTCCTTGAGCCGGCGCGCGAACTCGTCCACCCCCGCCTGCAGCACGGGGTTCCAGTACGTCATCACCACGGGGACCGCGTCCGTCTGCTCGGCGACGGCGCGCACCACGGTGAACGCGTCCTCGACCCGGAAACCGTTGGCGAGCGCCTGGGTGGTCGCCGCCTGGATGACCGGTCCGTCCATCACGGGCTCCGAGTAGGGGATGCCGATCTCGATGATGTCCGCGCCGTTGCGACCCAGGGCCACGGCGGCGGCGGCGGACTCCTCGACGGTGGGGTACCCGGCGGGCAGATAGCCCACGAGGGCCGGGCGGCCCTCGGCCTTGCACCGTTCGATCCGCCGCGACAGCGCGGAGTCCGCGCTGCGCGTGAGGTCACGCGGGACGATGCGTTCGGTCAAGCCCGCAGGGGTGTGCTCGGTGGTGCTCACAGTTGTTCGCCTTTCTGCGCCACGCGTTCCTCGTGGCTGTCCTGCGGGAGGAGGTCGAACCATTCCCCCGCGGTGGCCACGTCCTTGTCGCCGCGCCCGGAGAGCGAGACCATGATGATCTTCTGCGCCGCTTCCTCGGGCCCGAGTTCCGCGACCCAGCGGGCAGCGACCTCGCGGGCGCCGGCGAGCGCGTGGGAGGACTCGATGGCCGGGAGGATGCCCTCGGTGCGGCACAACAGCCGGAAGGCGTCCATGGCCTGGACGTCCGTGACCGCTTCGTAGTTCACGCGCCCGATCGAGTGCAGGTAGGAGTGTTCCGGCCCCACGGCGGGGTAGTCCAGGCCGGCGGAGATCGAGTGGGACTCCACGGTCTGCCCGTCCGGGTCCTGCATGAGGAACGTCTTGGCGCCGTGCAGCACGCCCGGTCGGCCCAGTGTGATGGTCGCGGCGTGGCGGCCGGTCTGCACGCCGTCACCCCCGGCCTCGTTGCCGTAGAGCTGCACGGACTCATCGTCCAGGAAGCCGTGGAAGATCCCGATGGCGTTGGACCCGCCGCCCACGCACGCGGTCACGGCGTCCGGGAGGCGGCCTGCCTGCTCGAGGATCTGCGCGCGGGCCTCCTCACCGATCTGTTCGTGGAAGTAGCGGACCATAGCCGGGAACGGATGCGGTCCGGCGGCGGTGCCGAGCAGGTAGTGAGTGGTCTCCACGGACGCGACCCAGTCCCGCAGGGCCTCGTTGATCGCGTCCTTGAGGGTGCGGGAACCGTTCTTCACGGCCACGACCTCCGCTCCCAGCAGCCGCATGCGCGCGACATTGAGCGCTTGGCGGCGCGTGTCCTCCTCGCCCATGTACACGCAGCACTCCATGCCGAACAGAGCCGCTGCGGTGGCCGTGGCCACACCGTGCTGGCCCGCGCCTGTCTCGGCGATCAGCCGTGTCTTGCCCATGCGCCGGGCCAACAGGGCCTGCCCCAGCACGTTGTTGATTTTGTGGGAACCGGTGTGGTTGAGGTCCTCACGCTTGAGGAACACGCGCACCCCGAGTTCCGCGCCGAAGCGCTCGGCCTCGGTGAGCAGGGAGGGTCGGCCGGAGTACTCGCGGGAGAGCCGCTGGAACTCGTCCTGGAAGGTCTCATCCGTACGAGCCTTGTCGAACGTCTCGGTCAGTTCGTCCAGGGCCGCCACGAGGGACTCGGGCATCCACCGGCCACCGAAGTCCCCGAAGTAAGGGCCCGGGGCGTGCCGGAGGGACTCGGCGTCCCGTGCGGAAGCCTCCCCCGAGACCTGGGCCGCGGCGAGTTCCTCCTGCGCGGCGCTCGGGGTGGCCCCCGCCAAGTACTCGGCCCGGGACATTGCGCCGACCTCCCGGAAGCGACCGATGGTCTGCGCGGGGTCCTCGGCGCGCACGAGCACCTCACCGGTCAGCACCGCGTTGGCGCCGTGGCCCGCGTACAACCGGATCTGCTCCTCCCCCAGGACACCGGACTCCGCCACGATCACGGCCTCGCGTGGCAACCGCTCGGCGAGCCGACCGAACGTGTCCACGTCCACGTCCAGGGTCTTGAGGTTGCGGGTGTTCACCCCGATGATCCGCGCACCCACGGCGACGGCGCGATCGATCTCCTCCTCGGTGTGCGTCTCCACGAGCGCATGCATGCCGAGGTGGTGGGTCAGCTCGAGCAGCTCCCGCAGGGTGGCGTCGTCGAGGGCCGCCACGATGAGCAGCACGATGTCCGCACCGTGCGCGCGGGCCTCCCACACCTGGTACTCCTCGACCACGAAGTCCTTGCGCAGCACGGGGATGCCCACGGCGCGGCGTACGGCGTCGAGGTCCGCGAGCGAGCCCCCGAAGCGGCGCTGCTCGGTGAGCACGGAGATCACGGAGGCCCCACCGCGCTCGTACGCGGCGGCCAGCTGCGCCGGGTCCTCGATCGCTGCGAGCGCACCCTTGGACGGGCTCGAGCGCTTGACCTCGGCGATCACCTGCACGGACGCGGGATCCGAACCGCGCAGCGCGGACTCGGCGTCCAGCGCGGGAGTCTGTTCCGCGGCGGCATGGCGCACGTCCTGCAGGGACACCGATGTCTTCCGGGTCTCGAGGTCCTCGCGCACCCCCTCGATGATCCGGTCCAGCACCGTACCGGTGTGCTGCTGCGTCATGCGATTCCTCACTTAGTTCTCGGTGCACGCCGGCGTGCGGTGCACCCGGCGCACGGACGACGATGACCAGTTCCCCGACAGCGCGGAACTGGTCATCGACGGATGAATGCGGTACCGATCCCCTGCGGCGATCAGTGGGACTTGGTCTTGGACCCGCCCTTGCCGTACCCCATGGACTTGAGCACGCCGCCCACGATCACGCCCACGATGATCAGACCGATGCCCACGACCGTCACAGGGACCGAAGCCATCACGAAACCCACGCAGCCCACGATGACACCCACGGTCATCACGCCCACACAGGCCCACGCGGCCACGGTGTTGCCGTGGCCCACCGCGGCGGTGTGGTCCAGGATGATCTGATCGGTGTTCGACATGCGTGTCCACTCTCCCGTGCCGGTTGAGCCGCTCGGCTCTTGGATTGCCGGTCCCGCGTGAGCCGTGGGACCGAGGATTCTCTGACCCCATTGTGCCACTTCCCGGCGCGTGCGCGCCGCAGCCCACGCGGTTCAGTCGGTTTGTGTAGGATCCTCGCCGCGGGTCAGCGCGTCCCACGTGTCGATGTCGTCCACGTGCTCCGCGGCCTGGGTCTCCCCTGCCGAGGCCTCGCCACCCCGCGGATGCATCGCGGCCGTCGTCGCGGCGGTTCCCACGCTGCCGGCGACCGCAGCGCGATCGTAGCGTTGCGCATTGCGCCGTCGCGCGTGCCGGGCGACCACCGCGAGCCACACGCCGCACAGTGCGAGCAGCACCGCGGCGGTCACGGCGGCCCACGGCCACCCGGTAAGGGCGTAGTCCCCGCCGTCGTTGATCACACCCGTCTGCGCGCCGACCGTGGGTTGCGCGGCCGCACGCGAGTCCCCTGTGACGGCCAGCACCGCGAGCACCGCGCCCACGCCCGCTAGCGCGACGACGGCGCCCACGATCATGCGCAGCACCCGGCCTCCCAGCGTGGAGGCCACCGCGGCCACGGCGGCGACAAGACCCAGGGCGGTGACGGCCGGAGCGGCGTCGGCCCCGGGGACGTCCACCGTGACCGACTGCAGGGACGTGGGGACGTCCGCGTGGATCCAGGTGGCGGTGGTCGTGGCGAACAACGCCAGGGCACACAACAGCGTGACCAGGACGGCGGGTGCGGTGCGGCGCAGCAACGTCAGCTCCTCGGGGGACGGGAGGCCCGGGTGTCCGTGCCCGGCTCGCGCAGGGTCTGGGCGATCAGCGCGGCGCGCAACGGCGCGGTGGCCTTGTTGAGGGATTCCTGGGCCTCGGACTCGGGATCCGAATCAGCCACGATACCGCCGCCCGCCTGGACGTACGCCGTACCCTCGAGCAGCAGCGCCGTGCGGATCGCGATCGCCATGTCCATGTTCCCCGCGAAGTCCATGTAGCCCACGACGCCGCCGTAGACGGCCCGGCGCAGCGGCTCGTACTCGTCGAGCAGGCGCAACGCGCGAGGCTTGGGCGCGCCCGAGAGCGTGCCCGCGGGGAACGTGGCGGCGAGGACGTCGTAGGCGGTGACGTCCTCGCGCATGCGCGCGACCACCGTGGAGCACAGGTGCATGATGTGGCTGAAACGCTCGATCTCCATGAACTCGCTCACGTCCACGCTGCCGGGCTCGGCGACCTTGGAAAGATCGTTGCGGGCCAGGTCCACGAGCATGAGGTGCTCCGCGCGTTCCTTCTCGTCCGCGAGCAGGTCCTGGCCCAGGGCCACGTCCTCGTCCACCGTGGCACCGCGCGGGCGGGAGCCCGCGATCGGGTGGGTCATGGCCTGGCGGCCCGTGACCGTCACGAGCGCCTCGGGTGAGGAACCCACGATCGAGTACGGCCGACCTTGGGCGTCCTCGAACGAGTACAGGTACATGTACGGGCTCGGGTTGATCCGGCGCAGCGTGCGGTAGACGTCCAGCGAGCTCGCGTGGCACTCAGCCTCGAAGCGGCGCGAGACCACCACCTGGAAGATGTCGCCGTCCACGATCGCCTGCTTGCCGCGGTCGATCGCGGACATGAACAGCTCCCGGTCCCACGACTGGCGCGCGACGGACTCCACGTCCGTGAGCTCCGGTGCTCCCTGCTCCGCGATGGACACCGTAGTGCGCTCGAGCGGGGTGGCCAGGCGGGTCACCATGGAGCGCAACCGGGACACGGCGTCGTGGTAGGCGGCATCCACGTTCTCGTCCGTGCCGTTGACGTTCACGGCATTGGCCACGAGCAGCACGGAGCCGTCCTTGCTGTCGTGCACGGCCATGTCCGCGACCAGGTTCATGGCCAGCTCGGGCATGTGCAGGTCGTGCGGTGTGCAGCAACTGCATGGTCGCGCGCAGTGCGTCGAGGGGATCGCCGTCCACCGGTGCCCCGGCCGGTGCGTCACCGATCCAGTGCGCCTGCCCGTCCCGGGAGGTCAGCGTGGCCACGGAACCGGCACCCACGAACGAGTAGCGGGACCACACCCCGCCCTCCGCAGCGGACTCGAGCAGGAACGTGCCCGGGCGGGGTTCGCCCTCGCGGGTCACGAGCGCGCGGTACAGACCCACGGGGGTCAGTGAGTCCGCGAGCACCGTGGTGCGCACCGGGATCACGCGGCGGGTCGCGGCATACTGCCGGAACTCCTCAAGGGTGGGGGTGATGTTGCCGAGTTCGTGCATTTAAACCGCCTGTTCCGCGTGGAGGTCTCGATCGTCGAAACACGTGCGCGAGCCCGTGTGGCATGCCGCGCCGTGCTGGTCCACCTGCACGAGCAAGGCGTCCCCGTCACAGTCCAGGCTCACGGAGTGCACGCTCTGGTAGTGCCCGGAGGTGTCCCCCTTGCGCCAGTACTCCTGGCGGGACCGCGACCAGAAGGTCACGCGACCCTCGGTCAGGGTGCGGTGCAGGGCCTCGTCGTTCATCCAGCCCAGCATGAGCACCTCCTTGGTGTCGTACTGCTGGATGATCGCCGCCACGAGTCCCGCCTCGTTGTGCGAGAGCTGCTCGGCGATGCGGGGGTCCAGGTTGTGGGTCGTGAACTCGGCCGTGGCGGTACTCATCCGCGTCTCCTGGTTCTGGGACATCAGCGCACCTCGTAACCTGCGGCACGCAGGGCGTTCTTGACGTCCGCGATCGCGTCGTCCGGGCCGAAGTGGAACACCGAGGCCGCCAGCACCGCGTCCGCGCCGACGGCGACCGCGGGCGGGAAGTGCTCGGGTGCCCCGGCCCCGCCCGACGCGATGAGCGGAACGTTTACCCGATCCCGCACGGCGGAGATCATCTCCAGGTCGAAGCCCTCGCGGGTCCCGTCCGCGTCCATCGAGTTGAGCAGGATCTCCCCGACCCCGCGTTCCTCGGCCTCCCAGGCCCACTCGAGCGCGTCCAGGCCCGTGAGCGTGCGCCCACCGCGCGTGGTGACCTCGAAACCGGACGGGGTGTTGCCCGTGCGTTTCGCGTCCAGGGACAGCACGAGCACCTGGTTGCCGAAGCGGTTCGTGATCTCGTCGATGACCTCCGGGCGCGTGACCGCCGCGGTGTTGATCGAGGCCTTGTCCGCGCCGCAGCGCAGCAACCGGTCCACGTCCTGCGCCGTGCGCACGCCGCCCCCCACGGTCAGGGGGATGAACACCTTCTCTGCGGTGCGGGCCACGACGTCGAACATGGTGTCCCGCTCGCTCGAGGACGCGGTCACGTCCAGGAACGTGAGCTCGTCCGCGCCGGCCAGGTTGTAGCGCGCCGCGAGTTCCACAGGATCCCCCGCGTCCCGCAGGTTCTCGAAGTTCACGCCCTTGACCACGCGCCCGGCGTCGACGTCCAGACACGGAATGACTCGTACGGCCACACCCATTACGCCACCGTCCTTACTGCTCTCGACTTCTCTTCGCCCGCGCCCGCGTCAGATCCGCGCGGCCTGGATGGGTGAGACCAGGATGGCCCGGGCCCCCACTTCGTAGAGCGCGTCCATGACCTTGTTGGTGTCGCTCTTGCGCACCATCGCGCGAACGGCCACCGCGCCGTCGTGACCGAGCGGGGAGATCGTGGGGCCCTGCATACCCGGGGTGATCTCGGTGGCGGCGGCCAGCAGGTCCTCGGTGATGTCGTAGTCCATCATCACGTACTGCCGCGCGACCAGCACACCCTGCAGACGACGTCGCAGCACGCGCAGTCCCTCGGGTTCCGGTTCGTCGCGGCGGCGGATGAGCAGCGCCTCGGAGGTCATGATCGGTTCGTCGAAGATCTCGAGGCCCGCCGCGCGCAGGGTGTTGCCGGTCTCCACGACGTCCGCGATCGCGTCCGCGACACCCAACCGAATGGAGGATTCTACGGCGCCGTCCAGGCGCACGACCTCGGCATCCACGCCGCGGTCCGCGAGGTAACGCTCCAGCAGCAACTGGTAGCTCGTGGCGATCCGCTTGCCCTCGAGTTCCTGCACGGACTCGAACTGGCCGCGCGGGCCGGCCAACCGGAAGGTGGAACGGGCGAAGTCCAGGCCCAGCTCCTCCTCGGCCTCCGCGTCGGAATCGAGCAGCAGGTCCCGTCCGGTGATCCCCAGGTCCAGGGTGCCGCCACCCACGTAGATCGCGATGTCCCGCGGGCGCAGGTAGAAGAACTCCACGTGGTTGTCGTTGTCCACGAGCACGAGTTCCCGGGTGCTGCGCCGCTGCCGGTAACCGGCCTCGGTGAGCATGGTGATGGCGGCTTCGGACAGCGCGCCCTTGTTGGGCACGGCTACTCGCAGCATGGGATTCCTTTCCGCGGGGCGCAGATGACGGGGATCGGGGCGGTGCCCGGAGCGGGTGACGCGCGGGGCTCAGAGGTACTTGTAGACGTCCTCGAGGCTCATACCCTTGGCGATCATCATGACCTGCACGTGGTAGAGCAACTGGGAGATCTCCTCAGCGGCCTCGGCGTCAGACTCGTACTCGCACGCCATCCAGACCTCGGCGGCCTCCTCGACGACCTTCTTCCCGATGCCGTGGATCCCGGAGTCCAGTTCCGTGACGGTCCTGGATCCCTCGGGGCGTTGCTCGGCCTTGGTGCGCAGTTCGGTGAAGAGGTCTTCGAAGGTTTTCACCCCTTCAGGGTAATGGGTGCGCGTGCCCGTCCCGAACGCGTGGCACATGCACGCCGCTCGCGGCCGGCCTCCGCGGATCGAGCATGGCGGACCGGCCGCGAGCGTCTGCTCCGTTCAGACCCCGTGCTCGCGCAGGGTCAGGGCGGTGCTCAGGGCGGCGTGGGCGGCCTCGTAGCCCTTGTCCTCGTGCGAGCCCTCGAGGCCGGCGCGGTCCAGGCCCTGTTCCTCCGTGTCACATGTGAGTACGCCGAAGCCCACCGGGGTCCCGGTGGCCACGGACACGTCCGTGAGTCCGGAGGTCGCGGCGTGGCACACGTAGTCGAAGTGCGGGGTGCCGCCGCGGATCACGACGCCGAGCGCGACCACCGCGTCCGCCGTCTCCGCCAGGCGGCGGGCGGCCACGGGCAGCTCGAAGCTCCCGGGCACGCGCACCCGCACGACCGTGCCGGTGTTCGCTTCCGTGAGGGCGCGCAGGGCGCCGTCGAGCAGCCCGTCCATGATCGTCGTGTGCCAGCTCGCGGCGACCACGGCCACGGTCAGGTCCGAGGCGTCGAGGTCCGAGGCGAGGGTGGTCGGGGCGCCGTGTCCGCTCATGATGTTTCTCCTGGGTTGAGGTGGGTCAGGTGGTGGTGCATGCGGTCGCGCTTGGTGCGCAGGTAGTCCAGGTTCTCGGTGCGCGCGTGGACCTCGTGGGGGATCACGTTCGCCACGGTGATCCCGAGCGCCTCGAGCTTGGCGACCTTGTCCGGGTTGTTGGTCAGCAGCCGCACCGTGGTCAGGCCCATGGCCGCGAGGATCCGGGCGGCGGCGGTGTAGTCCCGGGCCTCCGCGGGCAGCCCGAGCATGGTGTTGGCGTCCACGGTGTCCGCTCCGCCGTCCTGGAGCTTGTAGGCGCGCAGCTTGTTGATCAGCCCGATCCCGCGGCCCTCGTGGTTGCGCAGGTACAGCACCGTGCCCCCGTGGCGGGAGATCCGTTCCAGCGCAAGGTGCAGTTGCGGTCCGCAGTCACAGCGCCACGAGCCGAAGACGTCCCCGGTGAGGCACTCGGAATGCAGCCGCAGCAACGGTGGCAGAGCGGCTTCGTCGGCGGGCGGGGGTGCCGTGAGCGAGACGTGCTCGGCGGCGGGGATCCCCGACGGCTCCGGAACGCGCCAACCGGTCACCGAGAACGTGCCGTACTCGGAGGGCACGGTCACGGGGTCGCTGTGGTGCAGGGGCTCCGCTCCCGGAGCCGCGTGATTGTCGGCCGGTGACGCGTGTTCGGGGATCTCACCGTGGTCGAAAACGCTCATGCGATGCGGTCTCCCTCCCCCGTGGTGTCCACCGACGGCGCGGTGGCGCCCCCGGCGACGTCGACGGCGCTCGGTCGAGTTGTGCCCTTCGCGTCCTGAGCCGCGGCACCGGCGTCGTTCGCGACCGCCCGCGGGACGGCGTCCTCAGCGGCATCCGTCGCGTCCAGGTGGGCGATCAGATCGGCGATGCTGATCATTACGAGCCCGTGCTCGTCCGCGAACCGCCGCAGGGCGGGGGCGCGCAGGGGCTGCCCGGCGTCGTCGACGATCTCCGCGATCGCACCCACGGGCTCGCACCCTGCGAGCCGCGCGAGCTCCACGGCGGCCTCGGTGTGCCCCGCTCGTTCGCGCACCCCGCCAGGGACCGCGCGCAGCGGCAGGATGTGGCCGGGCCGCGTGAGCTCGGCCGCGGTGGTGCCGGGCAGCGCGAGCAGTCGCGTGGTCAGCGCCCGGTCCCGCGCGCTGATCCCGGTGGTGATCCCGGTGCGGGCGTCGCACGTCACGGTGTACGCCGTGGCCTTGGCGTCCTCGTTGTGCTCGGTCATGGGCGGCAGGGCAAGCCGGTCCGCGCGCTCGTCGGTCATGGGCACGCACACCACCCCGGAGCTGTGCCGGATCGTGAAGCCCATGAGGGGCTGGGTCGCGTGCTGGGCCGCGAACACCAGGTCGCCCTCGTTCTCCCGGCCCTCGTCGTCCACGACAACGACCGCGGCACCCGAGGCCATCGCGGCCACGGCGTCCGCGACCGGATCGAGGGCGACGCCGCGCGGTGTCGCGGGTGCCGCGTACGAGGCCAGGCGCTCGGCGTACTTGGCGAGCACGTCCACCTCGAGGTTGACGGTGGAACCCGGCGTGCGAGCGCCGAGCGTGGTCGCGCGCAGGGTCTCCGGGATCAGCCCCACCTCGAACCACGCCTCGGGCTCGTCCGTGGAGTTCACCGCAGTGACCGTGAGGGACACGCCGTCCACGGCGATCGAACCCTTGACCGCGATGTAGCGCGCAAGTGCCACGGGAACTCTGATCCGCACGGTCTCCCATCCGGTGTGGGACGTGCGCTGCACCACGGTGCCCACGCCGTCCACGTGCCCCTGAACCACGTGCCCGTCCAGGCGCTGCCCGGCTGCGGTGCAGCGTTCCACGTTCACCAGGTCACCGTGTCCGAGCGCCCCCAGGGTGGTCAGGCGCAGTGTCTCACCCATGACGTCCGCGGTGAAGTCCCCCGCCGCGCCCGAGGGGACCGCGGTCAGGCACACCCCGTTAACCGCGAGTGAGCCGCCGTGGGGCAGGTCCGCGACGAGTGGCCCCGCGGACACGTGCAGCCGGGCGGCGTCCTGCGCCAACCGTTCCACACGTTCCACGGTGGCCTGGGCTTCGACAATTCCGGTGAACACTGATTCTCCTTGGGGATCCGGGGTGCGCGGGGTTCTCGGGAACTTCCCGGCGCGAGGTCTTGGTGTGCTGCGTCAGTTCAGGGGCGTGTCATGGGGCGTCGGGTACGGGACCCGCGGGCCGCAAGTGCCACCGTCCATCGACGCCCACGCGGCTGATCGCCTCCATCTGCTCCGTGGCCTCTTCGTGGCCGGGGTGCGCGAGGTCCGCCGGGTGCCGCACGGGGTCACCGCGCCATGACGACGCCGCGGCAAGCGTCCCGATCCCGAGCGACGCGACCGACGCAGCGCCGTCCCCGAGGATCAGTGGGGCCTGGTACAACCACAGCTCGTCCACGAGATCGGCGGCGAGGAACGTGGCGGACACCGTGGGCCCGCCTTCCACGAGCACGTGGGAAACCCCGCGTTCACGGAGGTGTTGTAACGCCTCGGCGGGATCGTGCGTGGTGAGGTGGATGAACCGCCCGTCGTGCCCGCGGTCGGCGTATGCGACCTCTCCGTGATCCGTTCCGGTGTCTCCCGGGGCTCCACGTTCGGTGTCTTCCCGGGGCGCGCGGTCGACGACGCCGCGCCGGACCTTGGCATCCGCGGGCACGGGGCGGGTGCTCATGACTGCCCGCAGGGGTTGTCGCGCGAGGGGTTCACCCGCGGCATCCCGCGCGGTCAAGGTCGGGTCGTCCGCGCGCAGGGTCCCGCCGCCCACCAGGATCGCGTCCACCCGGGTGCGCAGGGCGTGGCCCTGATCCCGAGCGGGTGCACCCGTGATCCATTGGCTCGTCCCGTCCGCGGCGGCCACGCGGCCGTCGATCGTCTGCGCGAGTTTCAGCGTCACGAACGGTCGCGCATCATGCTGGGCGATGAACCAGCGGTCATTGAGATCGTGGGCTTCCCTCGCGAGCAGCCCCTGACGCACGTCCACCCCGTGTGCGGCGAGGAACGCGCCGCCCCCGCGGGCGGTGTCGGTGCCGTCGGCCACCGCGTAAATGACCCGGGGGATCCCCGCGTCGAGGATCGCGCGCGAGCACGGGCCGGTGCGTCCGGTGTGGTTGCAGGGTTCGAGGGACACGACCATGGTGGTGTCCTCGAGAGGTGTCCCCGCCTCACGGGCCAGACGCAGGGCGTCCGCCTCCGCATGCGGGGTGCCCGCCCCGCGGTGATGACCCACGTGCAGGATCTCCCCCGCGGCGGAGAGGATCACGGCGCCCACCACGGGATTGGCCCCGCGGATCCCTCGCCGAGCCGCTTCCAGAGCGGCGCGCATCGCCTCGTTTTCCGCCGCCGAGTAGTCGCGGGACGGCCCCGCCCCCGGACGGGAGCGGGGCGCGGGCCCCGGCGCAGCGGCGTCGTCGTACGCCGTCACTTCTCGTCCTCACCCACGGACAGGCGCAGGTCCGGGAAGCCCGTCTCGATCGTCGCGCGACGGCGCTGGCGCGTATTCACGCGCCACCACACGAAGAACCCTGCGAGCGTGAACGCGCCGTAGAACACGTACATCAAGCCCGAGGCGTAGTAACCGGCGGAGAACAGGAGGGGCACGCCCACGATGTCCACGGCGACCCACAACAGCCAGAACTCGACCCAACCCTTGGCCATCCCGAGCGTTGCGAGCAGCGAGCCCATGAAGATCCAGGCGTCCGCCCACACGGGTTCGTACGAGCCCAGGGCACGGAAGATGGGCGTGAGAAGTGCCGTCCCGAACACGAGGGCGACCACCAGGAACACGCGTTCGCGGGCGGTGGCCCAACGCGGGGACACGGCCTCCTCGGACGCCCCGCGGGACCGACGCCACTGCACCCAGCCGTACACGGACACCGCGATGAACATGACCTGACGGCCGGCCTGACCCAACAGGTTCACGGGGTTGGGGGTGTCGAACACCGCGCCCAGGAAGACGGTCAGCAGGATCGCGTTGCCCACGATCCCCACGGGCCACGCCCACACTTTGCGGCGCATCCCGCCCAGCGCGGACAACAGCCCGAACACGTTGCCGAGCACCTCGCGCCACAGGATGAAACCGTCACCCACCCGCAACTGCGCGTCGAACAACCAACGCAGGACGTCCACGGTGTCTCCTCTCACCCGCCACTGTCGGTGGTCCCGGGGAGGAATGCGCACACGCGTCGAACACGATCACGCGGCGGAGCACGTCACAGCACCACCCGACGGACCGCGATCGCGTGCGACCGCGCACGGTCAGGACGCCGTGACGCTCACGTGTGCCTACCATCCAGACTGTACTGTCGGTACCGGATTTCCACCGGTTCGGCCGATCCCTCCGTGCGCATCCTCGGTGGTTCCCACGGGAACCTGCTCGGTGCTGTGCACGGTGTTCACGGTTCGCGGACTGTCACCGCCGGTTCGGAATTGCACCGACCCCGGAACACGTTGCTGCGCTCATTATGCCACGCGGCCTCACCATGCCCATGATCGGGGACACCGCGCGGTCACGTCCTGGTTTTCCGGCCGTTCTCCCGGCCCTGCAGATCCGAGAGCAGTCCGGCGACGCGGGCCTTGATGTCGTCGCGGATCCTGCGCACGTCCGCGAGGGGCTGACCGGCCGGGTCGTCGAGGTCCCAGTCCTCGTAGCGCTTGCCCGGAAACACGGGGCAGGTGTCCCCGCAGCCCATGGTGATGACGACGTCGGAGGCCCTGACCTGCTCCGCCCGCAGGAGCGTGGGCACGGCTGCGGTGATGTCTATGCCCTCCTCAGCCATTGCCTCCACGGCCACCGGGTTCAGGCTCTCTGCCGGTTCGGACCCGGCCGAACGGACATCGATGCTGCCGCCTGACATCGCGGCCAGGTAGCCCGCCGCCATCTGGGAGCGGCCCGCGTTGTGGACGCAGACGAAGAGCACGGTCGGTTTCGTGGGTGATGGTGCGCTCATGACGCGGTCTCCCGGGTTCGGTGGGTGGGGACGGAGGGATCGTTCGGGAACACGCGCGGGCCGGCCCACAGTGCCACGTAGACCAGGCCGATCAGGACGGGCACTTCGATCAACGGCCCCACGACGCCGGCCATTGCCTGCCCGGAGGTAACACCGAAGGTGCTGATGGCCACGGCGATCGCCAGTTCGAAGTTGTTGCCCGACGCGGTGAAGGCCACCGTGGCCGACTTGCCGTAGTCGAGCCCCACCGCTTTCGAGGCGAAGAGGCCGATGACGAACATCAGAACGAAGTACACGAGCAACGGCAGCGCGATCCTGACCACGTCGAGGGGCTGTGAGGTGATGGCGTCCCCCTGGAGCGCGAAGAGCATCACGATGGTGAACAGGAGGCCGTACAGGGCCCACGGGCCGATCGCGGGGAGGAACTTCTCTTCGTACCAGTCCCGGCCCTTCGCCCGTTCACCCAGGACGCGGGTGAGGAAGCCGGCGAGCAGGGGGATGCCGAGGAACACCAGGACGGATCCCACGATCGCCCCCACGGAGAATTCGGCCGTGGTGGTCGGCAGCCCCAGCCACGACGGCAGGACCTGGAGGTAGAACCACCCCAGAGCGCCGAAGGCAACGACCTGGAAGACGGAGTTGATGGCCACGAGCACGGCCGCACTCTCCCGGTCACCGCATGCCAGGTCGTTCCAGATCAGGACCATGGCGATACACCGAGCCAGGCCCACGATGATCAACCCGGTGCGGTACTCGGGCAGATCGGGCAGGAACACCCAGGCGAGCACGAACATCACCGCCGGTCCCACGACCCAGTTGAGCACGAGCGACAGGCCCAGCAATCGTTTGTCACCGGTCACCCGGCGGGTCTCGTCGTAGCGCACCTTCGCCAGGACGGGATACATCATCACCAGCAGACCGAGTGCGATCGGCAGCGACACCTGTCCGATCGTCATGGCTTCCAAAGCCGTGTTCAGCCCCGGCACCAGGCGCCCCAGCAGAAGGCCCGCACCCATGGCCAGCAGGATCCAGGCCGGCAGCCACCGGTCCAGGAACGACATGCTCTGCCTCACCGGTGCGGAGGCGATGGTGGTACTCACGGGCGGCGAGCTCCTCGTATCGACGGTCATCTATGGGACATACGCTACGAGGTCATATAGATGTCCGTCAATGTAAAATCTCGGTATGAAAGCACCCGCGCAACGACCCGAGCTGATCGATGAGAAAGCAACCGAGTGCTGCTCGCTCGCCTCCTCGCCGCTCGGGGCCGGCGAGGCCGAGCGCATGACCGCGAAGCTCAAGGCGCTCTCCGACCCGACGCGCCTGCGGTTGCTCTCCCACATCGCCGCGCAGGGCTGCGACGCAGTGTGCGCCTGCGACCTGCTGGACGTCCTCGACATCAGCCAGCCCACCGTGAGTCATCACCTCAAGAAGCTGGTGGACGCCGGACTGCTCACACGCGAGCAGCGCGGCAAGTGGGCGCACTACACCGTGGTGCGCGGCGCCTTCACGGAACTGCGTGAACTCCTGGACCTGCGCTGACAGGCAAGGCGTTCTCCGCGGACCCGTCATCGGGGCGCGCATAAATTCAGGCCCGGTGCTCCCGCGCGGTCCTGCGGAGTGCCTCGATCGCGGCGGCGGGGTCGTCCTGGCCGTAGACCGCGGAACCGGCGACGAACGTGTCCGCCCCAGCCTCCGCGGCGCGCACGATGGTCTCCTCCGTGATCCCGCCGTCCACCTGCAGCGCGATCGTGCCCCCGTGGGCCTTGACCGCCGCCGCGGCGCGGCGCAGCTTGGGCAGGGTCACGTCCAGGAACTTCTGGCCGCCGAAGCCGGGTTCCACAGTCATTATGAGCAACATGTCCAGCTCCGGCAGTAGGTCCAGGTACGGCTCGATCGGCGTGGCCGGACGCACCGCGAGTCCCGCACGGGCACCCGCCGCGCGCAGTTCACGCGCGAGCTTGATCGGCGCCGTGGCGGCTTCCGCGTGGAACGTCACGGATGCGCACCCGGCCTCCGCGTACGCCGGGGCCCACCGGTCCGGGTCCTCGATCATCAGGTGCAGGTCCAGGGGGATCGGGGAGACGGCCTGCAACCGTTCCACGACCGGCAACCCCAGGGTCAGATTGGGGACGAAGTGGTTGTCCATCACATCCACGTGCGCCGCATCCGCGTTCGAGATGTGCTGGAGTTCCTCCGCGAGCCGGGAGAAGTCCGCGGAGAGGATTGACGGGTGGATGTCACAGCGGGACATGGTTCCTCCTGGGAATAGTTCCGGATCAATGACCGAGCCGCGGCTCACGCGCTCTTGCGCAGCGCGACCATGAACATGGCGTCGGTTCCGTGGACGTGCGGCCACAACTGCACACTCGTGCCCCCGCCGGGGACGTCGTGCCCCGCCGCCCGAGCGTCGTCGAGCGCGCCGGGCAGGGCGGCATCCACGGCGAGCTGCGCGGTGTCCAGGACCGACACGTCGCCGCGCCGTGCCAGGACGTCCTGGAGCACGTCGTGCGTCTCGGCGGTGTGCGGTGAGCACGTGGCGTAGAGCACCACGCCGCCGGGGCGGGTGGCGTCCAGCGCGGCGTCGAGCAGCTCACGCTGCAGCGGGGCCAGGTTCGCGACGTCCGACGGCGTGCGCCGCCACCGCGCTTCGGGACGACGCCGCAGCGCGCCCAGTCCGGTGCACGGCACGTCCACGAGCACCCGATCGAAACGCGTGTCCTGGCCGGACGGGATCTGCCGGGCATCGCCGGTGCGGACGTGCCACGCCTCGTGGTCCACGGCCGACAGCGCCTGGCTCACGAGGTCACTACGGTGCCCGCTGACCTCGTTGGCCAGCAACGTGGCACCGCGCTCGTGGGCCAATGCCGCGAGCAGCGCCGCCTTCCCGCCGGGTCCGGCGCAGAAGTCGGCCCACGCGCCGGCGTCATCGGCCACGGGCACCTGCGCGAGCACGCGGGCCACGAGCTGGGAGCCGGCGTCCTGAACGCGCACCGTGCCCTCCCGCGTGCCCGGGACGCGGTGGACGTCTCCCCCTGCGCTGACGGCGCTGCCCGGGACCAGGTCACCGGGTTCGGCGCCGGCTTCGAGTACGGGCTCGAGCGAGCCGATGCCGGGCAGTGCCACGAGGTGCACACGGGGCGCCTCGTTGTCCGCTCCCAACAGGGCCTCGATCTCCGCGGTGTCTCGGCCGTTGGCGCGCAGGGACCGGCGCAACGCGCGGACCTCCCACACCGGGTGGGCGTGGCGGACACCGAGCTGCCGCAGCTCGTCGGTGTGCTCGGCGGCGAGCGCGTCCAGCCATTCGTCGTGGCTGCGCCGGGTCACCTTGCGCAGGACGGCGTTGACGAGTCCCGAGGGTCCCTGCCCGATCTCCCCGCGCACCAGACCCACGGTCGCGTCCAGCGCGGCGTGATCGGGGACGCGCATCGCGAGCAACTGGTGCACGCCCAGGCGCAGGGCGTCCAGCACCGCGGGGTCCAACTGGTCCAGCGGGCGGTCCACGCACTTCTCGAGCACGGCGTCCCACGTGCCACTCCACCGCATGGCCCCGTAGGCGAGCTCGGTCGCGAACGCCGCGTCCCGCTTGTCGAGGCGGTTTTCACGGACCAGGCGTGGCAGCACGAGATTCCCGTAGGCGTCCTCCGAGTTGACCGCGCGCAGGGCCTGATATGCGGTCAGCCGTGCGGGATCGGAGCGCTTGCGACGCTGCGAGGGCGCCTGTGCGGAGTAGGAGCGCTCGTGCTGGGCCAGGCGGTTGCGCTCGTGGCCCTGGGCGTCGCGACGCGAGCCGTCCCCCGCTCGTCGATCCCTCCCGCCGGCCTCCCGGGGCGAGCGGTCGTCGCGGCCCCGGCCGCCGGCATCACGGGACGGACGATCGTCACGACGGCGGTTGTTCCCCCGAGACCGGTCGTTGCCGCTACCGGCGTGGCCGCGGTGCTGCTGGTCCCGACTCATCCGAAGGCCACCTGTTCCGTGTTCTGCTTGCCGCGCGCCCAGTCGAGGGCCGCCATGGGTTTCTTGCCATTGGGTTGCACGCGGGTCAGCTCCACGGCGTAGGACCCGGTGCCCACGAAGACCCGCTTCTCCCGCAGCTCCACGTGGCCCGGGGCGATCCCGGTGACCTCCGGGGCGGGGATCACGCGGTCGAGCTTGAAGCGCTGGCCGTCGAGTTCGGTCCACGCACCGGGTTCGGGGGTCACACCGCGCACCCGGTGAGCCACGGCCACGGCGGGATGTGACCAATCGACGCGCCCGTCCTGGGCCGTGAGTTTAGGGGCAGCGGTGGATTCACCGCGTTGCGGCGTGGGGTGCACGCGGCCCGAGGCCACACCGAGCAAGGATTCCACGAGCAGGGGCGAACCTTCATGTGCGAGCCGATCCAGCACCGACCCGGAGGTGTCCTCCGGACGCACCTCGTCCGTGAGGGTGCCTACCACGGGGCCGGTGTCCATGCCGTCGTCCAGGACGAAGGTGGTGGCCCCGACCACGGAGTCCCCGGCCATGAGGGCCCGCTGCACCGGGGCGGCGCCGCGCCACTGGGGCAGGAGGGAGAAATGCAGGTTGATCCACCCGTCCTGGAAGACCTCCAGGGCCGGTCGCGGCAGCAGGGCGCCGTAGGCCACGACCGCCGCGATGCTCGCGCCGGTGTCACGCAGGGTGTCCAGGAGTTCACCCCGGACCCGATTGGCCTTGATCACGGGCAGCCCGAGCTCATCGGCCCGACGACCCACCGCGGACGGGGCCATGACCTTCTTGCGGCCCACAGGGGCGTCCTCACGGGTCAGCACCGCGGTGATCTCGATCCGGGGATCCTGGTGCAGTGCCTCGAGCGGGGGGACGGCGGTCTCCGGGGTTCCCGCGTACAGGATCTTGAGGGGCTGCTGGTTCGTGTCGGGGCTCATCGGGCATCACCCGCCGCGCCGAACGCGGAACCGGCCGTGTGTGCGGCGCCGGATGCGGCTCCCGAGGTGCGGGCCGCACCGAAAGCCGACCCAGCGGCGTCGTGTGCGTCCGGTGTTGAGTGACTCGCGCGCTGCGCCTCGCGTTCGCGCGTGACACGGGCGGTCGTGTCCGTGAACGACTGCGCGCGCAACTGCCGCATGGCGTCCTTGCGCTCGTCACCCACGAGACGGTCGACGTAGAGCATGCCGCCCAGGTGATCGTACTCGTGCTGGAAGCAGCGGGCCAACAGGCCGGTGGCCTCACGGTGCACGGGCTCGCCGTGGCAATCCACCCCGGTGAGGACGGCGTGCTCGGCGCGGGGGGTCTCGTAGGACAGGCCCGGGACCGACAGGCAGCCCTCGCCGCCTTCCTGCGGCTCCTCCCCCATGCTCAGCTGGGGGTTGATCACGTGCCCTTCGTCCCCGTCGATGCCCCACGTGAAGACGCGCAATCCCACGCCCACCTGCGGTGCGGCCAGACCCACACCGCCCACGGCGTACATGGTCTCGAGCATGTCCCGGACGAGGGCAGCCAGGGCGTCGTCGAACTGCGTGACCTCCTGGGCCGGGGTGCGCAGGACGGGGTCACCGATGGTACGAATGCGCAGAATACTCACCGCGGAGTGCACTCCTCATGGGGGTCGTGGGACGGGGTGTGCCTGTCAGTCTACGGCGGGGCCCGCGACCGTCTCGGCCGTCACGACCTGCGTGCCGCCCGCCACGCGACCCGTGGGGGAGGAATCCAGGGGCGGGGGCGCGATGCTGCGCAGTTGCGCCCCGGCGGTGGCCAACTGGGAATTGCGCGCCCACACCTTGGCCAGGGCGCAGAACTTGTACCAGTGCACGGGGAGGTGCTCGGGCGCGGCCTGCACGGTGAGCGCCTCGGTCTCACCGATCGCCACGGCCATCAAGACCTCCGCGTCCCGGTAGCGCCACGGTTCCCACTCCCCCGCCGTAGCGTCCACGAGGGATTCCTCGGCCTTGAGCCCGGCCACCAACTGGGTCACCACCTTGGGGTCCGGGGCCTTGACCCGCCCGGCGCGGTCGGTCCCGCGGGTCTTGTAATCGATCAGACACACCTTGCCGCCGATGCGTGCCACGAGATCCAGAGTGCCGGCGTAGCCCACCGTGGAGTTCCATACCGTGATCTCCGCGGCCAGCGGTTCGGGGCGGAACAACTGCCACCATTGGTCCGCACTGTCCGCGAATCGGGTCTCATGGTGTTCTGCGAGCGTGTCCCGGGCCCGGTCCACCTCGTGGTCGCGGCCCATGGCCCGCAGCGCGAGCTGCTCGCAGTAGTCGTGTACGCGGTCACCGCGCTGCGCCGCGTGGTCCCGGTGCCGCTCCGCCGCCTTGGCCGCGTGGTTCACGAGCGAACGACGACGCCGCGTGTCCCGGAGCGCGTCCGGCAACTGGGGATCCGTGGCCAGGGCCTGCGCTGCGGTGTAGGCGTACCAGCCTCCGAGGTCGTTGGCCTCGCACCCGATGACCGTGGTGATGGAAGGGACCTCGAGGTCCCCGCCCTCACTCCGGGCGTACATCCGGCCGGTGGCGGTCTGCTGGGCCAAGCGGGGTTGAGTCATGGGCTCAGCGTAAGGAGGGGTCCAGACACGGACAACGATCACGGGCTCACCCGGGCGGAGCGGGCTCGGACGTCCGTCCAGGAGCCGGACTTCACGCGGCCGGGGCCGGACCGACCGGTCCGATTGGCCTTGGACGCGAAAGAACCCGGCCCCTCCCGGGACCGGGTTCCTCGTTACCGTGCGCGATACTGGGATCGAACCAGTGACCTCTTCGGTGTGAACGAAGCGCGCTACCGCTGCGCCAATCGCGCTTGCAACGTTGAAGACTCTAGAACACTTCGTCCAGGAACGGCAAATTCCTCGGCCTCCGCGATCGATTTGCCCGGGCCCGTTCCGGTGGGTAATGTTCTTGCTCGTTGGCAACGCCCCGAAAGCGGAGTCCTCCGGTGGCAACACCCCGGATGGACAAACACTGAAGGGCATGAAGTCTTGTGATAAAGTTTCCGCTCGGAAGAACGGAGTACTGATTTCCAGGGCCTCGATCGACCAACAATGCGGACGTAGCTCAGCTGGTAGAGCATCACCTTGCCATGGTGAGGGTCGCGGGTTCGACTCCCGTCGTCCGCTCGCAGTTTTCGACCCTGGTCGAGACCTGAGACCTTGTCCTCCAAGGATCTGGTCCCCGGTGGGGTGGCCGAGTGGTTAGGCAGCGGCCTGCAAAGCCGTCTACGCGGGTTCGAATCCCGTCTCCACCTCGGTGCAACCACCTCGTTCAATATGATGAACATTGAGCGCGATTGGCGCAGCGGTAGCGCGCTTCCCTGACACGGAAGAGGTCACTGGTTCGATCCCAGTATCGCGCACCAGACAAGGCCCCGGAACACTACTTTCCGGGGCCTTTCGCGTGCCACCGCTGACCTACGACCCGGCGGCGCGCACCGAGTGGGAGACATGGCCCAGAGCCCGCAGCACCCGGGTCAGCCGATTGTAAGAGACCATTCCCCGCACCGCGCGGGCCACGATGACGTCCCAGGACGGCGTCTCCCCCGGTCCACGGGTGACCCAGTGGCCCGCATGCCCTCCAACAACTCACCGAGCGCCCGGCGCGGCCCGCTTGCCACGTCCGGCCACCCCAGCTGCGTGAGCATGTCCCGGATCATCGGATCCTCCCGGCGCTCCGGGGGCCCGCTGGCCTCGGCAGGTGACAGGCCCGCGGCGAGCGCCTGGGCGATTTCGAGGGCGTCCACGAGGGGCCCGCCGCGGATCGTCGATCAGGGTGACCAGCGCACGGATGTCGGGGATCGTGGCACCGGCCTCCTCCCGCAGTACCCGGATGAGCTGCAGGCGTTCCGCGTGACCCTGATCGTAGTCCTGCCGCGTGGCGGTGAGCCTGGTACCGGCGGGCAACAGTCCCTCCCGACGGTAGAACTTAATGCCGGCCGTGGTGGTGTTACTGACCTCGGCCAGGGCATTGAGCAGCATGACGCAGCCCCCTCGGATAGTCCTCCGCGCGCCAGTTGTCCTGATGGCGCGCGCTGGATACCCCCACCTTCATCCACCCCCACGGCCTGACCTGGCTGCACGGACTCGCCGCGTTCACGCTCTTCTCGGTGGGGTTGGCCATGTGGGGGATCCTGCACGGCGGCGTCCGAATGCGCCGGCGGGACATGCTCGTGGGATCCCATGGCCACGACGCACGCGGTGTCCGGCACCAGGGCACCGTCGAAGAGGGGCTCCGCCGCCGACGTCGTGCACACCACCACGTCCGCGTCGCGTACCTCGCTCGCGTCCCCCGATCGGGCCGCGAGACCCAGCGTGCGGGCGTAGTCGACGGCGGCGTCCACCTTGCGCGGAGTCCGGCCGCACACCACCACCTCCGTGAACGAGCGAATCTCGGCGAATGCCGCGATGTGGGCGAGCGTCTGCGGCCCCGTGCCGAACACCACGAGCTTGGTCGCCTCCTTCGGGGCCAGGTAATCGGTGGCCACGGCCGAGATCGCGGGGGGTCCGCAGGGTGGTGAGGACGTTGCCTTCCAGCAGAGCTCGAAGACTCAGGGTGGCCGAGTCCATGAGCATGTAGGTGGCCTGGATGCGGGGCAGATCGCGTTCGGGATTCCCGGGCGAGACCGATGCAATCTTGATGCCTGCCCAGTCACCAATGACCGACGGCATCAACAGCAGGTGGCCCTCGCCGGCGGGGACATTGCTGCGCCCGGGGTCATCTTCCGGGCGGAATCCGGAACGCAGCGTGGCTTCGAGAAGCCGACGTGCACGCTCGGCGGGAACCGCCCGCACGATCTGTTCCTCGGTGTACCACGCGGGTGCACCCTGGATTCCTGTCGAGCACTGCTCCTGGGGGGTCGATCCCTCGGTGGTCATGATGCGGTTCCTCCCAGGGATGCGGTGCTCCGGCATTGGCCGATTCACTGTCTCGACCGTTCCGTCAGCATATCCCCGGCCAGGGCCGGACTTCAGGGAAAAACTCCCGCCCCACCCGGCTAAGAGACCCGGGTGGGGCGGGAGCGGCGTCGTTGCCGACGCGGTGCCGTCAGGAGACGGCGGGGATCACAACATGCAGGAGACGCAGCCCTCGACCTCGGTACCCTCGAGCGCCAGCTGGCGGATGCGGGAGTAGTACATGGTCTTGATGCCCTTGCGCCACGCGTAGATCTGCGCGCGGTTGATGTCGCGCGTGGTGGCGGTGTCCTTGAAGAACAGCGTGAGGGACAGGCCCTGGTCCACGTGCTGGGTCGCGGCGGCGTACGTGTCGATGATCTTCTCGTAGCCGATCTCGTACGCGTCCTGGAAGTACTCCAGGTTCTCGTTGTCCATGAACGGCGCCGGGTAGTACACACGCCCGAGCTTGCCCTCCTTGCGGATCTCGATCCGCGAGGCGATCGGGTGGATCGAGGACGTGGAGTTGTTGATGTACGAGATGGACCCCGTGGGCGGGACCGCTTGCAGGTTCTGGTTGTACATCCCGTCCGCCATGACCTTCTCGCGCAGCTCACGCCAGTCGTTCGCGGTGGGCAGGGCGATGCCCGCCCGCTCGAACAGCTCGGCGACGCGCGGCGTGGCGGGCTCCCACACGCCGTCGACGTACTTGTCGAAGAACGTGCCGCTCGCGTAGGCCGACTTCTCGAAGCCCACGAAGGACTCGCCGCGCTCCTTGGCGATCAGGTTGGACGCGCGGATCGCGTGGTAGGTCACCGCGTAGAAGTACATGTTGGTGAAGTCCACGCCCTCGGTCGAGCCGTAGTGAATGTGCTCCTTGGCGAGGTACCCGTGCAGGTTCATCTGCCCCAGGCCCACCGCGTGGGACATCTCGTTGCCGCGCCGGATGGAGGGCACCGAGTCGATGTTGGACATGTCCGAGACCGCCGTGAGACCGCGGATCGCGATTTCGATGCTCGCGCCGAAGTCCTGGGACTCCATGGCCATGGCGATGTTCATGGACCCCAGGTTGCACGAGATGTCCTTGCCCACCTGCGCATACGTGAGGTCCTCGTTGTACACGGAGGGCTCGGAGACCTGCAGGATCTCGGAGCACAGGTTGGACATGATGATCTTGCCGTCGATGGGGTTGGCGCGGTTCACCGTGTCCTCGAACATGATGTACGGGTACCCGGACTCGAACTGCACCTCCGCCACGGTCTGGAAGAACTCGCGGGCGTTGATCTTCTTCTTGGCGATGCGGGAGTCGTTCACCATCTCGTGGTACTTCTCGCTCACGTTGACGTCCGCGAACGGCACGCCGTAGATCCTCTCCACGTCGTACGGGGAGAACAGGTACATGTCCTGGTCCTTCTTGGCCAGCTCGAACGTGATGTCCGGGATGACCACACCCAGCGAGAGGGTCTTGATGCGGATCTTCTCGTCCGCGTTCTCGCGCTTGGTGTCCAGGAAGTTGAGGATGTCCGGGTGGTGGGCGTTCAAGTACACCGCGCCGGCGCCCTGGCGGGCACCCAGCTGATTGGCGTAGGAGAAGGAGTCCTCGAGCAGCTTCATCACGGGGATGACACCGGAGGACTGATTCTCGATCATCTTGATGGGCGCACCGGACTCGCGCAGGTTGGTCAGCGCGAACGCCACGCCACCGCCGCGCTTGGACAGCTGCAGCGCGGAGTTGATGTTGCGCCCGATCGACTCCATGTTGTCCTCGAAGCGCACCAGGAAGCACGAGACGAGCTCGCCGCGCTGCTTCTTGCCCGCGTTGAGGAACGTGGGCGTGGCCGGCTGGAACCGTCCGGAGATGATCTCCGCCACGAGCCGCTGCGCGAGGGCCTCGTCCCCGTCCGCGAGGTACAGGGACACCATGACCACACGGTCCTCGAACCGTTCCAGGTAACGCTGACCATCGAAGGTCTTGAGCGTGTATGACGTGTAGAACTTGAACGCGCCCAGGAAGGTCTGGAACCGGAACTTGTAGCCGTAGGCCTGCTTGGACAGCGCCTTCACGAACTCGAAGCTGTACTTCTCGAGCACCTCGGCCTCGTAGTACTGGTGGTCCACGAGGTACTTGAGCTTCTCCTCGAGGTCGTGGAAGAACACGGTGTTCTTGTTCACGTGCTGCAGGAAGTACTGTCGCGCGGCCTGGCGGTCGGCCTCGAACTGGATCTTGCCGTCCGCGTCGTAGAGGTTCAACAGCGCGTTGAGCTCGTGGTAGCCCAGCCCGCGGTACTTCTCGGGGCAGGTGGGATCCTCGTGACCGGGTTCGACGCTCACGCCCGGGGTTGCATGGATGCTTGCCAAAACTTGTCCAATCCTTGGGTAACCTTCTCGACGTCCTCGTCGGTTCCCATGAGCTCGAACTTGTAGAGCAGGGGAACCTGACACTTGGCTGCGACCTTCTCCGCGGCGACGCAGAACAGGGGGCCGAAGTTGGTGTTGCCCGCGCCGAGCACCCCCAACAGGTGCGCGCGCGAGACGGGATCGTTGAGAAACTTCACGACTTGCGGTGGGACCGATCCCGCTCCCCCGGGACGCCCGTAACTGGGCACTGCCAGCACGTAGGGTTCGTCAATGCGGGGAGTGGTTTCGGTGGTCTTCAGGGGCAACCGGACGGACCGCACCGGGAGTTTGGTGACGAACCTGTCCGTGTTGCGCGTCACGGAGGAGAAGTACACCACTAGGGGTGCATCATCCCCCGCGACGACGGGTGCGCGGTGGAGTTCCCGCTCCTTCGCCTGGGCGAGAACCGTGGCGAGAGCACTCATGCCGGGTCACTTCGATTCTGGGGGGGTCGTACCAATTCGTGTGATTCAATTCGTGTGATTCCGGGGGCGGGCTGGCGGTGGGGTTCGGGGCCACTCGCCCGGGTGGTGCCGGGCCGCCCGCGGCGGCCCGCGGCGGCCCGTCCGTTTCCGGCTCAGGCGGAGCGCAGCAGGGCCAGCGCGTTGATCTTGTCCGGGCGGAAGCCGGACCAGTGCTCGGTGGCGGTCTCCACGACGGGGACCTGCTGGTATCCCAGGCCCACCACGTGCTCGTAGGCGGCGGTGTCCTCGGTGACGTCCACGACGGTGTAGTCGATGCCCTTCTTGGTGAGAGCACGGTAGGTGGCGTTGCACTGGACGCACGACGGCTTGGAATACACGGTGACAGACATAGCCCATTCTCCTTGCGGGAAGTACCAATTTTCGGGCGCTTCCGGGGCCGTTCGGCTCTGGATCCGGGTGGTGCGCCAGGTGGTTGAAGATCTACGTCAATACTACATCTAGTGTCGTGTGCCGGAACAGGACCCAACATGATGTGGTCGTGTGAACCACAGGGGGATGTCGTCTTTTCCCCGGGTTGTCCACAGGGACCGCGTCCGGGAGCCCTGAGAACACGCGGTTCTCGCGGGGCCCATGTGGACAAGACGGGCGGGGGAAGTCACGAAAATTTTTTTTGCACGGCGTGTCTCACGCGCCGCGCAGGACGCGGTCGGCGCTGGCGAAGTCCGGGAAGACGTCCAGGTAGAAGTTGTCCCGCAGGAAGGTGTACTCGAGACCGGCGCGCTCGATGGCCTGCTCCGTGGCGTAGTGGGTGCGGGCGAACGTGAAGGTCGCGTCCGGTGCGGGTGCCGCGAAGGACGTGTAGACCACCCGGCGCACGCCCGCGCGGGACAGCGCCTCGACCATGGCCAGTTGCTGTTGCTTGCGATCCGCCGATTCGGACGCGGACACCAGGAACACAGTGTCCAGTCCCGCCATCGACTCCGCGGCCCCTTCCGGGTCGGCGAAGTCCATGGTGGCGGCGTCGAGCAGGCCGTTCGCTGCGGCCACGTGGGACGCGACCTGGTGCGGGGAACGCACGAGCAGCCGGTGGGCGACGCCGCGTTCTTCGAGCCGGCGCGAGACGGCCCCGCCGATGCGTCCCGTGGCGCCGGTGATGCCGAGGGTCGTGTGTGCCATGGTTCTTCCGTTCGGGGGTGCATCCGACAATGTGCTCGGGGCGGGTCGACGGGCGCCCGGATCGGGGCGCCCCCGTGGCCCGCGCGGGTTCAGAGCAACCCGGCGTCCTTCAGCTGATCCGAGATGGAGGCGCCGTCGTTGGCCTCGATCCACAGCGTGCCCTCCGGAACGGTCACGTGATGGCCCTCCGAGGCGCGGGTGCCCGCGGCCAGGACGGCCTCGGTGGGTGAGAGGTTGCGGATCACGATGGCGGCCACCGAGTCCGGGTGACGCTGCGCGAAGCCCGAGTAGATCTGCGGATCGTGCTGACCGTCGTCGCCGATCAGGATCCACCGCACGTGGGGGAAGTTGCGCGCCAGACGCTGCAGGTTCTGCACCTTGTGCTGGGAACCAGACCGGAACCAGCGCTCCGTGGTGGGCCCCCAGTCGGTGAGCAGCAGCGCTCCGGCGGGGTACGCGTTGCGCGTGAGGAACCGACGCAGGGTGGGCGCCACGTTCCACGCCCCCGTGGAGAGATAGAGGAAGGGTGCGTGCGGATGGCTGCGGCGCAACCGGTCCATCATGGTGGACATCCCCGGCGTGGGGATGCGCGCGTGCTCGTTGGCCACGAACGAGTTCCAGGCCGCGAGCATGGGGCGGGGCAGGGCGGTGACCATCACGGTGTCGTCCACGTCGCACACGACCCCCACGTGCTGCTCGTCCGAGACCACGGTGACCTTGGCCTCCGTGACCTCCGAGCCCTCAGCCTGCATGTAAATGGTGTGCACCCCGGGGGTCATGGAGACCTTGAGGTCCGCGTCGATCACGCCGCCCTTGTCCGCCACGAGGTGGAACTCGTGCTCGCCCAACCACACGTTGACGTGGGCGAACGCGAAGGGCACGGACGTGAAGGAACGCCACCCGCGGATCGACTCCGCGGCGTCGTCGGTGTCCTCGATCAGCAAGCCCGTCTTGAGGAGCACGCGCCCCAGGGCCCGCACGTAGCGGGGGCTGCCGTAGCCGTCGAAGGCGAGCATGGTGGGGATGTCCCCGCGCTGCACGGCCCGTCCCTGACGCCATCGCTGCAGCTTCTGGTCGAAGCGGTACGCGATGTTGATCGCCTCTTCCGTGACCTGGTCCACGGTCTGCAGCAGATCTCCCCCGCCACTGTTTTTCGCCATGCCTCACAGTTTTGCACAGCACTCCCGGCCCACGACGTCGCGGCGTACCGTGCCGCGGACGACGGCGCGCGGCGTCGTGGAGCGGGGCCGCGCCGTCGAACCCCTGGCAGGGCTGCGGGCAGGGCGTCGGGCCCCGGGCGCGAGGACGGACCCGGGGCCCGGTCCCGGTGCCCGCGGCTCAGCCGCGCACGTAGCGCGGGAAGCGCTCGGGGTGGTCGATGGGCTGGGTCTCGGGGCTCATGTCGATCCCGAGGTCCTTGGCGAAGACCAGGCGCGTGCGGGTGTAGACGCGCTTGGTGCGCTCGTCGAGCTCGAACACGCGGGCACCGCGCAGGGTGTGCTCGTCACGGGTGCCGTCGTTGAGCCCGTAGGTCCCGAAACCCGTGCCGGGGCCGTAGCCCAGTTCGACCCCGAAGTAGTTGCCCATGTAGGTGTTGATGTGGTCGTGGCCGCAGTACAGGCCCAAGACGTCCCCGCGTTCCAGGACCGCGGCGTAGATCCCCGAGTTGACCATGCCCGTGTAGACGTTCTCGTGCTTCTCCCCCACGATCCCGTGACGCTTCACGGCGGCCGCGTGCCCGGACTCGTCCGAAGTGAACTGCTGACCGAACCACATGTGGTGGTGCTCCCACGTGGGGATGTGGAAGTACATGAGCCCCGGGATCTTCTTCCCGTAACGGCGCTCGGTCTCCACCGAGAGGTCGTTGTACCAGCGGATCTGCTGGGGACGGATCCAGTCGTAGCCCATGAGACCCTCACGGTCCTGCCCGCCGGGGCGTTCCTCCGCGTACCGGCCGGAGTCCAGCAACCACACGGCGAACGCGGGGGCGTGGCCGCGGGACCCGCGGATCAACAGCTGGGCGTTGGACGAGCCGAAGACCTTCTGGTCGTCCCCGGGGTTGAGGTTGTGCTTGTACTGGCGCACGAACTCGACCAACTGCGGTTCACGCATCCCGGTGCCGTGCTCCTCGGTGGAGTCCTCGTCGTGGTTGCCGAATGTCACCGCCCACTTGATGCCCCGGGACTCCATGGGCAGCACCACGTTGTTCACGGCCTGCTTGACCTCGCGGTCGGTGCGCGGGGAACCGTCGATCACGTCCCCGTTGATCAGCACGAACTGGGGCTTCTCCCGGTCCAGCACCTTGTTCATGAGCTCGATGGTGCGCCGGTCGGTGCGCGGGCCGTCCTGGGTGTCGTTGAACTGGACGATCTTGAACCTGCCGTTGCGCCCGAAGGAGAGGGGCATCCGGCTGTGACCGTGGCCGTGCTGGGTCACAAGCGCCGGTGCCGCGTGGGCGGTCGACGGCGCGGCGGCGAGCACACCGGCGGCCGCGATGGCGCTGCCTCCGGTGATCAGGTTCCGGCGCGAGGGACGTGAGGTGTTCTCGGTCATGTGGTGCTCCTGGTGCGAAGGGTTCCGACCGCTGCGGGCGGAGGGGGTCCGGCTACTACGGGCGGTGAGCATCCGACCGCGACGGGCGGTGGGTGAGTCACACGCTAGGGTCACCGCGTTACGGCCACGTGGCGCCCCGGTGTCCCGTGGGGCACGAGCCGCGCGCCGGTTATTCACCTTCTGACCTGGGGTTTCACCTCGGTTCTGGTGCGGGGGTGCGCACCGGCGACGGCGCTGTCCCCCTGGGGAGCGCGGCCCCGGGAGGCACCGGGCCGTTCGGGGCCGTGGCTGCGGCGTCGTCCGGGGCCCTCAGCGGACTCCGGTCGCGGCGGACGGGACGGTGTGGGCCGCGAACCCAGCAGGGACCGGGGATCCGGGAGGGTCTCCGGGCGGGAGAGGTCCCACGCCTGGGCCGCCTGGATCCCGATCCCCCGCGGGCCCGTGCGGCGCGTGTGGCCGTGGACCAACAGCAGCGTGGGGGCGAACAGTACCTCACCGGAGGCGGCCTGGGCCTCGTCGAAGAACGTGCAGTCCACGGCCCCGGAGCCGTCGTCCAAGGAGATGAAGACCACGCGTTTGCCGCTGCGCATGGGCGGGGTCATGGTGGAGACCCGCACGCCAGCTACGATCACTTCGGTGCCGTTGCGCAACCCCAACAGGTCCTCGGCGCGGGTGGCCCCGTAGGAACGCATGAGCTCACCGTGCGAGTCCATGAGGTGGGCGCTGACCTCGATGCGCATGGTGTCCATCTCCGCTTTGACCCGCTCCCCCGTGCTCGGTTCAGGCAGCCGCGCCGGAAGGGCGGCCAGGTCCACGTCCCCGAGGGGGAGGGCCAGCTGCCCCTCCCCGGGCTGCGCACGGGCCGAGGTCCCGCGCCCGGTCGCGGGCCGATCCGCCTGTTCCCGCAGGAAGTGGACCATGTCCGTGTGGGAGGCCCGCGTCTCGGCGCGGTGCAACAGGGAGTCCAGGGCGCCCGCCTCCGCGAGCCGTTGCAGCGTGCGCCGGGTGGGCCGGGCGCGCACCCGCAGTTCGGCGAGGGTGCTGTAGGGCTGGGCGGCCACGAGACGTTCGATCTCCGCGGCGCTGATCCCCGTGATGGAACCCAGGGACATGCGGATCCCCCACGCACCGTCCTGGGTGTGGGGGATCCCCCGGTCCAGGTCCCCCGAGACCACGGTCCCTGGCCGCGGCGTGACCGACTCCACCCGGTGGTGGTCCGTGCTGCGGTTGACGTCCGGGCCCAGCACGGGGATCCCCATGCGGCGGGCCTCCCCCACGAGCAGGCGGGCGGGGTACATCCCGGGGTCATGTTCCCACACCCCGGCCATGAACGCCTCCGGGTGATGGGTCTTCAACCACGCCGACTGATAGGTGGGCACCGCGAAGGCCACCGCGTGGGCCTTGCAGAAACCGAAACTGCCGAACGCGTGCAGGATCCCCCACACCGTGTCGATCACGTCCGGGGCGTAGCCGCGAGCGCGGGCGCCGTCGCGGAAAGCGGTTTCCACGGGCTCCTCCGAGGCAGAGCCGAGCAGTCGCCGCCAGATGTCCGCGCGGGCCAGACCACACCCGGTCATCCGGTCCATGATGCGCATGATCTGTTCGTGGTAGACGGCCACCCCGCGGGTCTCGGCGAGAATCTCCTGGAGGTCCGGGTGGGGGTAGGTGGGCGTGGACCAGCCGTGGCGGGCGTTGAGGTAGGGCCGGACCATGGCGGCCTGCATGGGCCCGGGGCGGAACAGGGAGATGTCCACGACGAGGTCGTTGAACTCCTCCGGTCCCATGGTCCCGATCAGTTCCCGCTGCCCGGGGGACTCGATCTGGAAGCACCCCAGTGTGTGGGTGGAGCTGATCAGCCGGAAGGTGTCGGGGTCGTCCCGGGGCATGGTGTCGCGGTTGGG
>NZ_JABFAW010000001.1:497646-504020 GCF_017168375.1 Kocuria sp. KRD140
GCATGGTGTCGAGGTTGGGCGGGGGTTCGTGGGGTCGCAACCGGGTGATCTCCTCCACGGCGTGGGCCAGGGTGGACTGCATGCGCACACCCAGGATGTCGAGTTTGATCAGCCCCATGGGGTCCATGTCGTGCTTGTCGTACTGGGACATGGGCAGCCCGATCCCGCTGGCCTGCACGGGGGTGCGCTGCAACAGGGTGGTGTCGGAGAGGATCACCCCGCACGGATGCATGGAGATGTGCCGAGGTAGTCGGTCGAGGCGTTCGGTGAGATCCACGAGCAGGTCCAACTGCCGGTTGTTGCGCAGCCGCTGCGCGAGCGGGGCGAGTTCGGGCCGGCGTGCGATCTCCTCCCGCAGGGTGCCCCCGGGCACGCGCCACAACTGGGTGGCCACGTGGTCCACCTCCTGGGCCTCGAGCCCCAGTGCCAGTCCGGCGTCCCGCACGGCCCCGCGGGAGCGGTAGGCGTTCTGCATGCTCATGAGCGTGACGCGGCGGGGGCCGAAGCGTTCGAAGATCCGGTGGTAGACGGCGTGGCGTTGCGCGCTCTCCATGTCGATGTCGATGTCCGGCAGGCTGGGGCGCAGCGGGGAGAGGAAGCGCTCGAAGACGAGGTCGTACTCGAGCGGATCCGCCGGTGAGATCCCCAACAGGTGGACCACCAGGGACGAGACCCCGGAACCGCGGGCGGCGTGACGCACACCCATGCCGCTCATCAGTTCCGAGACCTCCCCCACGGTCAGGAAGTACCCGGCGAAGCCGAGCTGGGCGATCACCGCGAGTTCCCGTTCCAACCGTCCGCGCAGGGACTCCCGGTTGAGTCCGGGCACGGTGCGGTCCCAGTCCTCGCCGGCATGCAACCGGGCGAGTCCCGCGTAGCAACGCTGGGCCAGTTCCCGGTCCGGGTCACCGCTCACCCCGATCACCGAGGCCTCCGGGATCACCGGACGGTCCACCCCGAGATCCCCCTCCGGATCCAGACGGCAGCGCTGGGCCAGGTGGTGGGTGTCCGCGAGCAGCGCGCCGTGTCCCGCCTGACCGTGGTCCGCGGCGAGGGCGATCTCCCGGGCCAGCAGACTCATCTCGTCACCGTCCTTGAGCCAGCCCTGCCCGTTGGGTTGCAGCACACCGCGATCCGCCCCGGCCAGTTCGTCGAGGGACATCAAGGTCCGGGCGGCGTCCAGGACGTCCGCGGTCACGGCCTGCCCCGGGTGGGCGTAGCGCACGGCGTTGCTGAGCACCACGGGCAGCTGCGCCTGCCGCCCGATCTGGAACATCCGCACCGCGTGCCCCATGCTCAGGGGCGCACCCTGGGGCGCCAGGTAGGTCACCGTCTCCACCACGAGGGTCCCCGCGGGCAGCGCGTGACGCCATCGGTTCAGCGCGGTGCGCGCCGCGTGGTAGTGCCGTCCCACGAGCAGCCGACCCACGTCCGAGTCCGGGCCGAGCAGCACCACGAGCCCGGGATCACCGTGGCGCGCCGCACGATGCACGTGCCGCGCCAACTGCTCCGCGCTGAGTCCGATGGGGTGGGCCGCGTGCCGGTCATGAGCCCGGTGGGCGGCGGAGACCACCCGGCACAGGGCCGCGTACCCGGCTCCCCCGTTGCGTCCCGTGGCCAGGACCACCACCCGGCCGATCACCACGGGTGCCGCCGGACGACGTCGCTGTCCGGCCGCCCGATTCTGCCCGGCCACCCGGCCCTGCGCGCCTCCCGCGCCGGCGCGCGGGGTCCGCAGCAGGGCGATGTCCACACCCAGGACGGGAGCGAGACCGTGCGCGCGGCATGCCAGCACGTGTTTGACGGCCCCGTAGAGGCCGTCCCGGTCCGTGCACGCGAGGACCTGTGCTCCCTGGGACGCGGCCGCCCGGGCGAGTTCTTCCGGACGCGCCACACCGTAGTGCGAGCTGAAGGCCGAGGCCACGTGAAGATGGGGGAACCACATGCCCATATTCGAAACTTTATTCGAACTTCTGTCAATCGCGGACGGCTCCGCGGGCGACATGAAGTGACACGGAAGGACTCCGCACAGCGACCACGGGCGGTCTCATGCGGCGCTGACACGGAGCACCCGCCACTGATCGGTGAACTGGTTCCGGACCAGTTCGAAGGTGCGTGCGATAACCACCCCGGGCCGGACGACCTGCACCCGCCACCGCTCCTGATCCACCGCGCTCGTGCGGCTCTCACGCGGCACGCGGACCTCCACGTCCCACCAATTCCGGCGTTCGTACCAGCGAACGGCGGGCTGCAGGACGCGATGCTCCTCACCGCGGTACGTCACCACACACGGCGTCCCGGTGATGTCACACACCACCGCGAGATCATCGAGGGCGGGGTCCGTGGAGCCGCCCACCAGCCCCGTGGGACGCTCTACCGGCATGCCCGCGCCGATCACCGGAACCGTGTCCCACGGGTCCTCGTATTGCCCGGTCTCCGTCATCTCCAGCACCGTCATGGTGGCTCACCCTCCCTGATTATTCGAAAATTTATTCGACTACTGAGACGGTGCCAAGATCGTCCGACACGCATAAGCGACCGACGCCACGGCGGTGTCGGTCGCCGGAGAGATGCCCGCACACGGGCGTGGGTGAGATCTTTTCCGTTAAACGATATCGCGATAGCATTCTTCGAGGAGGTGCTGACGATGAAGAATGTCCTCATCCGGGGACTCAGTGACAGGGCGGTTGAAAGCATCGATGCGGAGGCATCCGCGCTGGGGCTATCCCGCAACGAGTTCCTGCGCCGGAAGTTTGAGACAGCGGCAGCCATGACGGGCGACAAGGCCACGGTGACCACTGAGGACTGGGAGCGCTCCTCCCGCGCGTTCGGCGACCTCATGGATGACGACATCATGGCTGCCGCGTGGCAGTGACCGGCTGGTTAATTGACAAGTCTGCGTATGCACGAATGCAGGCAGGGAAGGCCGCGCACCTCGAGGACTGGAATGCCCGCATCGAACGAGGACTGGTTCGACTCTCGACGGTCACGCGGCTTGAACTGGGATTCTCATCCCGTTCCGGCGAAGGCGGGCGTCAGGCGTTCGGGCTGCCGCCGCTGTCGCTGATGCCCATCGAACATCTGACGCCCGCGATGGAGGACCGTGCCTTCCAGGTGCAGATGTTGCTCGCCGATAGAGGTCAGCATCGTGCGCCGTCCATTCCGGATCTGCTGATCGCAGCATGCGCAGAGAAGGCTGGGCTGACGGTGCTGGCCATGGACAAGGACTTCGACTTGATTGCCGCGGTCACAGGCCAGCCGGTGGAAACCCTCACGCTGCGATGACAGAACACGCGTGAGGCGATTATCGGCCCTCCCGGTCGGTGATTCTCTGCGCCGTGACCGGGGAAATACCGCGGGCCCGCCGCCCTGGGCGACGCCCCGGAGTCCATCCCCGCGAAGAACAGCGGCCGATGGTGAGCCCGGCCGCGGTGCCGTACAACGCGTAGTCATACCACTCGATAACCGTTCCCGCGATCGCCGCGAAAAGCGCCCTGCCAGCGCCGGGGCGCGCTGCCGTGTCCGTCGTCGTCCGCTGGCGCATGAGCTCACACTACGACGCCGCTCGGGCACCGTCCGGACGTTGCACACCCGGACCAAGCGCCCGGAGATGATGCCCTGGAGCAGTTCCGGGGCATGGTGTCCGTGCCCCTTTCGGGAGCGCCGGCATTGTCCGCCCGCACCCCTGTGTTCCACGCCACACAGCGGTTAGATTGGCCCCATGACGACATCCATCGGGACAGCCGACACCACTGCCCTGTTCATGCTCCACGGATGCCTCCGCTCCACCCCCGGGAACGGACACGCGCTCGCGGGCATCTTGGCCGAGAACGACGCCGCCGAGCCCATGCCCGGTTGCCGCCTCTACCTCGTTGCCACCGATCCCGAGGATCCTGATGCCGTGTGGGTCACCGAGGTCTGGGACACCGAGGAGGACCATCAGGCGTCCCTGCAGATCCCGGCCGTCCAGGAGCGGATCCAACGGGCCTTACCGATCATCGACCGTGAAGGCATGACCAGCCACCGGCTGCAAGCCGTGGCGGGCATCCCGCGCTGACCCGGCGCCACCATCACATCGTCAACCCACCACTCACCGAGATCGCCTGGCCCGTGATGTAGGCAGTCTCCGGGGAGAGCAGGAAGTGGATCGTGGCCGCGACCTCCTCGGGGGTGCAGAGCCTGCGGGCGGGGATGCCCCGCGTCATCCCGGAGAAGACCTTCCCCGTGAGGCCCTGGGCGTCCGCGAGCTCGCGGTACATCGCGGTGTCCGTGGGGCCCGGGCACACGGCGTTGACCGCCATGGGTACCACGGCGTTCTCGCGCGCCACGGAGCGCACCATGCCCAGCACACCCGCCCGCGCGGCCGACGACACCGCGTCCCCGAACGAGCCCGCCTTGGCACTGTCCGACGGCACCACGACCAAGCTCGCCCGCCGACCCGCGGCTCCCCCCCGCACGCAGATGCGGCAGGACATGGCGAGCCACAGTGAGCACCCCGAGCAGCTCCACGGTCACGATCTCGCGGGTCCACTCCTCAGTGACCTCGTGCAGCGGCTCGGCGATGGCCGCTCCGATGCCCTGTCCGGTGCCGGTCACGATCGCCACCCGTGCGGTGGTGCCGGTGTTGTGCTCGTTCATGGGCAATCCTCCTGGTCGTGCTGTCGATCCCGGTTAGGGTGCGTACTCGCGTCCGGCCGATTCGCGGGAAATGATGAGCTCCATGACCTGGGTGAATCCCGCGCCCCCGGGGCCGATCAGGTGCTCGCGCGGGACCAGGACGTCCTCGCAGTGCATCAGGCCGCGGCCCACCGCTTTGGTGCCGTTGATGACCCAGCCGTCGTCAGTGCGCCGGGCCGTCATCCTCGGGTTGCCGGCGTCCGAGCCCGCGTTGAAGTCGCCGCGGGCGATCTCCTCCACGATCAGTACGAACCCACCGTGGGCCCGGACTGACCGAAGCGCGCGGTGCTCGCGGCGATCGTGAGATCGCACGGCACGTGCAGCACGTGCCCGCCACCGATCGCGAGTCCGTTGACCGTCGCGATCACGGGCTTGAGGCCGGTCCTCGGGCGCGACGGCGCTCGGGCGCCCCTGCGGCGGCCAGGACCAGGCGGGGCTGGCCCCGGACGTAGGAATCGAACGTGTGCCGCCGCTCGAAGTACCACGACTTCAGCGTCCCACCCGTGAGCCAGCAGGACCAGGTCGTACGCAAGCAGTTCGACGTCCAGCTCCACGAACGCACCGCTGCGCACGGCCTCCTGGATGGCCTCGACCAGGGGTCGGAGCGATTCCACCTCATGGGACTTGATGTGGGTCCGGTTCGCGGCGGTGAGCGACTTGCTCCCCCGGTAGGTGATGAGCGTGGCCTGACGGTTCTCGTCGATCACCCGGCAGTACATGGTGAATGCCGCGCTCACCCGCTCCACCGGGTCCTCGTCCGCCGCGGCCACAGCGGCCGGGACCCGTTCGGTGAGTTCGTCCAGCACCGCACCGGCCGCACGCAGCAGCTGGTTCCGGCGGGCCTCCTTGCGGGCGCGACGGGCCGCTCCCTCCGGGGCAAGGGCCGAGGTGTCGGTAAGTGAATCAGTATTCATCTCGAATAAATCTGGATCCACTTCATGGCGCGTCAAGGGTCGGAAGATGAAACCGTGCCCGGTCACCGCGCGATCGCGGCGACCACCTCAGCGGGCGATCGCCGCAAACACCGCCCCGGTGAGCTCGGCCAGATCTCGCGGGGCCAGACCCACGTCCTGCCCGCGTCGGCCACCGGAGACGTACATCCGGTCCAACCGCCGAGCGCCGTCGTCGATCACCGTGGGCAAGCGGGTGCGCTGACCCAGAGGGCTCACTCCGCCGAGCACGTAGCCAGTCAGTCGCTGGACGTCCCCGGGATCCGCCAATCGGGCCTTCTTGGCACCCAGCGCGACGGCCACCGCTTTCAGGTCCGCACTCTGCGCCACAGGCACCACGCACACCCCGAAACCATCGTGATCCGTCTGCACCACCAGGGTCTTGAACACGCACTGCGGCGGCAGCCCCAGCGCCTCGGCCGCTTCGCGCCCGTAGGCCGTGACGCGGGGATCGTGCTCGTAACCCATGGCCTCGAATTGCACGCCAGCGCGCTCGAGGGCGAGTGTGGCGGGCGTGGCCGATGCTCGTTGTGTCTTCTTCCCCACGGGTTCCTCCCATGCTGCGTCCGTCATGCACCCGGGTCACTTCCAGGATTGCGGGGGAGCACACCCAGCCGGGTTCGGTACTGTGGGACCACGTCCACACCACGGAAGGGCCGGTGCCCCGCACCTCGAGTCTAGGTCCTCCCGCAGCGCGGACGAGAAGTCCCCCCCCCACCGCAGCCTCTCCCCCGGACGCCTTGCAGT
>NZ_JABFAW010000010.1:0-433 GCF_017168375.1 Kocuria sp. KRD140
GGCGTTTCAATTGCTTCACCGATATCAGGTAATTGCGCACGTACTTCCTCATAGTAGTCATTTTCATATTTTAAACAACACATCAAACGACCACATGCACCGGAAATTTTAGTTGGATTTAATGATAAATTTTGATCCTTAGCCATCTTAATCGATACTGGTTCAAAATCTCCTAAAAATGTAGAACAACATAACGACCTACCACAAGGTCCGATACCGACAAGCAATTTGGCTTCATCCCTTACACCAATTTGTCTCAACTCGATACGTGTTTTTAAATGTTGCGCTAATATTTTTACTAATTTTCTAAAATCAATACGATCATCCGCCGTAAAATTAAAAATAACTTTCGATTTATCTAATGTATATTCGCAATTGACTAAACGCATGTCCAAACCTTGTTCTCTTACAATGTCTTTACATAGTATTAATG
>NZ_JABFAW010000011.1:0-403 GCF_017168375.1 Kocuria sp. KRD140
ACTAATACACCTATTAACCATATTGTACTGCCGCCTTGACCATTGATTGCACCATAGACCGTTAATAAAATCATAGTTACTAAGTCCGCAAGTACTGCTACTAATAAGATAAATTGACCTATAGTTGTTCTCATAATATTCATTTCTTTTAAAGTTGGAACAACTACACCTAAGGAAATAGTTGAAATGATAATGACCATTAATAACACATCATCCACTAATCCAAGCCATTTAAATACATACGCTAAAAGAATCGAAATAATCATAATAAATGCAAATACAGTTAACGCTAGATTAAGATGCCCTGGAATTGAGGATTCATCATCATTTTGTCCTTGACGTGCGCGTTTATCTTTTTTAAAAGCTTTAAAATCAATTTCTAAACCACTTAAAAACATTAAAA
>NZ_JABFAW010000012.1:0-390 GCF_017168375.1 Kocuria sp. KRD140
CTATAGTATCTATAGTTTTAATCATAGTCGGCGTAGTTTCGTTAAACATTTTCGGAACATCGCATTAATTGCTTTATTCCAATTGCTTTATTGACGTTGAGCCTCGGAACCCTTAACAATCCCAAAACTTGTCGAATGGTCGGCTTAATAGCTCACGCTATGCCGACATTCGTCTTCAAGTTTAGTTAAGGGTTCTTCTCAACGCACAATAAATTTTCTCTGCATAAATACGTGGTCTATTTTTTGTTTTCTGAAGGTTTCCAAAATAAAACCACAGCCATAAAAAATAAGTAATAAATAATAAACCAAAAATCTAAATGACTTTGATTTATTTGTTGATATATAAAAACTAGCATCAAAATAGACAAAAGTAATTGCACAGAAAAACGT
>NZ_JABFAW010000013.1:0-4824 GCF_017168375.1 Kocuria sp. KRD140
GCCATGAACGTGGCTTCGCGCCGTTAGTGAGGCACCTCGTGACACCCTTTCGTCGTGGTTACAAGTGAACTGTAAAGCGTTTGTCATCCACTCGTCCAGCCCTTACCCGTGCCGCCGCGTAAACTCGCCTTAGTTCGGAAACCACTTTTATTTTGATGGATCTGGGCGTAGGGCACCAATAACAGCAATCTCGCCAGGATGGACCCATGACGAAGCAACCCCGAACCCTGCGCGACGTCGCACTGGCCGCCAAGGCCCGGCACGACGGCGCCGGCGGACGAGGCCTCGCCAAGGTGGCCGGCAAGCACGGCCACACGATCAGCTACGGAACCATCGACTCCATCCTGGCAGGCACCTACACCCGCAAGCCCAGCGTGAAGACCTTGCGGGCGTTGGCCTACCTCTCCGACCTTCCCGAGCGACAGGTGCTCGGGATCGCAGGAATGCGAGCGCCGAGCAACGGGCTGGCGGAGCAGCTGCCGGAGGGTGTGGACGAGTTGGGTCCGGAAGAGCGGCAGATGTTGATCGACATGGCGCGTGGGTTGATTCGTCAGGCGCGGCGGGAGCAGAAGCTCGTCGTGGCACTACGAGAAGCGACTGAGAGGCTCAGCCATGAACGCGACACCGAGGACCACGAGCAGGAACCGGGGACGGAAGCGGGCGGCGCGCAGTCGACGCAACAGACCCCCATTACCCGCGCCGGGGTGAGCTCGGCAGCAGAGCCCGCAAGCGCGGGCCGGCATCTGGCTCCTGTACCCAATGAGGCCGCACTGGCGGCCGATGATGCCCCGAGCGAGGGGCGTGCGCGTCGGGCTGCCCAGGATGAGGCTGGGGAGGCCGGCCAGGACGACGGGCACTGGGGCGACCTGTAGGGCGTCCTGTAATGTCGCGGCTCACTTGGGCGCGGCGGCTGTTGGCCCAGGCTTTTCCCAGGTAATTTAGTGTGCACATGCAACCACATGGCTTGTGGTTGCCCCCATTCACTGCGCGAGTGCGCGCGGATCCAGGCATTGGAGAACCCCCATGAGCACCCCCACCAACGGTCCCGATGGTTACCCCCAGGGCCCGGTCAATGGAGCACCCCAGCAGGGCTACCCGCAGCAGCAGCCCCCGAAGAAGCGTAAGAAGTGGCCGTGGGTCGTGGGCATCCTCGCGTTGCTTGCGCTGCTGTTGTTCGGCGGCTGCGCGGTCCTAATCGGCGGGGCTCTGAATGCCGCCGACGAGGCAACGAATGACCCGAGCCCCGCGGTTGCCCAGCCCACCGCCGAGGCGGGCACCCCGGCGGCCACGGATCCCGCGGCCACGCAGGCCGGCAAGACTGTCACGTTGCGCGCGACGTCGTCCAGCGATGGGATGGTGGCCTTCGGTAACAGTTCGACACAGAGCAGCCAGAACTTCTCCGGTGAATGGTCCAAGGACCTCACCCTCGAGGACTGGGTGGATGCTGCAACCCTGTCCGTCACCTCAGCCACAATGGGCGGCGACAACGCAGTGACCTGCGAGATCATCTACAACGGCAAGGTCGTCGTGAAGAATGACAGCAGCGGCGACATGTCCTCCGCTTCATGCACCGCGACGAGTGCCGAGCTGAAGTAACAACCCGCCCCCCAGAGCGGCAGCGATGGCCCCGCACCGTAATGGTGCGGGGCCATCTTTGTGCCTGTCGCCCGCCCACCGTAGATTCGAATACATGTCGATCCCTGGGCTTCGGTGATTGAGCCAGGCATCGACGTGCACACGATCCCCCTCGAGCGCCTCTCGGGCTGCACAGACGGCACGACGATCTGGCTCGACACCCATCTGACGACCACCGAGCGACGCTGCACGCTCACACACGAACTTGTGCACATCACCCGCGGACACACCGGCCACCAACCGCCGGCCGTCGAGGCCGCGGTGCGCGAGGAGACCGCGCGCCTGCTCGTTCCCTGGGCGGCTCTGCACGCCAGTCGCGGCGCGCAGCTCGAGATTTGGCACCTCGTCCAAGAGCTCGGCGTCACCCCCGGGTGCTTGGGCCGCCCCCTTCATTCGGTCCGGTCGCTGTGCGAGTCGTCGGTTTCCGATTGATGGGTGCATTGCCGAGCGTAGTCGACGGGTGCGAGGTAGCCGAGCGATGAATGCCGGCGGTCGTGGTTGTATTCGGTCTTCCAGTCGCCGATCACGACCTGGGCGTGGAGCAGCGAGTAGAAGCTGTTGATGTTCAGGCACTCGTCGCGGAGCCTGCTCTCGGCATCCTCGCCTTCACTTCGGCGAGGTCACCCGTGGCCAGGCCTCTCGCCCTCGCTGCGCCACCGGCGACATCCTCCGCTTCGCGAGGTCACCATGGACGAGCCCCTCGCTGGGCGACGCGTGCGTCCCGTCATGGCCTGAGACCTCACATCACCGACGGGGCCCTGCCGAGAGACGATCCTCACGGCAGGGCCCCGTCACGGTGCTTGGGCGCGAGCGGCCGGGTGCGCCTCGGGGGTCAGGCGTCGTCCCGCCCGGCGGCGCGGTGGACGAACTCGATGAGGGAGTTCTCCATCTCGGCGCGGGTCTCGGGCTCGTTGTGAACCTCGTGGCGGACGTCGGGGTAGATGTGGAGTTCGACGTCGTGGCCCTTCTCCTCCAGGCGCCGGGCGACCTCGCGCGCACCCTCGCCGTAGTTGGTCACCGGGTCCTCCGCGCCCGCGAAGATCGCGACGGGAACCTGCGGAAGGCGGTCGAAGAAGTCGTCGCCGTTGGCCTGGTCGTACACGTCGACGAAGCCCTGCAGGAACCGGTTGCTCAAGGGGGCGCCGAAGTTGTTGAAGGGGTCGCGGCCGTGATCACGGACGACGTCCGCGTTGCGCGCCACCCAGTCCGTCGGGCCGAAGTCCGGGCCGAGGCGGTCGTAGAAGCCGTCGAACAGCTGGCCCACCAACGCATCCGCAGCGGGGGCGGAACCGTCGGCCGCCACGGCAGCCTTCAGGGCCTCGCGATCCAGCGTCGACTCGACACCGCGCATGCCCACGGCGATACCGCCCAGCGCGAGCCCGTCGACCTCGACACCCGGCTGCAGCACCAGCGCCCGCGCGATCATCGACCCCAGGCTGTGGCCGAACACCACGTACGGCAGGTCGGGGAACAGCTCCTTGGCCTTCCGGTACAGCGTCACCTCGTCCTGCACGATGACCGTCGCCGACTCGTCACCGGCGTCACCCCACGTCCCCGACTGCATCGCCGTCCGACCGTGACCCGCGTGATCGTCCGCGACCACGACGAACCCCGCATCCACCAGCGCGGCCGTCATGTGCAGGTACCGGCGGGAGTGCTCGCCGAGACCGTGGATGAGCTGGACCACCGCCACCGGCGTGACCGCCGGTTCGTACACCCAGGCCTGGATGGTGTCGGTGCCGTTGTGCGACGTGAACTCGAGTTCGCGCAGAGCCATGCTGACCTCCTCGTCATGCCCCTCGGGCGGGGAGCTCGACGGTATGACCCTACCGTACCTGCCGACAACGGGATGTCCGGCCCCCGACCTCCGTCGCCCACTCGCGGAACTCCCTGTCGCGGGCGCTGAGAGCGGCAGGTACGCGCCCAGCCCGTCCCGAGAGCCGCGTGACCGGGTCCGGACCCGGCGGCCCGGCAGGGTCACCCCCGGTGGGGGGGCCGCGTCCCGCCCGGATCATGCCTGCCGGCCCGCCCCGTGGCACTTCGGACGCTCTGTGCCGGCGCCGGGCGTGCCCGTCCACGCCCGGACGGCCCGCAGAACGTGGACCAGGCCTCGGCATCGCGGCTAAGGAAGGTGAGGCCGGGGTCGATCAGACAGGCGACACGGGACATCACATGGAGAAACGGCGTCCCCGCTCCGGTGCTGCGTGTACCCGACGACGGCCCCCCGGCCGACGAGCCCGGCGCCGACGACCTCGGTCCCAGCGATCACGCCGCGGCCCACGTCGCCCGCGACTACGGTGCCCGCGCCGACGACGCGCCCCACGACCACGCCCACCACGCGCCCGACGACCCGTCCGAGCGTCCCCGCAGTGAAGGCGGTGCAGCGCACCTTCCAGGTGGACCGGTACATGCCCAAGACCGCGGCTCAGGCCCGGGTCGTGGCGCGCCTCGACGACGACGGCGTGCTGCGTTACCGCGAGGACCGCGCCCTCTGGGGCGCGAACAACTGGCAGTTCGTGACGGTGCGGGTGCCCGCCGACGCGAGCAAGGCGCAGGTCATGGCCGTGATCAACGCCAAGACGTCCTCGCGTGTGGGTGACGTGCACACCGGTTCGCGCCTGCGTTCCATCACGCGTGGTCGCTCGGTGACGATCGCGTGGGAGCTCGGCAAGGGCGCCCGCCCCACCTCCGCCTGGGGTGCGAACAAGTCCGTCAACCAGATGTTCTTCGCCCGCTCCTGAGCGACCACAGGTGGGCGTGGCCATCACCACCACGCCCACCTGTGGCGGGCCTGCATCGCCGAGCCCGGCCGAGCGACGCGTCACCCTTGCGAGGGTGGCGCCGTCGCCGCATGTCGGCTCCGCCCCTCGGGGGTGAGTCCGGGACCGGCGCCCTCATGGGTCGAATCACTCGGCCCGGCCATCGAATTCGGCGGCAGCCTCTCGGTGATCCTGGGACCCGCGCGGTGTTGCGGGGCGGCCTGGCACCTCTTCTCCGCGTCGTGCAGCAGCGTCCCTTCGCGTGAGAACACTGTGAACGTTCCCCGAGATGCCGGGGGAGGCTGGGCCGCCCCCTTCATTCGGTCCGGTCGCTGTGCGAGTCGTCGGTTTCCGATTGATGGGTGCATTGCCGAGCGTAGTCGACGGGTGCGAGGTAGCCGAGCGATGAATGCCGGCGGTCGTGGTTGTA
>NZ_JABFAW010000014.1:0-385 GCF_017168375.1 Kocuria sp. KRD140
TTAAAGGCTCTACGTAAAATTGACGTATTTGCTTCTTTCGCTAGTCTCGTATGGGCATCTTTATCAATAATATACTCGCCATGACTATCTTTCGCTTTTAAGTCAATTTCATCAAACTCTTTCCCGCCTGTTAACGGCGCACCACTATGTCGTTTCCGACCAAATGTAGCCTCTTGTTCTTCCAGTGCAGTACGATCCCACGTTTCAATGTGTATTTGAATACGTCTGACAACACAATAAGTTCCATGTTTCGCCCATCCGTAATCAATAAACACATAATCTTTAAGTTGATTACTCTTTCTAGGATTAATTGTTCCATCTTTAAATGCCATTAAATTTCTAGGTGTTTCCTTACCTTTAGCAGAGATAAAACCAGATTGCGCCC
>NZ_JABFAW010000015.1:0-461 GCF_017168375.1 Kocuria sp. KRD140
ATGCACAAATGGCAGATTACGACCAGACAATCAGCGAGTACTATGATCAACGTACAAACGGGAATCGCAAAGAAACATGGTCGCAGCAAATTGAGATGTTCCTAGGAAACAAAGCAAGATTAGATATGTTAGAACAATTGCAAAAATCAGGATTAATACAGCGATAGCAAGATACCAAAATAACCCGCCCCCTCTAGCTTAAAATGATAAGTATAGCTAGAGGGGGCGGGTATTTCTTGCAATGAATTAGTGTGAAGTTAAGGCAGCACTATCATTTGATTCGAAAGTATCTTTGTCCCAATGTTTAGTTAACTTGGCGGTACCTGTACCAGCTAGCATTGAATCGTTCACGTTTAATGCTGTTCTACCCATGTCAATCAATGGTTCAACGGAGATGAGCACGCCGGCTAAAGCGACTGGCAAGTTTAACGTTGACAACACCAATATGGATGCAAATGTAG
>NZ_JABFAW010000016.1:0-520 GCF_017168375.1 Kocuria sp. KRD140
CCCCCAACGGGTTGCCCTCGTACCCGCATCCGCGGTGTTTACCGGATTTCTGGCAGTTCCCCACCGTGTCGATGGGGATCGGGCCGATGAACGCGATCTACCAGGCCCAGTTCAACCGGTACCTGCATAACCGCGGTATCAAGGACACCTCGGACCAGCACGTGTGGGCGTTTTTGGGGGACGGGGAGATGGATGAACCCGAATCCCGTGGTGTGCTGCAGTTAGCGGCGAATGAGAAGTTGGACAACCTCACCTTCGTGATCAACTGCAACTTGCAACGTTTGGATGGTCCGGTACGCGGGAACGGGAAGATCATCCAGGAGCTGGAAGCGTTCTTCCGCGGTGCGGGGTGGAATGTGATCAAGGTCGTGTGGGGCCGGGAATGGGACGCCCTACTGGAGGCGGATCACACCGGGGAGTTGGTGCGGATCATGAACGAGACCCTGGACGGGGACTACCAGACCTTCAAAGCCGAATCCGGTGGGTTCGTCCGTGACCACTTCTTCGCCCGCTCCGCAGC
>NZ_JABFAW010000017.1:0-428 GCF_017168375.1 Kocuria sp. KRD140
ATTCCATACTAAATACTTTGATCAAGATGCGTTTTTATCTCAAAGTGGTCAGTTATACTTAGAAGCTGCAGCAATGGCACACGGAAAAGTATTTTCATTTGGTCCAACTTTCAGAGCTGAAAAATCAAAAACACGTAGACACTTGATTGAGTTCTGGATGATTGAAGGGGAAATGGCTTTCACAAATCATGCTGAAAGTTTAGAAATTCAAGAACAATATGTAACACATGTAGTAAAATCAGTTTTAGAAAATTGTAAACTAGAGTTGAAAATGTTAGAGCGTGATACATCAAAACTTGAAAAAGTTGCGACACCATTCCCTAGAATTTCATATGATGATGCAATTGAATTCTTAAAAGCAGAAGGCTTTGATGATATTGAATGGGGCGAAGATTTTGGTGCGCCACATGAAACTGCCATTGCTAATC
>NZ_JABFAW010000018.1:0-1172 GCF_017168375.1 Kocuria sp. KRD140
CTGCGGGGGACTGGGGCGGGTTTTCGGTCACCATGCCCCTGAAACCCCTCGCCGCCCGAGACGCCGACCGGGTCACCCCGCTCGTGCGGGCGCTCGGCGTGGCCAACACACTCACGTTCGAGGACGACGGACGCGTGGTCGCGGACAACACAGATGTCATGGGCATCATGTCCGCCGTGAGCGCGGCCGGCGCGATCCCGGGGACCCCGCGCGCCGTCGTGCTCGGCGGAGGGGCCACCGCCAGCGCGGCCGTCGCGGCCCTGCACGGGCTCGGGGCCGAGACGGTGGACGTCGTCGTGCGGACACCCTCGCGCGCTCGGACCCTCGATGCCGTGGCGCGGGCGGTGGGCACCGAGGTGCGCACCGTGGCGTGGGAGTACGCCGCCGAGGCACTGCACACCGCGGACGTGGTCGTGGCGACCCTGCCCCCGCGCGGTGCGGACGAGCTCGCGTTGCAGTGGCGCGCCCAGGCGCCGTCGGTGTCCGGCGTGCTGCTCGACGCCGCGTACGACCCGTGGCCCTCACGGCTTGCGTCTGCATGGCAGGACGCGGGGGGCGCGATCGCCCCCGGTGTCGATATGCTGATCTTCCAGGCCGTGGATCAGGTCCGCTGGTTCACGCAGGGCGATCCCCTCGCGGCGATACCGCACGAGGACCGGGTGACCGCGGCCATGTGTCGCGCGGTGGGACGGCCCGAACGTGGCATCCCGCAGCGCGTGCGCATCGCGCAGGCCACACGACTCGCGCCGTGACCCGGCGCGCGTGCCGCCCGGGCCGGGGCGCACGACCGAGCGAAACGAATTGACCGCGGGGCGTGGACCCCGGGCGAGAACTGGAGTGTTTTGATGTTGCGTTGGCTCACGGCCGGGGAATCACACGGTGAGGCGCTCGTGGGGATCATCGAAGGTGTCCCCGCCGGTGTGGAACTGACCACCGGGATGATCCAGGACGCGCTGGCCCGGCGCCGGCTCGGGTACGGCCGCGGCGCCCGCATGAAATTCGAACAGGACCGCGTGCGCATCCTGGGCGGGGTCCGCCACGGGCTCACGCAGGGCGGGCCGGTCGCGATCGAGATCGCCAACACGGAGTGGCCCAAGTGGCAGGACGTCATGAGCTCCGACCCGGTGGATCCCGCGGTGCTCGAGGGCCGGGCCCGCAACGCGCCCCTGACC
>NZ_JABFAW010000019.1:0-48966 GCF_017168375.1 Kocuria sp. KRD140
CCCCGGGGGTGTCGGGGGAGGGATCCGCGGCGGCGATCTCGTCGAGTACGACGCCGTCGAGCGCGAGGGTGTCGAGCAACCAGCTCACGGCGCGGCCCACGTCGTTGAGGGCGCCGCCCAGCAGGCACCGGGAGGAGTCAATGCGGTAGCACCACAGCCCCGGCGGGATGTCCTGGGGGCGGTGGTGCAGCAGGACCCGCATGGCGCCGGAGGTCGCCGCAGACGCGACGATCGTGTGCTCGTCCGATCCGCCCACCCCCAGGTTGGCGCACAGCCCGTCCGCCACGGGCGCGAACCACTGCGCGTCCGCGAGCCCCTGCCAACGCGCGGTGCGATCGGGATCCACGTCCGGCAGCGGCTCGTGGGGTTCGAGGACCGGGGAGAGCGCGTCCGCGGTGATGCCGGCGGCCTTGAGCATCCGCCGATCCCAGTTGCCCGAACGGCGGTTGAGCAGCCCCGTCCACGCGGCGGTCGCGGTACCCGCGGCGGTGGTGCCGAGCAGACGCAACCACACGTACTCGCCGATGCTCAGCCAGCGCTCTGCGGCCTCGAAGTCCTCGGGGCGCGTTTCCGCGAGCCACCGGAACCGCGGGGCCAGGTAGCTCGTGTGCAGGCGCGCGCCCACGGTCTGCTGGACCTGCCGTTCGTCGAGTTCCTCGCGCATTTGTTTCAGCTGCGGCGCGCACCGTGAGTCGGCGTACGTGAAGCATTCGGTCACGGGGTCACCCTTCGCGTCCACACCCACCAGGGAGGACGCGAAGGAGTCCAGGCCGACGCCGCACACCCGCCCCGCGAGCTCCTTCCGGTCGCACACCACGTCCAGGATCTCGCGGATCTCGTCCACCACCTGGTCCGGGTCGATCACGGAGGTGCCGTCCGCCGCGGTGGTGAACGCGTGGGGGATCTTGTGGCGGTACCCGCGCACGGGTGTCCCGGTGGCGTCATGCACGGAGCCGCGCGTGGCGGTGGAGCCGATGTCCAGGGTCATCACCAGGGGGTCCTGCGCCCGGTCCAGTTCCACGGCGAAGTCCACGCCGTCGTCCATGCACGGTGTGTTCTTGTGCTTGCCCATCTGCGTCTTGCTCCCTCGCGGTTGTGCCGTCCTCCCAGTCTAGGGACGGGCCCGGTGCGCGCTCGGCGGACGACGGCGCCGGGGTCCGGGGCGCGCGGGATGGACGGCGGCGTCGTCGTCCTCTCGTCCCGAATGGTGAGACGGCTGTCTGCTATGTGAAAACTGTGTCGGGGTCACGCGTATCCTTGAGGGAACACTTTTTGCCGGGAGACCGGCGCATTTCGCGCCGTCCACATCCCGGTCCAGCCTTCGGGAAGGGGTCACAGTGCCGCAGCTACGTTCAGCAACGTCCACCACCGGTCGGAACATGGCGGGTGCCCGCGCCCTCTGGCGCGCCACCGGCATGGGCAGCGAAGACTTCGGCAAGCCGATCATCGCGATCGCGAACTCCTTCACGCAATTCGTCCCCGGTCACGTGCACCTGAAGAACATGGGGGAGCTCGTGGCCTCCGCGGTGCGCGAGGCCGGAGGCGTGGCCAAGGAGTTCAACACCATCGCCGTGGACGACGGCATCGCCATGGGCCACGACGGCATGCTGTACTCCCTGCCCTCCCGGGACATCATCGCCGACTCCGTGGAGTACATGGTCAACGCGCACTGCGCGGACGCCCTGGTGTGCATCTCCAACTGCGACAAGATCACCCCCGGCATGCTCATGGCCGCGCTGCGCCTGAACATCCCCGTGGTCTTCGTCTCCGGCGGCCCCATGGAATCCGGCGAGGGCGTGGAGGGCGTGGTGGAGCACCGCGTGGATCTCGTGGACGCCATGGCCCTGGCCGTGGACGAGTCCGTCACGGACGCGCAGCTGGCCCAGATCGAGGAGAACGCGTGCCCCACGTGCGGTTCGTGCTCCGGGATGTTCACCGCCAACTCCATGAACTGCCTGACCGAGGCGCTGGGTCTGTCCCTGCCCGGCAACGGCACCACGCTGGCTACGCACGTGAACCGCAAGCGGTTGTTCCTGGAGGCCGGGCGGCGGATCGTGGAATCCGCCAAGCGCTATTACGAGCACGACGACGACTCCGTGCTGCCCCGCAACATCGCCACCAAGGCAGCGTTCCGCAACGCCATGGCCCTGGACATCGCCATGGGTGGGTCCACCAACACGGTGCTGCACATCCTGGCCGCCGCGCAGGAAGCCGAGGTGGACTTCAATCTCTCGGACATCGACGCGCTGTCCCGGAAGGTCCCGTGCCTGGCCAAGGTGGCGCCGAACTCCACCAAGTATCACATCGAGCACGTCCACCGGGCGGGCGGCATCCCCGCGATCCTGGGTGAACTGCGGCGCGGCGGGCTGCTGAACGAGGACGTCCACACCGTCCACTCGCAGACCATGGGCGAGTGGTTGGACGAGTGGGACATCCGCTCGGGCAAGGCATCCGACGCCGCCAAGGAGTTCTTCCTGGCGGCACCGGGCGGCGTGCGCACCACCCAGGCGTTCTCGCAGGCCAACGAGTACGAGGACCACGACGTGGACGCCGCCGAGGGCTGCATCCGCTCCGTGGAGCACGCCTACACCAAGGAGGGTGGGCTCTGCGTGCTGTTCGGCAATATCGCCGAGGACGGCGCGGTGATCAAGACCGCCGGGATCGACCCCGACCTGTTCCACTTCACCGGCCGGGCCTTCGTGGTGGAGTCCCAGGACGAGGCCGTGCACGAGATCCTCTCCAAGAACGTGAAGGAGGGGGACATCGTCGTCATCGCCTACGAGGGACCCAAGGGCGGACCGGGCATGCAGGAGATGCTGTACCCCACGAGCTACCTCAAGGGCCTGGGGCTCGGGAAGAAGTGCGCGCTCATCACGGACGGCCGCTTCTCCGGGGGCACCTCCGGGATCTCGATCGGCCACATCTCCCCGGAGGCCGCGGCCGGCGGTGCCGTGGGTCTCATCGAGCACGGTGACGAGATCGAGATCGACGTGGAGAACCGCGTGCTGCGGGTCAACGTGGACGACGCCGAGCTCGCGCGCCGTCGCCAGGAGAAGGGTGACGCCCCCTGGAAGCCCACCAAGCCGCGTGAACGTCGCGTGTCCAAGGCGCTGCGGGCGTACGCTTCCATGGTGACCTCCGCGGACAAGGGCGCAGTGCGCGTCGTGGAGGACTGAGGACGGTCCGACCCGGGCGGTCAGGACGAAGGGAACAGGTATGTCCCAGAACGGCCCGCAGTTGACCGAGGCCCAGGAGAAACACATCCTGCGGCGGCGCTTCGAGGACGAGACGGCGGGGTTCCACAAGGGGCTGGGCGCCCGCCAGTTGCAGATGATCGCGATCGGCAGCGCGATCGGGACCGGGCTGTTCCTGGGCGCCGGTGGCCGTTTGGAGCAGGCCGGTCCGTCCCTGTTCCTGCTGTACGCGGTGTGCGGTTTCTTCGGTTACCTGATCCTGCGCTCACTGGGCGAACTCGTGGTGCACCGGCCGTCCTCCGGTTCGTTCGTCTCCTACGCCCGTGAGTTCTACGGCGAGAAGGCCGCGTACGTCTCCGGGTGGTTGTACTGGCTGAACTGGGCCATGACAGCGGTCGCGGATGCCACGGCCATCGCGATCTACATCAAGTGGTTCGGTCAGTACAGCGCGTTCGTGGCGGGGATCCCGCAGTGGATCCTCGCATTGATCGTGGTGGTCCTAGTGGTGTCGCTGAACCTGGTCTCGGTCAAGGTGTTCGGCGAGCTGGAGTTCTGGTTCTCTCTGATTAAGGTCCTGGCCCTGGTGGTCTTCCTGGTCATCGGCACGTTCTTCGTGCTGTTTGGCACGCCCACCGGTTCCGAGGTGGGGTTCTCCCTGATCCGGGACAACGGGGGCCTCTTTCCGTCCGGCGTGCTGCCGGCGCTCATCGTGGTGCAGGGTGTGGTGTTCGCGTACGCCGGCATCGAGCTCGTGGGCACCACGTCCGGGGAGACCCGCAACGCGGAGAAGGTCATCCCCCGGGCCATCAACACGGTGATCCTGCGGATCGCGGTGTTCTACGTGGGCTCCGTCCTGCTGTTGTGCCTGCTGTTGCCCTACACCGCCTACAGCGCCACCGAGAGCCCGTTCGTCACGTTCTTCTCGTCCATTGGCGTGGACGCGGCGGGGCCCATCATGCAGCTCGTGGTGATCACCGCGGCGCTGTCCTCGCTCAACGCAGGCCTCTATTCCACCGGGCGCATCGTCCATTCCATGGCGCAGGCCGGTTCCGCCCCGAGGTTCACGGGCAAGCTGTCCGCGTCCGGTGTGCCCTACGGCGGCATCCTGTTGACCGCCGGGGTGGCCGTGCTCGGCGTGGGGCTGAACTTCGTGGTCCCGGAGCAGGCGTTCGAGATCGTGCTGAACCTCGCGGCACTGGGCACCATGGCGGGCTGGGCCGCGATCTCGCTGTCCCACCAGCGATACGTCTCCCTGGCGCGGAAGGGCTTCTACAACCGCCCGACCTACCGGGCACCGCTGGCGCCGTTCACCAACTGGCTGACCATGTTCTTCCTCGCGGGGGTCCTTGTGCTGATGGCTGTGGACTACCCCGTGGGCACCTTCACCCTGGCGTCCTCCCTGGTGCTGATCCCGGTCCTGGTGATCGGGTGGTTCATGGTGCGGGGCAGGGTGCGCGAGATCGCCGCCGAACGCGAGGGCTTCACGGGGGCGTTCCCGGTGCTCGCGGAGCGGCCCGCGGTGGGCGCGTTCCGCCCGGTGGGCCGGGAGAACTCCACGGGTTCCGGGTCCACCACGTCCACGGCGTCCCTGCATCGGGCCCCGGGGCCGGGTTCCACCGACGGTGCCCCGACGCCGCCCCCGGGGCACCAGGGCCCGGGGCACCAGGGCCCTGACACGTCCCGCTGACACTCACACGGGGCCCTGTTTCCGCTACTGTGACCTAGATCAGTGCAACAGCACACGTCAGTCACCCGGTTCCCCGCTGCCCATCGCGCAGCGGCCGGAACCGTCTTGAGGCAGAATTCCGGGGAATCACATGGATGCGTTGACAGAACTCGTGGGAACGCTGGGCGGTTACATCTGGTACGTCGTCTTCGCGATCCTGATTGGTGTGGGGTTGTACCTGACCATCCGCACCAAGGCCATTCAGCTACGCGGGATCCCCGAGATGTTCAGGGTGCTCACCGATCCGCCCGGTGATGCCGAGAACGGCCGGAAGGGCATCTCCTCGTTCCGCGCGTTCACGGTCTCCGCGGCCGCTCGCGTGGGCACGGGCAACATCGCCGGTGTGGCCATCGCCATCAGCCTGGGTGGGCCCGGCGCGGTGTTCTGGATGTGGGTCATCGCCGCGATCGGCGCGGCCAGCGCGTTCGTGGAGTCCCTGCTGGGGCAGCTGTACAAGGTCAAGACCGGCGACGGCTACGTGGGCGGTCCCGCGTACTACATGGAGCGCGGGCTCAACAAGCGCTGGATGGGTCTGCTGTTCGCGGTCATCATCACCGTGACCTACGGTTTCGTGTTCAACTCCGTGCAGTCCAATTCCATCGTGGACGCCGTGAGCGGGTCCTTCGACGTGGACATCACCAACGGCCAGGGCATGTGGATGCGTGTGGTCCTGGGTCTCGCGCTCGTGGTCATCACCGCGGCCGTGATCTTCGGCGGCATCCGCTCCATCTCCTCCGTGACGCAGATCCTGGTCCCCGTCATGGCCGTGCTGTACCTGGTCTTGGGGCTGCTCGTGGTGGTCCTGAACATCACCGCGGTCCCCGGCATGCTGCTCATGATCGTGGAGGGTGCGTTCGGCATCCGTGAGTTCGTTACGGGCAGCGTGCTCGGTGTGATCATCCAGGGCATGAAGCGCGGTCTGTTCTCCAACGAGGCCGGCATGGGTTCCGCGCCCAACGCCGGTGCGACCGCGTCCATCTCCCACCCGGCCAAGCAGGGCTTCGTGCAGTCCCTGGGGGTGTTCTTCGACACCATGCTCGTGTGCTCGATCACCGCGTTCATCGTGCTGCTCTCCAACCCCACGTTCGGCGACGAGCGCCAGGGTGCCTCCCTCACGCAGAGCGCCCTGGGCATGCAGCTGGGTGACTGGGCCGTGCACTTCCTGACCGTGGCGATCTTCCTGTTCGCGTGGTCCTCGGTGATCGGCAACTACTACTACGGCGAGTCCAACATCCGCTTCATGACCAAGTCCCGTGCGGCCATGAACATCTACCGCTTCGCCGTGCTCGTGTGCGTGTTCCTGGGCGCCATGCTCGCGCTGGACCTCGTGTGGTCCCTCGCGGACCTGTTCATGGCCCTCATGGCCACGCTGAACCTCATCGCGCTGTGCATGCTCGCGGGTGTCGCCGCCAAGGTGCTGGCCAACTACATGGAACAGCGCAAGGCCGGGGTGGAGCCCGTGTTCAAGGCCGGGGACGTCCCCGGGATCACCGGTCTCTCCGCCTGGGACGGCACGGACACCGTCACACTCCCCGTGTTCTGGGAACAGCGCGCCAACCAGAAGAACGGGGCGCGCCGCTGAGAGCGACCCGTACGCGGCGTCGTCGTCCCCGGCTCTTTGCAGGGGCGACGACGCCGCTGTCGTCCCCGCGCGCAGGTCGTCGTCTGTGCGCGGCGCGCGCGGACGACGCCGCTCGCGGGGGCCGCTCGACGGCTGCGCTCAGCCGCGCTCGGGCGAGGGGCTCGGGGAATCGCCCGAGCCGTCCGCGAGATCCTGCTGGACCTGGGTGTCGATCGCGCCGGTGAGGGCGTCGTCGTCCGCGGGGGAATCGTGGGCCGCGTCCCGGAGCTGGTGCTCGTTGAACTCGGAGAACTCCTTGTCCTGCGCGCGACGCTTGGTCAGCAGGGCGCGGATTCGGTTGCGGCGCCCGGCCTCCACGCTGATGTCCTCGCGGTGACGGAACCACCACCACAGCATGACGACCACCAGGACCATGCCCACGTACCCGATGATCGGGTAGACCACGCTCATCAGGGTGCCGAAGCCCACGAGGCTCACCACGTAACCCACCGCGCACAGGCCCAGGAAAATCGGGACGTAGCGGTGGCGGTGGTTCACGGTGACCCGGCGACCCAGGGCGTAGAACATGCTGATGGTCGTGTTGTAGATCATCACGAACGTCACCACAACCATCCCGAGTGCGGCCCAGGGGTGCATGGTCTGGAAGAGCTGGAGCATGGGCACCTCGGAGCCGCCCACGGCATCGAAGTTCACGAGTAGGGCGAAGGCGTTCATGGCCAGAAGAACGGTGTAGACCACGCCGCCCAGCAGCCCGCCCCAGCCGGCATCGCGCGGGTTGAGGGCGTTGCCGCCGATCACCAGGGACATGGACACGCCCAGCATCAGGGCCATGCACGTGTAGTTGATCGCGGACAGCCACCACGGGCTCACGGGGGAGCCCGCCTGCACCGCGAGCTCGTGCAGCGATCCGAGATCCACGGGGAGCTTGGTCAGGGTGTAACCGAACGCCACGATCACGGCCACGAAGATCGCCGGGGTGACCGCCGAGATGATGTTGGTGACCTTGTTGACGTTGAGCAGCCCCGTGACCATCACGAGCACCACCATGATGGCCGAACCGATCCACGCGGGCAGCCCGAACTGTTGTTCCAGTGTGGAACCCGCGCCGGCGAGCATCACGATGCCCATGGCCAGCAGGGTCAGACTCACCGCGATGTCCAGGAACCGGGACACCACGGGAGAGGACACGGACCGGAAGACCCGGCGGTGCTCGTCCGCCAGGAAGTAGCTGCCGATGTGGATGATCACGGCACCCGCGGCGATCATCAGGATCCCCGAGACCACCGCGCCGGCCAGCCCCCAGACACCGAACGAGATAAAGTACTGGATGACTTCTTGACCGGTGGCGAAACCGGCACCCACCAGCAGGCCCACGAAGGCCAGGGTGACTTGCAGGGTTTTCTTGGCGGACACGGGAGCAACTCCTCGGGGGTCGGACGGTTCTCATGTGGCTCGGACCACATTCCAGGTCTTCTCCACTGGTCAAGCATAGGGAGTGGGCTCGTCCGCGCCACGTGGCAGCGGCCTGCCCGTGACGTGATGATGCCGACACCTCCCGGCTCAGGGGCCGGTGGAATACTCGGAGGCGGAGCATTCGACGAAGGGAGCACCCCGTGACGCAGCAGTGGCAGACAGATCTCGAGAGCTGGGTGGCCGGTTGGGACGCCGTCCGCGACGACGCCCCGCAGCAGGAGGTCCTGGTGTGCTCCGGGGAGGCGGGATCGTTCGACGCACCCATGGGTGACTACTCGCGCTTCGAGGTGGACGAATGGGGTCACCCGTGGTGCACTCCACCCTGAGCGACCCGCACTCGCAGGGCCGATAGCCCTCGCGATTTAACTGAGTAAAAGCAGGGTTCGCGCCCAAATCTGCTTTTACTCCACTAGAAATTCGATTTCCGGTGCGGGCGTCAGCGGGGGTGGCCGGTCAGCGGCGTCGGCAGCGGCGCGCCGGCGCCGTCGCGCCCCGGTCTCAGGCCAGGACCTGGCGCTTCGAGGAGATCACTCCGGTGTTGAACCCGGCCAGGTGAAGACCGCCGTGGAAGCGCGCGTGCTCGATCTTCACGCACTGGTCCATCACCACGTCCAGCCCGGCGTCCTCCGCGATGGCCGCCGCTTCCTCGTTCCACGAGCCCAGCTGCAGCCACAGGGTCTTGGCGCCCACGGCCACGGCCTCCCGAGCCACGTCGGGCAGGTCCGCGTCCTTGCGGAACACGTCCACGAGGTCCGGGACCTCGGGCAGCTCCGCGAGCGACGGGTAGGCCTTCTGGCCCAGCACCTCGTCCAGCACGGGGTTCACGAAGTACACGCGGTACGGGCTCGACGACTGCAGGTACGTGGCCACGAAGTAGCTCGCACGGGACGGCTTGTTGGACATCCCCACGATCGCGATCGAGCGCGTGCCTCGGAGGATGCCGAGCCGTTCGGGGGCGCTGGGGCCCACCCAGGTGCGTTGCGTGCTCATACCTATTCTCCTTCGGCTCCGGGCAGCGCGCAGGCCGCCGCACTGTTGTCCTGGTCCAGGGTGGTGCGCGCCGCGTCCGTGAGCGCGGCGGAGGGGGCGACGACGCCGCCGTCCCGGTTCCTACCGCTGGCTGCGCTCAGTGCCTGGTCCAGGTCCCACAGGATGTCCGCGGCGTCCTCGAGACCCACGGAGATCCGGATCAGGTCCTCCTTGACCCCGCCCGCGGCGAGCTGTTCGGAGCTCAACTGCTGGTGGGTCGTGGATGCGGGGTGCAGCACAAGGGTGCGGGCGTCCCCGATGTTGGCCAGGTGTGAGGCCAGTTGCAGGCTCCCGATGAATCGGGCGCCCACCTCACGGCCGCTCAACTCGTCCGTGCCGGCCACACCGAAGGCGAAAACGGATCCGATGCCGTGGGGCAGGTACTTCTGCGCGCGTTCGTGGTGGGGGTGGCCCTCGAGTCCCGCGTAATTGACGTAGGAGATGCGTGGATCCGTGGCGAGCCACTGCACGACCTCCTGCGTGTTGGCCACGTGGGCGTCCATGCGCTGGGGGAGGGTCTCCACACCCTGCAGCAGGTTCCACGCGGCCTGCGGGGTCAAGGACGGCCCGATGTCCCGCAGCTGCTCCGAACGCAGTTTGGTCAGGAACCCGTACTCACCGAAGTTCCCCCACCACGTCACGTTGTTGTACGAGGGAACCGGTTCGGTCATGGCCGGGAACTTCCCGTTGCCCCAGTCGAAGCGGCCGGATTCGACCACCACGCCGCCCAGAGTGTTACCGTGCCCGCCCAGGAACTTGGTGATCGAGTGGATCACGATGTCCGCGCCGTGCTCGAACGGGCGGCACAGGTACGGGGTGTTGAGCGTCGCGTCCACGATGAGCGGCACGCCTGCTTCGTGGGCCACCGCGGCGAGCCCCTCCAGATCCGCGATCTCCCCGGAAGGGTTGGCCACGAGCTCGGTGTACACGGCCTTGGTGTGTTCGGTGATCGCGGCCTTGTAGTCGGCGGGCTCGGTCCCGGGGACGAAGGTGGTCTCCACACCGAAGCGACGCAGGGTCACGTCCAGCTGGGTGACCGTTCCGCCGTAGAGCTGGGACGAGGCCACCACGTGGTCACCCTGGCCACACAGCGCGGCGAACGTGATGAACTCGGCGGCCATCCCGGAGGACGTGGCGACCGCCCCGATCCCGCCCTCGAGGGAGGCGATGCGCTCTTCCAAGGCCGCCACGGTGGGGTTGCCGATGCGCGAGTAAATGTTGCCGTACTTCTGCAGCGCGAACAGGTTGGCGGCGTCGTCGGCGTCCTTGAAGACGAACGAGCTGGTCTGGTAGATGGGCACGGAGCGGGCGCCGTGCTCGGCGTCCGGGGTGCCGCCGGCGTGCAGGGCGCGGGTGCGGAAACCGAACTGGTGCTCGGCCATGGATGTCCTCCTCGTCGGCCGGGTACGGCTCCCGTCCGACAGCTGCCCGGGGCCGCGCAGCACTCCATCGGTCCTGGCGGTAGCACCGTGCAGTTGGCCGAGCACTGCGGGTTGCTGCGGCGTCATGGATCCAGGTCTCTCGGCCGCTCGGGATGGTGCGTCTATTGTGTCGCGCGCGTGGGTGACGGACCAAACCGTGCGGATCGCAGCCGCCCGAAAGCGGGTGCGATTGATTCAGAGGGCGCGCGCCACGGGTGCCCCGCCGCGAAGGTCACGCTGCAGAACAGGTTCCAGCGTTCCCTGGCCCGCAGGATCCCGGATGCCACGGTGGTCGAGGACTCACGCTCGGCGGCCCGCACCACCGCGCGTCCCGCCGGGCCGTTGCGGCTGCCCTTTCCCCGGTGGCGCAAGGGCTGACCCGCCCGTCCGCGGTTCGGCCCCCGGTCGGTGGGGCCCGCGGTGAAAGCGGTGAACTTCCCGCCCGTGGGGTCGCCGACTGCTGGTGAGCTCGCTGGCTTCGGGGCGGAACTCAGCCGTACTTCTCGGGGTCCTTCCGGCGCAGGTTTTCCCGCGCCACCGCGGTGAGGTTCTCGAGTGGCAGCCCCGCCGGGCAGACCTCCGTGCAATCGCCCAGCAGGGAGCACGGGCCGAACTCGTGCTCGGCGGCGTCGAGCACCTTGCTCGAGCGCTCGTCGCGTTCCTCGGGCGTCTTGGCGAGCGGCGGCAGTTCCTTGAGCAGCGTGCCCACGTAGAGCTGGCCCGAGCCGTTGGGGCACGCGGCCACGCACGCGCCGCAGCTGATGCACCCAGCGGTGTTCAACGCCTTCATCGCGACCGGGAACTTGGCCTCCTTGGCCACGCGCCGCAGGGCCTTCTTGTCCACGGACAGGTCCTTCTTGACCGGGAACGCTCCCGCGCGCAGGGGCTCGATGAAGATCTCGTCCCCGTCCCGGTAGGCCCTGAGCGACTGCGTGCACGAGGCCCGGTTCTTCTCCGGCCCGTGGGCCACGCCGTCCACGGTCACGCCGCACTTGCCGCAGATGCCCTCGCGACAGCCGTCGTCGAAGCTCACCGGCTCTGCACCCTGGCGCTCGAGCGTCTCGTTGACGGCATCGAGCAATTCGAGCATGCTCAGGTCCTCGCGGGCCTGCACGGGGTGGACGGTCTCGAAGCCACCGGGCTCGTCCTCGCCCGCCTGGCGCCACACGTGAACGGTCAACAGCATCAGCGCACCACCTTGGTCAGTACGGCCACGGGAATGCTCACGTTCCCCAGGGCGACGACGCCGCCCACGGCCTTAGCGATCGTGTCCACCTGTCGTACCCGTCGCGCGGTTCCGGTCACCCCGGTGTCCATCGCGGCGGTCCGCAAGCCATGGATCATGTGTCCGGCGAGCGCGGCCATCGAGGCCGTATAGAACACCGCCACGGACGGCCGGGACAGGCTCGCCACCAGGTTGCCGTACGCGTCACCGTGGGTGTGGCTTACGGAAGCAGCAGGCCGGGCGCCCGCCGTCAGGTCCAGCACGTGGTACACCGTGAACAGTCCGAGCACCGCGCCCGTGGAGCGCATCGAGCGGGCGATGATTCGGGGGACGGAGCGGCGTCGGCCTCGGGGACGCTGACGTGGCGCGTGGCGGTCGAAGTGGCTGGCCAGGAAGGCTCCGTCGAACGCCGCTTTCCGGTACCGTTGCGTCCCGCTCGGGGCAGGCGCGGTGGGGAAACCGTTCCGTATCTTCTGAGCGGCGGCGCCCACCCGCCACGTGATGGGCCGGAGCGCATCCGCCACCGTGCGGCCCTCGGCGCTCATGGCCCGCAGCGTGAGCTCGGTTCCGGCCAACACGTGGGTCGCAGCACTTCCGATCAACCCGATACGCACGACCCACAGCACGGAGTTGCGGGGCAGCACCGGCGCGCCCACCGTGCGAATGAACTCGGCGTATTCGTTGTAGTGGTCCCGGCCTAGGTAGACCTGCATATTCCCGGCCATGTGCCCCACAGTGAACACGCTCAACACGGTGCCCGAGGCGGCCATGGCGAGCTTGAGGTCGGAGCTGTGGGTGTCCCCGAACATGCGCTGCCAGGCATCGCCGGCCACGGCAGCAATCCCGGCAGTGACGGACGCGTCCGCGGGGGCGGTGGCCGTGCGGGTAGTGCCGGTGACGGGTCGCTCGGTCGAGGGCTGCGCGGCGGAATTCATCACTGAGCCATCTTAGAAGTTCCTTCGGGGCATAACAGTTCGCGGGGTCACACGCGGTCATGCCCGCAGATCGGGAAGAAGCCTGGGTGGTGGTCATCCGCAGTTGGCGGCGTGGGCTCCCCGGTCGTCTCCTTCGTGCGGATGTTCACCTCCCGATAAGTGACTTACGTGTGCCGTGCGGGCGCGTCCGCGCCGGCCGGGACCGCCACAGATGGATCAGCAGCGCGGCACCCCAGACCAGGAACAGTGGATCCCACAACCATGCGTGACCGATCATGGCTAGTCGCTCGTATCCGGTGGCCGGGCGGATGAGCCCGATGAGCACGGCATTGCTGATCACCGTGTTGGTCCCGCCGTAGACCACCAGGACCGCGGCACCCACCCAACTTGTGGCCCGCCAGAACCGCCGCCAGGGCACCCTGTCGTAGGCTTCCGCCACTGGGATGATGGCCGCCATGAGCTTGAAAAGCGAAACCATGCCCAGCCCCAGCCCGACGGCCAGGGGTGCCTCGTAGGACAGCCGTACCGTCCACTGCCCCACGGTGTCCAGGAACCAGTGCCCGCCCAAAGCCCAGTAGAGGCTGAATCCGGCATGCACGACCCCGGCCGCACACGCCAACCAGACCCAGCCGCGACCGCCGTGGGATCGGGGCAACAAGCTCATGTGGTCAAGCTAAGCACGCCCTGCCAAGACCTCCGCGATCGCGTTTAGCGCTTCCTCGTTCTGCAGCGAGGAACGGTCGCCCAGCTGCTCGCCCTCGTAGAGCTGGGTCAGCAGGCGGCGTGTGATCTTCCCCGAACGGGTCTTGGGCAGATCCGGAACCACGATGACCTCGCGAGGTTTGGCGATCGGGCCGATCTCCCGGGCCACGTGCGCGCGCAGCTCCTCGCGGACCTCGTCCGCGGACAGCGATTGCGCATCCGCCGTGAGCACCACGCACGCCAAAATGGCGTGGCCCGTTACCGCGTCGCGGATCGGGGTGGCCCCGGCCTCCACTACGTGGGGGTGGGTCACCAGGGCGGATTCGATCTCGATCGTCGACAACCGGTGCCCGCTCACGTTGATCACGTCGTCCACCCGCCCCAGGATGTAGAGGTCGCCCTCGTCATCGGTGCGTGCGCCGTCCCCGGCCAGGAACCAACCGCGCTCGCCGTAGGCCGCCCAGTAGGAGGACAGGTAGCGCTGCGGATCGCCCCATACCGTGCGGGCCATGGACGGGCCGATCTTGTCGATCACGGCGTAGCCCTGCAGGTTGGGGCCCACTTCCTCACCGGCCTCGTCCAGCACCCGCACAGATACGCCGGGGACCGCACGCGTAGCGCAACCGGGCTTGAGGGAGGTGTGCGCTGCGGCCTCGTCGAACGTGCCGGGAGGGGCGAACTGCGGATCGTGCGGGCGCGGGGATGCGACGCAGGAGCCCGTCTCGGACTGCCACCACGTGTCCACGAAGGGCACCTCGTCGCGGCCGACCTGGGCGCGCAACCAGCGCCACGCCTCCGGGTTGATGGACTCGCCCACGGAGCCGAGCAACCGGATCGAGGAGAGGTTGTAGACCGGGGGCAGCCCCTTGGGGAACGCGCCCATGAGCGAGCGGATCAGGGTGGGTGCCGTGTAGTAGTTGGTCACGCCGTAGCGCTCGATGATCTCGAAGTGGCGGCCGTAATCCGGGGTGTTGGGTGTGCCCTCGTAGATCACCTGGGACACGCCGCTGGCCAGCGGGCCGTAGATCTCGTAGGTGTGCGCGGTGACCCACGCGAGGTCCGCGGTGCACCAGTGCACGGTGGAGTCCACCTTGGCGGGGTCGTTCACGGCGGACAGCTCCTCCGGGCGCAGCACCCCGGACGCGTCGGGCACGTCCGGGAGTAGGTCGAACAGCAGGGCGTGGGTGTATGCCGTCTGCACCATGTATCCGCCCATCGTGTGGACCAGGCCCTTGGGCCTCCCCGTGGTGCCGGACGTGTAGATGATGAACAGGGGCGTCTCCGCGTCGAACGCCTCGGGCTCGTGGACGTCCGAGACGCCCGCGGTGAGCTCGTGCCACCACACGTCACGCCCGGGGGTCCACGGCACGAGTTCCTCGTCCTTGGAATGCAGGCCCCGGGTGCCGCGCGGCAGATCGGTGCGCCCGGGCCGGGACGTGCGGCGCACCACGATCACGTGCTCGATGCTGTTCTCACCGCTGCAGGCCTCGTCCGCATTGGTCTTCACGGGGACGACGGCGCCGCGCCGGTTCTGCCCGTCCGTGGTCACCAGGACCTTGGCTCCGGTGTCCTCGACCCGGAACTTGAGGGCTTCTGCGGAGAACCCGCCGAACACGAGCGAGTGGATCGCCCCGATGCGCGCGCACGCGAGCGTGATGATCACGGTCTCCGGGATGACCGGGAGGTAGATGACCACGCGGTCGCCCTTCTCCACGCCCAGTTGGAGCAGGGCGTTGGCGGCCCTGGATACCTCACGCTGCAGGTCCGCGTAGGTATAGACCAGGCGGTCCCCGGGTTCACCCTCGAAGTACAGGGCCACGTGCTGACCACGCCCGGCTGCCACATGGCGGTCCACGCAGTTGTACGAGACGTTGAGTTTCCCGCCTTCGAACCACGCGATCTCGGGCACGGTGTAAGTGGGGTTGCCGTCGTGGTCCTCACCCGTGCGCTGCGGCTTCTCGAACCGGTGAGCCGTGTGCCACGGCTGCGCCCAGTCCAGCCGCCCGGCCTGCTCGACCCAGAACTGCACCCGGGCGTCGTCGGAGATCAACGCCGGGTTCGGTGTGGGGTGAGCGGGGTCTGAGTACGAGTGCGTGCCGGTCACGAGTCCTCCTGTGATGTCGATCCGAACGGTCGGTGTCTGCAACGGCCGGGCCCCCGGTCGAACGACCGGGCCCCGGTGGAACGGCGGGCGCCGGCGGGAACCGGGCGGGTTGTCACCTGGTTCCGGCCACGCTCCAGCGCCGCTGCGTCCACCGCTCGAAGATGCCGAGCAGGGCGTCCGTGAGCTTGCCCAGCACGGCCAGCAACACGATCGCGAGCAGCAACCGGTCCGTGCGGCCGTTGTTCTGCGAATCGGTGAGCAGGAACCCCAGGCCCATGGAGGAGCCCAATAGTTCCGCGGCCACCAGGAACAACCACGCCTGGGCCAGGGCCAGGCGCAGCCCGGAGATCACGGAGGGCAGCACCGCGGGCAACTGCACGGTGGTGAAGAGTTTGACCCCGCGCAGCCCGAAGGACCGTGCGGCTTCGATCAGGTGCCGGTCCACGTGGCGCAGCGCGGCGGACACCGTGGTGTACACCGGGAAGAAGGCGCCGATTGCCACCAGGGTCACCTTGGAGTTCTCCCCGATCCCGATCCACAGCAATAGCAGCGGCACCCACGCCAGGGACGGCACGGCGCGCAGCGCGCCGATCGTAGGCGAGCCGATGGCCCGCGCCCACGGGGAGAGCCCCAGCAACGCGCCGAGCAACAGCCCGAGCCCACTGCCGATCAGGAAGCCCACGATCACGCGCTGCGTGGAGATCCCCACGTGCAACCACAGGTCACCGCTGCGCAGCAGCTCCCATCCCGCGGCGAGCACCGCGGACGGGCGCGGCAACTGCACGGGGGAGAAGGTCCCGTTCGTGGAGAGGGTGTGCCACGCGAGCACCAGCAGTACGGGCAGGACGATCCCGATCAGCCCCAGGGCCCAAGGATTGCGCAGCGCGCTGGGACGCGTGCGGGAATCCGCCGCGGCAGGGGTGTCTGATGGGGCTGCGACGTCGCCGGGCGCCACCGCGCCCGCCTCGTGGCGTCCGTTGTCGTCGGACAGTGTGGCCACCGCAGTGACGCCAGCTGCTTCGGAGGACGCGCCGTCCGAGGACCGCGGTGCGGCGGAGGAGGTGTCGTGAGTGCTCATGAGGACTGCTTCCCTTCGATCACCTGGGCCACGGCGGCCGCATCGGCGTGTTGTGCGTAGTGCTGCTCCACGATGTTCGCGAGCGCCTCGTCCACGTCCTGCTGCGAGGAGACATCCCCGGATTCCACCAGGATGGGCCCGACCCGCTCGAGCACCGCGAGCTGTTCGGGGCCCGGAACGGGGTCGATGTCCAGGTGGGTGCGCTGCCAGACCCGCCGGGCGGTGTCGCGATCGATGCTCGCGCCTTCCGCGAGGATCGCGATCCCCTCCTCCGGGTGCTGCAGCGCCCACTGCCGCGCGTAGGCGTACGTGTTCACCACGTCCTGCGCACCCGTGGGGTTCAGCTGCAGGAACACCTCCCGCGCGTTGAGGAACCCGTACGTGTTGAACTCCAACTGCCGGTGGAACAGCACGTCCCCCGCCTTCTCCGCGGCGGCCATCACGGGGTCCAGTCCGGACCATGCGGCCACCTGACCGGTGTCCAGCGCGGTGCGCCCGTCCGCGTGCTGCAGGTTCACCACGGTGACGTCCTGTGCGCTCATGCCCGCCGCGCCGAGGGACTGCAGGAGGAAGAAGTACGGATCCGTGCCCTTCGTCGCGGCCACGGACGTGCCCGCGAGGTCCGCCACGGTGCGCACGGGGGAGTCCGGGGTGCGCACGAGCGCGGACCACTCGGGCTGTGAGAACAGGTCGATCGTCCTGATCGGCGAGCGGTTGGCACGCGCGAGCAGTGCGGCGGAACCTGCCGTGGAGCCCACGTCCACGACCCCGGCGCGTAGCGACTCGTTGGCCTTGTTGGAACCGGCCGAGTACACCCACGTCACGGTCTGGCCGTGGGCCCCGGCGACCTTCTCGAGCCAGCCCTTGGCCTTGATGATCAGGGACAGCGGGTTGTAGGTCGCGTAGTCCAGGTAGATCTCGTGCGCGGAACCGCCGGCCACACCGCGGCCTGGACCTTCGCCCTCCATGACGCATCCGCTCAGGGGCAGCGCCAGCGCGGACAGGCCGAGTGCCTGCAGTGCGCGGCGTCGGGACAACTGCGCCATGCGCTCAGCGCTCCACGCCGAGCAGGGCCAACAGGTGGGCGCGCAGCGCGGTGATCTCACTGTCCTCGCGGGAGCGCGGGCGGGCCAGCTCGGGGGAGATGATCTCGGCGATGGTCGCGGGGCCCGTGGCCGTTTCGCGCGCGAGCACCACCACGTGATCGGAGAGCACCAGGGCTTCCTCGACGTCGTGGGTGACCATGAGCACGGTCGTGGGATCGGCGCGGTGCACGTCCAGCAGCAGATCCTGCATCCTGATCCGGGTCAGGGCGTCCAGGGCCCCGAAGGGCTCGTCCAACAGCAGGACCCGCGGGTTCCGTGCCAGGGCCCGGGCGAGGGATGCGCGCTGTGCCATGCCCCCGGAGATCTCCGAGGGACGGTGATTCGCGTGGTGGGACAGGCCGACGAGCTCCAACAGCTGCGCCACCCGCCGCTTCCCTTCCCGGGCGGGAGTCCCGTGGGGCAGACCCAGTGCCACGTTGCGTGCCACGCTGCGCCACGGCAGCAACCGCGGTTCCTGGAAGCCGACGGCGCAGCGCGGGTCGATCTCGCGCACCACCGAGTCGTCGATCCGGACTTCGCCCTCGCTCGCCGTGCCGAGCCCGGCCACGGCGCGTAGCAGGGTGGACTTGCCGCACCCCGAGGGGCCCAGGACGGAGACGATCTCGCCCGGACGCACCGTGAAGGTCACGTCCCTCAGGACCTCGTGGACATGCGCTCCGTGGTGTGCGGGGAAGGACTTGCCGACCCGGTCGAAGGTGACCGCCGCGGCGTCGACGGCAGATTCCGGGCGCGTGAGGATATGGCTCAATTCATCAACTCCATCGTTCCTGGCATTAGCACCTTGCCCGCGTGGGGCTGGTTGCTGCGACGTCAACGAGCCAGGTCTCTCAGCCGCTCCGGATGGGAACCACACCATTGAACGGGCCGGGAGCCCGCGGGTGCAAATCGTGTGACGCGCCGGGGCGCCGTCGTGACGTGCCGTAACCCGAGGTGTTTCCGAGGACCGGGGATCCCCGTTAGGATCGATGCCACAACGATCACGAGTGCCGACTTTTAGCCCTGGCTTGTCGGACGGCAACCCTCTCCCGTAGCGGGGTGCCCCAGGTGAGGATCGGGCCGCATGACACACCGCATGCGGCAAGTACGGCGCCACACAAGCGCGCTGGACCCGCAAGGTAGGCCGCCGTAGGTGGTGCACGGGGCGCGGGTCGTGTTCCTGCTGAGGGGCTGACCGAGATGAGCAAACGGATTTCCGTCAACGCGTTCGACATGACCTGCGTGGATCACCAGAGCTTCGGGTTGTGGCGCCACCCGCGGTCCCGGGCCACCGAGTACAACACCATCGAGTACTGGACGGAGCTGGCCAAGCTGCTGGAGCGGGGCAAGTTCGACGCCCTGTTCCTTGCGGACGTGGTGGGCATCTACGACATCTACAAGAACTCCGCGGCTCCGGCCGTGCGTGACGGGGCCCAGGTCCCGGTCAACGACCCGTTCATGCAGGTCTCGGCCATGGCCGCCGTGACCGAGCACCTGGGCTTCGGCGTCACGAGCGCGGTGACCTACGAGCAGCCCTACACCCTGGCCCGCAAGTACGCCACACTGGATCACCTCACCAAGGGCCGCGTGGGATTCAACGTGGTGACCTCCTACCTTCCGTCCGCTGCGGAGAACCAGGGCCTGCCGCGCCAGATTGAGCACGATACGCGCTACGAGATCGCGGAGGAGTTCCTGGACGTGTGCTACAAGCTCTGGGAGGGCTCGTGGGAGGAGGACGCTGTGGTTCAGAACCGTGAGACGGGTGTCTACGCGGATCCCACCAAGGTCCATCCCATCCGGCACAGCGGGGAGCACTTCACGGTTCCCGGAGCGGGGCTCACGGCACCGTCCCCGCAGCGCACACCGCTGATCTTCCAGGCCGGCGCGTCCTCGCGCGGGCAGGCGTTCGCGGGTAAGCACGCGGAAGCCGTGTTCATCGGCGGGTTGCGCCCGGACCTCACGCGTTTCGTGACTGACAAGATCCGCGACCGGGCTCAGGCCGAGGGCCGCAGCCGTGATGACGTCAAGATCTACGCGATGCTCTCCGTGGTCGTCGCGGACACGGACGAGCAGGCCCAGGAGAAGTACCGCGATTACCTGCAATACGTGGACCTGGAGGCCTCCCAGGCGATCATCGGTGGGTGGTCCGGCGTGGACCTGTCCCAGTTCGACGAGGACGAGGCCTTGAACTACATCAAGACCGACTCCATCCAGTCCTTCCTGACCCCGTTCACGCTGCAGTCCAAGGACAAGCAGTGGACACGCGAGGAGATCGCCAAGCACTGCGCCTTGGGCGGGATGGGTGCCGTGCTCGTGGGTTCCGCGCAGACCGTCGCGGATCAGCTCGAGACCTGGGTGGACGAGGGCGGCCTGGACGGCATCAACCTGGCCTACCACGTGAGCCCCGGTTCCTTCGAGGACTTCGTCGAGTACGTGGTCCCCGAGTTGCAGAAGCGCGGGCGCTACCGCACCGAGTACGAGGGCACCACCCTGCGCGAGTCCCTCTACGGCGAGGGCCAGCCGCGGGTCAAGGACACCCATCCCGCCGCGGCCTACCGGGGCGCCTTCGCGGGCGCGAGCTCCGTGGCCACGGCCAGCTCGCGCTGAGCCGCCCCGAGCCAGGGGACGACGCAGCGCCGCACCTTCCCGAGGGCACGCGCGACACGCCGCGGCGGCGTTCGCCGAGCACGTGCGGGAGCCCGGACTGTCCTGCCCCGTGGTGGACGGGGGGTGCGGCACGGGACACGCGACCGCGGAGCGCGCACCCGCAGCTGCTGCCGGCGGGCGCTGTGGTGCTGGTGGCGTTCCAGGCCGTGGACGGCGGCCGGCCGGTGGTCTTCTTCGACCATGCGGTGGCGCCCGACTGGCGCTGGCACCCGGACGTGATGGCGGGCCGCCTCTACCGCGCTGGGTTCACGGAGCGGTGGCGCGCAGTGAACCGCCCGGATGCCGAGCACCGTTTCCCAGAGTGTCACCTGCTGACGGTCAAGGAGACGGCCGAGGTACCGTCGGTCCCGGTGGACCGGGGCTGCTCGGCGGGCAGCTGCTGAGCCGACCCGGCGGCCGGGCGGGAGGCCGTGCGAAAGCCGCGGGGTGCCGGGCGGAACGTGCGGGGCACCGCACGACAAGACGGACGATCGGTGGAAGAGGCGGCGGGGAGTGGCAAGGCCAAGGAATGGGGGGTGCTGATGGAGCTGGGCCTGGTCGTGGTGGGCTTCCCGCTGTCGGTGCTGGCTCCCCAGGTGCTGTGACAGGTGTTCGGGGAGCACCAGGCCGTGGGGGCGGTCAGGCTCCTCGCGCAGTTCCTCGGGGTCTGCATGGTCGTCGTGGGGCTCATGCTGGTGGACACGCTGCTGGACGCCCTGTTCTTCGCCCTGACCCGGAGCCGGGTGGCCACCCAGATCTGCTCGGCGGCCGTGTTCGTCGCGGTGGTCGCGGCACTGTTCTCCGTGTGGGTGTCCTGGTCCCTGGGGCTCGTGCTGACGAGCGTGGTGTCCGCTCTGGTGGTGCTGCTCTTCTCGAAGCTCGCCACTGAGCGGTACGCCGCTCTGCTGGGGCGGGACGGTTGAGCGAGGAAGTGTCCAGCAGGGTGGCGCGGTTCGCGGGACCTCACCGTCGTGTGCCGCACCGGCGGACGAGGATGCCTGGCCCCGCGGTCCAGACCGTTCCGTCGGATGCGCCGGCCCCGTAGTGTCGTCGTGCGCTGTCGCGGGCCCCGGTGGGCGTGCGTAGACATTACTCCCGAGTCCATCTGCCCCAATGAGCCGGTGCATATCGCTGTGATGCGGCCTACAGTGATGGCGTAGCCCACATGAGAAGCGCACATGCGAATGCGCCACGAAGGAGTCAGCCATGAAGGTTTTCGGTCACACAGAACCCGGTGCCCCGGCGGAGGAGATCGAGCTGGAGAAGCCCCAGCTCACGGGTTCCGAGGTGCTGGTCCGCGTCACGAACTCGGGGGTGTGCCACTCGGACGTCCACTGTCAGGACGGGTACTTCGACCTGGGCAGCGCGGGGCGTCGCGAGCTGACCGCCTCGGGCGCGCAGTACCCGGTGGTGCTGGGCCACGAGATCGTGGGAGAGGTGGTGGAGGTGGGCCCGCAGGCCACGGTGCAGCCGGGGGACACCAAGTACATCGTCTACCCCTGGGTCGGGTGCGGTGAGTGCCAGGCCTGCCAGGAGGACCGCGAGAACTACTGCAGCGGCGCCAAGCGCAACCTCTCGGTGGCGCTCAACGGCGGCTACGCGGAGGAGGTCCTGGTTCCAGGGGACCGCTACCTGGTGCCGCTGGGCGACATCGACCCTTCCTTCGGTGCCACGCTGGCCTGCTCCGGGCTGACGTCCTACTCGGCCATCCAGAAGATCATGCCGGTCCCCGCGGACAAGCCGGTTGCGGTCATCGGCGCCGGTGGCGTGGGGCTCATGACCATTGCGCTGCTGAAGGCCCTGGGTCACGAGAACATCGTGGCGGTGGACATGAGCGAGAAGGCACTGGAGAACGCCACCGCAATGGGTGCCACGGCCACCGTGGTAGCGGGTGGTGAGGCCCCCCACCAGGACATCGTGGCGGCCGGCGGGGAGAAGATCGCCGCGGCCATCGACCTGGTCAACAACGGGGACACCTCCAGCGCCGCCCTGTTCGCCATGGCCAATGGCGGCACCCTGGTGAGCGTGGGGCTGTTCGGCGGCCAGTTCACGTTCCCCACCGCGCTCGTGGCGTTCAACCTGCTGAACATTCGCGGCAACTTCGTGGGCAGCCTGCCCGAGCTCAAGGAGCTCGTGAAGCTCGCCCAGGACACGGATCTGCCCAAGCCGCCCATCACGGAGCTCCCGCTCACCGCACAGGAGGTCAACTCCGCGCTGGACGGCCTGCGCAACCGCACGTTCAACGGCCGCGCGGTGCTCGTAGCGGGCTGATCCGCACCGGGCCCCGTGCCCACCGTGCACGACGACGCCGTCGCCACCCCGATCTCTGCGGGCGGCGACGGCGTTCGCGCACCCGGGCGAGGAACGGACACTCGCGCCCGCCCCGGGTGGGCGGCACCGAGGGGACGGACGACGCCGCACCCGGCCCCGCGGCGTCGTCGTCCGGGGCGCGTCAGAGCAGGCCGGAAGTAAGGCGGCAGACGTTCTCCACGAACTTGCGCCCCAGCGAGCGCTTCTCCCAGGCCTCGAGGTCCAACAGGGTGGAGTTGGCGCGGAACTGCTCCACCACGTCCTCCATCCGGGTGCGGAACGGCTCGTCCACGATCAACACGGAGACCTCCAGGTCCAGCGCGAAGGAACGCTCGTCCATGTTGGACGAGCCGATCACGGAGACGATGTCGTCCACGAGCACGAACTTGGCGTGCAGCACGGTGGGGGAGCTGTACCGGTAGATCTCCACCCCGGCGCGCGCGAGTTCGGAGTAGTACGAGTTCTGGGCGTGCTGCGCGAGGAACTGGTCCGAGGTCTCACCCACGAACAACTGCACCCGTACGCCCGCCTGGGCCTCCGTGGTGATGGCGTGGAGCAGGGACTCGTCCGGGACGAAGTACGGGCTGGAGATCACTACGCGGTGATTGGCGTTGTAGATCAGGTGGTTGAACAGGCGCAGGTTGTTCTCGGTCTCGAACCCGGGCCCGGACGGCACCACCTGGGCGTACATGGGCCCTGCCGTGTGCTCGAGCGCGGCGGGGGTCTCGTCCAGCAGGAGGTCGTCGGTCTCCGAGTACCAGTCCGAGACGAACACCGCGTTCAGCTCGGTGACCACGGATCCCGTGGCCCGGACCATGAGGTCCTTCCACTCGAGGCCCTTGCGCAGGTTCTTCTTCTTGTTGTACGAGCGGTGGATGATGTTCTGTGAGCCCGTGTAGGCCACCTGGCCGTCCACCACCAGGATCTTGCGGTGGTTGCGCAGGTCCGGGCGCTGCCACTCGCCGCGCCACGGGCGGATGGGAAGCATCCGCCGCCACGGCACCCCGGAGCGGTTGAACTGGCGGACCAGTTCCGCGTACCCCGGGTAGCCCAGGGACCCCACGTGGTCGATCAGGATCCGCACGCGCACCCCGCGCTCGTGGGCGCGGATCAGGGCGTCCAGCAGATCGCGGGAGATCCGGTCCACGGCCACGATGTAGAACTCGAAGTGCACGTAGTCCGTGGCGCGGTCCACGTCCCGGGCCATCCGCGCCATGGAATCGTGGTTGTCGGTGAGGATCTCGAAGTCGTTACCACCCACCATGGGCAGGGCGCCCAGGTTCTGATTCAGCTCCGCGGTGGTGCGCACCCATTCCGGGTACACGGCGAGCTCGGGCCCCAGGGGGAAGTGCTCGGGGGTGTTCTCCTGGATCACGTGGTTCATCCGGGCCTGCTTGGCCATGCGCTTGCGCGGCAACCGGGTGGAACCGATCACCACGAACAACAGGAGCCCCGCGTACGGCATCAGGAAGATGGCGAGCAACCACGCGAGCGCCACGGACGGACGGCGCTGATGGGGGATCCAGCCCAGGGCCAGGATCTTCAGGAGCAGGTCCAGGACCGCCAGGATGATGAGGATCCACTCCGGCAGGGTGTCCGCGGGGAGCAGGTTGAAGGGTATCCAGGGGTACATCCGTGACCGTTCGTCAGGGGCGTCGCAGGTAGTAGGTGTCCTCCGAGCCCTCGGAGGGTCGTTTCACGAACCCACAGCGCACGAGCACCCGGCGTGCCGGTTCGTGGTCGGTCGGGACGGAGCCGTGCACCGCACGGATTCCGGGGTCCTCGAATGCGCGGTCCACGAGCGCGCGCAAGGCCTCGGTGGCCAGCCCCTGGTTCTGGTGCTCCGGGACGATGGACCCCTTGATCTCCAGTTCGTGGTCCATGGCGGGTCCCGCAAACCCCGCGGCGCCGATGATCTGCCCCGAGCTGAGCCGGATCACGGCGAGCAGGGCGCAGTCGCTCTCCGTGAAGAAGTGCTCACCGGCCTCGATCGCCTCCCGGGCCCAGTCCTCGTTCTCGGGGGTGGGGAAACCCGGCGCGAACTGGGGCAGTCGTGAGCCCCCGGCCACGGCCTCGAGTTCGTCCGGTGTGAACGCGCGCAGCTCCAACCGCTGCGTGCGCAACGGCTGCGGCGGAACCGGCCGCGGCATGTCGTCCAACATGGCTCCCTCCGAGGGTTCTCGTGCTGTGGTCCCGGCCCGTCAGCCGAAGTGACGGGGCAGGGTTGATGCGTGGGCGGTCTTCAGCTCGTCCAGCGCCACCGTGAACTCGCCCTGGAAGTCCAGGGTCCCGGCCTCGGTGTCCACCACGCCGATCCGCGCGAACGGGTAGCGGCGCACGGTGCACATGTCCTGGAAGCGCACCTCCTCCGAGCGCGGCACGGCCACGACGGCGCGGCCCTGCGTCTCGGAGAACAACAGCGTGAACAGGTCCACGCCGTCCCGCTCGGCGACCTCACCGAGGCCGATCCGGGCGCCCACGCCGAAGCGCAACGCCATCTCGGCGAGCGTGGCCCCGAGGCCGCCCTCCGCGACGTCGTGCGCGGCGTCGATCATCCCGTCCCGGGACATGTTGATGAGCATGTCACCCAGGACGCGCTCGCGGGCCAGGTCCACGCGCGGGGGCAACCCACCCAGGTGGCCGCGCACGCGCGCCCACTCGGAGCCGTCCAGCTCGTCCGCGGTCTCGCCGAGCAGGTAGATCGCCTGGCCATCCTCACTCCAGCCCGAGGGCGTGCGGCGCGTGACGTCGTCGAACACGCCCATCATGGCGATCACCGGGGTGGGGTTGATGGCCACGCCGCCGGTCTGGTTGTAGAGGGAGACGTTACCGCCGGTCACGGGCACACCCACGGTCTGGCACCCGTCCGAGAGGCCGCGCACGGCCTCCGCGAACTGCCACATGATGTCCGGGTCCTCGGGGGAACCGAAGTTCAGGCAGTCGGACACGGCCACGGGGCGCGCGCCCGCGGTGGCCACGTTGCGGTACGCCTGGGCGAGCGCCAACTGGGCGCCCTGGTACGGGTCCAGGCGGGTGTAGCGGCCGTTCGAGTCCGTGGAAAGGGCCACCCCCAGGTTGGTGCGCTCGTCCACGCGGATCACGCCGGCGTCATCCGGCATGGCCATGGCGGTGTTGCCCTGAACGTAGCGGTCGTATTGGTCGGTGACCCAGTCCTTGGAGCACAGGTTCGGGGAGGCCATCAGTTCCACGAGCGCAGGGCCGAGCTCCGCGCCGGACGGGCGGGCGGCGTCCTCCGGGGAGCCCGTGAAGTGGGCTGCCTGCAGGGCGTCCTGGGATTCGGGGCGCGCGTAGGGGCGTTCGTACACGGGACCGTCGTGGGCCACGGTGCGGGGATCCACGTCCACGATGACCTCGCCCTGGTAGTCGATGACCAGGCGGCCGGTGTCCGTGACCTCGCCGATCCACGAGTACTCCACGTCCCACTTGGCCATCACGGCCTCGAAGCCCGCGACCTTCTCGGGGGTGACCACGGCCATCATGCGTTCCTGCGACTCGGACATCAGGATCTCGCCCGGGGTCAGGGACGGATCGCGCAGCAGGACCTCGGTGAGGTCCACGCGCATGCCGCCGTCACCGTTGGACGCGAGCTCGGACGTGGCACACGAGATGCCCGCCGCACCGAGGTCCTGGATGCCCTCCACGAGCGAGCCCTTGAACAGTTCCAGGCAGCACTCGATGAGCACCTTCTCCGCGAAGGGGTCACCCACCTGCACCGCGGGGCGTTTGGAGGGCTTGGAGTCGTCGAAGGACTCGGACGCGAGCACCGAGGCGCCGCCGATCCCGTCCCCGCCGGTGCGCGCGCCGAAGAGCACCACCTTGTTGCCCGTCCCGGACGCGTTCGCCAAGCGGATGTCCTCGTGGCGCATCACGCCCACGGCGAGCGCGTTGACCAGGGGGTTGCCCTGGTAGCACGGGTCGAACTCCACCTCTCCGCCGATGTTCGGCAACCCCAGCGAATTGCCGTAGCCGCCCACGCCGGCCACGATCCCGTGCACCACACGCTGGGTGTCCGGGTGGTCGATCGCGCCGAAACGCAACGGGTCCATCACGGCCACCGGGCGGGCACCCATGGAGATGATGTCCCGCACGATCCCGCCCACGCCCGTGGCCGCACCCTGATAGGGCTCCACGTAGGACGGGTGATTATGGGACTCGATCTTGAAGGTCACGGCCCAACCGTCCCCGATGTCCGTGACGCCGGCGTTCTCACCGATGCCCACCATGAGGTTCTTGCGCATCTCGTCCGTGACCTTGTCCCCGAACTGGCGCAGGTGCACCTTGGAGGACTTGTACGAGCAGTGCTCAGACCACATCACGGAGTACATGGCCAGTTCCGCCGCGGTGGGGCGGCGGCCCAGGATCTCCTTGATGCGCTCGAACTCGGTCTCGTTCAGCCCCAGTTCCGCCCAGGGCAGCTCGGTGTCCGGGGTGGAGGCGGCGTGCTCCACGGTGTCCAGGTTGAAGTGGGTTTCGCTCATGACGACTACTAGATCCCTTTGCGAACGATGGGGCGTGCGGTGCCGGGCGGGCGCTCACGCGGAGGCATGGTGTGGGCCGGGTGCGGTTCCCCGAACTGGCCCGATGACGAACGGATGGGACGCCGCGGTCCTCGCTGCGGGCGAGCGCGGCGTGGACGGGTCAGCGCAATAGGTGTTCCAGGGCGGAGACGAAGACGTCCAGCCCGTCTGTTCCCTGGCGCATCTGGACCGGACCGGAGCCGGAAAGATCGGCGCCGAAGCCCGGTTCCACGGCGTGCTCGGGGTGGGGCATGAGTCCCACCACGTTGCCCCGCGCGTTGGTGATCCCGGCGATGTCGTTGCGGGAACCGTTGGGGTTGCCGCCCGCGTAGCGGAAGACCACCCGGTGCTCGGCCTCTAACTCGTCCAGGGTGCGCTGATCCGCGACGTACTGCCCGTCCTGGTTCTTCAGCGGCACCACGATGGTCTGGCCCTGCTCGAATCGCCCGGTCCACGCAGTGTCCGTGTTCTCCACGCGCAGCGCCTGGTCCCGACAGATGAACTTGAGCTGTTCGTTCTTGATCATGGACCCCGGCAGCAGGTGGGCCTCGGTGAGTACCTGAAAACCGTTGCAGATCCCCAGCACCGGCATGCCCTCCCGGGCATTGGCAGCGTCCACGATCCTGTCCATGAGGGGGGCGAAGCGGGCGATCGCACCGGCGCGCAGGTAGTCCCCGTAGGAGAAGCCACCGGGCAGGATCACGGCGTCCACACCGTTGAGGTCCTTGTCTGCGTACCACAGCGGCACCGCGGTGCCGCCGGCGATCTCGACGGCGCGAGCGGCGTCGCGGTCGTCGAGCGTGCCCGGGAAGGTCACGACACCCACCCGCACGTCCGCGAGTCGAGAATCGGTGGCGGGTTCGGAGAGGTCCGCCACGAGGGACGTCTGCTCGGCCGTGAGGTTCTGGGCCACGCTCAGTCCTCCTCGGGGGCCACGGAGACGTTCACGACGTCCTCGATCACCGGGTTGGACAGTAGCTTCTCCGCGGCTTCGCGGGCCTGGGCGAGCACCTGCTCGTCCGCTTCGCCCTCGACCGTGAGTTCGAACCGGCGGCCCTGGCGCACCTCCGTGAAACCGCTGAGCCCGATCCGGGGCAACTCATTCGCGATCGCCTTGCCCTGCGGGTCAAGGATTTCCGGTTTGGGCATGACGTCAACGACGATACGGGCCATTTCCACTACTCCTGCGCTTACGGGCCAATCCTCGCCCATCCTATCGGCCCGCGGGTGGGCCGCGGGCAGACGGCAGAGCTGCCGTGCGCGGCCCGCAGGGGATGTTTCCGGACACGGGCGTCCCCTACGATGGAAAGTGTGCTGAGCGTCGGCCCGCCCGGGAGTCCTCCCGGTCACCGGGTCGGCGAAGCGCGAGAGCTCGCCCGGACCCGCTCCACCAGAGAGGACACTGTCATGGGATTCCCTGAACAACAGCAAGAGGCCCCCGGACTGCAGGCCGAGATGAACCCTGTCCCCGATTGCGGTGAGGACAGCTACCGCGGATCGGGCAAGCTCGAGGGCAAGGCCGCGGTCGTCACCGGTGGTGACTCCGGGATCGGCCGAGCGGTGGCTATCGCCTACGCCCGCGAGGGCGCGGACGTGCTGATCACCTACCTGCCCGAGGAGGAACGGGACGCCCGCGACGTCGCCCGCTACATCGAGGAGGCGGGACGCAAGGCCGTCCTGGTCCCCGGGGACCTGTCCGAAGCGGCGCACTGTCGTGCCGTGATCGCGAAGGCCGTGGAGGAGTTCGGCAAGGTGGACGTGCTCGTGAGCAACGCCGCCTACCAGATGACGCGCGAGAGCCTCGAGGAGATCCCCGACGAGGAGTGGGAGCACACCTTCAAGCTCAACGTGGGGGCGTACTTCTACCTGGCCAAGGCCGCCGTGCCGCACATGGCGCCGGGATCGGCGATCATCGGCAGTTCGTCGGTCAATTCGGACATGCCGGTCCCCACCCTGGCGCCGTACGCGGCGACCAAGGCGGCGATCGCCAACTTCTCGGCGAGTCTCGCGCAGTTGCTCGGGGAGCGCGGGATCCGCGTCAATAGCGTGGCCCCCGGGCCCGTCTGGACACCGTTGATCCCTTCGACCATCCCCGCGGAGCAGCTCGAGAGTTTCGGGGACGCGGAGCCCCTCGGGCGCGCCGGCCAGCCCGCAGAACTGGCCCCGGTGTACGTGTTGCTCGCGTCCGACGACGGCAGTTACGTCTCCGGGGCGAGGATCGCCGTCACTGGCGGCAGCCCGATCCTGTGACCCGGCCGCGCTGACGTCACCGAGTCCTCCGGAGGGCGGGTCGTGCCGTTCCTGCGGCGCGATCCGCCGTCCTCCCGTCCCGCCTCACGAGAGAAACGAGCCCCGTGAACGCAACCCCCGACCGCGCCGAGCTCCTGAACAAGGTGTCCCGGCGCCGGGACGGCTACGTGGACCTGCGTTCCTACGCAGCCCTGGGTAACGGGCGCACCGTGGCGCTGGTGGCCCAGGACGGATCCGTGGACTGGTACCCCGTCCCGGACCTGGACTCCGCGCCGCCGTTCGCCAAGCTGCTCGACGCCGAGCACGGCGGGTGTATCGAGCTGCGCCCGGAGGAGGAGTTCGAGGTCACCCGGGAGTACGTCCCCGGGACCAACATCCTGACCACCACGTTCTCCACGGCCTCGGGGACCGTGCGGGTCACCGATTCCCTCAACATGGGGTCCACGGGGCAATTGCCGTGGAACGAACTGGCCCGCTCGGTGGACGGTGTGACCGGGAACGTGGCCATGGTGTGGCGGGTGGCCCCGGGCACCATGTTCAACACCGTCTCCCCGTGGGTCGAGATGATCGCGGGGGAGCCCGTGCTGCGCACGAACCGGGTGGGCATGGGGGTCCGCACCGACGATGCGGGGGAACCGCAGGTGGGGACCCAGCAGATCTCCGGGCGGTTCACCACGCGCCCCGATTCCGAGCACCTGCTCGCGGTGGTCGCCACGCACGATGAGCCCTTGCGCCTGCCCTCGCCCCGTGAGATCCGCAAGAACGTGGCCATGACCCGGGACACGTGGCGCCGATGGCGTGATCTGCTCGACTATGACGGTCCCTACCGCGCGGAGGTCGAACGCAGCGCCCTCGCGCTCAAACTGCTCAGCCACAGCCCGTCGGGGTCCGTGGCGGCCGCGGCGACCACGTCCCTTCCCGAGAACAGGGAGGGCACCAAGAACTTCGATTATCGCTTCGCGTGGATCCGTGACGCCACCTACACCCTGCACTCGCTGTTGCGACTGGGGGAGCAGGAGGACGTGCACGCGCAGGTGTCCACGATCCTGCGCCGGGCCCGGGCACAGACCCCCGACCTGCACGTCCTTAACCGCTTCGACGGCGAGGTCCCCGCCTCCGAGATGACCGAGTACGACGCCCCCGGGTGGCGGGGGATCGGCCCCGTGGTCTCGGGCAACGACGCCGCGGACCAGTTGCAGTTGGGCGTGTACGGGGACGTCTTCGACATCGCGCACCTCTACGTGGGCGGCGGCAACGTGTTGGACACCGCCACCGCCCGGATGTTCGCCGACCTCGCGGACGCGGTGTGCGACCTGTGGCGCCGCCCCGACTCCGGGATGTGGGAACTGCCTGAGCACCGGCACTACACGAGCTCCAAGCTGGGGTGCTGGCACGGCCTGGACCGGGCCGTGAAACTGGCGGAGGCCGGTCACATCCCCGGGTGCGTGGATCGGTGGCGCTCGGAACGGGAACGGATCCGGGAGTGGATCGAGACCGAGGGCTGGAGCGAGGAACGGGGCGCGTACGTCTGGTACCCGGGAACCGACGAGCTGGACGTGTCCGTGTTGCTGCACGCGATGACCGGGTTCGATCGTGGTCCCCGCATGTCCTCGACCATCGACGCCGTTCGGGAGGAGCTGGGCCGCGGTCCGCTCATGTACCGCTACAGCGGCATGGAGAAGGAGGAGGGAGCGTTCGTGGCGTGCTCGTTCTGGACCGTGGCGGCGCTGGCCACGGTGGGCCGTCGTGAGGAGGCCGTGGACCTCATGGACGAGATGCTCCCTCTCGCCAATGACGTGGGGTTGTTCACCGAGATGATCGACCCCGAGGACAACTCGTTTCTGGGCAACTTTCCGCAGGCCCTCAGCCACCTGGCCCTGCTCAACGCCGCCGTGGCACTCGAGCAGGCGGCGCTCGAGTAGGACGCGCTGCAGCAGGAGACGACGAACGCCGAGGTCCGCTCAGTCGAAGCGCGCCACCACCCAGCCGTCCACCACATCCACGGCGGCCGCGGGGAGGTCCTTGGCCGGGTCGTGCGGCAGCTGCCGACCGGCGGCCATGGCCAGTCGCGAGCCCAGGAACCGGCCGTCCGGGCCGAACACCCAGTAGTGGTTGGGACACTCGAAGCTCTCGGCGCGCCCCGCGGCCTCCCGGCACACCGTGGCCTGCTGGTGTGGGCACGTGTTGGACAGCACGTGCAGCGCCCCGTCTGCATCCCGGGTCACGAGCACCGGGCCCGCGCTCGAGCGGGCGGTCACGAAGTCGAGGGGTTCCGCCACCGCGGAGACCACGGTGATCCGTTCCCATCCGTGGGCGGTTTCCCCGGGCCTCATGAACGGTCTCCGCGGGTCCGAGCGGTTCGGCCCTGCATGACGACGCCGCTCGCGCCGTTCCGTCCGACTGCTCCGGTCCGCGCCATAGCGCCGATGTGCCCGCCCGCTCCGGACTGCCTCGTCGCGCCATCATGCCCGGCCGCGCGGACGGGCACCGCGGCGTCGTCCGAACGGCGTGACCGGGGCGCGGAGCCGGTGGAATCGAGCGGCGCGGACGCGGCGTCGTCGACCCCGTCCAGGAGCCGCTCGACGGTCGCCGCCAAGCGCTCTCGCAACCGATTACCCCGCTGCGCGAAGGCGCGCTGGCGCCGGACGTACTCGGCCTTGCCCTCGGGCGTCTCGATCCGCACGGGCTCGTACCCCCATTCCGTGAGGTCGTAGGGGGAGGCCTCCATGTCGGTCACGCGCACGTCCCACGCGAGGTCGAAGCAGTCCGCGAGCAGGTCCGAATCCACCGCGGGCAACAACTTGTAGGCCCACTTGTACAGGTCCATGCTCGCGTGCAGGCACCCCGGCTGTTCCATGCGGCGCTGTGACTCGCGCGTGGGCTGCAGCTCGTTGCGTTCCACGGCCTGGGGCTGGAAGAAACGGAACGCGTCGAAGTGCGAGCAGCGGATCCGGTGGGCCTCCACCACGTCGTCCGTCCCGGACGCCCCCAAGCGCAACGGCGCGTCCTCGTGGCGCACACCGTTGCTCTGCGCGCGGTAGGCCATGGCCCACTCATGCAGCCCGAAGCAGTCGAACGTCCCGCTCCTGGCCAGGGTGTTCGCGAGGATCTCGCGCGTGAACCGCACCGCGGTGCCCCGCTCGGCCACGAATTCCTCCACCGCGACGACGACGCCGCTCACGCCCTCCCCCGCGCCCGCCGCCTCGAGCTCCGCGGTCGTCGCGGGACGGTAGTGCTTCCAGCCCTCGCGCTCCGAGGCATCCAAGAGGATGACGCCGGGCCCAGGGTGCCACCGCGTGAACTGGGCCGGGGACAGCGTGTAGTACGTGAACAGGAAGTCCTCCACGGGATGCTTTTCCCCGCGGGACCGCCGGTCCAGGAACGGCCGGGTGTGGGGCGCCACCCGCTCCGCGTGCGCGTGCGCCCGGCGTGACCACTCCTCCCGGGTCAGCGCCTCATGCACTCTCGGCGTCCTGGGTGTTGTCGATCAACCGCTGCATCCCGCGGTTCAGCAACCGGACCTGTTGAGGGGACAACCGCAACCGGCGCATCATCTCCGGTTGCACGGCCTGCGCCCCGTCCTGCAGACGCGCGCCCTCCTCCGTGAGAGTCACGGCAAGGGCCCGCTCGTTGTGCGGATCGCGTTCCCGCGTGAGGTAACCGCGGGCCTCCAAGCGTTTGAGCAGGGGCGAGAGCGTTGCCGAATCTTGCATGAGCTGCTCGCCCAGGTCCTTCACCGTGCGCGGGTTGGCATCCCACAGCGCGAGCATCACGAGGTACTGGGGCAGCGTCAGTCCCAGAGGCTCCAGCACGGGGCGGTAGCTGTGCGCGACCCTGCGTGACGCCACGGACAGCGAGAAGCACAGCTGGTCCGCCAGGGACAGCGGATCCTCGACGGCGGATTCGTCCGAACCACCCAGGAAGTCGATGATCTCGGCGAGCCGGGGATCCTCGGACGGGTCCGAATCAGAACTCATGGATGAAGCCGGGGTCAGCGTCCCGTACCCCCGTACACCGTGGCGGTCTCGTCCGAGTCCAGACCGAACACCGTGTGCACGGCCCGGACGGCCTCGTCGAGCTTGGCGATGGACGTGATGATCGAGATCCGGACCTCGGACGTGGAGATCATGTCCACGTTGATGTCGTTCTCCGCGAGCGCCTCGAAGAACGTGAACGCCACGCCGGTGTTGGTCTTCATACCGGCGCCCACGAGGGAGAGCTTGCCCACCTCGTCGTCGTAGTCCAGGCTCGCATAGCCGATCTTCTCTTCGGCGGCACGCAGCAGGTTCATGGCCAGGTCACCCTGGGACTCGGCCAGGGTGAAGGACACATCGGTGAGCGGGTTCTCGCCGGTGGAGACGTTCTGGACGATCATGTCCACGTCCACCTTGGAGTCGGCCAGTAACCGGAAGATCCGCGCGGCGATCCCGGGGCGGTCGGGGACCCCCACGATGGTGATCTTGGCCTGGCTGCGATCATGAGCGATACCGGCGATCAGCGGCTGTTCCAAGGGGATCTCCTTCTGCGGCGTGAGGTTCTCGTGCGGGCTGGGGATGACCATGGTGCCCTCGTTGTGACTGAAAGACGAACGGACGTGCAACGGCACGTTGAAGCGGCGGGCGTACTCCACGCAGCGCAGGTGCAGGATCTTGGCGCCGTTGGCGGCGAGCTCGAGCATCTCCTCGGAGGAGACCCGGTCCAGTTTCTGGGCGGTGGGGACGATGCGGGGGTCCGCGGTGTAGACGCCGTCCACGTCCGAGTAGATCTCACACACGTCCGCGTCCAGGGCGGCGGCGAGCGCCACGGCGGTGGTGTCCGAACCGCCGCGGCCCAGCGTGGTGATGTCCTTGGATGAGCGGTTGACGCCCTGGAACCCGGCAATGATCGCGACGTTGCCGTGGTCGAGCGCCTCACGCACTCGGAGGGGGCTGACCTCCACGAGCTTGGCCGCACCGTGGGCGCCGTCCGTGATCATTCCGGCCTGGGATCCGGTGAAGGACTGCGCGGGGACGCCGAGGTCGGAGATGGCCATGGCCAACAGGGCCATGGAGATGCGTTCCCCGGAGGTCAACAGCATGTCCAACTCGCGAGCCGGTGGTTTGCGGGCCACCTCACCGGCGAGGTCCAGGAGGTCGTCCGTGGTGTCACCCATCGCGGAGACGACCACGACCACCTGGTGGCCGGCGTTCCTGGTCTCGGCTACTCGCCGGGCGACCCGGCGGACACCGTCGGCATCGGCGACCGATGAACCGCCGAACTTCTGGACAATGAGGCTCATACATTCCTCTCACAGGCAGGCACCCGGCCCGAACGCACGGGCGGTCTCGCGGGATCAGTGATCCATGCTATCCGCTCACCCGCAGCCGCGCGGAGTCGAGCGGGCATTCGTGGACACAAAGAGGGACGCGAATGTTACGGGCCTCAGCGGGCCTCGGAGACCACCGTGCGTCCCTCGAAGGCCCTGCCCAGCGTGACTTCGTCGGCGTATTCGAGGTCACCGCCCACGGGCAGCCCCGAGGCCAGCCGGGTGACCCGGATACCCAGCGTTTTCAACATCCTGGTGAGGTACGTGGAGGTGGCCTCGCCCTCCAGATTGGGGTCCATGGCCAGCACGATCTCCTGAACTGTCTCGTCCGACAACCGGGTCATCAGCTCGCGGATGCGCAGCTGATCCGGTCCCACACCCTGCAGCGGCGAGATCGCGCCGCCCAGCACGTGGTACAACCCCCGGTAGCTGCGGGTGCGTTCGATGGCCATGACGTCCTTAGACTCCTCCACCACGCAGATCACGCTGCGGTCCCGGCGGGCGTCCCGGCAGATCGCACACTCCTCCTGCTCTGTGACGTTGCCGCAGATCACGCAGAACGACACCGAGGTCTTCACCGTGGTGATGGCCTCCACGAGCTGCTGGACCTCGTCCTTGTCCGCGTCCAACAGGTGGAAGGCGATGCGCTGCGCGGACTTGGGGCCGATACCCGGCAACCTCCCCAGCTCATCGATGAGGTCCTGGACCGGTCCTTCGTACACCGCGCTCCTTCATTGTCGTGTTCGTGAACAGCCGGGCGATGGGCCCGGTCACTGATCCGTTCCGTGGGCGTGCTCGTCGATGAGCATGCCGCCCAGGATGCGCTCGATGGCCGCCCGCCCGTACAGGGACGAGTCCTCGAGGGATTCGTCGTCCGCGCCCGGGACGAAGTTCTCGTCCTCCATGCCGGGGCTGCGCGAGGTCGGGGGCGCGATGTCGGTGGAGCGCCGTTCCGCCGCGGCAATCGCTTCCGCGTGGCGCTCTCGCCAGCTCGGGCGGTTCCCGCCGGGGCGGGTGTCGCCGTTCTCGCGAGGGACGACGCCGCCGGGGCGGGTGTTCCCGCGCCCGTCGTGGTCGGGACCGGGACCCGCCGGGTTGTCGCCGCCGGGGCCGTTCCCGCCCTGGGCCCTACGATCCCTCGCGGGCGACGGCGCTCGGGGCACGGGTTCGTCGTACATGTCCGCCGGGGGGTCATCCTCCGGTGGGGGCAGCGGTTCCTCCGGGCTCCAGTACTCCGGGCCGCGATCTCGCGGCTGCGGGGCACGGAAGGAAGGGGCCCCCGATGCGGGGTCCTCGGGCACGGAGCCGTCGCGCACGGAACCATCCCGCATGGAACCGTCACGCATGGACAGATCGGGTCCGCCGGAAGCGGCCCCGGAATCGTGGGACTCGGATGCCGCGGAGTCATCGGAAGCGGGAACATCCGACCCGGGGCCATCCGACGCGGGGGCGCCAGGGGTCCACGAGGTCGCGCCGACGTCCGCGGAGTCACTGGCACCGCCCAAGCCCTCACGAGACGGAACCGAGGTGGAATCGCCGGTGCCAGCGCGGTCGTCCGCCGGGGAATCCGTCGCTCGGTGGGCATCGTCCCTGGAGGAGTCGCCCCCGAAGCTGTCGGACGTGTCCGGATTCTGGTCCGAATCATCACGCGTGGGCGCCGCATCGGCGGTGTTCGACGTGGAATCCCCGCCGCTCGGTGCGGCGAAACCCGGTTGGGGAATGGAGGCCACGGACCACGAGGTGACGGGTTCGTCGTCGTCCGGGGCGGATGCGGGCGCCGAGTGCGACGAGGAAGCGGGCACGGAGGACCGGTCAGTGCCGGACGTGGAACGAGAGGCGGAATCGGGCATGGACCGCGACTCGCGTTCCGGTGTCGGTTCGCGGTCGGGCGCGGGAGGATTGCCCCGACGACGATTGACCCCGAAGCCCTCAGACTCGCGGAAATAGTCCGGTTGGTCGGAGGATCCGGCCTGGCCCGAGGCGTTCAGCCTGGCGTCCCGCCCGGTGGGTCCGTCGCCGCGAGATGCACCGGTGTCTCGCCGTGAGCCGGATCCGTACTGTTGGCCGTGCTCCGAGGAGGAATCGTCGCGTTGATAACCCCGGTCCTGCTGCGATCCGCGATCCTGCCGGGATCCCTGAGCGTTCTGGGGCCCGCTGCCCCGGGGCGCGGGGCGATCTCCCCGGTAACCCTGTCCACCGCCGGCGTCCCGCCCGGGACCGGGCCCGGTGCCACGGCCCGCGTTCGACGGCGGACCACCCGCACCCGGGGTGTCCTGCCGGCCGCGCGTGTCACCGGGGCGCACTGCTTCCACTGCACAATCCAGCCCCACCACGCTCTGGATGGCATTACGGACGTCCGCCTCGAAGCGGGGGAAGTTCAGGAGGTCGCCGTCGTTCTCGAACGCGATCCGCAGAGTGCGGTTCTCGAACGAGATGGGCGTTCCTCGCACGGTGATGGCCCAGGCCACGCGGCGGATCTCCGCGAGCGCGGACACGATCTCGGGCCACGAGGAACGCAGCAGTTCCAGTTCACCGCTGGTGACGTCGCTCGGGGCGGCCTGCTCCTCGGACGCCTGCGGGGCTTGCGGCTGGTGGTCATCGTGTAGCGCGACGTCACGGCGAGGCTCCCCCTGCGCGTACTGGCGGGATGCGTCGTCGTCAGGCCGCTGGGACCCGTACTGGTTCGACGTCTCCCGTTGCTGCATGCGTGCCGAGACCTCGGCTCCCGCGTCCTGTGACGCGGGGGAGCGGGTGTCGGTCGTGCCGTCCGCGGGCGGGTGCTGGGCGTCGGGGCCGCGCTCGCCTTCCGGAACGGGATCCGCAGCGGCGGGGTGGCTGCTGCCCTCGGGCTGTTCGGACTCGTCCTGCGGGTCCGTGGGTTCCTGGACGTCCGGGGTCTCCTCCGCGGGACGGCCCGTTGCGGAATCGTCCGCGCCGTCCGCGGCGGACCCGTCCGGGCGCACGGGCTGCGACGGGTCAACGGAGTCCGTTGCGGCGTCGTCGAGCGCGGGGGGCATCGGGGAAGGTACCCCGGCGGATTCCGGTGCGGGGGCGTCGTGCGACGCGGGTGCCGGCGCGGCGGTGCCGGATTGTTCCGGAGATCTGGGCTCCTGGCTTCCGCGTGCGGTCGGTTCCACCGCGGGGGACGACGACGCGGCGTCGTGCGCCGTCGTACGAATTCCGGTGCCCCGAGGAATGCTCAGGCGGCGTTCCAAACGGTCCACCCGGGACGTGATGCCGCGCGTTGTGTGGTCCGCCGAGGGCAGTAGGATGCGGGCGCACAGCAGTTCCAGGTGCAACTGCGGGGAGGTGGCCCCGGTCATCTCGTTGAGGGCCTCGTTGGTGATGTCCGCGGAGCGGGAGAGCTCGGCCGCGCCCAGCTGGGTGGCCTGGTTCCGCAACCGGTTGATCTGGTCCGTGGGCATCCCGTGCAGGATGTTCGCGGCGGAATCGGGGACCGCGTTGACCACCACCAGGTCGCGGAAGCGTTCGAGCAGGTCCTCCACGAAACGGCGGGGGTCCTGCCCGGTTTGGATGACGCGGTCCACGGACGCGAAGACCGTGGCGGCGTCGCCGGCGGCGAAGGCGTCCACGACGTCGTCGAGCAGGGCCGCGTGCGTGTAGCCCAGCAGGGCGACCGCGAGATCGTAGGTGATGCCGCCGTCGTCGGAGCCGGCCATGAGCTGATCCAGGACGGAGAGCGAATCACGCACCGAGCCGCCGCCGGCGCGCACCACGAGGGACAGGACGCCCGGTTCGGTGGTGACGCCCTCCTCCTGGCACAGCTGCTCGAGGTAGCGCATGAGCGGTTCCGGGGGAACGAGGCGGAAGGGGTAGTGGTGCGTGCGCGAGCGGATGGTGGTGAGCACCTTGGAGGGCTCGGTGGTGGCGAAGATGAACTTCACGTGCTCCGGCGGTTCCTCCACGATCTTCAGCAGGGCGTTGAAGCCCTCCCGCGTGACCATGTGGGCCTCGTCGATGATGAAGATCTTGTAGCGGTCCCGGACGGGGGCGAACGTGGCGCGTTCCCGCAGGTCACGGGCATGGTCCACGCCGCCGTGGGAGGCCGCGTCCATCTCGATGACGTCCAGTGAGCCGGCACCGTCCCGGGCCAGATCCTGGCAGGACTCGCAGTGACCGCACGGTGTGGCCGTGGGCCCTTCCGCGCAGTTGAGGCAGCGGGCCAGGATGCGCGCGGACGTGGTCTTACCGCAGCCGCGCGGACCGGAGAAGAGATAGGCGTGATTGACCCTATTCTTGCGCAGCGCGGTCATCAGGGGCTCGGTCACGTGTTCCTGACCGATGACATCCTGAAAGGTCTCCGGGCGATAGCGGCGGTACAGGGCGGTAGTCACGTATGAAACCTTAGCCGGGGACCCGGACGCGCACAGCGCGCTCGCGGGGGTGGGGAGCCGGGTACGAGAAGACCCCCCGTGCACCCGCCAGAGCCCATATACCCTTGCTACCTTCCGGTCCTGGGGGAGTTTTACGAGATGGCGCCACACGAGGGGCTGCTCCATACTTTAGCTCAAGCCGGCGAGGAGTTCGAACCGGGCGGTGACGTCGAGGATCGCGCGATGAAGTGGGCCCGATGCAGTGCGTGGCCGGCCGTGACCGATTCCCCGGCCAACTGGCGTCAGAACAGTTGCGCGGCGCGGGTGCGTTGACGACGTCGCTCGGCCTGGCATTTCCGGGCGGCTACCTTCCCGATTCGCGCCCGCCCGCCCAGTTCCGTTATGCTGATGGCCGCACGTTGCCCACGGATGTGATGCACGTGCGTGCCTGGAGGATTCGCCTAGCGGCCTATGGCGCACGCCTGGAACGCGTGTTGGGTTAACGCCCTCGGGGGTTCAAATCCCCCATCCTCCGCTCACTGTAAAAGGGCCTCTGACTAGGGAAAACACCCGGTCAGGGGCTCTTTTTCTACCCCCTGTGACTCCATTTTGACTCCATAGCTCCCGTTCGATGCCCCCGATCGAAGGACGCCGATGCACCCGCTGCTCTCTGACTCCCAGACGTGGATCGACAACTTCTGGCTCCCTCTCCTCGTCCTTGGGGTGGCCGGGGTCGTCGGGTGGTGGTTCAAGGCCAGGGGACAGCGGCGGTACGAGGCCGATGCTGGCGGGCGGCTCCTGGTGTCCCGCGCCTTCACTGCCACCGCAACCCAGATGGGGGCACTGCGGCTCTACACGCCCGGGAAAGCCTCGATGGACGGAGACGTGCTCGTGGATCGGATCGCTGAGTGCCTAGGGCTGCTTCACGGCATCGCCTTCGGTGAGGCGGCGAAGACAGCGCGGAATGCGGGTGACGCGCGGTTCAACCGTTTCGAGACCAACGTCGTGAGCTTCACGGTCGGGAACATTCAGGGGTTCGTTGATGCATACCTGCACTTCCAGGACGTACACAACGCGGACCCGTCTGCGCCGCTTCCCACCGAGGCACTCGACCTCCGCCGCTGGGAACGGAGTTACCGGAGCGCCAGTAAGGTACTGGACCCCAATAAGTTCACACCGCTCGGGTACGCGTGGCTCGGAAACCGAGCATGCGTACTCGTGCAGGAGATGGGGGAGGCCATGGGGCACCAACCGGTGCGGAAGACAGGACCCATCCGGCGACTCCTTTGGCTCCGCAACCTCTGATCTCTCCGGAGACTTGACCGCTACGGGGATCGCTAGTTACGCCTGTCCTGGGACGCAGAACTGCTCTTAGTCTCGGGTGAGGAGGTGCGGCTTGTTTGCTCGTTGCGACTGAGGGGTGTACCCGATCGCCCCGACTGAACGACCCGCTTGAACGGCGCAGCACGTTTGGCAGAAACCACACCGTTCCGGGACTTAAGGCCATAGCTACTGTTCATCTTCGGTTCCTCCCTGGAAGCAATTCTATCGGCTCTCGTCTTCGCGGCCCTCGACGACACGGGAAGCAAGCCCCGCTATGGCTGCGTAAATCATGACTGCATCGGCGTCGTTCTTGGTCAAGCTGCGTGCATCCGGGACGTCATAGGTCAGCATGCCGTAGATGTCGGAGTTTACGACGATGGGACACGAGACGAAAGCCTTATAACCCGAGGCAGTGCCCTCCCAACCTTTCGGAAGCTCCTCCGGGTCGTCAACATCGTTGCAGATGAACGGTGAGCCGTTCTTGAGGAACTGCCACACGCCTTGACCACGAGGCGTCTCAGGATCAAAGCTGCGTGCGTGGTCGTGCCGCCCTTTGCAGGTTGCTGGTGTCAGCGTCCCGTCCTCCTTCGGAAGATACAGTGTTGCGCGTCCCTGCTCATGGTGAGCTCTTAGCACCTTGAGAAGTTCAACAGTGATCTGCTTGTGCGTGGGTAGGAGTTGATGCCCTCGAGCTTCGGAGTCTTGCCGCGTGAGGTGTGCCAGATCGTCAAGAAGTCCACCCGTGCTGGTGCTCAATTCGCCCACTAGCGTGGCCTGGGTGTTGAGGCGTGCTCGGTACTCCTCCTCCAATTGTGCTCGCTGGGCACTTTCCTGTTCTGTTTTCTGCTTTGTTTCTCGGTACTCGTGCTTCCGGCGCACCCAGAGGCACCAAATCCCAGCTACGAACATGAGGGCAAAGGCGATCGTCGACCACGGATGTTCCAAAGGGTTACCTATAAGACCAATACCAAGTGTCGCTAGCGCCGGCAGTGCCACGGTGCCCGTCTCTAGCCAGCGCATTTTGTTTTTCATCACGCTACCTACTCCGTAACCGGGCTACGGTTAGCCCAGCCGGCTTGCGAGGGCGCGCACGAGATCGAGGAGCGCCTGTACTGACTCGTCGTCCTGCAAGGATTGAGCTTTGAGTTTGATCGGCTGCCGACCGCCATCTCGATTGAGAGTGACATTGACCTTTTCCACGCCACCTGGAATACGAACACTCGGCGGGGTCCTAGTCATCTTGACGTCAAGGTCCACGAGGCTGAGTGGCTCTATTCTCACAGCGCGCGAATCCGCCGAACCGTAACCTGTGCTGAACATTGTGTTGCCTGCGAGGACATGTAATTCTCCTGCTTCTTTATTCCATGCGTCGCTCGTCACACTTGCCCACGTGTAGTCGGGCTGTTGATCGTCAAGGACGATCACTAGTTGCTCCAGGGCGGGGGCGAGCCGTGGGTTCTCACCGAGTTCATGCAGGTTGTAGTAGTCGCGGCTAAGCAGGCTCAAGATTGTTTGTTCGCGGCTCTGAGGTTCAAGGCTCATGGCGGTCTCCTTGGGGTGGGAGAAGAAGATCTATCTAGCGTACGGGTACGTCGAAGAACTCTGGCTCATATACATCATGAGCAAGTAGTACAAGTCGGGACCTTTCCTCTTCGTGGTGGCTTCTACCCTATTCAGGCGGCACTCTCCCAGCCGTTACGCACCAGCCGTCGGCGCATCTCTCGGCGCACTCGTGCCTCCAGCGCGGGGTCGGTCTCCAGAAGTCCGGCGAATTGTCCGCGAACCTCGGTCATATACTCGCGCAGCGCCTCCGGGTCCGACTCACGGGCACGCGGGGGCGTCACTGTGGCGACGATCTGGCGCACCACGTTCCCGCGGTGCCGGGCATTCTCCACCTCCTCCCGGCGCGCCTGCTTCTGCTCGTCCCGCTCCTGCCAGGCGGCCGCCGCGCGGCCGTCAGCGCCGGTCGCCTCGGCCAGCCCGTCGAGCACCGCGGTGTCAGTGAACAGGTGCAGCCCGTCGAGGTCACGGAGCATCCCGCGGGCGCGGCGCAGGGTGGAAACCGTGAAGTGCTGGGAGGGGTCAGCGCGCGCGTCCAGCAGCACGCATAGGTGCCACGCGGGCAGCACCAGGCGCGGAGAGTCGATGCCGTAGGCGATGGCCGGATGCCATGGTGCCGCCAGCAGGGTGCGCGAGACCTGTGTGCCCTCCAGCACCGCGTGCAACCACGGCCCGGCGCGACGTTCCAACGCCGCGCGGGAGCGGGCGGGGATCGGGCGCAGAGACACCCGGCGACTGCCACCAGGACGGGATGACTGGTGCGTCACCCAGAGCCGGTTCACGAGCCGATCGAGAGACCGGGCCACCGTGCCACGGGACCAGCCCAACGCCGCCGCGGCGTCGTGCTGGTTAAGCAGCAAGCTGTCCCAGCGACGCGGGTTGTGGTCGTCGGAGAGGAGCTGATGACAGAGATATGACATGAGCGCCCTGTCTACAGAGAGGGTGCCCCGATCCGCCGTCGCCGGGGGAGGAGAGGAGAGCCGGTGAACAAGAACCGTGAGGACAAAGGAAGGGTCCACAGAAGACTGACGGTGAGCGGACGCGGCGGACGCCAAAGCGTAAAGCTGACGGGAGGACAAGAGAGACATGATGTCCGGGCGGGCGTGGAAACGACGTCGGGCGTAGGAGACAACGGTGGAAACATCGGGCTCGGCGGCCAGCAGAGCCAGGATGATCTGACGGGCGGACTTGGTCTCGTAGGCGGCGGCGATGGCCGGGAGAACACTGGTCACGGTAGAACTCCTCTATGCCTGCTACTACGTAGCGAAGCGGAGTAGTAGCAGGGCTAATGGGGGTGATTCTGGCGGGGACGGGGATTCTGGCAGGACAGCAGGCGTAAGACTGCGATAGACCGGAGGATGCTCGGGAGGATCGGCCGGGACGCGGGGCAAGACGACATGGAACCGGGTATCGGTGCCGGGGTCTGGCTGCGGATCGGCTGTCGGTGTCTGGTGGCTGCTGCCTGTGGTCGGATACATCGTCTGCTACTGGTCCTACTGCTGTTGGTATCAATGGGTGTTGTTGGTGCCTTCGTTGTCGTCTGCTATCCCCTATCTGTCGTTCTATTGGTTTCTCATTCCGGTGTCCGATGCGGTGACTCTGGACGCTGGTGATCCCTCGACCGTTGTGTACCTTCTCTTAACCACTGCCGCATTTTTTACAGCTGCTGCAACAGGTCGTCCACATCAGCTCGCCCACGTTTCCCATTGCCCTTCTTGGGCGCCGGATGGCTACCACTTTCGGGCTCCTCGGTGTCGTCCTCACGCAGCGCCTCGGGCCGCTCCGTCGGCAGCGGGTCGGGCGTCGGTACGCCAGCGGCGTCGAGCACCGCCTCGATCAGATCGGGCTCCGCGTAGGCCACGCGCACCCCACGCACTGCACCTCCTTCACTGGCGGTCACGGCCAGCCCGCGGCTGGCTCCGTCGTCGAGACGGCCAAGCGGCGGGGTTCCTACGTCTCCCCTAGCGATTCCCGCGCCACCGTGGCCGACTGCTGGCAGGCGTACCGGGCCGCGAGAGGCAGCCGGCTGAAGCCCAGCAGCTTGCGCTCCCTCGATGTCTCCTGGCGCACGCACGTGGAGCCGCGCTGGGGCAGTGTGCAGGTGGGCCGGGTGACGCGGCGCGCGGTCCAGGAGTGGACGAATGGTCTCGCGGGGGAGCGGTCGCCCACGGTGACGACTCGTGCCGTGGAGGTCCTGCGCGGTGCCCTGGCGGTCGCGGTGGAGGACCAGCACGTGCGGACCAACCCTGCCGCCGGCGTCACCCTCCCGCGCCGGGGACGTAGCCGCCACCGATATCTGTCCCGCGTCGAGGTGCGCGAGGTAGCCCAGCACGTCCCCGATCGCTACGCCGATCTTTTCCTCCTCCTGACCCACCTCGGGCTGCGCTGTGCGTGGAGGACATCGACCTTGTACGCTCCTGCATCCATGTCCACCGCACCGCGGGCCTTGTCGGCTCGGCGTGGGTCGAGGGCACCCCCAAGACCCACGAAAAGCGCACCGTCCCCGTACCGCGCTTTCTCCTGGATCGGCTGGTGCGGCGCACGGAGGGCCTGGCCGCGCATGACCTCGTGTTCCCCGGCCCCAGCGGATTCGTCCGGCCCCCGCGCAAAGCCTCAGCCCAGCAGCGCGAGGAGTGGCTGCAGCGTGCACTGCGCGAGGCAGGCCTGGACTACCTCTCTCCCCACGACCTGCGGCACACCGCCGCGTCCCTGGCGGTCCAGTCCGGGGCGAGCGTGAAGGCCGTCCAGAGCATGCTCGGGCACGCCTCGGCCGCCATGACCCTAGATGTGTACGCGGACCTTTTCGACAGCGATCTGGATGATGTGGCCGCGCGCATGGACGAGGCGTGGGCGGGAGTCGGCGGAAACTCCCGTGACTCCATTTTGACTCCATGACTCCATCACATAGGGGGTATGGAGTCACGTCGGGTTCAGTATCATCGCACGTCATACGGGGTATTGGCATGTCATAGAGTAGGGGGATGGGGGTTCAAATCCCCCATCCTCCGCGTTTGTCCTGAGTCGGGTCATCGTTGACAGACGAGTCGGTAGATGGATGACAGAAGGGTCCTGGAACTTCGGGGTTCCGGGGCCCTTTTGTCGTGTCCGGGACAATTCCAGGTTCCCTATCAATACCGAGCGCCTTGAAGATTGGTGGGGCCGGGCAGGCGGGTCCGCCCTCGTCGCGAGTGTCTCGTTATCCAAGACGATCTGTCTTGGATAGGGAGATACTCGGTACGGTCTCCAGATGGACGTTCCCCACTTCCCGGACGGTATCGAGGCCTACCCGCACGGGCATCAGCCCAGCGTTCTGGCCTCTCACGCCGCCCGCACCGTGGACAACAGTTGTGCGTATTTCCTGGATCGCCTCGAACCTGGACAGTGGATCCTCGACCTGGGGTGCGGGCCCGGATCCATCACTCTCGACCTGACGGAACGCATCGGCCCGAACGGTCATGTCCTGGGAGTGGACTTCTCCGCTGATGCGATCAGCGCCGCACGTGCCGTTGCTGGGTCGCGGGGCGTGGTGGCTGTCGAGTTCATGGTGGGGACCTGTTCGACCTCGATGTAGAGCCGGGATGTTTCGACATCGTCCACGCTCACCAGGTGCTGCGGCATCCGGCCGACCCGGTGAAGGCCCTCCGGGACATGGCCCGTTACTGCAAGCCGGGAGGGCACATTGCCGTACGTGACGCCGACTACGGGGCGATGGCCTGGTATCCGCAGCTGCCGGGTGTGAGCGCATGGTTCACCACGTACTGCCGAAGTGCGCGTGCGCCAGGCGGTGAGCCCGATGCGGGCCGGCAATTGCGGGCATGGGCGAATGCCACCGGGCTGGAGATCACCTACGCGGGGGCATCGACATGGACCTACGCGACCCCTGAGGCCACGGCGTGGTGGGGGAACACCCAGGCGGACCGCGTGTTGCACTCGACCTTCGCAGAACGTACTCGTGCACAGGGCCTCACGGACGCTGACCTCCAGATCGTGGCGCGCGATTGGCGGACATGGGGTCAAGATCCTGACGCCTGGTTCTTCCCTCCCCACGGTGAACTGATCGTTGTGAATTCCTAGTGAAGTAAAAGCAGCCTCGCGTGCGCCAGGCTGCTTTTACCCCACTTAATTTTCACCAGCGGAAGGGGTGGGAATGTGCCCCCCCACCCGAGGCGTCAGCGCTTCGGCGTGAACGACGTGGAGCACTTCCACGTGGTCTTGCCCGAGGTGGCGACGACGTCCACGACCACCTTGCGGTTCAGGGTGGCCCGGCCGATCGAGTAGGTCGTCACGGCGGTGCCCTTGGTCGAGGCGACCGCGGTCTTCTTGGTCGTGGTGGTCTTGTACTTGGCCGTGGTGGTGACGTTGGCGCGTGCGCCCACCTGGGAGACGTTCACCGAGGTTTTGGTGTACTGGCGGGGCTGCGTCACGGACATGCTGGCCTTGCACGGCTTGACCACGGCGGCCTCGGCCGGTGCGGAGGAGCCCACGGCAACGGTGCCGGAGGCGAGGAACAATGCGATGAGCCCGGTCGTGACAGAGCGGCGGATGGAGGTTGCGGCGGACATGCGCGGATCCTTCGTTAAGGGTGAGGAAGCCCGTGGCGGGCGTGTGATGACAGCTCCGCCGGCCCGTGCGGTACTCACCGATCAAGGGGGTGAGCACATCATAGGAACAGGAATGACCCCTGAGTAATATCCGCCGAATAATTACGATCGCACATGTCTGCGCGGATCCGTCACCGGTTCGCGAGGCCCCGGCACTGGTTGGTCAGCCCGGTCATCTTGCCCTCGACCGCTTGCATGGGGTTGTTGCCGTTCTCGAAGTTGTGCAGCACCTGCTCCATGCCGCGCAGGTTACCGCTGAGCTCCTGCGGTGCCGCCGAGCGCAGCTGCGCCACGGCCTCGCGGGCACCCGCGGGATCGTTGCTCACGTTGCCCGGCATGTTGGCCCGGAACGCGTCGATGTGCTCGCACGTCTCGGCGGCCGTGAGCGGACCGGTCACCGCGGCCATCCCGCCGAAGGGGTCGCTGCTGTCCGCGGAGTTCCCCGATCCACCCGTGGCAGCCGGGGAGTCCCGCGCCTCCGAGGTCGCGGGGGCTGGCAGCATGACGCCGCCCGGCCGCGTTCGTGCGCAACGGGCCGGGTGGCGTCGTCGTACCGGAAGGGAGGGCTACTTCGTGCCCGCCCGGAACCCGGCGATGAACGGGTCGTGGTCGGAGGAGGCGACCTCGTTCGGGACGTAGTAGTCCAGGGCCGTGGTGCGGTACTGGGCGTACTGCAGCAAGGGTGACTGGCCCGAGTTGATGTTCCACGCGGCCGCACCGGTCATGCGCTTGGCGAGCGACGGCGAGATCAGCATGTGGTCGAGCGAACCCACCTGCCCCCCGAACACGTACGTGTGGTCGTCCTCGGCGGCCCGTGCGTACCCGGCGCGGTAGAACTCCTGCAGGGGGTCCTCCTGGGCGTACGAGTTGAAGTCGCCGAGCACGGCCACGTCCTGGGAGCCCGCGGCGGCCGTGAGTTCGGGGATCCAGTCGACGACGGCGCTCGCCTGCGCCACGCGCGACGCGTTCCAGGCGCCCTGGCCGTCACCGGTGTCCCGGTTGGGACCGGTGCGGGGAGCGGAGCCCTTGGACTTGAAGTGGTTGACCACCACCGTGGTGGGTGCTGCGCCGTGCTTGCCGCCGCCCTTGGTCGCGGTGAACGTGGCCGCGATCGGGGTGCGCGCGTTCTCGAAGGCGCCGCCGGCCACGGCCTCGGAGCCGAGGGCCCGGACCTGACCCACCTGCGTGACCTCGCGGGGCTGGTAGATGATCGCGTTGGTGATGAAGTCCTGCTCTGCAACCGGCTGCAGCTCGGAATCCGCCACGGGGACGTAGGCCCACTTGGTGTAGCCGGCCGCCTCGTTCAGCGCCTTGACCAGGGAGGCGAGCGCCTCGTCCTTGGGCTCGCCGAGCTTCGCGGAGTTCTCGACCTCCATGAGCCCGACCACGGAGGCATCCACCTTGTTGATCGCCGAGACCGTCTTGGCCTGCTGGCGCTCGAAGTCCGCGCGGTCGTAGGCCCCGCGCGCGTCACAGCCCTGCGCCACGTTGTACGTGCCGTCCGTGGAGTAGTTCCCGCCGCGGCAGCCCTTGTCCTGCCCCACGGTGGTGAAGTAGTTCAGCACGTTGAAGGACGCGATCCGCACCTGTCCACCCACCCCGGCTTGGGGTCCGCCGAGCCGGAGAACCGGGCCGGTTCCTTGCCCGGGACCACCGGGGCGGTGGGCTGCAGGCGCCACTTGTCGAAGCGGTAGTCCACGATCACCGGGGCGGTGATCCGCGCGGTGTCGCCCACGGCCACGGGGTTCTCGGGGGTCAGGTACGGGACCTGGCGGGGTTCCTGGGTGGGCGATGCCGCGAAGCCCCGGTTGGTGCCGTCGTCCAACGTGACCGAGATGGCGTCATTGCGCTGCGCCTGGGCGCGCGCCTCGGGGCTGTTCGGGCGTGCCACCTGAGTGGGTTGGGCGGGCAGCTCCTTGCCCGCGGACAGGCCCAGCTCACCGTAGCGGCCCACGCCGTAGGTGTCCGAGACCCGGAACTTCTCCTTGGGCAGGTAGAGCATGGATTCGAGGTTCTCGCGGTTCGCGGCGGTGGACGCACAGTTGTTCGTCACGGGCTTCACTGCGGGGAGCTTGTCGCGCACCGGAGTGACCGCCACGTTGCCCGCGAGCTGGGTCAGGCCCTTGAACTCCCCGGCCACACCCGTGACCTGCACGCGGTCACCCACGGACACTGTGGACTGGGTGGCTCCCGTGTACACGAACACGGCGTTCGAGGCCCGGGAGGTGTCCACGTGCCCACCGGTTCCGGGGGTCTGAATCACGAATCCGCCCAGGGTCCCCGGATCACCCGGGTACACGGCGGTGACGACGGAGGGCTCGGTGGTGACCGTCTGGCCCTTCAGGGGCGTCTCGTCCCCGGTGCCCTGGATCTGAGCGATCGACACGGTCCCGGTGGAACCGGAAGGCGCGGGGGCGGCCACCGCGGGTGCTGCGGCCAGGCCGCCGCACAGCAGGAGCGCGCCGGAGGACACGGCCGCGATGCGGGTCCGCAGGCTGAACAGGGGTGATGTCACGGGCATGAGGGGTCTCCGGTCGAGGGTTTGTCG